>JALUBH010000026.1 GCA_027050775.1 Campylobacteraceae bacterium | reverse complement strand
GAACTGTATCAGGAATTGGTATGAAATTTATCCTCAACTTTGTATATTTTTCAGCGAAATTATGTCAAAATATACAAAGTGATTATTGGATAAGAGGTGGGTTTACACAGTTTATTTTACGGTCTCGAGCGAGAGAGCGCTTAGCTCTTCTCGCTCTTTTCTTCAACCATCTTATCCAAAAGTTCAAACACTTTCATACTGCTACTTTCCATATTTTTAAAATTCTCAAGATAAAACTCGGCATTGTTTTTAGTCAAACCATTTTTATCTAACTCTTTCATGTTTTCAATTACAAAGTTATGTATATCTTGATGAGGTGTATTTATGGTTTTATAAGCACTTGTGTATCCGAAAAGTTCTTTTCCTTTTTCGTGATACCACTTGCCCAATCTACAGTTATTTGCATCATTGTAGTTTGACTCATCTACTTTTTCATTCAAAACAGATGAATATGCTGTCGTTTTATATATAATGTGGTCAATCTTAACAAGAGTAGAAAAGCTCTTATCTTCAGTAAATTTTGATGCTTTTGATGTCTCATTTGCATTTTTACTAAAATCCTCTAAAGTTGCTTCAAAACCCTCTATGGCTTCACCAGAATCTGATGCTATATCATTTATCTCTTTTGCATTGGATTGTATATCTTGAGTTTCTTGCTGTAGTGTTTGTATGGTAATCGCTATCTCGGAAGTTGCTTTTTGTGTGCGTTCAGCCAACTGCCTTACCTCATCTGCAACTACCGCAAAACCTCTTCCATGCTCCCCTGCCCTTGCTGCCTCTATGGCCGCATTTAGAGCTAGAAGATTTGTTTGATCTGCTATATCTTTTATGAGATTGACAACAGAGCTTATCTCTTCCGTTCTAGAACCTAGTGAATTTATCGCTTCAGATATATTTACAATCAATTCTATGAGATTATTCAACTTGACGGATATCTCCCTGGTAACATCAAGACTTTCATTGGATTTCAATGCCGTGTTTTCAGACATATTGCTAATCTTAGAAACCACTTCTATGACCTCTTGCATATCTGATTGGAGAATTTTAAATGAAGCACCTATTCCACCATTTAAAGAGCCAAATTTTGCACTCATTTCAGCTCTAAGTTTCTCTTTTCCAGCTACAAGTATACCCTCTACCCCTTTGGAGATATTTTTACTAGATGAGTTGAAAAGCCCTTTTAAACCGGCAGGATACATTTTTCTGTAACTCTTTCCGGCACTTGCAAACTCTACTGCTGTATTTGCATCTCTCATATATGCTTCTAGCTGATCAAGCAAGTCATTTATACCCCAGGCAGTTTTTGCAAGAGGATCTTTCATATCTATGTGAATTATCCTATCTTCCAAGTCACCATTTGCAGCTCTGAGCACTACTCTATTGATTTTATCAATTAAATCAGATTTTTTCTTTTTAAAACCAAACATACTATTTATCCTTGTAATGAGGCGATTAATTCATCATAACTAACACCTTTATCTTTTAATAAATCATTTAAGTATCTACTTGAAGCATCCATGCCACCCCTTTTTTCTTCATCTATAAGTCTTGCGTACAATTCCTCGCAAGCCCTTATCCCCTCTTCACTTGGTTTTCTTCTTACAGAGTAGTAACCGATTAGATTGCCATTTACATCCAATGAAGGAGTAACATTTGCATAAACCCAGTAGTACCCTCCATCTTTTGAGAGATTTTTTACATAAGCAAATATCTCATCTTTATTTTGGATTCTATCCCACAATAGCTTAAATACTATACGAGGCATATCCGGATGTCGGATTATATTATGAGGAGCGCCGATAAGCTCTTCTTCGCTGTATTTAGCCAACTGCATAAATATATGATTACAGTATGTAATCCTTCCCTTCAAGTCCGTCTTTGAAACGATAAAATCATTTGGTTTCAAGTCGTATCGACTATTTGTCGGTTTTGGTCTTGCCATTGTCATACTCCTGCTTTTTTCGTACAATCACTTTTCGTATTGTACTTAATATTTTCTTTAGCTTCTTTTAACACCTCTATGTCTTCACTCATGTCAAACCACTCAAAACTTTTTCCACTTTGAAAAACACCCTTTAACATATCTCCTCCCTCTCTATACTTCAAATCAAGCTCAGCTATATCAAACCCACTTGTAGTCTTTGCAAAATCATCGAGCCTTCTACTCTCTTTTAAATTTGTATATAAAAAACAGTAGCCTTTGAGTCCATTTCTACTAACTCTACCACGAAGTTGATGCAAACTTGCAAGTCCAAGTCTCTCAGGCGCAACGATTACGATAGTACTTAGTTTTGGAAGAGATATTCCCACTTCTATGACAGTAGTAGAGACGAGTATATCACCTTTTTGAGCAAACTCTTCCAAAACTTTTTCTTTATTTTTATCTTTGCCAAATGTTACATAAACATTTTCAAATCTACTCTCCCAAAATCCCCTGCCTTCTTCTATGGATTGATAGTCGATAACCTCACTCTCTTCAACAAGCGGATATACGATGATACACTGATGCTTTGTTTTTATCTCTTTTTCTATATGCTCAAGTAGATCTTTAAACGCAGATTTGTTTATGATTTTTGTCTCTATGTCTTTTTTAAACGGTAACTCTTTTATATAAGAAAAATCAACCAAAGAAGAGTGCATCATGCTAAGCGTTCTAGGGATAGGCGTAGCTGAAAACTGTAAAAAATGAGCCCTTTTGTCACCATCTTTTGCTAAATGTCCTATCAGGGCTCTCTGCTTTGTTCCAAATCTATGCTGTTCATCCACCATCACTAAATCAATCTCTGGCAACTCCCTAAAAAGAAGCGCATGAGTACCTACGATAAAGCTATATTTGCTTAAATCATCATCTTTTTTACTATTTTGAACCACTAATTTTACCTCTACATGTAGAGGTAAAAACTTTAAGGCCTCATCATATATCTGCTTTGCCAACACCGTAGTAGGAACCATCAAAACTGCTCTTTTAGGGTAGCACATCATCACAGATGCTAGTATGACCATAGTTTTACCACACCCCACATCTCCCATGACGAGTCTTTTGGCTGCATATCTGCTCAAAAAGTCATCTTTTATCTCTTGTATAGTTTTATTTTGGTCGCTCGTCAATTCAAAAGGAAGATTTTTAACAAAATCGTCTATCGATGAATCAAGCCTACTCTTTGCTATATATTTTATACTTTTTTTACTAAGTGCTAAAAGATACGAATACACTTCGCAATATTTTAAGCTCCTTAGCACTTCAAAAGGGTATCCGTCTTTAACAAAATTGTATAAAAAACTTGGTGTTGGAAAGTGCAATAACATCAAGTTATTTATATCTTCTGTCTTAAGATGTTCTTTTTTTAGATTTTTTTCATTTAGATACTTCTTGATTAGTTTCTTCATCAAGGTATTTGGAAGTGCGGTTTTGTACTTTGGAATTATAGTATTTATCTCTTTTATGACCTTAGGCTGTTGTAGTTGCAAGTAGCCGCCACTCCATATGATTTTGCCCTTTACATGTAGAGTCTCGCCTACTTTAAATATCTTATTGTGATATGGTGAGGGTCTAAAAACGACAGCATTTAACTTTTCATTCCAAGTTTTGCAAAAAAACTTTATGCTTAAAGCTTTTGGACTTCTGTGAGTTGTTAGAACTTCTACTTCTATACAGTTTTGCTGGTTTATCTGAGGTGTTTGGTCTATGAAATTGTTTTCATAGGATTTTGGAAGTAGCAGAGCCAACTCTGTAAAAGTGCTGACTCCTAGTTTCTTGAAATATTTTGTATCACTATTCACTTTGTCACTATTGAGAAGCTTAGTTCATTGATTTCATCGTGTTTTTCGATAAAACTATTCAAATCTTTCAGGCTTAATTTTTCGATTTTATCCAGAACTATCTTTGAGTGCCCTAGCTTATATCCACTGTAATACTCGTGAAATGCTCTATTTAATCTTTGAGACAAAGTCTCACTTCTAAGTGGTTCACTTCCTAAGAGAAACTTTTTTGCCTGTTCTAGCTCATCTGCCGTTGCTCCATCTTTAACAAACTTCCTTATCACTTCTTTGACAAGCTTTTGTGCCTCTTTAAGACTCTGCGTTTTTGTCTGCAAATAACCCATAAAAACGCTGTGTGATTTCGATACACTCTGCCTTGAGTAGACTGAATATGCCAAAGCTTTTTTGACTCTTATCTCCTCCATCAATCTGCTTCCAAAACCGCTTGCACCAAGTATAAAACTAGCCACTTTTGACTTATATATATTTTCGTCTCCACTTTTGAGATAAAAAGGTGCACCAAAGTAGATATACGCCTGCTGTGTATCTCTTTTTACCACTATCTCCTCCTCTTTAGGATTGACCGCAAACTCTTTTATCTCTCTTCTCTTTCCAACTTTCAAATCGTCCAAAAGTGGAGTTATCAACTTTTTGAACTCATCTTCTTTTAAATCTCCACCCACAACGATGATAAGATTACTTAAGTCTATATGTTTTTCATAAAAATTTTTAACATTATCCAAGGCTAGGCTCTTTATGCTCTTTTCATCACCTGAAAAAGGATGTTCTATAGGTGTATTTTTATATATAAGCTTTTTTAAATTTACACTAGCGATATAGTCAAAATCACTCTCTTTGTTAGATAGATAACCTAGTGTTTGACTTTTGACTTTTCCAAAACTTGCATCTGTAAAATTAGGATCGCTAAGGAGTTGTTTTAGCATGGAAACAGCAAAAGGAAACTGCTCTTTTAAGCAAGAAATTTCAAATACAAAAGTTTCTGTTCCTGCGTTTGCACTCAGACTTATGGCTCTTTGGTCAAGCTGACTTGAGAAGCCGATGGAACCTAATTTTTTTGTGCCCTCATTTAGCATACTCGCTGTAAATCTAGCAAGTCCTGCATGTCCATCATCTTCTATACTTCCACTTTTTCGTACCACCAACTGTAGTGAAACGATAGGCAGATGAGAATCTTTTTCATAAATAACCGGTACTTTTACACCTTTTATATCTATATTATCTAAAACTGCACTCACTAAAACTCCTTGTAAAAATATCAAAATTATCATCATATTTCTAAACATATTTAAAACCTCTCTAATATATTATACGCTGTATCTCTTTTTGCTGGAAACTCATCTATATCTCGTATGAGCTTTATCATCTCTTCTTGATTCATTCTATTTTGTACACCTGCTGCTGAAACTACATTTTCTTCCATCATCGTACTTCCTAAATCATTTGCACCAAACTTAAGTGCCAACTGTCCGATATAGCTACCTTGTGTCACCCAAGAGCTTTGGATATTTTTAAAGTTATCAAGATAGAGTCTACTTACTGCTAAAAGCCTAAGATAGCGATTTGAAGACTGTTTTTTAAGCTTCGGATACTCTTGCAAAAGCTTGGTATTTGCAGATTGAAAACTCCACATGATATAGGCTCTAAAACCACCTGTTTCATCTTGAAGATCTCTTATATGCTCCCAGTGCTCGACTATATCTTCATCACTCTCAACTGTCCCAAACATCATCGTTGCAGTTGATTTTATGCCTATCTTATGAGCTTGTCTATGTACTTCTATCCAATCTTTTGTATCTAGCTTTTTGGGAGCAATTATATCTCTGACCTTGTCACTCAGTATCTCCGCACCTGCTCCGGGAATCGAAAAAAGCCCCTTTGCATGCAATCTTTGAAGCACCTCTTTGTAAGAAATCTTGGATATTTTAGCGATATAATCTATCTCTATCGCAGAAAAACCATGTATCGTAATAGTCGGATAGTTTGTACTTATCCACTCTACCAAATCTTCATACCACTCAATTTTAAGTTTCGGATGAACTCCACCTTGAAAGAGTATCTGTGTACCGCCTATCTCTATAAGTTCTTCTATCTTTTTACCTATCTGTTCAAAACTCAAAACATAGGCATCATCAGCGTTAGCATGCCTGTAAAATGCACAAAATTTACAATCAACCCAGCAGACATTTGTATAGTTTATATTTCTATCCACGATAAACGAAGTAACTTTTTGGGGATGCAGTTCCCTTTTTTTCTCACTCGCCATCACTCCAAGGTCAATCAAATCTGCATTTTTGATCAAATCCAAAGCTGTAGCATTGCTCATTCTTGACATTTATTACTCCACTAGCTAAATATTATGTTATTATACAAAAATATAATTAAACGAAAGGAAAATAGTGATACCATTTGATACTTTGGTGCTTTTTATCACCGCTTCTACCCTCTTAGCTTTGGCTCCGGGACCTGACAATATCTTTGTATTGACTCAATCCATGAGTAAAGGTGCAAAACCCGGTATATTTGTGACTCTAGGGCTTTGTACCGGACTTATTGTACATACTACTGCCGTTGCACTTGGAGTTGCTGCTATATTTCAAACTTCAAAAATTGCATTTGACATACTAAAGTACATAGGTGCTGCATATCTTTTGTACCTAGCCTACTTATCTTTTAAAAGCTCCACTTCTCACCACTTTCGAGCAGATAAAAAAGATCTAAGTCTAACAAAGCTCTATAAAAGAGGAATATTTATGAATGTAACAAACCCTAAAGTATCTATTTTCTTTTTGGCATTTTTGCCACAGTTTACAAGTCCACAAAATGGAAATTTTACTTTGCAAATATTTTTACTAGGTTTTATCTTTATCATTTGTGCTTTGGTTGTATTTACTTCCATCAGTTTACTAGCCGCTAGAATCGGTTCGTGGTTCAACAACACAAAAAATGGTGAAGCAATACTCAACAAGACAGCAGGAAGTGTATTTGCACTTTTAGCACTAAAACTCGCCCTTACTCAAAGGTAAAAGATGAAAAGATATTTACCACTTATCTTCATAATCCTCTCTTTAACAATAGGAGTGTTACTTATCGAAGCATTTTTGCAAACTCTCTTTGGTTGAGTCTTGTCGTCATACATAATCTTATGCATTTCATTTAGAGTTCTATTTGTAAACTCATTTTAAAAGATAAAAAAAGACAATTAATAATATATTTTAATTATATAAAACAATAATTGAGTTATGATTGCTTTAATATTTATAACAAAGGATCTGCAAATGGTAATTGACACTGGTAATACTGGCTTTATGCTTTTAGCAACAAGTTTGGTAATGTTTATGACTCCGGGACTGGCTTTCTTTTATGGAGGTTTGGTTGGTAGAAAAAATGTTTTAGGAATCATGATTCAAAGCTTCGTATCTATGTGTATCACGACAATTTTGTGGTTTGCCATAGGGTACTCGATGTGTTTTAGCGGAAATGTAGCTGATGGCACAGATTTTTTCGGAATTATTGGAAATTTCCATAATGCTTTTTTTAACGGCATAAATTCAATGGATCCAGCTCCGATAAATCATACAATACCTATAATAGTATTTATCGCATATCAAATGATGTTTGCCATAATCACCCCTGCTTTAATCACAGGTGCTTTTACAAACAGAGTAAAATTCAAAGCTTATTTGGTATTTTTAGTTGCTTGGCAACTATTTGTATATTTTCCTTTTGTCCACATGGTTTGGGGCGGTGGAATACTTGCTGATTGGGGCGTACTTGATTTTGCTGGCGGTATTGTTGTACATGCGACAGCTGGTATGGCTGCGTTGGCTTCCGTGCTTTATCTAGGCAAAAGAAGGATAAAAGAATCGATTCCACATAGTATCCCACTAGTTGCTCTTGGCACCGGTGTCTTGTGGTTTGGTTGGTATGGCTTTAATGCAGGAAGTGAATTTAGAGTCGATCATATAACAGCTTTAGCTTTTTTAAATACTGACATTGCCGCTTCTTTCGCAGGAGCAACTTGGCTATTTGTAGCTTGGATGATAGAGAAAAAACCAAAGTTTGTAGGATTATTGACGGGTATGGTTGCAGGACTAGCAACAATCACTCCGGCAGCTGGCTATGTTAGTGTCTCTGATGCTGCTATCATCGGCATAATAGCCGGCCTTGTGTGTTATTATGCAGTAGAATTAAAAAACAAATTTGGCTGGGACGATGCACTAGATGTATGGGGCGTGCATGGAGTCGGCGGAAGTCTAGGCACGATTTTATTAGGTGTTTTTGCAAGTACTCAAGTAAACATACATGGAGCGAACGGACTACTGTATGGTGGTGGTGACTTTTTCTTCAAACAAGTGGTTGCTATAGTTTTTGCAAGTACTTATGCCTTTTCTTTCACATATATAGGTTTAGCCGTAATCAACAAATTTATGGATGTAAAAACCACAGAAGACGATGAAGAATTCGGCATGGATGAAAAGCTCCTCGGAGAACATGCTTACGCATCTGGAGCTTTGTAAATTTTTTAAACATGTACCTCTTCGAGATATCTCGAAGAGGTACAAACTCTTTTTTAGCTCAACAGGTGCCCCGTATTTTTGATAAAGTAGATATTTGCGCATGGAGAAAAAAACTCTAGAGTAGAATTTGGATTTATGATTTTATCTTTGCCACCTAGGTATACCTCTATTTGCACTCCTTGCCTAATAAGCTTTTCGAGCTTCTTGGCGTCCCACTCATAATTCAACAGCCTCTTAAGATCCTCAAGGCTGGATTTTTTGAAATATTTTTCTATATTCAAATTAGACGGATACTTCACCTTGTCGAAAAAATTCTGGATATATTTATCTTGATTTTTAGAAAAACTGATGGTTTGCAGGCGTTTAAATTTATCACTTTTATCTTGAAAAAAAGCGGGTGAGAAGAGCTGTAGCTTATCTATTCTATCTCTACATGTAGAGGTATATTCAAAGGCTTTTATAGCTCCATAGCTAAAGCCTGCCACACAAAAATCGTTGTATTCAATGTATTCGCTAAAGAGTTCGCTCTCACCGTCAAAACAAAATCCACTAAAAAATTTCATGCATAAAACTCTTCATCTCATCTTTGCTAATACTCTCTTGGGTATATAAAATCTGTGAAATTTTTTCTAGTGGCTTCTCCATACCAATCAAAAACTTCTCCACTTCACTATATGCTTCGTCTAAAATCTTCTCTACATCATTTTGCATTGGCAATATACTATCACCCATACCAAAATTTTCAACCATATTTTGTGCCATAGCAGTGGCTCTCTTGAGATCCTTAGTAGAATTTGTAAATTTTTCATTATATTTTAGTTTTGTTGCAACCATGCCCGATAGATAGACCTTTATCTTAGAAAGCATGCTTGTTTTAGACTCTATCTCGGCATCTATCTCTTTTAGTCTGTCATTTACGATAGTGATTTTATCGAAATCAACTTCAAACCAATACGCACAAAGTGCCTTGGCGCCCTGATATAAAGATTGTATCTTCTTTTCTTCGTCACTAAAGCTTAAAACTTTTGTTTTTCCTAAAAGCACCTTATTTTTAACAGCATAAAAATCCCCATCTTCTATAATCTTACTCTCTCTCCTTAGTGCATTTATAGCTGCTTCATTTACGAGGGTTGAGAGCGCTGCTCCTGAAAAGCCTACACTCATCTTTGCTACATTTTCTATCTTTGCCTTGCATGGCTTATTTTTTAGATATACTTTGAGTATATCTACCCTGTCTTGCAAATCAGGAAGTGGTATAAAAATTCTCCTGTCAAATCTACCTGAACGAAGCAGTGCCTCGTCTATAATATCTATCTTATTTGTAGCTCCTATGACTATGACTCCGCTGCTGTCTTCAAAACCATCCATCTCTGTTAAAAGCTGATTTAGTGTGGACTCTCTCTCATCATTTCTCATGCCACCTCTTGCTTTTCCAACTGCATCAATCTCATCAATAAAGATGATAGAGGGTGCATAAGCCTTAGCATGTGCAAAAAGTTCTCTTACTCTTTTTGCTCCCATACCAACATATATCTGCACAAAACTAGCTCCACTCTGATAGAAAAACGGTACGCTTGCTTCTCCCGCAACAGCCTTTGCTATGAGCGTCTTGCCAACACCGGGAGGTCCTATAAGTAAAACTCCTCTAGGGAGCGATATGCCGTATTGTTTATATTTTGCCGGGTATTTTAGAAAGTCAACTACCTCTTCTAACTCCTCTTTGACATCTTTTATACCTGCTACATCATCGAATCTTATCTTTGAAAGTGCTGGGTGTATGTCAAAAGATGCAAAAGCGTCCAAAGAGAAGGATTTTTGCTCATTGTTTTCGACATCTTGCAACTCTTTTTCTCGTCTTTTTCTAGCTATAAATAGTACAATTAAAAAGAAAACCGTTGCGAAAATCAAAGAGACCATATCATCCATCAATTCTGAACTATTTGCCGTCTCTATAGGAACATTTTTTAAAAGTTTTTTTATATCTATCCCATCTTTTGCTATCGCATAAGAGCGGTCTGGTGTATACAAGATGACTTCATTTTGTTCAATCTTTGCTCTTTGGATCATATTTGCATTCAAGAGCTTTTCGTAGTGGTTTAGATTTATAACAACAGGTGCATTTTTCATATATCCAAATAGAAGTAAAATCACTATAACACTAAGTGCCATAAGCGACACTAAAAGCTTTTTGGATTTAAAATTCAGCGCTGTTGTTATCTTCTCGAACATCATATTCTCCTATATCTACCCACTCTTTTGTTATATCTATTTTTGATTCTATAAACATTTTGTTGTAAAATTGATCATAGCCTGTATATACATCACCGTTTTTTTCTTCTACCAAAATCTGCAGAGGAACTTTATGTCTATCTCTAAACTCACGATTTTTCTCTTTAATTATAGCATTTAACTCTTTGAGCCTAGATTTTGCTTTATCACCTCTTACGATTTCTTGCATCTTTGCCGATGGTGTGCCATCTCGTTTTGAATATGTAAAAGAGTGTATATGAGTCAAAGGAAACTCTTTTATCTTTTGCAAAGCTTTACTCCATATCTCTTCACTCTCTCCTGGATGTCCTACTATAAAATCAGTCCCGAGTGCAAAACCTAAACTTTTCAGTTCGCAAAAAAGCTCCAAATCACTATCTACGCTATTTCTTCTTCTCATGATTTTAAGCATCCTCTCGCTTGTATGCTGAAGTGCTATGTGAAGATGCCTCTCAAGCCAAGGTTCACGCAAAATCTCTCTAAAACTCTCATCTATTTGCACAGGCTCTATACTCCCTAGCCTCACTCGCCTTACACCTCTTATCTTCCCGATATTTTGTACCAATTTTCCAAGAGAGCTATCTTTATCTTTACCGTAACTCCCTATATTTGTACCTGTCAGTACAAATTCGCCAAAGCCATTGCTTGCAAGTTTGCTAATCTGCTCTAAAATCACACTCTCATCCTGACTTCTCGCATCTCCTCTGACATAAGGTATGATGCAGTAGCTACATCGAAAGTTGCAACCCTCTTGTATCTTTATAAAAGCCTTGCTCTTGCCAAGATAATCCTCAACTATGGTTTTATCAAGAGATTTCAAATCGCCAATCTGGACAAATCTCTCCTCTTTTTTCAAAAGTTTATTTAGCTTTTCTTTTTCAGAGTGACCAAAAACACCAAAAACTTTCCCTTTTTCAAAGAGCTCTTCACCCTTACTGAGTGCTCCACAGCCACCAATAAAGACTTTTTTACCCTTACGATTTAGAGAGTTGATGTAACCCCTCGCACTCACATCTGCACCGTTTGTAACAGTACACGAGTTTACTACTACTATATCAGCTTCATCTTCATCTTTTACCAACTCAAAATCATCTAAATTTTGCATCATGATTTGAGTATCATATATATTGGTTCTGCAACCGAAAGTCTTAAAATATACTTTTTTCACCTACTCAAAATCCTCTAAAACACTTATGGTTATATCTTTTGGCACATCATTTTTCATCTCATATCCACCTATACTTTTGGATAGCACAAAGGTTATTTTATTGTTGTTACTCTTTTTGTCTAAGAAGAAATGCTCATAAAAATCTTCTGCTGATTTTATCTCATAATCTATAGGTAAATCATATCTTTGAAGCAGATACTTCACTCGTATAGCCTCCTGAGCACTCATAAGTCCAAGTTTTAGTGACAACTCATTTGCCATCACCATACCTATAGATACGGCTTCTCCATGAAGAAAAACTTTATATTGTGTTTCATTTTCTATCACATGAGCAAAGGTGTGTCCATAGTTCAGCACAGCCCTCACTCCAGCTTCTCGCTCATCAAGCGAGACAACTCTTGCTTTTGTTTTTATGCTCTTTAAAATCGCTGTTTTAAGATCCGTATCGTCTCTTAGATTGCAATTTTCCAACCACTCAAAAAATTCCATATCAAATGTCACAGCCATCTTGATAATCTCGGCTATACCTGCGTTGAACTCTCTTTGTGGCAGAGTTTTTAAAAATCTTGTTTCACAATGCACTGCAAGAGGTTGCCAAAAAGATCCGATGAGGTTTTTGCCGTATTGCGAATTTACACCTGTTTTTCCACCTACACTTGCATCTACTTGGGCCAAAAGTGTTGTGGGAATTTGTACAAACTTGATACCTCTTTGAAAGATAGATGCTACAAAACCAGTCATATCTCCTATCACGCCACCACCAAGGGCTATCAAAATCGACTTCCTGTCAAGTCTATGTTTAAAACACTCACCTAATATAAACTCTATAGTATCCATATTTTTGTATTTTTCACCATCTGGTACAGTTATAACATGTAGTTCATCAACATTTATGAGATTTTTTACCTCTTCAAGATGAAACTTTGCAACTGTTGGGTTCGTGACGATGGCTACTTTTGTATCAAAATTCAGAGATTTCAACTCATCTATATAAACTTTATAATTTCTGTTTTTTTCTTGCGCTAAATCTATGTTTATTTGCATTATTTTTCCTATTCACTTGCAGTTACAGGTATAAAAACCTGATAGCTTTTGTTGAGTTTAAAGTGAAGCTTTTCCATATCTGTTGAAAATATGGAAAAGATATTTAATTTCTCTAATTTTTTGCTAAACGGTACAAACTGCAATACATCTTTTTTGTTTCTTAACTCTATAAGAGGATTTCTAACAGAGTCAATTATATCTATTTTTTTATTAAAAATCTTGGACAAATTTTTAAAATACCCACTCAAATCTTCTTGAGATTTGTCATCTTGCGAATTAAAATTGTAAAGTTTTATCTTTAAATCCAATTGAGAAGAGAAATCAAATATAACCGAGGACTCTTTTTCTATATGCTCACTATTGCTTCCCAGTATAACCGCATCTCTCAAATCAGCAAATCCCCAAACTCCAATCTTAAATATCGGTTTTCTTATCTCAAAAAGTATTTTGGTGTATTTTTTCAAAAAATTATTATTTATGACAATCAAACCTATATCAACCTCTTTTGCATCTTTAAAGATCACTTTTTCCACATTATTATCATAGTAATTTACATCTACAACTATCTTGTCGCTACAATATCCCTTTATTTTATTAAAAAGTTTAGAGTATGTTGGATTTATCACTCTGATAAAAAGTCTCCTAGAGTTAATCTTTGAATGCAGAAGCATGGCATCATTAAGCAAGGATTCTATATCGTATTCACTCATATTTTGCATATTTACTAAACAGTAAATAATCTGTCCAAATGGACGAGGAAACTGTCCCATCTCAACTTTTACACTATGATATACACTCCTTAGGACATTGGGGTCACCAACGCCCAACATCACATCATTTGGCTGAATCATCAACGAATCTCTAGGTAGTATCAATTCATTTACTCTATATATGGCGGCAATCCGCCAGTTCCTCTGCACTATATTACCTAAATACCTATACGAATACGGACTCCCGGCCGGTACTCTCATCTCCATAATTTCACCCTTGCCAAGACCTACATTTTGGGCAATAACAGGTAAATCAGGAAGATAATCCATAAAACGAGAGGCTAAAACTTCCCTGGAATCCAAAAGATAAAGCATATTGTCATCAAATTCAAGTCCCCATCTATCTACCATGACAATTTGGACTTCTTTACTGATTTTTCTTGCATTTTCATACGAAGATACTGCATCTATTTTATTGGAGGTTATAATCATAACTTGATAAAAATCATCATTTAGCACCGAAGATAGCTTGTCATAACTCGTAGGATCAAAATCATAAAATTTGAAATTTTCCGGTTTATTTTGTGGTATTGTAAGCTCTTTATAATAAACAACACTATACTGATTATCACCATCTTGCGAAGATATAACTCTTTCTAAAAAATATTTCGCTAAAATACCATCAGCAAGTATAAGAATTTTTTTCATTTGCACTCCGTTAATAAAGGATATTATACCAAATATGACATTTCAAATAGATAATACAGACCAAAATGCTAGAGCTTGTACTATAAAAACAGCTCACAGTACGATACAAACTCCGATATTTATGCCTGTGGGCACAGTAGGCAGTGTCAAGAGTCTTGATGCTAAAGATATGATTGAGATTTTGGGTGCGGAGATTATATTAGGAAATACATACCACCTCTATCTCCGTCCAGGAGATAAAACGATAAAACATTTTGGTGGACTTCACGGTTTTACAAAATATCCAAAGAGTTTTCTGACCGACAGTGGAGGTTTTCAAGCTTTTAGTCTTAGTTCCAACTCAAAACCTGACTTAAACGGCATAAAGTTTAAATCTCATATTGATGGCTCTATGCATTACTTTACACCAAAAAGTGTTTTAGATATTGGGTATAATTTAAACTCTGATATTATGATGATACTAGATGATTTGGTAGCGCTTCCTGCAACTAGAGAGAGGATTGAACTCTCCATCCAAAGGACTACTGCTTGGGCAAAAGAGGCGATAAAATACCATGTTAGTCAAAAAGAAAAAGGTATAGGAGTCCATCAAAATATCTTTGCGATTATACAAGGTGGAACAGATAAAGAATTTAGAAAGATTTCAGCCGATGAGCTTTGCTCCCTAGAGGATTATGACGGATATGCCATAGGTGGGCTTAGTGTCGGTGAATCAAATAACTTGATGTACGATACAGTTGAATTTACAACTCCTTTGATGCCAAAAGACAAACCAAGATATTTGATGGGTGTCGGAACTCCTGAAGATTTGGTGGAAAATGTAGAGCGTGGAGTTGATATGTTTGACTGTGTGATGCCTACGAGAAATGCAAGAAATGGCACACTTTTTACATCTTTTGGAAAGATAAATATAAAATCAGCAAGATACAAACTTGATATTGAGCCCATAGATAAGGAGTGCGATTGCTTTACATGTAAGAACTACAGTAGAGGCTATCTAAACCATCTCTTCAGAGCTCGTGAATTGACATATTTTAGGCTCGCTTCACTGCATAATCTTCACTATTATCTAAATTTGATGAAACAAATGAGAGAGGCGATACTGCTCAATAAATTTAAAGAGTTTAAAAAAGAATTTTATGCAAAAAGAGGTGTATGATGAAATGCGAATGGTGTAAAGTTACTCTTTCAGTTTTAATTGTAGTCATAATTGTAGGACTATTTTCATATCAATTTATAGATCCAGCACCTCCAAAAACGCTCAAAATAGCTACTGGCAAAGCAGACGGATCGTACTATCATTTTGGAACTCTATATCATAAACTTTTAAAAAGAGAGAAGTTTGATCTTCAAGTCATACCGACAGCCGGCTCTGTTGCAGCACTCTCTATGCTTGAGAAAAACGAAGTAGATATGGCATTTGTGCAAGGCGGTACCGCATCAAGCAAAGATATAAAAAATCTCATGTCACTTTGTAGCATTTATTTTGAACCTCTTTGGATATTTTATAGAAAAAATGAAACTTTTAAGTATCTATATGATTTAAAAGGCAAAAGACTCTTCATAGGCGGCGTAGGAAGCGGCACAAGAGCTTTGGCGCTTGTACTTTTAAAAGAGAACAATATAGATTCAATAAATACAACATTTGTTGACTTAAAAGGAATGAGCCCTAAAAAGGCACTAGATGAAGGAAAGGTAGATGCTATATTTAGTGTCATATCTGCTTCATCAGACAAGATAAAAAAACTGCTAGAAGATAAAAATCTAAAACTTTTTAGCTTCCAAAGAGCAGAAGCTTATAGTAAAAAGTTCTCTTATCTTTCACCGTTAACCCTCGGTGAAGGAGTTATAAGTCTTGATAAAAACATACCACAAAAAAAGACAATACTGCTTGGCACAACTGCCACACTAGTCGCAAAAAAATCACTAAATCCTGACTTGATAAGACTGATTTTAAAAAGTGTCAAAAAAGTACACTCAAAAGCAACCATCTTTTCATATCAAAATGAATTTCCAACATACAAATACACACAAATTCCTATGAGCGAAGATGCTAAAAACTACCTGATAAAAGGCGATACTTTTTTAGAGAAGATTTTTCCTTTTTGGATAGCAAGCATGATAGACAGACTAGCTATCATGATAATTCCTCTTTTAACCCTTCTTTTTCCACTTCTAAAAGGCGCTTTTCCACTATATAGGTGGAGAATCAGATCAAAAATATACAAGTGGTACAAAGTACTCTACGAGATAGATTCAAAAATAGAGACTTTGGACAAAGAAGAGCTAAGAAAGACAAAAGAAAATCTTACAGAATTACTAAAAGATATACAAGAGGAGACAAAAATCCCGCTCTCGTATATGGGTGAATACTACAACCTGAAGGTACATGCAAATTTAATTTTGAACAAAATAGATAGATTAGTTCAATCTTTGCATAACTGATGCGGCGTGGGCTCCCAAGCCCTCGGTCTGTGCAAGCAAGGAGCACTCTTTTGCTATCATAGCAACTCCTTTTTTGCTCATACTGATAATAGAAGATTTTTTTATAAAATTATCTACTCCCAAAGGAGAATAAAATCTTGCTGTTCCACCTGTTGGAAGTGTATGATTTGGTCCGGCTATATAGTCACCTATAGGCTCAGGCGTATAGCTTCCCAAGAAAATAGCGCCGGCATGTTTTATCTTTGGCAAAAAGTCCATAGCATTTTTGCAAACCACTTCTAAATGCTCCGGTGCTATGTCATTCATGAGCTCTATCGCCTCATCCATATCCCTAGTAATAATAATAGCTCCCCTATTTTTTATAGAAGTTCTTGCGATTGTCTCTCTATCTAATGTCTTTAACCAGTTTTCTATCTCTATTTCCACATTGTTTGCAAGGTTAGCATCTGTTGTTATAAGTATTGAACTTGCCATTTCATCATGTTCTGCTTGAGAAAGTAAATCTATGGCTAAAAGTTTAGCATCAGCGCTCTCATCTGCTAAAACTCCTATCTCACTTGGACCGGCTATCATGTCTATATTTACTTCACCATAGACAAGCTTTTTTGCAGTTGCTACAAAGATATTGCCAGGGCCTGTGACAACATCAACTTTTGGAATTGTTTTAGTCCCGTATGCCATGGCTGCTATCGCACTTGCTCCTCCAATTTTATATGCTTTTTTTATGCCGCATAAGTGCATGGCTGCCAAAAGAAGAGAATTTAGCTCATCATCCGGTGCTGGTGTGCAAACTATTATCTCATCCACTCCTGCAACTATCGCAGGTATGGCATTCATCAAAAGTGAACTTGGATATGCTGCTTTTCCACCTGGTATATACAATCCTGCCTTGTCAATTGCGGTTATCTTTTGCCCCAAGATGGAGCCGGTAGAATCTTCTTCCATCCAGGTTTCTGGCATTAGTTTTTCCTGATAATTTTTGATTCTGTTGTAAGCTAAGTTTAGTGCATCTTTTAATTCTTTGCTCAAAAAACTATATGCTTTTTCCATATCATCAGTAGAAATTTTTAAATCTTTATCTTCTTTCACCTGCCATTTGTCAAATTTCTCTACATGTTTTTTAATTGCACTGTTTCCATCTTTTTTTATTTCATCAATTATAGTAGTTACTATTTTAGACACATTTTCTATGTCCATTTTGCCTCTTTGCAAAAGCTTATCAAATTGATTTTTAAAATTTTTATCAGTTGTTTTAATATTTAACATCTATTTTCCTATATAATATTTCAATTAATTTTATCATACTTTCTCTCATATCTTGCTTTCATAGATTCATTGCCCTTAAGTCCGCCTTGATGTAAATACACGGGAGTTCCTTCTAGTTTATCTATATTTTCTAAAAATTTTATCCACCCTATCGGATCATAAAGAAGGTCAAACTCTACACCCATATCATTTTTAAGCTCTTTATATATCTCATAAGCTTCAGGGTATAGTTTTCCATAATGGTACTTCTTTTGTGAATTTAAGATAATAGGTAAAATTTTAATATCATCCTCTACCATTTGCCACTGCTTTTCAAGGTATTTGTCATCTCCAACCGTGCTACATGTAAAGACTCTAAAAGGCAAATGTTTTTGAAGATACAACGCTGTTATACCAGTACCCGATGGCAAAAAAATATAAGGATTTTTTATATGATTTTTTCTTATATCCTCTCGTAGTTCATCGGCTAGTTTTTTTATGCCATATTCTGAACTTTTTTGTCTTCCACCCTCTTCGACCACCAAAGTCGTGCCATTTTCAAGAGAGTAAGCATTCTGTTTTTTATCAACAACAGTGTATATCTGCATACCATTTTGTATGGCATATTTATAATTTCCAATTGGATTTTCTTTTAAAAATGAGGGTATATGGTCACAAAAATATACAAATTTCCAACCTTTAAGCTTCGCTAAAACACAGAGCGAATACATAGCATTTGACTGATTTGAACCATAGCTTACTAGTTTATCTATATTTGGAAAATCATTAACAAGGAAGTATTCAAATTTTCGTGCTTTATTGCCTGAAAAATCTTCATGTAAGAGATCATCTCTTTTTATGAAAAATATTTTATCTCTAAAGATATGTTTTTGAAATGCAGAGTGAGTTAATTTCATCCTAGTAACAAGAGCCTTTAAAAAGGCTCTGTATTTATTTAATTTCTATCTATGCAGTTAAGATCACTAAAGGCAGTTTCGAGTCTTTTGATTACGCTCTCTTCGCCTGCTCTTAGCCATTTTCTTGGGTCATAGTATTTTTTATTTGGAACATCATCACCATCAGGATTACCTATCTGTGATTGCAAATATGGAGAAAATTCTTCAGAATATCTCCTTACTCCATCCCAAAATGCCCACTGAGTGTCTGTGTCTATATTCATCTTTATAACACCATTGTTCAAGGCTTCTCTTATATCCTTTAACTCACTTCCACTTCCGCCGTGAAATACAAAATTTACAGGTTTGTCTTCACTTAAGCCAAACTTCTCTTTTATGTATTTTTGAGAGTTATCTAAAATCTTCGGAGTCAGCTGAACATTTCCAGGCTTATAAACACCATGAACATTTCCAAAAGAGGCAGCTATAGTAAATCTGTTACTAATCTCACCAAGCTCTTTGTAGGCATACGCCACATCTTCTGGTTGCGTGTAGAGTGCTGAATTGTCCAGATGCGAATTGTCAACACCATCTTCTTCACCACCTGTACAACCAAGCTCAATCTCAAGCGTCATATCTAATTTACTCATTCTTTTTAGATACTCTTTGCATGTAGCGACATTTTCACTCAAACTCTCTACTGAGAGATCTATCATATGAGAGCTAAACAGAGGGCGACCGTGCTTTTCATAGTACTCTTCGCCAGCATCTAAAAGTCCATCTATCCACGGTAAAAGTTTTCTTGCCGCGTGATCTGTATGAAGCACTACAGGTACTCCATAAGTAGCTGCTAGAGTGTGTACATGTAGAGCACCACTAATCGCCCCTAAAACTGCAGAAGTTTTTGAGTCAATACCTTTACCACCGTAAAAACTTGCCCCACCATTTGAAAACTGAATCATAACAGGAGAATTAACCCTCTTGGCAGCTTCCATGACAGCATTTATAGAGTTTGTACCTACAACATTTACTGCAGGAAAGGCAAAAGCATTCGCTTTCGCCACTTCTAGCATTTTTTGCAAATCATCACCAGACACAACACCTGGTTTAACAAAATCAAAAATTTTTGCATTTTGCATTGAAACGACCTTTTTATTTAATACTTATCTTTGCACCTTTTGTAAGCCCTTTGGCAATACTTGAAACTTTTTTTCTAAATGCTTGCATTTTTAAAACATTTTCTATTTGAGGCTTAACCTCTGCAAGAGTTGCTTTTTTGCCAACTTCTTTATTTTCAAGTAAAATAACATGATAACCAAACTGAGTTTTAACAGGTGTAGTTGTTATCTCTCCTTTTTTGAGTGCAAATGTTGCATCACTAAAAGGTTTTACCATCTGTCTTTTGTTAAACCAGCCTAGTTCTCCACCATCTTTGCCGCTAGGTCCTGTTGATTTTGCTTTTGCTAACTCTATAAACTTTTTAGTCAAAGCAGCGCCTTTTAAACCTTTAAGTTGAGCAATCACATTTTCAGCCTCTTTTTTAGTTTTTAGGAGGATGTGTCTTGCTTTTGCACGAGATGGTTTTACAAATTTAGCAGCATTTTTATCAAAATAAGCTTTTATTGAATTTTCATCAACTTTTACGCTAGCGTACTCTTTTTTCATCCATAGCTCAAGTGCCAAATCACCTTTGATTCCTGCGAGTGCCTTTTTAAATTCAGGATCGTTTTCTATACCTGATTTTATAGCTTTTTGAGACAAAAGATATCTCTGAACCGCTTGCTGAACAACCTTTTTCTGTGTAGCCGGAGGAAGTTGCTCAAATCTTGCACCAGGCATTGTTCTTAGCAATGCTTTTATATCTTGATCCTTAATATCGTGACCATTTACAGTCGCATAAACCGTCGCACTAAGGCTAACTCCAAATATCATAGCCAATAAACTACCGAATATAACTCTTTTCATTCAAATCCTTTTTTAAAATTTTAGGAATTATATCTAATTTGTTTAAATAATTAATAAATCTTTAGATAAAATGCAATCCGAGCAAATCATACGATACTACCTAAAATGACAAAAAATAGAATTTTTCGAGAAAAAAGTATGCAAGAAATCTAAAATCTAAACACTCTCGCCAATGGCGTAGCTTTAGTGAGAGGAATTTTTTAGGGGCTTTGCCTCTAAAAAAGGAGAAATAAAATGAAAAAAGCAACAAAAAAAGAGATAAACGAAATCAAAAAGATATTTATAGGAAAATATGCAGATGCTGTTACAGAACTAAAATATAAAAACTTATATGAACTACTCATCTCTGTAATGCTTTCAGCACAATGCACAGATAAGAGAGTCAACATAATCACTCCTGCTCTTTTTGAAAAATATCCTGATACAAAGAGTTTGAGCAGTGCCTCGCTAAACGACATCAAAGAGCTCATAAAATCCTGCTCATTTTTCAACAATAAAGCAAAAAATCTGATAAAAATGGCTCAAAAAGTTGAAAATGATTTTGACGGAGAAATACCATTGGATGAAAAAAAACTAATATCGCTAGCAGGAGTCGGACAAAAAACAGCTCATGTTGTCCTGATAGAATTTTCAGGAGAAAATCTCATGGCAGTCGATACACATGTATTTCGAGTCGCCCACAGACTAGGTCTCAGCAATGCCCCAACAGCCATAAAAACCGAAATTGAGTTGACAAAAAAATTCAAGGACCATCTACATATACTTCACCAAGCTATGGTTCTGTTTGGCAGATACATCTGCACCGCCAAAAATCCAAAATGCGATAAATGTTTTTTGAGTGAGTTTTGCAAAAGCAAAGAGAGTTTTAAAGCTAGGTAATTAGTGATACAATGGATGGCATAGTCTTTTTCAAGTTCGATATGAATTCAATTTTAAAAAGATATTTTGTCCTTTTAATACATATATTCAAACATTAACATCCACGATGTACCTACTTACTCCCCAATTATATTATTAAAAGACATCAAAAAATAATAAAATACACAGAAAAACTAAACTATATGTTTTAAATATCATATAAACGATACAAATAAATAGACAGTTTAGCCTTTGAGATTACACCAAAAGGTGATATAATGTCCACTAATAAATAGTTTATACATAGAAGAAGATGGCAACGAATGAAAGAAATTATGGAAAAATATAAAAGCCTATTAATTCAAAAAAGATATAGTGCTAATACCCAAAGAATTTATTGTCATTATTTTGGTGACTTTATCAATTACTTCAATGGTACAAATATTGAGAATACAACAAAAGAAGAAATAAATAGATACATATTAATTCTGATAAAAACCCATAAGATCTCGATTAGCCAACAGAACCAGAGAATTAATGCAATTAAATTTTATTATGAAAAAGTACTCAATAGAAAAAAACAATATTATGAACTTCATCGACCGCATAAAGAACATAAATTGCCGAAAGTCCTAAGTAAAAATGAAGTAAAACAAATTATAAATATCATAGGAGCAAAGGGTATGAAGGATAGAATTTCTCTATTATCAGACAATTTGCTTCAACTTTTGAGAATATATTATAAAGAATATAAACCGAAGAAATATCTTTTTGAAGGTCAAAAGGGTGGAAAATATTCACCAACAAGTGTTGCAAATATCCTCAAAAAAGCAGCATTAAAAGCAGGGATTAAGAAAAAAGTAACTCCCCATATGTTACATCATAGTTTTGCAACTCACCTGCTTGAGCAAGGCACGGATTTGAGATATATTCAAGAGTTATTAGGGTATAATAGTTCTAAAACAACTGAAATTTATACCCATGTATCAAAAAGAGTAATAGATAAGATTAAAAATCCAATGGATGATTTTTTTGAATAAAGGGAGTAAAAATGATAAAAGAAAAATATCAACAATTGTTGTTACACGCCAAATATGGTGAAATAACAACAATAGATGATACACAATCGTTGGCGGTAATATAAGAGAGACGGAGAATATAGAATAAACATAAAAGAGAAAAATTATGAGTAAAACATTTGAATGGTTAATTACGAAAACACCAAGGTCTGTTGACCAATTAAGGTTATGGCCAGAAAACCCACGTTTAAATCCGGAAGAAACTCATCTTACTCTAAAAGATTTTGCAGAAGATTTAACATATGAAACTGCGGATAAAAAAGACTTTTATGAATTAATCACTTCAATATCGGAAGATGGATTTATTCCTGCTGACCCTGTTGTTGTATGGAAGAATGAAGATAATGGTAAATATTATGTTGCAGAAGGAAATAGAAGAGTTGTTGCTCTAAAATTATTAAGAGAACCTCATAAAGCCCCAAAATCAATTAGAAGTTTTGTAAGAAAAGCATCTGACAAAATGAATTTGACGGAAATTGAAAAAATTCCTGTTAATGTGGCACCAACATTTGATGATGCAGAGTGGTATATTAATCAACGAAATAGTTCATCATCTCTACAAAGAAAATGGTCGAGAGTTCAACAGCAACATTGGATTGTAACATTATATGAAAAACATAATGGAAATATTGAAAAAATTATCTCAATTACAAAACTTACTAAAAGTGAGTTAGAAGGATTTTTCAGAATTTTAAAAATCAAGGATTTTGTAAAACTTAATGAAGTCAAATCCAAACTATCTGAAAGTGAATTTGAATTAGCAAACTCATATCGTTTTCCTATTACTATTTTAGAGCGGTTCTTTAATTTCTCTCTTGTAAAAACGAAATGGGGTATTGAATATAATGGTTTAGATGTTAAAATCACATCAGTAAAATCAAGTTTTTATAACGCATTTGCAGAACTTATTAAACGAATAATTGGAGAAGATGATAAAATTAATACTCGACTAACATTAGACAATCTAAATGAAGTATTAGACAGCCTACCAAAAGTTCAATTAGTCGAAGAAGAAGATGATGAGAAAAGTGATGCAACATCAGATGTAAATTCAGATACTTCGAATAGTAATTCTACGAATGAAACTCAACAACCTAATTCTACACCAGTTGTGCCACCAGCACCACCAACGCAAACAAATACAATTCAACACTTAAAAGAAAACCCAAACAGAAATAAAATAATTTTACCAATTTATTCAATAAATACAAGTAATTATAGATTGTCGGGTATATTTAATGAATTTAAGATTATTTCTTTAAAATACACAAATATTGTTTCAGCGTCTTTAAGAGTATTTTTAGATTTATCTGTATTAAACTATATTGAAACAGAAGGAATTGAAACAGCAATGAAATCCTTTTATAAAGATGATTTAAAAAACATTCCTTTAAAAAAGCGATTAGAATACATAAAAACACATAAATTAAATGGTAAGGCTCAAATTGTTGTTAATAGGTTAATAGACCCTAATAGTCAATATTCATTAGATGTACTGAATGGTTATGTTCACGGAAAAGACACTCATTATTTAAATAAGCAATTTTTAAATGGTTTTTGGGATTTTCTATTTCCTTTATTTAAAGTTTTATTAGATATTAGAGAAAAAAATAATGTTTTATTCACCACTTAGATATCCAGGCGGTAAAAATAAACTTTCCGCATTTATTGCAAAGATTTGCATTGATAATGACATCAATGGTCATTATGTTGAACCATATTCTGGCGGTGCATCTGTTGCTTTATTTTTATTAATGGAAGGGTTTATTGAGCGTATAACAATAAATGACCGTGATAGGTCTATTTATGCTTTTTGGCACTCTGTTTTAAATAAGACCAATCAATTATGTGAAATGATTGAAAATGCTGAATTGACAATCGAAGAATGGAGAAAACAGAAGAATGTTCAACTAAATAAAAAATCAGCAGATTTACTTGAATTAGGTTTTTCCACATTTTATCTAAATAGAACCAACCGCTCTGGAATAATTAATGCAGGGGTAATGGGTGGTATAGAGCAAAAAGGTAATTATTTAATGGATTGTAGGTTTAACAAAACAGAATTGATAAATAGAATAAAAAAGATTGCAAAAAAGAAAAAGCAAATTCGTCTTTATAAAAAAGATGCTATTAAGTTAATTGATAAAATTCAAAAAGAAGCCGATAATAACACAATTTTTTATTTTGACCCACCTTACTTTTTGAAAGCAAGCACTCTTTATATGAACCATTATCAAGAAGAAAATCATAAAATTATTAGTGAAAAAATTAAGTCAATAAAGAATATTAAATGGATTGTTTCATATGATAATGTGCCACAAATAAAGAAACTATATTCTGATAGTAAGAAAAAAGAATTCTCATTTAAGCATACTGCATACGAAATTCGTGAAGGAAAAGAAATTTTGTTTTTTAGTAAAAATTTAGTGGAACCTAAAATAAAAGATTGGAACCCATTATTTTTTAAATATAGAAAAAGAAATACTACCGCCAACATTGTATATAAGTCATTGGGCGAGTGATAGTTAAACTGAAATATTATGAATATAAACAAACGGCATAGTAAATTGAAAGTAAGGTGTTCCAAAACGCCCAACGCCTCATATACTCACCGTTGTGGGTTATTTGGGTAAAACACTAAATAAAGTTTTTATCTTTGCATTAAAGGAATTAACAATATGAATGACGATAAAACAATTTATAAAATTACAGAAGAGGTCCTTAATAATCTAAAAAACGACATTCCTTCAAATCTAATTGAAAAATTGAAGATTATTGAAGGTAAAAGATGTGTTGGTTTACGTGACTTTGAAATTAATTTAAAACTTCTTCTTGATGATGAATTTAGTGCATATAAAGAAAAAATAATAAATGAAAGTTCAATTATTGAGAATGATAAAGATACGGAAGAGGAAGAATTATACAAAAGAGGAAATAAAGAATCTATATATCCTTATGACCCATCGAAAGCAGATATTGACATAAGAAAAGAGCCTCAAACAGTTTATGAACTTGTTGTTCGAAAATGGGTTGAGCAAGAAAAATTGAGAATGCCTGAATTCCAAAGACAATTTGTTTGGAAGCCAGATCAAATGAGTCTTTTTATTGAATCTGTTTTACTTGGATTTCCTCTACCACCATTGTATATAAACAAAAGTAAAGAAGGAAAATATATTGTTGTAGATGGACGTCAAAGATTAACAACTCTTAAAAAATTTTTGAATAATAAATTCAGATTAACAAATCTAAATGCTTTATCTGAACTAAATGGTAAAAATTTTAAAGACTTAATTGAAATTAATTCAGAATACCAAACAAGAATTGAGGATACTAAGCTACTGGTTTATCTTATTCAACCTTCTGTTCCCCTTGAAATGGTTTACGATATATTCAATAGAATAAATACCGGTGGAACACAATTAACACGACAAGAAATAAGAAACTGTATTTACCTTGGGAAAGCGACACAATTATTGCAAGAACTTGCAAATTCTGACATATTTAGGAAAGCGATTGACAATGGTATATCACCGCTAAGAGCCAAAGATCAAGAAGCTGTTCTTCGTGTAATATCTTTTATATTGTTCGATTTTGACAAGGATTATAAGAACAGTATGAATACTTTTGTTGAAAATGCAATGAAAAAAATAAACACTTTTAATGAAAGTGAAATTGAAATTGTAAAAAACAAATTTAATACTTCAATGAGAACTACCACCGAAATATTTGGTAGTTGGAATAATTTTAGAATTCCAACTGATTATACAAGAGGACGTATTAATATTGCTGTAATGGAATCTGTGGCAAACTATTTTAGTGATATTACACCTGATTCAATATCAAATAAACTAAAAGAACAATACAAACTTCAATATAAAAAATTATTGGATGATTACGAATACTACAATGCTATCAGATTCTCTACTGGTTCCACCAGCAATGTTAAAACAAGATTTAAAAAAGTAAAAGAATATTTTGATTTAGTAAAAAGGAATTAAGCTATGATAAAGTCAATAACACTTCAAAATTTTAAAATTTTTAAAGATAAAACAGATTTTAAGTTATCAAAATTTAATTTATTAACCGGAATTAATGGTAGAGGTAAATCTTCTTTTTTGCAAAGTCTATTGATTTTAAGACAATCTATTGAAGGGCAAAAAGAAATAGACAAAATTGCTTTTAATGGTTCGTGTGTAAGTTTAGGAGCTTTTGATGATATCAGAAATAAAAAAATATCAAAAGAAGAGACCATAAATATTATTGTTCAAACTGATAAAGATAATGTTACATTTGAGATTTCAGAAAACGATAATGATAATATGATAGGTAACTTAAAAACAATAAAAGAATTATCAGATGTATCATTTTTAAAAAACATTCACTATATCGCTGCTGACAGAATTGGTCCCAAAGAATTTTATTTAAGAACAACATTATCTGATTTTATTAATGTTGGAACAAGAGGTGAATATACTGCAAATGTCTTACTGTTAAAAAAGAGTTTTTCGGTAAATAAAAATATTGTTATTGAAGAAAGAAAAGAAGAAGATTTAGTTATACAATTGGCTAACGATTTAGAAATTCAAGTTGGCGAATGGGTATCTAAAATTCTTGATACTGATACAAAAGTATATATCAAAAATGAAGAAAACAGACATATAATTTCATTGACATTTGAAATAAACAAATCAAGTGATTTATTACCCACAAATGTAGGTTTTGGTTATACATATATTTTGCCAATAGTTGTAACGGGCTTAATTGCTCAAAAGAATGAAATAATAATAGTCGAAAACCCGGAAGCCCATCTACATCCAAAAGCTCAACACGAACTAATACTGTTTTTAGCAAAGGTCGCTAAAACTGGTGTTCAGATTTTTATTGAAACTCACAGCGAACATATATTAAATGCTGTAAGAATTACTACAACTAAGAAGGAAAAGATATTGAATAATGACGAAGTTAGTATTCTTTATTTTCAAAACAATGATAAAGAACCTGTTATAAAAATCCCATTATTAGAAAACGGAGCTATTGAAGAATGGCCTGATGGTTTTTTTGACCAAACTGAAAAAGATTTTAATAAACTATTCGAGATTTGAGATTATGGAAGTTTTTATCAATGAATTGTCTCTTCAAGAACAATACAACAATATTGAAGAATTTAGTCAAGCTGTTTTAATTTTTACTAAGATAGTTTCAAATCTCAATGGTTCAAGTTGTAAATATGTTTTTTTCAAAAAAGGTGATTTCTATTGGAATAGAAAAGCAATATCACAAACTAATTTCAGTAGTAGTATTGGAAAAATAGGAAATCGAGATTTAAGAACTTTTTTTAAAGATGTCGTATATAATAAAGCTAATCCCAAAAATTGGCTTGACGGACATATTCATTCTTATGATGACAATTTTTATAGCGTTACATTAGATTCAAATGTTACTGGACAAACTCTGGCAGAAATAAGTGAAAGAAAGATGCGAGATATGTATAAAAAATTTCTTTTATTGAATTTTAATAAATCTTCTTTTGCAGATTTATCACATACGATGGTTATAAAAAATGAAGCTGATACAATTGATATATCTTGTGTTGATACAATTAAAAAAACAGAAAAATGGATAGAAGAAAATTGTATTACCATACCAATAGTTGAAAATACCGAAAGATTTGAAAGAACATCGAAACAAGTTAAAGGTGCTACTGTATATAAAGAAAAAAGCACTGGATATTATTGGTATCTTGATACATTACATAGAAATCATTACGAAGTTTTTAATGAACAAAAAGAACATTTGGGAGAAGCAGATTTAGAAGGGAATTTAGACAGAAGCAAAAAAGATAGTTCAAAAAATGGAAAGATTGACATATAAACAACCCACAACAATATATATAAGTCATTGGGCGTGTGGTAGTTAAATTGAATATTATGAATATAAACAAACGGTATAGTAAAATGAAAATTAGGTGTTTCAAAACGCCCAACGCCTCATATACTTACCGTTCGTGCCCGCTACGCGGGCCCAACCTTGTATCCAAAAAGCCACATTATCTGGAAATCTGAATATGCCTATCTTTGAGAATAAATTGGTAAATTTATTATTTCGGAGATTTGCAATATGCAGATTAATTTAAAATATAAAGATACAGGAGTATTAAAAACTGCTGTATTAGAATTTTCTTGGACTACTTTACTTTTTTGTGTATTTGCTCCATTGACAAGAGGTGATGTAAAATGGTTCTTCCTTAGCCTTGCAATTGCTATTTTTACAATGGGTATTGGTTGGTTTTTTTATTCCATTTATTTACAATAAGATTTATATAAAAAATTTTATTGTAAAAAGGATATATTCCTGCTGATGTTTTTTCTAAACAAGCATTAGCCACAAAAGGGATAATCGCACCAGAGTAGTTTTATATAAAAGTACAAGTTATTATGATAAAATACTTATACTTTAATAATAAGGATATTAATAATGCAAACCTTAACTATCAATATTCAAAATGAGAGTTTAACTAAAAAAGTTTTATGGCTTTTAGAACATTTAAAGCAAGATGGATTAGAAATAACTTCAAAAGAAAATATTGAAGATTTAAAATTATTAAAATCTACAAGAAAAGAAGAAACTGTATCTTTTGAAAATTATTTAAAAAATGAAAATTGAAATTAGAAAAAGTGCTATCAAGGACTTAAAGCATATTTCAGAACCATTCAAAACTAAAATACATAATAAAATTTTAAAACTAAAAGATTTTCCAAATATACCAAATATTAAAAAACTTACGAATTTTGAACTAGCATACAGATTAAGAATCGGAAATTATAGAATATTATTTGATGTATTGGATGATACATTAGTAATTGGTAGAGTTTTACATAGACAGGGTAGCTATCAATAAATAACAAATATATTTTTTAATGACAATGGTGAGGAAATTATCCGAATAATTAGTGCGAGAAAAGCAAATCAAAAAGAAAGGAAGTTCTATGAGCACCATTAAAGATAGAGAAAAAAATTACAAGAAGTATGACAAATCATTGGATAGAAATATTTGACCCTGTGGCTCAAATATTTCTCAACTCAGTCGTTGTTCGTGTATTCCACACCCCTGTCGTTCAATCTCCACTTTTTATGATAAAATTTTAATATAGTGTACCATTGAGTAGGAGTCTGGATTTGACTTTTGACTTTTTGCTATATTTGATTTTTTGCTTTCAATTGCAAGATTTTAGTCAAAAGTCCAGAACCTCTATGTGGAGATAATCTCTTCAACTACTTTTGTTATCTTCCCTACTGAGTCCAAATCGCACTCTTCTCTTGTTGAGTGAGGAAATCTTATATTTGGTCCTATCGATACAGCTTCTTTTGGTTCTTTTTGTTTGGCTATCAATATGCCACACTCCAACCCTGCGTGTATCGCTTCAAACTTTATGTCCGGTATATACTTTGATGCGATCATTTTGACTTTTTTTGAAAAATCACCGATGTAAGGAGTCCATACATCATGGCGAGATGGAAAAGTCACGCTAAAACCGCAAAGATCAAAAAACGACTCTGTTTGGGCTTCTAACCTATCCATACTTTTATCATCCATCGTCCTTAATGAGATAACTACTTGAAAAACACCGTCTTTAACTTCAACTGTTCCAAGATTTGCACTATCTTCGGGTATGCCTAACTCTTTGTTCCAAGCTCTGACTCCCTGTGAAAAGGCATCTAGCATTTTTATGATTTTTTGTGAATTTTTTATCTTTTTATGGTTATTGTCCTCTATTTGCTCTACTTTGATATGCTCTTCGTTTTCCAAATCATCTCTACATGTAAAAATTGCAACTCCCCCTCTTGCGATGGAATTTCTTCTCTCTCCTGCTTTGATATCTATCAATTTACAATTGTGTCGAGCTAAGAACCTAGCTAATATCTTTATGGACGAGGGTACATTTTTGTCTATATCTACACCACTGTGACCACCTGGCAAGCCCTCTACGACAGCCCTGTAGATTTTATCATTTTTAGATATCTTTTTAAACTTTACTTTTTTTTCACTCACGACATCACTTCCGCCTGCACAACCTATACATATCGCGCCCTCATCTTCTGAGTCGATATTTAGGATATTTGGTGCAGTGATTTCTAGCTCAAGATTTGATGCACCTATGAGACCTACTTCCTCATCAGCGGTAAACAGACACTCTAAATCGTCATATTTTTGCATGCAGCAGAGCATAATCGCCACTCCCATGCCGTTGTCTGCTCCTAATGTTGAATTTTTTGCTCTTAGGATATTTCCCTCTTTGAGAAGTTCAACTTTTGGAGCATCTCCCAAACAAACCATATCATAGTGAGATTGCAAACAGACTTTCGGATTACCTTTCTTGCACAACACATTGCCAGCTTTGTCTGTTTTGGCTTCAAAATTTTTCTCTTTGGCATACTGCACAAGATACTCTTTTAGTTTATCTGCATTATGGCTACATCGCGGAATAGCAGTTATCTGTTCAAAAAAATACTCTACATCTTTCATCTCATATCCCCTTTGTATGATTTCATTTGGTTTTCTCCTCATTTCTTAGTTTTCTTACTTGTATAAAATATGTATTACCTATATATATCACATAAAAAATCGCACCAAAAAATATGGCAAAGGGAATAAGAGATATGAGATATAAAAGTAAAGTTTTGGCTCTTAGCGTGCCTCTTTTAAAGTACTTTATCTTACTATTTTCCTCTTTGGTGCTTATATTCGAGCTAACATCATGTATAAGTATTTTATGAAAAAAGTAGTACAAAGGCAGGTTGAATGCTACTATATTTAAAATAGGTATAAAATAAAACGGTATCAAAAGAAAAAAGAGTATCAACATAACAAAAGCCCATTTTACAACTAACCACAAACCTTCAAATGCATTTGAATACCCTATCATATCTACATCACTATAGTGCCTTGCGTGTAGCTCTTTTAAGACAAAAGGGGTCATAAAGCCTACGATAATAATAGCTATAAAGATAGAAGCAAAAAGGATAAAAAAACCACCTATGGCATAAACCAAAAATACTGCGAGCCAAGAAGTTATCGAGTACTGCATTAAAAATTTTATGATTGAAGAGTTTTGTACATGTGCAGAAAAATTTTGTGTATGCGGTATACCATTTTCTATGACTGTTTTGGTAGTATGAACAGTTAAACTTGAATGCATACTCTCTAGTCCTGAACCTGCCGCCATAAAAAATAGCACATACATAATCACCAATGTTGTCACAAATGGCATAATCGCACACTTTAACATTTTTGCTGTAAAAAAATCTTTGACACTCAATGCAAATAAATTCACTCTCTACTCCATATTTTATTATTTAATTTTAGCTCTTCTACAACACCTGTCGCCAAATGCAAAGTGCCAATATACTCCATAGCCACTTTATAATCCAAAAGTGTCCTAAATACAGATGCTTCAAACAAATCTTTGCCATAGTCTATAGCTATATAGATTTGGCTATAGACAAATGATATATAAAGTTTATGTTTGGATCTTTTTTTAAATTCCAATAGCCTTTTCATGAGTGTATGATTAAGGATATATCTAGCTTCAATCTGATCACTACCATACACTACAAATTCTTTCTCAAACTCGGGGTCATCCATCTTTATAAGTTCATCCCTGTTTATATTGTGTGATTGTAGCCAATTCCCTATTAAATCACCGAATGAATTTTGTGCACTGTCCGGCAAAACTACTGTTTTTCCACTAAAATTTTTACTAAACTCTGATATGATAAATAGACCTTGAAATATAGTACTCCAACTACTTTGACCTTTGGGATTTTCGTGTTTTTTCTGTGCATGCATATCTGAAAGTTCTATTTTTATACCATCAATCGATCCGGATATATAGTCATTTCCTTCTAATTTGTCAGGCACAGAGTTGAAAAGTCCGGAGTTTATAAACTTAAACTTGGGAATATGAGTATCTTTTGCATATTTCAAATTTTCATCAATAGCCAAAATCAATGGCTCTATCACTCTATTTTTAAATTCGTTTGTATAGTCTTTGGTTAAAAACTTATAAAGCAGTCCTCCAACTATAACATTTGCAACAAACAACCAATCTAGGTTATTTTTAAAAAGTGAAAAACACATAAAATCTACCAACAAAATAAAAATTCCAAATAAAATAACTCTAAATTTTACTTTTTCTCTCTTTTTCTCCAAATCCTCTAAAACAGGATGAAGATTTTTATAATAAAATTCGGTGAGTTCACTTAAGGATTTCATCTTATATCCTTTTTTTAGGAGTAAACTGCTAAAAGATTTATCATGATTAAAGCTTTAGTTGTCGCCAAAAATTTACTTTTCAAACAAATCTTTTACATTTACATTTTTTCGCTCGCCCTCTTCTATCTCAAATACTCTTTTTCTCCTATAATTCATTGCACTTGCCATAAAATTTGTCGGAAACATTTCTATCGCGTTGTTGTAGTCAGTCACGGCTTGATTATAAGCTCTTCTTGCTGCACTGATTTGCTCCTCTATCTCATTTAGAGATCTTTGTAGTTGCATCATATTTTCATTTGCTTTTAGATTTGGGTAGTTCTCTACAGCTATCATTATAGATCGAAGTGCCGAACTCACTTTTTTATCCAGCTCTATCTTTTCATCATCGCTCAAGTTTGGTTTGTTTGCCTTGCTTCTAAGCTCGGTTATATCATTTAATATGGATTTTTCGTGTTCCATGTATTTTTGTACACTTGCCACCAAATTCGGTATAAGGTTGTATCTTTTTTTGAGCACGGCATCCACGCTTCCAAAGATATTTTGGACTTGGTTTTTTTTGGAAATCAACGAATTGTACATCAATATAATAGCAAATACAATTATAACTATAACTATCAACAACACAGACATAACAGCTCCTTTAAGTAGTGTATCATAAATGTAATGTTATCATAATCGTATGAAAATACTATTAATATTTATCTTTACGATTCTTTTTAGTGGCTGTCTATATGTCAATGACAGAGGTATATCTGAAAATTACTATAATGGCTGCCACGAATATTATGACTCCATGGGTATCTATCATAAAGATTGTAAAAAAAATATTGTAGAATTCAAAGATGTGAAAAATGGCATCAAAAAAATCTACAACGAAACAAAAAAAGCAGTCAGTAATTAGATGAATTTAAAAAAGATAAGAGTCGAGAGACTCAAGTGGCAAGAGTGGAAAAATATAAAAATTCTCAGAGAATCTCTAAAAAAAATCCCAAAGATTAAAGATGTAAGATATTCACTCCAAGATAGCATAAAAATCTCCTCGAAAGATATAAATTCACAAACTCTGACTCAGATAAAAGAGTTAGCATGGGAGCTCCGCCCCTGGAGAAAAGGACCGTTTGATCTATTTGGAACATATATAGACAGTGAGTGGAAAAGCTATATAAAATACAATTTACTAGAGCCACATTTTGATTTAAGAGACAAATGCGTAGCCGATATCGGGTGCAATAACGGATACTATCTCTTTAGAATGCTTAAACTTCAACCAAAAAAACTTGTCGGCTTTGACCCTTCTATGCACTATAAAACACAATTTGACTTTATAAATCATTTTCTAGAGACCTCTATAGAGTTTGAACTTTTGGGGATAGAACATCTCCCTTTTTACGAAAACAAATTTGATGTTATCTTTTGCTTGGGTGTTTTATATCATAGAAGTGATCCTATAAATGCGTTAAAAGCTTTAAAAAATGGATTGAATGATGATGGATATGTGATACTCGATACCTTTATGATTGACGGAAGCGAACCTTATGCACTCACTCCGCAAGATAGATACTCAAAAATCCCAAATGTCTATTTTGTGCCTTCCATATCCGCACTCGAGAACTGGTGTAAAAGAGCAAAATTTAAATCATTCGAAATATTAGAGATCAAAAAAACTGATTTGAATGAGCAAAGAAAGACCAAATGGATACAAGGTGAAAGTTTGGAAAATTTTCTAGATCCAAATGATAAATCTTTGACGATAGAGGGTTACCCTGCTCCAAAAAGAGTGTATGTTAAACTTAGAAAATGATTTACCGATATTAGGGATAATAACTGATTTTGCAAGGAAATTAAAATGGCAAAGAGTGCTAAAAATTTAGCCCAAGAAGAGATAGAAAAAATACAATCCCACGAAGAAGATTTTAGCAAAGACATAAAAGATGAAGATGAAGAAAATATTTTTAATGAAAATAATCGCATAGAGGATGAAGACAACTTAAATACTCATCAGAATATCAAAAAAAGTCTTTGCGGAAATGTCATATTTTTAGAAAAAGGGCACTCTAAAACAACACTCCAGACAACAAATGATATGGCTGTCGATATGCTAGGTCTAATACATAGCGGATTTATTTTTGGGGCTGCCGAGTATGCTGCTGTTTCTGCTATCAATGAAGAGAATCTTGTAATCATATCATCAAAAGTAAAATTTTTAGCACCAGCAAAAAATGGTGACTTGATAGAGTTTGAGGCAAAAGCAAAATTTGAAGATGCTAGAAAAAGAGAAGTAAAAGTAATCGGTGAAATAAATGAAATCAAGATATTTGAAGGTACTTACCAAGCTGTTATACTTGAAAATCATATCCTAAAAACAAAACTCAAAAACATAAATAAAAACTATCACGCAAGATAAAACTCTATATATAGTTCAACCAAGCGGGTAGTGTTTTTTGCTCCTGTGCAACAGTTGTGCTCTCTCCATGTCCAGGAAAAACTCTATAATCTTCTTTTATTTTCATAAACTTTTCTATACTATTTTTCATATCTTGCGGATTGCTATATGGAAAATCAACCCTACCTATAGAATTTTTAAAGATAAAATCTCCACTAAAAAGTACATCGTCTATCAAAATAGCACTACATCCGGGAGTATGTCCCGGGAAGAAAATATATTTTACTTTTACACCATCTATCTTTAACTCTTCATCTCCAACCACTTCAATATCCGGAGTGCTCGGTGGTGTTCCCTGAGAAAAAGGATCACTCAAAAGCATAAAAACATCATCTTTTGGTGTGTAAATGGGTATATTAAAAAACTCTTTAAGCTCTGCATTACTCCAGACATGATCAAAATGACCGTGAGTATTTAATATAGCTACAGGATTTTTTACATTATCTCTTACCCATTTAGTTGCATCAACACCAGGATCGATGATAAACTCCTCGCCATCAACCTTCACTATATAGCAATTAGTCATATACATGCCACATGGCTTTTGTTTTATATCTATCACTGTTGACTCCTAAAAAATTTACAATGATAATATAATAACAAAATTATTTAAACCTTAAAAATTTTAGTTATATTTAAAAGAATTAATTAAAGCATTCTTTAGTATAATTTTAGCAATCTTAATCACAAAAGGGTAGTTTTTGCAAAAATATCAACTTATAGAGTCTTATCTTATCAAATTTTTACAAGATGAGGTCTATAAAAGTGGTTTAAAAAGCGTAGTCCTTGGCATAAGTGGAGGCATAGACTCTGCAGTTGTTGCCGTCCTTGCAAAAAAGGCTTTCAAAAAAGATGTTTTGGGTGTTATGATGCCCTCTTTATACTCTAGTCAAAACAGCCTTGATGACGCACTAAAACTATGCGATAAATTTGACATAGCATTTGAACAAATTTCAATAGCTCCTATATTAGAAGCTTATTTTAAAAATCAAGATGCAGACAATTTAAGAATTGGCAATTTTAGTGCAAGAGCTAGGATGTCTGTACTGTATGATATTTCAGCTAGACAAAAAGCACTAGTCTTGGGCACAAGCAATAAAAGCGAGCTTCTTTTGGGATACGGTACACTCTTTGGTGATCTTGCTAGTGCGCTAAACCCTATAGGCGATCTGTATAAATCACAAATCTTTGAGTTTGCTAGATACCTAGGGATACCAAAAGAGATAATTTCAAAACCACCATCAGCTGACCTGTGGGAAGGACAAAGCGACGAAGAAGATCTTGGCTTTTCTTATGAAGTTATCGACAAAGCTCTGGAGGCATTTGTCGACAGGAGGATGAATGAAGACGAAATGCTGAAAGCAGGATTTGAGCTAAAACTTATAACACTGATAAAAAATAAGATATATAAAAATCAATTTAAAAGAAAATTACCAATAATTGCAAAAATAAGTCACAGAACAATCGGTCACGATTTTCTATATGCTAGAGATATAAAATTATAAAAGGATAGAAATATGAATGCGAGCAAAAAAGAGATACCGTTTTACAAGCCCTACATGGATAAAAGAGAAAAAGACTATATAAGCGAAGTGTTAGAACTTAAAAAAGCAAATAAAGTGGAAAAACTCGAAAATGATTTTAGTCATTATATAAACAGTAAATATGCCATCTCTACAAACAACGGTACTTCTGCCATGCATCTTGCTATGTGCGCGCTCGACCTCAAAAGAGGTGATAAAATCATCTGTTCCGTAAACTCTTTTCCATCTGTTGCAGAAGTCATTAGACATTTTGATGCAGAACCAATCTTTGTTGATATAGACGAGGATGATTTTAACATAGATTTGGATACTTTTGAAAAACTACTCGAACAAAACAGAAGCAAAAAGCTAAAAGGTGCTTTTATAAACCATATAGCCGGTCAACCTACTCAGCTAGACAGGCTCTATAAAATAGCAAAATTATACGACATAAAAATTGTAGAAGATGCCTCGGAAGCACTAGGAGCAACATTCAACGGTGCTAGAATAGGAGGACTCAAAGCAGATATAACTACATTTAGATTTTCACCTCAGATGAAGCACGCAGTTGCGAGCGGAGGAATACTAAGCACTAACAATGAAAACCTAAAAGATAGAGCAACCTTGCTTAGAAATCATGCTATCATAAATGACGGATGGGATGCTTATGGAAACCTAGGATATGTTTATGATGTTATAGATATTGGGTTGAAATATGACATGAATGAACTAAATGCAGCCTACGCCCTTGGACAACTTGAGAAAAATGAACAGTTTATCAGAAGAAGGCAACAAATAGCAAAGATATACGATGAAGAGCTAAAAGGGTGTGGACATGTAAGCACACCTGTAGAAAAAAGGGAGCATACATTTAGCCAATACATCATAAAAGTTGATAAAAACAGGGATAGTTTTGCAAGAGAACTAAAAGAAAAAGGTATAAACACCGCACTTCACTATATACCTATTCATCTCTTGACATACTATAGAAAAAAATACAATATGAGGGTAAATGACTTTCCAAATGCTCTAAACAACTACCAAAAAATTCTCTCCTTGCCTATATATCCAGGTCTTAGCGATAAAGATGTGTACTATATCTGTGAGCAGATAAAAGGGATTGCTAAAACCCGTGTCTGAAAAAACCTCTTTAATCTCTTGGATAGAAGAATTTCTCTTCTATCCAAGAGGTTTTTTACAATTTTTACTCTCATTTCTTCTTCTTCCTGTCAGTTTTTTATATTGCATCATTGTCATTTCAAAAAGAGTATTTTCCAAAGAGAGAGATTTTAAAATTCCTATCATAAGCATAGGAAATTTAACTCTCGGGGGAAGTGGAAAAACACCCTTAACCATAGAGTTAGCAAAAGAGCAAAAAGATTGTGCAATCATTTTGCGAGGGTACGGAAGAGTGAGCAAAGGCTTAGTTTTAGTGTCGCACAAACAGAAGATACTCTGTGATGTTCATCAAAGTGGCGACGAAGCTATGCTTTATGCAAAATCTTTGCCAAATGCTACAGTGATAGTCAGCGAAGACAGAAGCGAAGCTATAGAGTATGCAAAATCTCTTACATGCAAAGTGATGTTTTTAGATGATGGATTTAGCAAATCTTATATAAAAAAATTTGATATACTGATTCGTCCAAACAGCGAGCCAACCCTGCCATTTTGCCTACCAAGCGGAGCATACAGAGAACCAAAATATCTATATAGAAGTGCTGATTTGGTACTAAAAGAGAATTATGATTTTAAAAGAGTAGTTAAAGTCTCAAATCCAACAAAAGAGATGATACTAATAACCGGTATATCAAAGCCAAAGAGACTAGATGTTTTTTTACCCGATGGTGTCAAAAAAAAGATATATTTTGAAGACCACCATATATTTACAAAACTAGAATTGGAAACTTTAGCAAAAAAGTATAAAGCATCATCTATACTCACCACCCAAAAAGATGCCGTAAAGATGGAAAAATTTAATTTAAACCTCTGCATTTTAGAACTTAGACTAGAAATTAAAGATGAAATTAAAAACAAAATCAATACATTTTTAACAAATTTTAGATAAAATCGTACTCAATTTAACTTTTAAGGAGCATAATATCGAAAAGAAGATACAACAAGCCAGAACTCTTATGGATGCTCTGCCATATATAAAATATTTTAATAAAAAAATCGTGGTTATTAAATATGGTGGCTCAGCTCAGGAAAATCCTGAATTAAAAGAGAAATTTGCACAAGATATTGTACTTCTGTATCTTGTTGGTATAAAACCTGTCATCATACACGGTGGCGGCAAAAAAATCAACGATCTATTAGACAAATTGAAAATAAAAAGTAAATTTGTTGATGGATTGAGAGTCACTAGCGAAAGTGTCATGGAAGTGGTTGAGATGGTGCTTGGTGGAAAAATCAATAAAGAGATTACAAATCTTCTCAATCATCACGGCGCAAAAGCCATAGGAATCACGGGTAAAGATGCAAGTTTTATCGAAGCAAAAGCACTAAATAGCGATAAATACGGACTCGTAGGAGAAATCACAAAGATAGATCATAAAGTTATCGAAGATTTGATAGAACAAAACTTCATCCCCGTCATCGCTCCAATAGCAAGCGGCGGTACAAATCATCCTGGATTTAACATAAATGCTGATTTAGCTGCGAGTAAAATAGCAGTGGCTATAAATGCTCAGAAAATTGTATTTCTTACCGATACACCTGGTATATTGGATGCAAACCAAGAGTTAGTATCTACTCTTAATAAAGATGAAATAACTATTTTAAAAAATGATAATGTTATAAATGGCGGTATGATACCAAAAACAGATGCTTGCTTTAATGCACTTGATGGCGGAGTTCACAGTGCTCACATCATAGATGGCAGAATTGAACACTCTATACTCCTAGAGATATTTACAAAAGACGGAATAGGAACTAAAATAAAATGACATTTGTAGAAACTAGAGGAAATGACAAACAAAAACCAAAAGAGGTTAAATTTTCATACGCTATTTTAAACCCAATAGCAAGTTTTGGCGGACTTTATGTACCAAAAGAATTACCAAAACTAGATGAAAATTTCTTTAAAGAAGCAAAAAATAAAAATTACAAAGAACTTTCGAAAGAGCTGCTAAGCAGATTTGATATCGATATAGATAATGATGTTATAGATGAAGCTTTAGCTCTGTATGACAATTTTGAGGATCCGAACAACCCTGTTCCTTTGGAAAAAATAGAAGATGATTTATATATAAACGAGTTATATCACGGACCTACTAAAGCTTTTAAGGATATGGCGCTTCAACCTTTTGGATATATACTCTCAAATTTGGCAAAAAAGCAAAAACAAAACTATCTTATCCTAGCAGCAACTAGTGGAGATACCGGTCCTGCAACCTTGGATACTTTTGCTAACAAAGAGAATATCAAAGTAGCCTGTATGTACCCAGATGGCGGCACAAGTGATGTACAAAAATTACAAATGACAACCCAAGAGGGTAAAAATCTCAAAGTTTTAGGAATCGTAGGAAATTTTGATGATGCTCAAAATGCACTCAAATCTCTACTTGCTTCACCATCATTTATAGATGAACTAAAAAAGCAAAATATCAAATTAAGTGCCGCAAACTCTGTCAATTTTGGCAGAATCATATTTCAGATAATTTACCATATATTTGGCTATATATCTCTTTTAAAAGAGCAAAATGCAGATAAATTTTACAGTATAGTACCGAGCGGAAACTTTGGAAATGCTCTTGGGGCATATTATGCCAAAAAGATGGGACTTCCTATCAAAAAAATCCTAATAGCTTCAAATATAAACAATATCTTAAGCGACCTCATAAATAAAGGTATCTACGATTTACGCGACAGAAAGCTTCTCAAAACAACATCTCCCGCCATGGACATACTGATATCATCAAATGTCGAGAGAGTTCTATACGATAAGTTTGGAGCAAGCAGATGTAAAGAGTTGATGGATGATTTAAGAGAAAAAAAGTTTTATGAACTGAGCAAAAATGAACTAAAAAGTTTAAGAGAGGATTTTGACGCGGTATATTGTGATGATGAATTTGCAAAGCAGATAATCAAAAGATATGCTAAAAAAGGGTATATAATGGATCCGCATACTGCCACTACACTCAGTGCTTATGAAAATCTAAGAGATGAAAATCTACCATCCATCGCCTGCTCAACCGCCCAATGGACAAAATTTGCACCAACTATGCTAAATGCAATCAAAAATGACAACAAAACATATAGTGATGAGATAGCATTAAAAGAGTTCAGTGAAGCTCTACATGTAGAGATACCAAAAAGCATAAATAAACTTTTTTACAAGGATATCATACATAACCAAGTCATAGAAAAACGAGACATAGAAAAAGAGATTTTAAATTTCATCAAGGCTTAAAAATGATAATCATACCGGCAAGAATAGCATCTAATAGATTTCCAAACAAAGTTTTAGCAAACATAAACGGCTACCCTATGGTTATAGCAACTGCTAGAGCGGTCAGTGGTATCGATGAGGTTGCTATCGCCACAGACTCACAAGAGATAGTGAACTTAGCAAGCGATTATGGCTTCAAGGCTGTTATGACAAGCGATAAACATAAAAGCGGAACCGACAGGATAAATGAAGCGGCTCAAAAACTAGATCTAAGTGATGATGAGATCATCATAAATGTCCAAGCTGATGAGCCTTTTATAGAGCCTAAAATAGTCCAAGAAGTTAAGAAAAGAGTGAAACAATCAGTGGAAAATAGTGAAAATATAATGATGACAAGCTGCTATAAACTCATAAATAAAAATGATGCAAATGACCCAAATTATGTCAAAGTCATCACAAATGCAAAAAACTATGCCATATACTTTTCAAGAAGTAAAATACCCTTTGACAGAGAAGAGCATAATTCATACTATGGACACTTGGGCATATACGGCTTTACGAAAAAGTCTCTACAGGAATTTTGCGCACTACCATCATCCCCTCTTGAAAACATAGAAAAATTAGAACAATTAAGAGCCATATATCATGGCAAAAAAATAGCCATGATAAAAGTAGAAAGCCAAAGTTTTGGCATAGATACAAAAGAGGATTTACAAAGAGCTCTAGAGTTTTTCAGTCACTGAGTTTATATTAATCCTGACAAAAACAGGGGATTTGAAAATTACAAAAGCTTTATTTGAATCTCAAAGCAATATTTTCAAATTCCTCTATAGTCGATATATCCTCGTTCATCATATCTAGTTGATTATAGTGAAATTTTAGATTATATTTGTTTAATTCTAGTTTTAGTATATCTGCTTTAAAACTACAGTTTTTATCTGTGCAAATAATTAAAAAACTATCACCAAACAAACGAATGACGATAGAGTTTTTATGATGTTGAAGTAGAGTTTTTGCAACTATTTTCAAAACATCATCTCCAGATCTCCAACCATGTGATTTATTGTAATTTGAAAAATCATTTAACCCGATATAAAAAATATTTGCTTTTTTATATTTTTCTTTGTATAATAATATATACTTTAGATAATTTATATTGTAGCAACCTGTCAATTGGTCTTTAAGATAGTAACAAAACCTCATCTCCTCAAGCTCATTTTTTGGCATCTGTGTTGTGTTTTTGGGAATTTTTATATCCCTAAATGCGTCTAATGCGATTTTCACAAGATATGGATTAAATTGTGTTTTGCTGTTTTCTTTCACTCTTCCAAGCGCCTCTTCTTTGCTAAAAGCCTCTTTATAAGCACGATTTGTTGTCATGGCATCAAAGGCGTCAGCTATAGATATAATTTGCGACATTTTGGGAATTTCATCACCTTTTAATCCATGTGGATATCCTTTACCATCATATCTCTCATGATGATATAAAACTATCTTTGAAAGTTCTTTAAACGGACCATGTCGGAGCAGTTCATATCCAAATATAGAGTGATTTTTTATAAGTTCATATTCATCATCACTCAGCGCCTCTGGTTTCAAAAGTATTGCATCTGGTATATTCATTTTTCCAATATCATGAAGCATAGCGGCTCTAAAAATCAAATCAATCTCATCTTTTTCTAATCCAAGCTTCTTTGCAATCAATACAGAATATTTAGCAACTCTACGACTGTGACCAGCTGTATAACTGTCTCTTTTTTCCATCATCTCAACAAGACCATAGATACTCTCTTCGTAATTTTTTAATTTTTCATCAAAATATATCTTACTCTTATATCTGGCATACCATATGATAAAAAGCCCAACAAGCCAAGTTGTAATATAGATAAAAATCAAAAATATATAGCTATCTTTGTTGAATTTTATAAACTTAGGAATCTGTACCACAGCATTTATACTTCCTAAAATCTCGCCTCTGTGTTTATTGATATGTATGTGACATCTTAGGCAACTCTTATCAGCAAATAGTGGCTTTATGTAAAAAATATATGTTTTTTCTTCTGACTTATAAAGAGCATATTGCTCTTTTTTTGTTGTTTGCATCTTAGCTATAGTATTTTTGAGAATTTTACTGTTTTTCGTATTTTCTGACTCGGCTTTTATATTGTTTATCTTTATATGAACACCTATATCACTATTCATATTATAAATCAAATCTTTAAGTGAGAAATTTAGACTTAGGTTCTCCTTTTTTCTATGTTCATTATTTTTAACTTTTTGAGCATATATCCAATTTATAACATATTGTGCTTGATTTGTGGCATTTCGTACCTTGGCTATACTATTTTGAAGTATATGTTTATTTTCATTTTGGAGTTGATACACAAAAAATACAAGCGTTATAATCGTCCAAATGACTGACATTATAAAAGCAATTTTTTTAAAATATAGATGTTTTTGATAATATGACATTTTTTTATTACTTTGTAAAAAATTTTTGACAATACAATAATACTAAAATAAAATGAATTTTATATGAAAATATTTTTTTAAATTAAATTATAAGTACCTAACAGACTATTTCACCATCTTTGCCGCCAAAGAAAGAAGCTCCTCTTTTATCTCAAATTTTCTAGAATTGACATAATCGATAGAGATAAATTTAAATTTTGCATCTGCATATACTATAACTAAGCCGTCATTTGATTTTTGTTGTATTAATCTATCTACTGCATGTATAACAAACTCTGTAGCCATCAATCTGTCATATACTGTTGGATTTCCACCCCTTTGTATATGTCCCAATATAGTAGCCCTTGTCTCTATACCAACCTCATCTTCCAACCACTTCACTAAAGCATCGGTTTTCTTGGTTCCTTCTGTCACAACAGCCACTATGTATTTTCTACCTTCATCTAGTTGTTTCCTCAGTTTTACACAAAGACTCTGTAAATCATACTCAAGTTCAGGAATCACACAAACCTCAGCTCCACATGTAACCGCTGAAACAAGAGCGAGATAACCACAGTTTCTTCCCATGGTCTCTATCACACAACCTCTTTTGAAAGATGCCGAAGTATCCCTTACTGCATCAGTTGCCCAGCGTATCATATTTAGCGCAGTATCCACACCAAGACAATAATCCGTACCAAATATATCATTATCTATAGTAGAGGGAATCCCTACAAAACTGACACCAAAATCATCATAAAACTGTTTTAACGCTCTAAAAGAACCGTCTCCACCTAAAATGACAAGCTTATCTATGCCTAGAGACTGCAAATTTTCATAAGCCCTTTTTCTGTACTCATAATCAAAAAATCTCTTTGACCTAGATGATCTAAGCCTCGTTCCACCTTCATGTATGATGCCTGCTACATCACTATGTTTTGCCTTTTTTATGGTGCCGTCTATCAAGCCCTCTAGTCCATCATATATAAGATATGGCTGCGCACCTCTGTCAAAACAGTAATCTACAAACTTTTTGATAGCAGGATTCATACCTGCACAATCTCCGCCTGAAGTTAATATTGCTATAGACATCTACACCTCTTCTTCAAAAAGATAGCCGTTATTGCTCAACATCTCACCTATATGCTCTTGGTGCTCTTTTCCTTTTGTCTCAAGAACTATGGTGATTTTAGCATCTCCATAAGCTAGTTTTGTAGAAGTCCTGTCATAATCAATCTGTATGATATTTGCATTTGCATCTCTTAATATATCTGTAAGATACATCAAAGCTCCCGGCTTATCGATAAGCGTGATGAGTAGCTTCATCTTTCTATGTGATTTTATGAGACCTTTTTCTATGATAACAGAGAGCATTTGAACATCGATATTTCCACCACTGAGGACTATCCCGATATTTTCACCCTTTTTAAACTCAAATTTTTTGTGTATCACTGCAGCCACTCCAGTCGCTCCTGCACCCTCTACTACTATCTTTTGTCTCTCCAGTAGATACAATACAGCAGTAGCTATCTCTTCATCATCAACTGTTACTATATCATCAACACAACCCAATATGTGTTTCAGATTTTTTGGACTCACGTCCCTAACGGCTATACCGTCCGCTATAGTCCTGACGCTTTTTGAGTTTTGTATATCCCCAGCCTTGTAAGAATTATACATAGCCGGTGCACCTTTCGAGACTATACCTATGATTCTTATGCTTGGGTCTATCTGTTTAACAGCTGAAGCAATACCGGTGATGAGCCCTCCTCCACCGATTGGCACTAAGATTGTGTTTAAATCTTTCACTTCATCTATCATCTCTAAGCCGACAGTTCCTTGTCCTGCTATAATCTTCTCATCCTCAAAAGGGTGTATAAAAGTCAAAGAGTTATCTTTTGAATATTTTAGCGCATAAGCATATGCTTCATCATAATTATCACCATGCAAAATCACTTCGGCTCCAAGAGCTTTTGTACCAGTGACTTTTAGTAGAGGTGTGGCTTCAGGCATGATAATTACAGCTTTTATACCAAAATGTTTGGCACTGTAACCAACTCCTTGGGCATGATTTCCCGCACTCGCCGCTACTACGCCATTGGCTTTTTCTTCCTCACTCAAAGATGCTATCTTATTAAATGCGCCTCTTATCTTATAGGCGCCCGTTAGTTGCAAATTCTCTTTTTTTAAAAATATATTTGCATCAACTCTCTCGCTCAAAAGCGGAGCATAAACAAATGGAGTCTTTAAAACCACATCACTTATCAACCTTCTTGCCTGTACTATTTCACTTAATTCTATCACTTCATCAACCTTTGATGCTCTATCTTCGAGCATCTGTTTTGCACGACTTTCAATCCTGCTTCTTTAGCTCTTTGGCAAGCTTCATTGTTCACTATACCAAGTTGCAACCAAAATACCTTTACATCATCTCTTTTTAACACTTCTTCAAGCAGACTATCAGCGATAGAGGGTTTTCTAAACATATCCACCATATCAACACGCTCTGGTATCTCGCTAAGACTCCTATATACCCTCTCTCCTAGTATATACTCCTCTTTTGGATAAACGGGTATTATTTTATAGCCAACGCTTTGGAGATATTTCCCAACCATGTTACTCTCTTTGGTTTCATTTGGTGAGAGTCCGATTATTGCTATGGTTTTTACATCTTCTAATATCTTTTTAATCTCTTTGGCATCGTTTGTATTTATGGTTGGCATTGGACATTCCATACCTGCTCCTTTATATTTTTCTCAAAATTATACCACTTTCTATGTGGTTTGTGTGGACAAATTGGTCAAATAGTGCAAAATCCACTATCTTAAACTCTCTGCTCAATATATCCAAATCTCTCTTTAGTGTTTCTGGATTGCAAGATATGTATATTATATTTTCAAACTGCATTATAAACTCCAAACTTTTAGCATCTATACCGGCTCTTGGCGGGTCAGTCAAAACATGTGAAAAGTCAAAACTATCCAAGTCTATCTCTTTTAGACGATTAAACTCTCGCTCTTTTTTCATCGCACTCGTTAACTCTTCAACACTCATCCTTAAAAATTCTATATTTTTCACACCATTTATCTCACAATTGTAATTTGCTGATTTTATAGAACTCTTAGATATCTCCGTAGCCAAAACTTTACGAAATTTTCGACTCAAAGGCATAGTAAAATTTCCATGCCCACAATAAAGCTCAAGCAAATCTTTTGGATTTTGAATATGTGAGCAAACCCAACTCAACATCTTCTCATTTACTACTGTATTTGGTTGGGAAAAGCTTCCCTCAAGTATCTTATATCTGTACTCCATACCCTCTACATGTAGAGCATCTATCACAAAGTCTTGACTTACGACCTCTTTTATCTTTTTGCTTCTGCCTATAACAAATATACCAAATTTCTCTTCAAGTTTTCTTGCCTCATTAACCCACTCGTTTCTTATAGGTCTATGATATATAAGTGTCAGTAAAAGTGCTTCCCTACTCGATAAAAATTCTATAGAGTAGAGTCGATTTCTAAGCTCGCTGTTTGCCTCTATATACTCTTTTAGTTTTGGCATGATTGCATATATATTTTCATCAACCTTAGGACAACTCTCTATCTTCAATATCCCTTTGCCGACAAGTTTATGCATACCATAGTATATCCTATCTCTTTCATGCCAGACTCTAAATTCCGCTCTGTTTCTATAGTACTCATCTCTTGAGCTAAAAAATTCAAAATTACCTATATCGTACCCGCTAAAAAGTTCTTTTATTCGCTCTTTTTTTAGTTTAGTCTCTTCATCATAACTCAAATCATACAGGCGACAACTGCCGCACTCTCCAAAGTATTTACACTCCATACAGAACCAATGCTGAAACTATACCGATGAGTCCTCCAAAAAATCCGCCCCAAACAACTAACCAGCCAAGATGTTCTTTTATGAAGTCTTGTACCATCTCTTTTACGATTTTTGGTGTTAGCTCATCTAGCCTTTTATCTATCATCGTCTCTATGGTGCTTAGCATATCTTCGCTTACACCAGAAACTTTTGTATAGTTTTGTAAACTCTTTATAAAAGCTTCACTTTGTGAGATTTTTAAAACTGCCTCTTTGAGTTTTATACTAAAAGGCTCTTTTAAAGACTCTAAAGCTGTTTCACCGCCAAACATACCAAGCATGCCTCCAAAAGATGACTCCATCACTGTTATGACAAGTGCATCATATGCAGGAGTAAAATCACTCTGCTCTATAATAGGAGAAAGATCCAAATTTTTCTCCTCACCTTGAAAAAAGTTATCTATCTGCTCTTTTGTGAAAAATTGATTCATCATAAGATTTTTTATAGACTCTTTGAAAGCTTCAAATCTCATCTCAATCACACCTGAGCCGTAAAAGAATGGAACTTTTTCAAAAAGCATGTGAATTGCTATCTGATTTGTGACGGCACCTGAAAAGGCAAACAGACCTGCGTACAATACAATGGTTTTGTATGGTTCCGGCAAAACCAGAGATATGATTATAAGTAATACACTTATCAAATCTGTCATCAAACTTTTGTTCATATTGATTGTCCTTGTATTTTTTTGCAATTATATACAAAATTGGCTAAAATATGCCAAAAATTAAGGAGCATATATGCCAAACAGAGAAGATGCGTTTAAACTACTCAAAGAGTATAACGGTGATGCTTTGGTAACTCATGGGCTCGCGGTTGAAGGAGCCATGAGACACTTTGCGAAAAAGGATGGAGAAGATGAGGAGAAGTGGGGCATAACAGGTCTGCTTCACGACTTGGATTATGAAAAATTTCCAGATGAGCATTGCTATAAAACCAAGGAGATAATGGAGCCTCTAGGATATAGTGATGAGATTATCAGAGCTATTATGAGCCATGCTTATGGGATTTGTACGGATGTTGAGCCTATCTCTAAGATGGAAAAAACTCTTTATGCGGTTGATGAACTCACAGGTCTCATCACTGCTTGTGCCCTTGTGCGGCCATCTAAATCCGTGATGGATTTGGAGTTAAAATCCGTCAAGAAAAAATTCAAACAAAAATCTTTCGCGGCAGGAGCAGACAGAGAAGTGATGAGAAAGGGTGCGGATATGCTTGGTATCACTCTTGATGAACTTATAAGCGAAACGATTCTTTCACTCCGAGCGATAGCTCCAAGTTTGGGACTTTGATGTGAAAAATATCTTAAAAATTTTTGCTATATTAACTCTTTTTATAACTTTTAGCTCAGCTACTAAAATCTCAGGTGTAAATATGCCAGATACCCTTCAAAACGGATTGATACTAAATGGTGCGGGCATCAGAAGTAAATTTTTCTTTGATCTTTATGTTGGAGGTTTGTATCTTAAAAACAGAAGCTCGGATGCTCTACATATAATCAATGCAGACGAGCCAATGGCTATAAAACTACACATAACTTCATCACTGATAACAAGTCAAAAAATGATGGATGCGACTATGGAAGGCTTTGAAAACTCCACAAAAGACAACATAAAACCTCTAAAAAAGCAGATAGATAAGTTTATCAATGTTTTTAAAAAAGAGATAAAAGACGGAGATATTTACGACTTTGTTTACGCACCGCAAGTTGGAATAAAAATCTTCAAAAATTCAAAACTTATCACTACTATAAAAGGATTAGAGTTCAAAAAAGCTCTATTTGGCATCTGGTTTTGTGATAAGCCAGCACAAGAAAGTCTAAAAAAAGAGATGTTAGGAATTTAAGTACCTAAGCAAGAGGGGCATATGCCTTTTATGATTATGCTCTCTATCTTGTAGCCTGGAAGGTTTATCAAGTTCTTTTCGCTAAGACACGAGATAGTGTTGCATCTCGTACAGATAAAATGTGGATGAAAATTTTGCTCTAGCGAAAAATATCTTTTTTTATCATTTGATTCAAAGCTTCGGATGATAGAATTTTCTTCAAATTTTGCGATATTACGATAAAAAGTAGCTTTATCCATAGATATCCTATCTCTTATATCTTCATAAGAGATAGGTTTGTTTTGTTTTATCAATATCTCTAAAATCTCAACTCTAGCAGGTGTAAGTTTTAGATTTTTGTTTTTTATAATCTCTTCTATTTTCATAAATAAGATTATAACAAATTATCTCTAAACTTTTGTTTTTGCCGCATATTCATATATATCTTTTTTCTTCAAATCACCATTATATACAACTGTGCTTGGATCTATCTTTGTTGTATCTTGATCTAGAACTTTTGGAACAGCGTCAGCATTTTCCAAGACTCTCATATGGCGGTCTAGTTCATCTTCGCTGTAACTCATCTGCATGTCGGCTGAGACAACATGAACTATCTCTTCTACAACTCTTAGTTTGCTAAGCTCTTCTGAGACATCTTCACCCTCTATCGTTATGATGATTTTTCCACTTTCATCATGAAAATGATAATCACAAACTTCACTGGCTTTTAACTCCGCTACTACATCATCTAAATACTTTGGTAGTGTCTGTACTACTATGCTTGATATATTCATCTGTTTTTTAACCTCCAAAATTTTATCCTGTTTTTACTTGTTGTAAAAAGAGTGGTATCGCTGGTAAAAATGATATTTGAAATTGTACTTTTATCACCTATCAATTCATGCAAATTTTCTCTACTGTTCACATCAAAAATTGTTATATTGTTTGCAAAATCACTAGGATATGCACAGATACTTCCATCTGGACTCAAACCCGTACTATAAACCATAAATCTTGCTTTTTTATAATAAGCCATGGATCCATCATCTTTATATATACCACACCTTCTATCTTTACTAGCTATCGCTATTATATGATTTTTATAATCAACTTGATATACATTGTCAAGGTTTTGCCCTTGAAAAACTTTTATAATTTTTCCACTAAAAACATCAATCAAAGTAGCACTACCACTCTCGTCCACAAGAACAATCTTTGTCTTTTGCTTGTTTAATGCAAAATCAGAAAATTTTGATTCGGATATTTGCTTGTTATATATAAATTTTGCTTTTTTTATATCATATAAAAGTATTTGAGAACTAAGAAGTGCTAGAATAATCTTATCTTTTGAAACAAATTTTGCTTTTACTACCGGCAATTTGTCTTTTTTATCAAAAAGCAACCTCTTTTTACCGCCATCGTATATATAAACTCTACTAAATCCCTCTTCACCTTGTGATACAAATAGCAATCTGTCTGCAAATTTATCTATTGAAAAAACTCTTGTATCACTTATATCACCAAGAAAATCTTTTATCTTATCAAACTTAATCACTTTTTCAACAGTTCTACTCTTTATATCAAAAATATCAACCGTGCTACTATCTGTGGAAACATAAATTTTGCCAGAATCTATCAATGCACTAAGTATCTCTCCATCTGCCTTTAGAGTATATGTCGGTGAAATCTCTTTTGCAAAAAGTTGCATGGTTAAAATAGCAAAAATAACAAAAAGCTTTTTTACCGAATAATTCATCATATAGCTTCTTGATTATACTTTTTTTGATACGAGGATATTGCCATTCTCACCTCTTCAAAATGTGCAATTGTGACATTTTCATCTTTTTTCCACTCTACCTCTATGTCTGCTCCATAGTCATCGCCCATCTGCTCTATCGCATCTTCATACTGCTTTATATCTTTACAGGTTGCAACTCTGTTATCAAGAGTATCTACAAGTTCTATATACCATCCGCCTATACCATCTTCTTTGATAGTTGATACAAATTTTACTGCCATTTTTTTACCTTAATCGCATTAGTTGGGCAAGCACTTATGCAAAACCCACAGTTCGTACATCTTTCAGTATCTATCTCAGGTCTAAAGAGTCCAAGAAAATTTATAGCATCTTCTAAACACGGCTCTTTACAACTAAAACACATCGTTTTATCCCAGCTCAAACATTTTAACATATCTATGGTAACTCTTATTTGAATATCTCTCTTATGCTCTATATCCAAAACACCAAATTCACAAGCTTTTGCACACTCATCACAATAGGTACAACCACCCTTTGAAAAATCCAGAACCGGTGTTTTATCATCTTTTATAACTATGATTTTTTCTTCACAAAAACTTTGACACACTCCATCACATTTTATACAATTTGCTAAAAAACCATCTTTATCGTCAAAATAAGGAGGTCGGATAATAATTTCACCCTCTTGACCTCCTTTCTTAAAGGATGACACAAGAGAGCTGAAAAGCTCTCGTTTTTGTATCATTTTACAGTATTTATACCTTGATCATATGTATTTACAAAATTTGATCGATTCATCTGTTGTTTATTCATATAATCTGGTTTAAAGGTGTTACCTACCAATGGTTTTGCATTTGATTGTGCTACATGACATTGAGTGCAGTTATATCTTCCTGCATACAACTTACCATGAGTTGATGTTGCAAAAACATCATTTGATCCATCATTTGGTCTAGCAACTATATCACCTTTTTTGATAAGTTTACCATTTTTAGCGATAACTTCCGTAGGCCTAAAGTTCATGAAGTGTGATTTAGGAATCGGTGTTGCATGAACACTTGCCGCAACTTCTGGCATATGACATCCCAAACATGAGTTGTTATTTCTAGTAATAGGAACCAAACCTACTACACTATGAGGGATAAGAGGTGGTGCATTGTCATAAGATCTTTCTATCTTTTTTGCTTCACCCGGTGCTGCATTGGTATAGTTTACCTTTTTTAGCGTTATACTACTCTCGTTTTGCACGTTGGCTTTTCTTAGACTCAAAGAATCGTCACTTACTGATCCGTTTGTAGTAGCACATCCTACTGCAAAAATTCCGATAACTACGATGCTAAGAGCGATTTTACTCATTTTTTTCATTATTTATCTCTCCTTCATTATTATTTTTAACTTTTAAAAAGAACCCGAGGGCATTATCTTCACAAACATCTATGCATCTGCCACAATTTGTGCACTCTCCTGAGGTTACAGGAACGGAAACTTTGTCTATCATATGTAAAACTTGCGATTCTGGACATACAACTTTACAATTCATACACCCTGTGCAGGCAACGCTATCGTGTTTAACTTTTAGTAATCTGAATTTTCCGATTATAGAATAAAAACCTCCGAGTGGGCAAATATGTCCACACCAGCCATTTTTAAGCACAAAAAGATCAAATAGATAGAGTATTGCCATAGCCGCCCAACCAAATCCCATACCAAAAATGATGCCTCTATGCACCATAGATATAGGTGAAACAAACTCAAAAGCAGTAAGTCCGAGAAAAAATGAGATAATCAAGCTTATAACTAAAACCCAATATCTCAAGTGTCTAGTTGAGGGCTGTTTTTTTGCAACCATATCAAAACCAAACTTTCTTCTTGTCCAATTTGCGGCATCAGTTATGATATTGACCGGGCAAACCCAAGAGCAAAAAGCTCTACCACCGATAAGAGCATAAAATAAGAAAATAATCGCTGCTCCTATAAGAATATTTGATGATATAACAGCTCCTGCTACAAACATTTGAAGCACAGCATAAGGATCGCTTAGAGGCACTGTTCCTAATATTGATGATGAACTGAGATCTCCTGTAAGCATCTTCCATCCATAATAATTTCCTCCGAAATATAGCAACAAAATAGCCACTTGAACAACTCTTCTTGCTATAAGATATCTTACTCTAGTCATCTAACAGCCCTCCTGGGTTATTTAGTTTATCTATCGCTTTTTTCTCGCTTCTTTTGTCTATGGTATGGATTGACTGGGCAACCCCCACTCTTTGCTGATCTTTTTTATCCCATCCTTTTACATAGTGAGTTCCAACCTTTCCCATCGCAAGCTCACGAGGAAGAACAAAAATGGCAGCTTTCTCAACGATACAAGCCTTTTCACAAAGTCCACAACCTGTACATATATCACTATGAACAACGGGTAGCAAAAATGCATGTTTTCCTGTTCTTTTGTTCATCTGCATATTTATGCTCAAAGCCTTTCCCATAAGAGGACAAGCTCTATAGCATGCATCACATTGGAGTCCCCAATAAGCTATACAGCTCTCTTTATGAACAACTGCCAAGCCCATTCTTGCCATATTGATATCTAGCTTTTTTGTCTTTTTGTTTGTTACACTTAATATGTCAAGAGCTCCGCTAGGGCAAGCTGGAACACAAGGTATATCATCACACATAAAACAAGGATTTTCTCTTGCTATAAAAAATGGATTTCCTAGTGGCTTGTTATCTCCTGGAACTGCCAGTCTAAGAGTCGGGTCTTTCGTGCCAACTCTTTTGCCATTATCATCAAAGATGATATTTCCGTTTCTGTTTCGACAAGCATCTACACACAAACCACATTTGATGCAAGTTTTAAGAAAATCACTCTCTTTGAGTGCTCCCGGAGGTCTAAGCAAAAGCTTATTTGCCTTTGCTTCATCCACATAAGCACTCCAAGTCAATCCACCCAATATTGCTAGACCGATATTTCTAGTTGTACCTAAAAATCCCCTTCTACTCTTACTTAGTGGCTGTCTATATGACTTAACCTTTTCTTGTTTGTGATTCAAAATTTACCCTTTTATATTTTATATATCTTAACGGCACATTTTTTATAGTCTGTCTGCTTTGACATAGGACATGTAGCATCCAAACAAACTTTATTTATCAAAATCTTTTCATCAAACCAAGGCACAAAAACCAATCCCCTAGGAGGTCTGTTTCTTCCTCTTGTTTCAACTCTGACTTTTACTTTTCCTCTTCTACTCTCAATCCATGCCAAATCACCTCTTTTTAGGCCTTTTTCTTGTGCACTTTTTGGATTCATATAACATAGTGCTTCAGGAACGGCACGGAAAAGTTCAGGAACTCTCATAGTCATAGTTCCACTATGCCAGTGTTCAAGCACCCTGCCGGTACACAACCAAGTATCATATTCGGCATCTGGCATTTCCGGTGGATCCATATATGGACGGGCAAAGATTTTCGCTTTATTTTTAAGCCCTTTTTTACCAAGAGATTTGTTCATTCCTCTTAGATTTCCTTGGAATAAATTTTTAGCTATCGGACCATAGAATGCAAAATCTGCATTTGGACCTGCGAAGTGTTTAACATAAGGATCGTACTCGCCATTAAACCTCCAAAGTGTCTCTTTTCCATTTACAACCGGCCACCTAAGGCCTCTAACTCTTTGATAAACATCAAATGGAGCCAAGTCATGACCGTGACCTCTGCCAAAATCTGCATACTCTTCCCATAAATATTTATGAATAAAGAAACCGTATCCCTTAAAGACTTTTCCATCACTTCCGACAACATTTCTTTCATCCCCAAAAACTTCAGAATCATCATATCCTCGCTGAATTGGATCATTTACTCTATCTGCTTTATAAGTTTTGGCTCTATCATTTGCAAATAGTATCTCATACATAGTTGTATCGCCTTTGTATCCCATAGCTTGTGCAGCACCTCTAACATCAGCTAGTTTTGTACCATTTCTTAGAGTATAAGGTCCCCAAAGGTCATCAACTGTAAATCTTTTAGAAAGCTCAACCCACTGCCAAGTATCACTCATGGCATTGCCTACGGGCAGTACTTGTTGTCTCCAGTGTTGACTTCTTCTCTCGGCATTTCCATAAGCACCCCATTTTTCATATATCATAGCACTTGGAAGCACAAGATCCGAAACCATAGCAGAAATTCCGGGATATCCGTCACTTGTAACCAAGAAGAGATCTTTTACCTCTCTTGCGGCTTTCAACCAGTGCTTTGCACTTGCACTATCTTGGTAAGCATTACATACATTTACCCATGCAAATTTTATAAATCTATCTTCTATATCTCTGTGGATTTTCATAATATGCTGATTTCCGATAGGATTTAGGGTATTTTCTGGTATGTGCCATCTTTTTTCTGCTATCACCCTGTGTTTTTTGACTTTGACCATCATATCTGCCGGTAGTCTATGACAAAATGTTCCGACTTCTCTTGCAGTTCCACATGCACTTGGTTGTCCGGTCAATGAGTAAGCACCATTTCCAGGTTTTGCTTGTTTGTTTAATAAAAAGTGAACATTATAAGACAAAGTATTTACCCAGCTACCACGAGTGTGTTGGTTCATACCCATTGTCCAAAAACTTACTACTTTTCTTCCTTTTTCTATATACAAAGCAGCTAATCTTTTTAACTTTGCTTTATATGCATCTAACGGCTCATCGGGATCACCTTTTGAAACTTTTGCTACATAATCAAGTGTATATGGTTCTAGTGATTTTTTATACTCTTCAAAACTGATATGCCAGTGCTTTAAAGTACCTGCACTGTTTTTCATAACTTCACCTTCATTGTAACCATAAGGCGCCAATGCAGGAGCTTCTCTCGAGCCTACTTTTTTACTCATCTCTTTACTGATAGTTTGCATCTCTTTTGCATCATATCGTCCTGAGCTTCCGTCACTTCTAGCAGGAGTCAAAGAAGGTTCACCCTTTCTTCTCATGCCATAACCGATATTTACAGGACCGGCTGCAAAAATTATATGTTTTTTTACAAAATCCCAATCAATTGCTTCAGGATGATTATATACAATCTCTCTTGCTACATAATTCCATAAAAGCATATCTGTTTGAGGTCTGAAGATAATCGTATCATCAGCTAAATCACAAGTTCTATTGATATATGTCTGGATACTGACAACTTTTACATGATTTGGATCACTAAGTTTTCTATCTGTACATCTTGACCAAAGGATCGGATGCATCTCTGCCATATTTGAACCCCAAGCTATGATAGTATCTGTCAACTCTATGTCATCATAGCAACCACTTGGCTCATCGATTCCAAAAGTCTGATAAAAACCGACAACGGCACTAGCCATACAGTGTCTTGCATTCGGATCAAAAGCATTACTTCTAAAACCGGCTTTCATCACTTTTTGAGCAGCATAGCCTTCCATGATAGTATATTGTCCACTTGCAAAAACACCAACTGCTTCAGGACCGTTTTTCTTTAAAGCATATCTGATGTGTTTTTCCATCTCGTCAAATGCTCTTTTCCAACTAACAGGTGCAAATTTACCATACTTGTCAAATTCACCATTAGCATTCATCCTAAGCAATGGTGTTGTTAACCTATCGGCACCATACATAATCTTAGCATTAAAATAACCTTTAATACAATTAAGACCTCTATTTACCGGAGCTGCCGGGTCTCCTTTGACCGCAACAATCTTTCTATTTAATCCTTTACCCTTGGTGGCTAGCATAATTCCACAACCCGTTCCACAAAAACGACAAGCTGCCTTATCCCATCTCCATTTATCCTGCGTTGCAGTAGCAGCAGCTTGCATATCATCAGGGATAGAGATACCTACAGCGGCGGCTGCACTAGCAGCAGCAGTTGACTTTAAAAAGTCTCTTCTTGAAAGCGACATTCTTACCTCCTATTGAAATTTTTAATCATCTCGATAGTATCATTTAAAAGGAGGATAATTCTATGACTTAAGTCAAATTATCACTTTTTTCTTGTTCCATTCGTGATATTGAATTTAGATTTGATTTTAATTTTTCAAGCATCTTTGTTACATGTAGAAGGTTTTCAGTTGATTCTATTGCTATATCTTCTGTGGCACTTATCTTTTTGTCAAAACCTTTTTTATCCTTACAATTAAACTCCAAAGAAGATAGTGCTTCGCTAGCACCATCCGAGAGACTCTCAAGTTCTTCAACGGCTCTTCCGGCCTTATCTATGGCATCTTGGGAATGATTTAGAGCATTATTTACCTTTTGCACAAAAGAATTTATATGGCTAGAGGCTTCTTTAAGTTCATCTTCATTTGCTTCTGCAAGTTTAAAATTTTTTGAATTGATTTGAGCTATATCGACCGAGGCTAACATTTTTGCTTTATCTATAAAATCCCTAACATGGTTTATGATCTCTTTTGTAAGTAAAAAACTATACAAAATCATAATTAAGCCCAAACTCAAAAGCGTAAATTGTATATAAACGAAAAACATATTTTTTTGTTCGCTATAATCCGTAAAAAGCCATACGGCTTCATCCATATTTTTGAGTACTATAACATTGTTTTTATATATATATTGTGTGAGTTTATTTATGTTTGCTTGTTCACTTATAAGTTTATTTGCATATTTCTGAAAATTTTTCCAATCGTCATAAGTGGCTCTACAAGCCGCATATACCACTTTATTATCTTTTATATTTTCATCGTTTAAAAAGTTTATAATCGTCATGTTATATAAATCCTTGGCGTTTAGATATATTATAAAATCTTCTCTATTTGAAGTTCTTAGATATCTCTTTAGAAATAGACCCATTCTTTGAGAGAGCATTCTTTGCCTGCCAGATAAGTCTATATATGTACCTTTCATATTGTTTTTTACCATAGTTTTTACTATATTGTCGGACATAGATAGGATTTTATTGATTTTAATAGTAAATACTTCTAAACTAGGGCTTATTTTTTCTAGATTTTTTTCCAACTCTTGGACATGTAGTTTAAAAGGCACCCACATCTTTTGAACCTGTTTTAATTTTTCTGTTATTTTTTTATTTTGTGGCGGATAGATACCTTTTGCACTGTTTCCGTTGATAAGATCGTGGAGATTATTTTCAAATGTGCTCATAGCACTATCAACTATCCTAAAATCTGTAGAATATTTAAGTATATCATAAAAAATCTCCTTACTGATTTTTTGTGTAAGCATTCTTTGCTTTCCTGCTATATTGATGATAAGTGCATCTTTTTTACTTCTAATATTCATATATAATGAAATCATGATAGTTGCAATCACCACAAAAGTAAGAGAACCTCCTACTAATTTTAATTTATTGTTTATGCCTGATGGTTTAATCATTGTAAAATTCCTTAACTATATATATCTTTCAGCTCTTTGGAGTCCTGAACTGCTACTTGGTTATTTTCCATCCTGATGATACTGTTTCTTGTTAATTTTTTCAAAATCCTCGAGAGTGTTTCTGGTTGCATGTGCAACATATATGCTATTTCATGTTTCTTAAGCATATTAAAATCTTTCAAATCATTATCTATCATGTGGGCAACCTTTGCTGTTCCGTCAAACACAATATCCCGACTTATAATACACTGCATCTGTTGAATCATCAAAAAAGATTCTTTCATAATTCTTCGCATCAATTTTTGGTCTTTTTTCATCAACGCTTTAAACTTTTTTGCATCAATAGCTAAAATTTCACTCTCTTCTATAAATTCAGCATTTGCAAAACATTGGAGTATGTATTCATCGCACAATTTGGAAAGATCAAAAATTAGAGAATTTTTGGAGAGCTTATATAAAAATATCTCATTATCAAACCTGTCAACCTTGTAAAATTTAACAGATCCTTTAAGTATGTAGTATATAGTTTCCACTTCATCATTTTCATAAAAAAGCACTTCATTTTTTGTAAATTTTTTTATTTTACAAAAGAGTGAAATCTCTTCTACTAACTCTACAGGCAAAGAACCAAGTAAAGGAGTAGATTGTAGTTTTTCCAGCATTAACAAAATCCTGACTTTTTTTGCTTTTTGTATATTTTATCATAAAAAAATTTAATCAATTGTGATATAATACTTTTTAGTAGTTTTATAATATAGGAGACGATAGTGTTATCAACAGAAGAATCATCAAACTGTTTTCCAAATTTTTTAGTTATATTCTCAGTTCCTTTTCTGCTATTTTGTGCTGCGGTAGGTGCTTTTTTTGGCTATGTGCCGTTAAAAGTAGAGGCACACACATTGACTATACTGGGTTTTATATTTTTTATATTTATATTTTTTGTTAAGCACAATGCCAATTTTGCTGCTTGTAGCTTCAGAAACTCTTTTTACGAAATAGGAGATAAACTACAAGAACATCTAAATCAAAACTTACTCTCCATAAATGGAAATAAAAAATCCCTATCAAATATAGATGATTTTTTAGAGAAATACATAAACGGCTTTAGAAATGATAATTTTTCAACCATAGCAACGACAGTCTTCCCAATGCTGGGAATTTTGGGTACTTTTATATCTATAGCTATGTCAATGCCTGATTTTTCAGTTCAAAATGTAGCAGCACTAGATCGTGAAATCAGCGTACTCTTAAGTGGGGTAGGTACCGCTTTTTATGCATCTATCTATGGTATATTTTTATCTTTATGGTGGATGTTTTTTGAAAAAAGAGGAATAAGCAAAATTACTAAAACACTTGAATACATAAAAACCCTCTACTCAAAATATGTTTGGAGTCAAAACGAGCTCGACAAATACCAGTATGAAAATAGGCAGATAGAAAATCAAAATCTTGTAAATGCACTAAAAGAGATATTTACGGCCGATAAAGTAAGAGTTTTAAATGAAGAGTACCTAAACAATTTTAAAGATATTATAGAGACAACTTCAACTTCTTTTTCAGGCATAACCGAAGACATGAACAATGCGGCAAACAAACTCAGTGAAACACTTTCACAGGTGCAATACTCTAGTGAAGCATTGAATGCAACACAAAACCTCGATAATACGATAAAAGAGTTTACAAACGCTACAAATTCACTTGATAATACCATTTCAACTGTAAATGACAAACTAGCAAACAATATAGATTCATCTTTTGGAAAAATAGATAAAGAAGTAGCTGATATAGTTGTGAAGCTTGCTGATTTCGCCTATCTTTTAGATGGTCATAATGAAAAAATCTTGCAAGATTTAGAGGAGTACCACAAAGAGATGTTAAGACAGTTTAAGAGATAATAAGCAGATGATTTTTAAAAAAAATAAAAACGATGACATCACAAACTTTTGGATATCTTACGCAGATTTAATGGCAGGACTGCTTTTTGTCTTTATCCTCCTCATAGGTGCAATTGTAACAAAATCCATCATCTTAAAACACAATCTTGTCTCAAGCGAAAGCTCACTACAAAAGAAGAAAAGTGCACTTGATTTGAAAAATGACGAAATCCAAGATTTAAAAGCCATGCTTTTTAAGAGAAATACACAATTAAGCTCTTTTAGCAATAAAATAGTCATTCTACAATCAGTCATAAACGATGTAAATGCTTCTCTTTTAGAAAAGCAGAAGAGTCTAGATGACTACAAAGGAAAAGTCTTAGTCCTTTCAAATGAACTAAATGACAAAAAAAGTGCAATAAAATTAAAAGATGAGCAGCTACTAAAACTTCTCGATACTCTAGGAGAAAAAGAGACTAGATATGACAGACTTGTAGCTCAAATGCAAAAAACCAAAGAAAAGATAAAAAATCTCACAGGAATTCGCATAAGGGTTATCGCTGAACTTAAAAAAATACTTGGCAGCAAGATAGAGATTAATCCAAAAAACGGATCCTTGAGATTTTCATCAAATATACTGTTTGACAAGGGAAAAGCCGTCCTCAAAGAGAATTCAAAAAAACAACTGAAAAAAGTCTTTATAGAGTATGTTGGTGCGCTTTTAGGAAATAAAGACATCAAAGATCATATAAACAAAATTATCATCGAAGGACATACTGATAGCGATGGTGGATTTTTATACAATTTAGAGCTTTCTCAAAAAAGGGCCTACGAGGTGATGAATTATCTTTTAAGTCTTAATTTTGTGAAAAAGCACCATATAAGATCTCTAATGATAGCAAGTGGGAGGTCATATCTTGATCCGATTTACAACAAAGACGGCACAGAAAACAAAGATGCCTCAAGAAGGATAGAGATAAAATTTTCACTAAAAAATCAAAATGCGATGAAAGAGATAGAGAGGATTTTAGATGCAAAATGATTTTGAACCTATAAACCTGCAAAATGCTTCAATGCATCTCGACTGGCTCATAAACAAAACCACAGAAATTTACAAACCACAGAAAAAATCTCTGTGGGAAAAGTTTTTAAATATACTTACAAGAATATTTTAGATAAAATCACAAAAAAATTAGGATAATTAAGGTAACAAAATGATAGTATTTTCAACGCTCATAGAAGCAGTAGCACAAATTTTACACATGGTCATAAACATATATATCTGGGTTGTGATAATATCTGCTCTAATCACATGGGTAAAACCAGATCCTTACAATCCGATAGTGCAAGTTCTAAACAGGCTAACTGAGCCCGTATATGCCTTCATAAGAAGGTACATACCTACAGTCATTGGCGGAATTGATTTGGCTCCTATCATCATCATTTTAGGATTGCAATTTTTAGATTTATTTGCTGTAAAACTTCTTTTTTCATTGGCAAATGCTGTTTAATTTCAAGGGCACAATATCACTTTTGTGCCTTGTTTTGCCATTTATTTTGTATGCTAAAATGCCGCAAAATTTTTCATCTTTTTATAAACTTCCAAGAAGTATAGCCAAAGACTACTATATATACAGATACCTAAATGAAAAAAATGTAACAAACAGTGAAGCGCAAAAGCTCTTAGAACAAACAAAACGGGTAAATTTCAAGCTTTTTTACTCCTTTGCAAAGAGGTTGAATGATAAAGGTTTTAAAAAAGTTTCCAAGTGCCTCAAGTTAAAAACTGCCTCTCTCTTAAAGACAGATGACGAGTGTATTGCGATAGGTCTGAGTATTTATGATGCACTTTCACTTGATAAAAACACAACAAAAAACCTATCAAAAAGACTAAAAAAGTATAAAGATATAAACGAAACACTTCAAATCATCAGCCAAAAAAATATAATGCAAGAGGCTCTTAAAAAAAACAAAAAATTTATAGAAATTTTCAATAAGGCAGGAGAGAGAAACAGAAAAAAATTATTCAATAAAGAGATATCCAAAGATAAGATAAACCAGCTTGCGTATTTTCCAGGATTTAACAAAACTATAGAGCTCATAGTCACTGCGAGGGAGCTTGAAAATCTTCAAAAATCTCTCCTACATGTAGAGCCAAATCAAAATCTAACACAAAAATCACTCTTTTTTCTCGGTTTAAATGCACTAGAACAAAATCAAAAAACTTTGGCCATAAATTATCTCAATAAGGCTTATAAAAAGGCTTATTATAGGTTTGACAGAGATAAGATTAACTTTTGGAAGTATTTAATCACAAAAGACAAAAAATATATAAAAGAGTTAAATTCTAGTTTTGATGTAAATATATATACAATTTATGCACACGAAAAATCCTCCATAAAGTTTGATAATATCAAATCACCAAGGATAAAAAACAAGGATAAAAAATACAACATAGAAGACCCGTTTTTATGGACAACTTTTTTGCGAAATATAAAAGATGAAAATTCAACTTCATTAGAAAAGGTAGCAAAAAATTTCAAATATAAAAATACAATAGGTCAATATACATTTTTACTAGAAAGAGCAAACGGGTATAAAACTCACTACTTTCCTATGCCTTTTTATGGCTTTTTAAACAGCTACACCAAGCAAAGAAAAGCACTCATACTTGCACTTGCGAGACAAGAAAGCAGATTTATACCGGCTTCTGTTTCTACATCTTATGCACTTGGTATGATGCAATTTATGCCTTTTTTAGCTCGTGCGACTGCAAAAAATCAAAAAATCAAAAACTTTGATATCGATAATATGTTCAACCCTAAAACTGCATATAAATTTGCAAACCTTCATTTGAATTACCTTGTAAAAAAGTTGCATCACCCTCTTCTCGTTGCATACGCATACAATGGTGGTATAGGATACACAAGAAGGATACTAAAATCCGGAAGATTTTTTACAAAAGGAGAGTATGAACCCTTTTTGAGTATGGAGTTGATAAGCTACTCGCAGACAAGAAAATACGGCAAAAAAGTCTTGGCAAACTACATAATATATATGCAACTTTTGGGAGAAAAAGTATCATTAAACCGCTTAATAACTGATTTAAAGTAAGCTTATGGTACCATATGAAAAATGAAACCAAGGAGTAATGAGATGGTAGATAAACCTTTAGGTATCACTGTCAGTAGATACATTATGGATTTACAACATATGTTTCCTGAAGCCAAAGGAGATTTAACAGGACTCTTAAATGAGCTCATAGTTGCCGCGAAAACTATCAATGCCGAAGTCAATAAAGCAGGACTTGCAGACATACTAGGACAATCGGGCAAAAAAAATATCCAAGGCGAAGAGGTACAAAATCTAGATGAACTAACAAACAACACAATCAAAAAACGAATGGAAAGTTGTGGCTATGTTTGTGCGATGGTCTCCGAAGAAGAGGAAAAGGTAATCCCTGTTAAAGAAGGTTATAGCGGAAAATATACTCTCGCATTTGATCCACTTGATGGATCTTCAAATATCGATGTAAATGTGAGCATAGGGACAATTTTTTCTATACAAAAACGCATAACTTCCAGCTCAGATGCATCATCTTATGATGTTGCCGGAACTGCCGATGATTTCTTGCAAAAAGGAAACAAACAAGTAGCCGCCGGATATATCTTGTACGGCTCAAGTACTATGATGGTTTTTACCACAGGAGATGGAGTCAATGGCTTCACACTAGACCCAAGTGTAGGCGAGTTCTATCTTTCGCACAAAAACATAAAAATTCCAAAGAGATGCAAATACCTAAGTGTAAATGAGGGAAACTACAGACACTGGGATAAAAATATGCAAAAATATATAGAGCACATAAAAGATAGTGAAATATCCTCAAGATACATAGGCTCTTTAGTTGCCGACTTTCATAGAAATCTTATAAGCGGTGGAATATTTTTATATCCTAAAGACAAAAAAGACCCAAATAAAAAAAGTGGAAAGCTGAGACTTCTTTATGAAGCAGCTCCCTTGGCATTTTTAGCCGAACAAGCAGGAGGAGCAGCGATGGATGACACAGGCAAAAACATACTTGATATCCAACCCACCGGTATACACCAAAGAACTCCTCTTATCATTGGGAACAAAGAGACAGTATTTGAAGCGGTGGATTTTTTAAAGAAACATAAAAACTAGTAGTTTTTTTCAAACTCAAGTACAGTTTTTTTATATGAATCTACTTTTAGAGTAAATTTTATAATATTTTTGTATATCCTTGGGGTTTGTACCAAAAAGTACTGACTCCAAGGGTTTGATGCAGGGATTATCTGCAAAATGGAACTATTTGGTTTCAGCTTTTTTACACTCACAAGATGTGTATCATCTTCTATACTAAATTTGATATCTTTTACGCTCAGCTTTTTTTCTATCTCTTTTGTGCCAAAATTTACAAAATAAAAACCTACTACAAACTGCTCTTTGTTTTTGTCTATAATCTTTTGATTTTTAAGGGAATCAAGATATGTAACCGTCACAAATATTTTTACTTTACCATTTTTCATAATCTGTGTTTTTTTAGTATTTGCAACACCCTGTTCTGTAGTTTTTTTACTACTCACATAAAGACTGTCATGCTTATATGAGCAAGAACTAAAGATCAAGACAAAGAGTAAAAAAATATACTTCACCGAGCAACTCCCAAATATTTGAGTAATTATAAAATTTTTTTCCAAACAAACTCATTAAAAGCTAAACAAATTTTAGCTATAATCCCCTGAAATTTACTATATTTATCTTTTTTGCAAAAATAATAGATTTTGCTTAATCGATTCTGTTGTAAAATTTACCCAAAATCCAGGAGAAGCGAAAAATGAAACAACTAGCAGTTGCCTTTAGTGGTCCTTCAAACAGCGGAAAAACCTCTTTGATAGTAAAGATATCAAATATATTAAAACAAAAATATGAAGTTGTGATAGTCAAACACGACCCGGGCGATAAAGCAACTTTTGACCAAAATGGAAAAGATAGCTGGAAGTTTGCACAGACAGGCGCTGAAGTCATAGTCGTAAGCCCAACTAGGACTACATTATTTTCTCAAAAAAGAAAAGAGCTTGATGAAATTATAAGAATTTTTAATGAATTTGATCTTTTGATTGTAGAAGGCCTAAAAACTCTTCCTCTACCTAGAATTTCTATTTTTAGAGACAAGATAGATGAGAGTTATTTTGAATATTCAAATGCGATAGCCATAGATGAAAGTATAGATTTAAACAGATACAATATACCAAAAAATTTGGATATATTGGACCTGAATGATACAGATGCTATAATAAAATGGGTATTTGAGAATGCCAAAAAAATTAAATAGGGTAAAATGTGGTAGAAATTTTTGATGCTATAAAAAAATCGGCTGTAAGAATCAAAAAACTCATAGAAGAAGACGATTCTGAATATTCACAAAATATTAATGCCACAGGCGATGTGCAGTTAAAACTTGATATAAAAAGTGATTTGGTTATAGAAGAAGAGTTTAAAAAAATCAGCAGTGTAAAAGAGATAATTAGCGAAGAAAAAGATGGAAAAACACCTATCTATAAAAATGGCAAATACCTAGTAGGCTATGATCCCCTTGATGGCTCAAGCCTGTTAAATGTAAACTTTAGCGTGGGTTCAATCTTCGGCATATACAAAAATGGCTACAGCGGAAAAGATATGGTGGCTGCTGTATACGTTGTATACGGACCGTCAACTCAAATGGTTACTGCTTACGAAGATGTCGGTATGTACAAGCTAAATGATGACGGCAATTTTACATTTATAAAAAGTTTGGAATTAAACGATGAAGGGCACATAAATGCAACAGGTGCGACTCATTGCAATTGGCCAAAATCACATATAAAACTAGTTGAAGAGATTTACTCGAGAGGTCACAGACTGAGGTACTCAGGAGGGATGGTTCCTGATCTTCATCAAATACTTTTAAAAGGTGGCGGGCTCTTCTCTTATCCTAGCACCAGTGATAAGCCCATAGGAAAACTGAGGATGATCTTTGAGGTATTTCCATTTGCATTTATGTTTGAAAAAGCCGGGGGAGAGGCTATTGATGGAAAAAGTAGATTACTGGATTTAACACCATCTCATCCTCACGATACAACGCCTTGTTATTTCGGCTCAAAAAAAGAGATAGAGTTGGTTTTAAAATATAATGGATGATGCAAAATACAAAGAAGATTTAAAAAATGCTACTGAAAAGTTGAAAGAGTGTCAAAGAAATCGTGATTTAACCAGCTGTTTTGATTGTGAAAAACTCTTTGATTGTGAGATAAGAAAAAAGTATATAGATGCCGTTTATAAAAGTATGTCTAAGGGACAAAGCGGCGGATTTGAATTTTAAAGGATAGAGATGAGTGAAAAAGCTTTTGTTACAACACCAATTTATTATGTGAACGATGTTCCTCACATAGGACACGCATACACTACGATAATTGCCGACACTATGGCTAGATACTACAGATTAAAAGGATATGATACTTTTTTTCTGACAGGTACTGATGAACATGGTCAAAAAATTGAAGAAGCAGCCCTTTCAAGAGGTAGAACCCCACAAGAATATGCAGATGAAATAAGCGGAAAATTTAAAGAGCTTTGGGATGAATTTGAGATAAGTTATGACAAATTTATCAGAACAACAGACATTGAGCATAAAGTCGGAGTTCAAAAAGCCTTTAAAACAATGTTTGATAGTGGAGACATATACAAAGGTGAATATGAAGGGCACTATTGCGTCAGTTGCGAAACATTTTTTACCGATACTCAACTTATAGATGAAAACCTCTGCCCTGATTGCGGAAAAGAGACAAGAATAGTTAAAGAAGAGAGTTACTTTTTTAAACTTTCCAACTATCAAGAGAAACTTTTAAAATGGTACAGTGATGATGAAAAATGCGTACTACCAAAAGGAAAAAAGAGTGAAGTCATAAGCTTTGTCAAGCATGGGCTAAGGGACTTGTCTATCACTAGAACAAGTTTTGACTGGGGAGTAAAACTCCCTAGCGATATGAATGACGATAAGCATGTCATGTATGTTTGGCTAGATGCTCTTTTAAACTACATAACTGCTCTAGGCTACGGTAATGATGAAAAAAATATGAAATACTGGCCAGCATCCGTACAACTTGTCGGCAAAGATATACTTCGTTTTCATGCTATCTATTGGCCGGCTTTTTTGATGAGCCTTGGGCTTCCTTTACCAAAGCATGTGGCAGCACACGGTTGGTGGACTAGAAATGGTGAAAAGATGAGCAAATCAAAAGGCAATGTTGTAAATCCAAAAGAGGTGGCAGATGCCTACGGACTTGAAAATTTTAGATATTTTATGCTTCGAGAAGTTCCTTTTGGACAAGATGGAGATTTCTCTCAAAAAGCTCTTGTAGATAGGATAAATTCAGATTTAAGCAATGAGCTTGGAAACCTCTTAAACAGAATCATCGGAATGAGTGGCAAATATAGTGATTTTAGCATATCTTCAAAAAATGTCTTGGATTATCATAAAAAAGAGCTTGCTTCTGTTATGGAACATATAAAAATCTCCGAAACAAATCTAAATGATTTACAGACAAACAGATATCTTGAAGAACTCTGGAGAGCTCTTACTATAGCAAACCAATCAATTACCATATACGAACCTTGGGTCAAGATGAAAAACAACAATAAAGATTTTGCCTTTGCCACTGTTGCTATGGTTGCAAATATACTGGCTAGAGTCTCCATTTTGTTACATCCCGTTATGCCAAAAACTACCCAAAAAATAGCAAGTGCTATGAATTTTGATATCAATTATGAAAGTTATAGAAGATTTATAGAGGATGGTGAATTGCTAGATGATTTTATCATCCAAAAAGTTCCTCCTCTTTTTCCGAAGATTGAAGCAGAGCTTCTACTTACACCCGCACCTAGTATCAAAAAACTAGAAACAAAAAAGGAAGAGAAAAAACAAGAAGATTCACTTATCACTATAGACCAATTTTTTGAAACAAAATTAAAGATTGCAACTGTTATGGAAGCACAAGAAGTTCCAAAAAGCAAAAAACTTCTAAAGCTACAGGTGGATTTGGGCGAGGGAAAACCAAGACAGATAGTTGCAGGTATAAAAGAGTATTATACACCTGAATCTTTGGTAAATACTCAGATTTGTGTTGTAGCAAATCTAAAACCGGCAAAAATCATGGGGTTGGTTAGTGAGGGAATGTTACTAGCTGCAAAAGATAGTGAGGGATTATCTCTAATGAGACCTGAAAAACAAAAACAAAACGGTTCATCTGTTGGATGAGAATTGAAGATACAATTCGCTTGACAGATGGAATTTTACAAAATTTTCCATCTGTCAACCAAACAGAGTCCATCAAAATCAACCCTCTTCTCGTAAAAAGAGGAGATTTGTATCTAGACATAAATAACTCGGAGCAGGAACAAAAGGTAGCTCTTGAAAATGGGGCATTTGCGATAATATCAGAAAAAATATATAAGATTTTAGATCCTGAAATTGCTTGGATAGAGGTTGATTCTCTAAGGCTTGCCTGTATAAAACTCTCCCGATACGAATTCAGTAGAAAAAACAGTAAAATTATTTTTTTAGATGACATATCTCAAGAAATATTACATTGTATAACAAAAAGTCATGAATTTGTTGAGTTGCCATCAAATGTCTACAGCACTCTCATAGCAATCAAAAAATCTGGTGAAAATATAAAATATACCTGCAGTGATGAGAGACTTGCCTTGAGTATAGATCCCGATTTGCAGAGGATAAATACAAAATGCGATGTAGTAAAATTTAAGTCAAAGAGCCCTTTTTATTCATCTTTTACATGTAACGGAAATTTTTGTCAAGAGATAAAAATTCCAACGATATTTATAGAAAAACTCTGCATTATGACAAACTTTTTAAAAGATAAAAATATATCTTTTAATGTTCACAATTTATCTCTGCATAGGCATTTTTCACCTCTTTTTATAGATCATAACTTAAACAAAAAAGATTTTGGACAAGGGGAGAAAGCCATCATATTTGAAGAAAATATGGATTTTTTAGATTTTGAAATAAAATATTTATCAGACTTTTCAAAAGAGGTTATCACTTGCATACCAAAAAGGTATAGAAACTATTTTTCACATTACAAAAATATTTTTTTATTTAGTGATGCTCAAGAATTAAAAGATTTATTAGGCAAAAACTTTAGATATATTTTGGTATTTGGAGCAAAAGCTAATTATAAAGAGATATTTGAGCCAAAAAAACGAATTTACAGGAGCTTGTTTTAATGCTTTTGATTCAAAACGAGATAAACTTTAAATTTGATGATAGAATCATACATAATATAGCCGATAAATTTTCAGATAAAGATATAGAACTCCTGATCGTAGGCAATGCAAAGATGAAAGAACTCAATAAAAATGCAAGGGGAGTTGATTCTAGCACAGATGTTTTAAGCTTTCCGCTTGAACCCATGGAGCATACACCGCTTGGAAGTATAGTCATAAATGCGGACAAAGTAATCGAAGCTACAGATAAATTTTCTCATAGCAAAGATGACGAGATGGCGCTTTTATTTATACATGGATTACTTCATCTCTTGGGATATGACCATGAAATTGACAATGGCGAGATGAGAGAAAAAGAGGAGAAAACGATAAGACAATTTGATTTGCCAAAAAGTTTGATAGTAAGAACAAGGGAGAGTGTCTAATGGTCTATATCATATTTTTAGTATCTATGGCTGCTCTTATATATGGCGCTGACCATATAGTCAATCAATCGGAAAAGATAGCTTTGCACTTTAAAATACCGTCTTTCATCATTGGCGCTACTGTCATTGCCTTGGGCACAAGCCTTCCTGAGATGGCAGCATCTGTTACGGCTAGCTATGAGGGAAAATCTGATATGGCAGTTGCAAATGTATTAGGAAGTGTTACTTTCAATATATCTTTGGTTTTGGGTGCTATATTTTTATTGTCAAAAAATTTAAAGCCAAAAAGAGATATATATAAAAATGACAGCGTTTGGATAATAATACCTCCTCTATTTTTTCTTTTGATGTCTTATGATGGTATGCTTAGCAGGTTTGATGGAGTCATCTTTTTTATCTTAATGTTTGCATATCTATTATTTTTAAATAACGATAGAAAGATATTATTGAATTCCATAGATAAAGATATTATAAAAGAAAAATTTGCATGGGGAAAAACATCAGTTTTTCTCATAATCGGCTTTGTTTTTGTGATAGTAGGTGCAAAATACACCATACAAAGCGCCTCACAAATCGCACTAAATTTTGGTATAAGCGAGTGGGTTATAGCACTAATACTTATAGCATTTGGTACGAGTCTACCTGAACTTGTTGTCAGCATCATAGCAGTCAGAAAAAATAATACCGATATGGCAATCGGAAATATAATAGGCAGCAATGTCGCAAATTTTGCAGTTGTATTAGGGTCAGCTGCTCTAGTAAATCCTCTACATGTAGATTTGACTAAAAGTGGATTTGATGTCTTGTGCATGATCTCTTCATCCATCATACTCGTCTATATAACTGCTACAAAATTGTATAACAAACCAGCAGGTATAGTTTTGCTCAGTATAATTGTACTGATGTTAGGTCACTCATTTAGCTAACTTTATGTACTTTAATTGTACTAGCTTATCATATATCTTAGAGATAATCCCACCAGCTGCAGATCCACCGTGTCCTCCATGCTCGACTATAGCGGTCACAACATATTTTGGATTTTTAAAAGGTCCATAAGTTGTCAACCAAGCATGTGAGCGTTTAAAATACTTGAGCTCATCTTCTTTCATCCTCCTTTTTTCTCCTTGGGGAATGCCAACAACCTGTGCTGTACCGGTTTTGCCGGCTATATCTACTTTTGTTTTAATGTGATATGTTGCAGTACCATGAAGAGCGTGTGTGACTTCTCGCATATATTTTCTTATGTATCTTAGATATCTTTTATCTCTTTTTGTAAATATATTTGTCTGCCTTCCATAATCCACACCCAACCCATCTACACTTTTTATAAGGTGCGGAGTCACACCATAGCCTGTTGCGATAAGAGCCGTATAGCGTGCTATTTGCATAGGTGTAACCAAAAAATATCCCTGCCCTATTGATGTTATAAGTGTCTCTCCTTGATACCAAGGTTTTTGGTATTTATTCATCTTCCATTTTCGCCCCGGAACTGTTCCTACAAACTCTCCCGGCAAGTCGATACCTGTTTTTTTTCCAAATCCCAAACTTCTAAGCACGGGCGAGATTTTGTCTATGCCAACTCTCAGACTGCCATCATAAAAATAAACATCACAACTCTCTCTAATCGCTTTTTCCATGTTAACATACCCATGTCCATTCTTTTTCCAACATCTAAATTTTCTTTTTCCAAGTTCTATGCTCCCACTGCAAAAATAAGTTGTTTTTCTTGTTATAAGTTTTGATTTTAAAAATGCAAGCGCAACCCCCGGCTTTATAATCGAACCGGGAGGGTAAAGTCCTTTTATAAGCTTATTGGTAAAAGGGTGATTAAAGTCTCTCGAGAGCACTTTCCACTTCTTTTGACTGATTCCATTTACGAAACCATTAAGATTGTATTCAGGAAAACTCCCGGCAGCTAAAATATCACCATTTCTTGCATTCATAACTATAATGGCTCCACTCTTACCCTTAAAAAGCTCTGAAATATACTTTTGCACTCTTATGTCTATAGTCAATTTAATATTCTTACTAGTAGGTAATTTTTTGCTTATTAGCCCGATCTCTTTATTAAACGCGGTTACTGTTATTTTTTTGATACCCTTTTCACCCTCAAGAAGTCTATTGTAATATTTCTCTATACCAGTTTTTCCTGAATAATCTGTCAGTTTTGCTATATTGTCATTTTCCATCTCTTTTAGATCTGATTTACCAATATATCCTATCAAGTGCGATGCCAAGTCACCATTTGGATAATATCGCTTAGATGAAATCTTGATTTTCAAGTTTCTGTCTAATGACAAACGAGCAAAATCTTTTATGATATCTTTATATGAGATAAAATCGATAACTTTTACATACTGATGAGCATAAGGAGAATCATGCTTTAAGTATTGTTTTCTTAGTTCTGAAATATCCATTTTAGGAAAGATTGAGTGCAAAAAACTCAGTTCTTTATTTAGTTTGTGCATATATCTTTTAGAACTTAAGCCAGGAGTTATACCTATCGAAAAACCAAGTTTATTTACTGCTAGAGGTTCACCGTTTATATCTGATATGGAGCCTCTTAGAGGAGCTAGATCTTCAGTTCTTATAGCATTTTGTTTTGCTAAACCTTCGTAATAAGCATTTGATTTTATACTTATATAATAGACCCTTGCCAAAAGAACAATCCATATTGTAAAAAAAATCGACAAAGCAATTTTAATTTTCAAGATATCTCCCAAGCAAAATAGTAGCCACTATAAAATCAAAAGCTATATAATAAAAGTATCCTAGCGAAAAATTTGGAAGCTGCTCATTTAAAACAAAGGCAAAAAGGGCATTAACAAAAAAATCTCCTACATAAGCTATAACAATATATACAAAAATAATACAATTTTTACATTTAAAATAATTTCTAATCTTCTCATCAAAAATATAATAGTACACAATAAACAATACAACATAAGAAAATAGAAAAAACCCTTTATTTAGCTCATAAAAACTCAAATAAATAAAGCAGAGTATAATATACGCGAAGTTTTCTTCTTTTTGGATATTTAAAACAATATATGCGAAAAAAACACCTACAAAAGAGGGCATAAATAAAAATGTATTTGAAAGTATCTGAATAAACACTAGAAAAAGTGCAAAAAAAGATAGCTTTAGATAGTTCGTATTAGTGCTATTTCGTCGCATATAGGAAAAAATTTACATTTTATACAATCAGCCCAAATCTTATGTGCCGGCAAATCTTCTTTTGAAATTTCATTAAAACCTAATTTTTCAAAAAATTCTCTTTTGTATGTTAGAGTAAAAACTTTTTTCGCCTTTAACTCTTTTGCGGATTTTAAAAGTTCTATGACTATATTTTTACCAATACCCTCTCCCCTTACTTCGGACAACACAATAAGGCTTCTTACTTCACCTAGTTTATTGGTATGAAAATGCAGAGCACCAAATCCCAATAATTCATTCTGTCTTTTTGCTAGGATATATGATCTTATATTTGTTGCTATTTCATCATCATTTCTTGCTAGTATAATACCGTTTTGCACTTCAGGAGCAACTAAAAGCTGCATCTTCTTTATATCTTCAAGAGTGGCACCAACATAATTAATCACTTGGCACCTCTAGAAAAAGTGAGTTAAAAATCTCCACTAAAGCTTTGTCTATACCGCTCTTTTTACTACTAGAAACAAGCAGTCCATCAGGGAAGTCCTTCCTTAGGGCACTTTTTTCTTTTTGATTTAATTTATCAGCTTTTGTGAATATATTCAATATTTTTTGATCAGGCCTAAGCAAAGAAGAGATATACTTGTCAACACTCTTGTCTATGTCAAGCGCTCTGTGCCTCGAATCTACAAGGTGCACAAAAAGCCTTATGGAGCTTCTCTTATTTAAAAAATCAGTCAAATTTCTTTGCCACTCACTTTTCATACTTTTCGAAACTTTTGCATATCCAAAACCAGGCAAATCAACAAATCTTGCTGTATAAATATCTTTGTCTTTCATAAATTTTACACTAAAAAAGTTTATAAGTCTCGTCTTGCCAGGCGTTGATGAACTTTTTGCCAAACCTTTTTTATTTACTAAAGCATTTATTATAGAGCTTTTACCTACATTGCTCCTCCCCAAAAAAACTACTTCACTAACTCCATCGGGCATAGAATCCTTCACTCCTTGAGCAGAAGTTAAAAATTGTGATTCTACTATTCTTATCACTTTTTCTTGTCCTCTAATTTGAATATAAATTTTACTGGAGTGTCTTTTTTTCCATCTACTTCATAGTATCCTCTAGCTTGATCAACCCAAATTTTATTACCATATACTTTTTTATCTGTATTTAGCTCTTGTAAAAAAGCATTTTTTTCTATCGTATATTTTAGGGTTAGAGGGTCATATATAAGTGTATCTCCTTTTGCAAAATATCTCTTATTTTTTATGCTTAGTTTTGCCTGTACATTTCCTGTCGCAGTATAGAGAGTCGGTTGTTTATTTTTGTCAAATTTTATAACAACTTTATCAGCTTTAAGGTCGTCTTTGCCCCTTATAACATAAACTTTACCGGTAAATATAGAAATACCTTTTGCCTCGTTGGCCGTAAATTTATTTGCAGTAATCTGTACTTCACCGGCAAACAGTGTTGCGCAAATCAGTAAATATATCAAATATTTCACTTCTAATCCGTCCTTATAACAGTTTTTATTTTATTGGCTCTTATTATACCTTTTTGCATATCATAGGTAAATGAACTTCCATGTGTTGTTACATTTTTTTTGATAAATTCAAAAGGTATGTTACTGCTTAGTATTTTATGTTTAATATCATATTTTACAGAATTGGAATTAAGCTCCAAATTATCACTTCTTATGTATTTCACATTATCATCAAGATATAGTATATTTTTGGTGAACATTCCCCTGCCTGCCCTCAAAGAGTCTATAAGCTTTAGTTTTCCCTCATGAAGCGCCTCAACACCATACATTTTATCATAATTTTTATACCTTTCTACTTTTTTTGCGTATATGATACTTTTCACTCCTGTTGGCAAAATATCATAATTTTTCATATTGAACATTTCTATTTCAGGTCTATCTGCACCGCTAGAATTGTATTTCAGAGAATACGGATTTTTAGTCAATAAAAAAACCATAATCAATACAAAAAAAAGTAGAAAATATTTAAGTAATCTTACAGCCAAAGCTTTAATAACTCCTCTACTTTATCCTCTTTCTTTAAAATTCTTTCTATCATTTCTCTGATGGCTCCATCACCACCTCTTGCATCTAAAATTGTATCTGCTATCTCTTGGATAAAGTGGCTTCCATCCTTTGGCGTAAAAGACCAACCTGCACATTTAAGCATACTGTAATCATTCAAATCATCACCAATTGCAGCTACATTTTCATATGTAAGTTTTTCACTTTCTAATATCTCATTTAGTATTTTTATCTTGCTTTTGACACCTTGAAAAAGATAGCTGATACCAAGTTCTTTTGCCCGCTTTTCAACGATCTTTGAGCTTCTTCCGGTGATGATAGCGCACTTTTGTCCCATTTTAATCCATGAAGCTATAGCTAAACCATCTTTGACATTAAAACTCTTGTACTCTTCTGCGTCATTTGAGTAAGTTATAGATCCATTTGTCATACATCCGTCAACATCAAAGACCAAAAGCTTTATCATAGTACACCTTTAGTACTTGGAGTCCCTGCTCTATCGTTTTTAACCAAAGCTCTTCTGAGGCTCAGCGCAAAAGCTTTAAAGGCAGCTTCAATTATATGATGCTTGTTTTTTCCCCGTTTTTTTATCAAATGCATACTGATTCCCGCATTTACGACAACAGCCCTAAAGAACTCTTCACAAAGCTCTACATCAAAAGCACCAATCTTACCATCGGCTTCTATCTCATATACAAGATAAGCACGATTGCTCAAATCCATATCACACTCAACAGCTGCTTCATCCATAACAACCACGCTGTTTGAAAATCTCTCTACATTTTGCAAAGGATATAGCAAATCTTTTAAAATCTGACCAAGGACTATGCCAATATCTTCCACACTATGGTGAAAATCAACATGTAAATCACCTCTACATGTAATCTCTAAATCTATAAAAGAGTGCTTTGAAAAAGCCTCTAACATATGATCAAAAAAACCGATTCCCGTATCTATCTTCGAGACTCCACTTCCTTGAAGGTCTGCCTTTATCTCTATATCCGTCTCTTTTGTCACTCTTTTTAACTCTTTTATCATAATCTTCACCTCTTGCTTTTAAATACTTAGTTTCCTACTATAAATGCTCCGCTAAACATACCCTTAGCTATGAAATCTCGAGCCTCATTTTCACTTCTAAATCCACTTAAATAAACTCTATAAATAGGATAACCGTCTAACATATATCTTTTAACAACTGCTCTATATCTACCAAGAGTATTTGCGTATCTACTTGCGTATATCTTAGCGCCGGATTCTCTTCTAAATGCACCTATTTGAACTAGATAACTGCTGACACTGACACTCTGAACTCTGGTTTTGCTTCGATTTATAATACCGCCAAAGCCAATCACTTTTAGCCTCACGGGAGCAGTTCCACGAGCCACAATACCTAATCTTGTAGCTGCTGCATAAGATAGATCTATGATTCTAGTCTTTACAAATGGTCCCCTGTCATTTATCCTCACAACTGCACTTCTTAGGTTGTTTAAATTTGTCACTTTTAGCATTGTATTCATGGGCAGTGTTTTGCTAGCAGCGGTCATATCATACATATTGTAATACTCACCATTTGAAGTTTTTTTACCATGAAAATCTCTTCCATACCAACTCGCAATCCCGCTGAAAGTATCACCTACGCTCACGGTCGTCGGATAGTATCTCTTTCCGCCTACCGTATACGGTCTCATTGTAGCTTTGTACATATTGCCAGAATTGTTTATTCTAGCATTTTTTGGCAAATAACCACTCTTTTGGTAGTTTTGATACGGACTTACACTTCTGCTACTGCATCCTAAAAATACAACTGTTACCGGAAGTATAAATGCAAATTTAATTAACTTGAGGTATAACAATCTTTTCACCAATTCTTACCATAGAGTTTTTCTTGTGATTAAATTTGATTATATCGTTTATCGCCACTTTAAATCTTCTAGATATACGGCCTATCGTATCACCTCTTTTTATGATATAGCTTATCATAGTTGGTTTTAGAACAGGTATTATCAAAGATTGTCTAAGTCGTAGTCTATTTGATTTTAGATGGTTAAAATCTCTGATGACTCTGTATTTAATACCGTATCTTTTGCTGATCTTATATAAGGAATCTCCTCTTTTTACTCTATAGACATAAAATCTGTTATTTAATTTGCTAGGCTTAAAATTTTGTATAAAATCCACTTGTTTACTATAAGGAATATATACAGTATATTTTCCTTTTTTTGGTGGTACAAAATAGTATCTTAACTGAGGATTATATGCTTTTAACTTTTTTGCTGACATTCCTATACTAGAAGCTATGGAGCTCAGGGGTGTTCCCTCTTTAACAATAACCTTAGAAAAAGTTTCAGCTGAACCTTGGTTTAGTAGATAATCAGAATTATTTTCTAAAATAAAATCAGAACTGTTTGCCATGCTTTGCATCATAATAATTTTTCTTATATAAAGTCTTGTCTCTCTTGGAAGATATCTTTTTCTTGCGCTTAGCAATACGCTTAAATTATCCGTCTTAGCTCTTTTTATAGCTTTTTTCACTCTTCCTTCACCGCAATTATATGCGATAGCGGCCAGATACCACTTTCCAAATATACCGTGAAGGTATTTGAGATACTTTATAGCTGCAACTGTAGATTTTATAGGGTCTCTTCTCTCGTCTATATATGAGTTGATTTTCAGACCAAATTTTTTGGCGGTATAGGGCATAAACTGCCACATTCCTGAAGCTCTTGCTTTTGAGTAAGCATCTGGGGAAAAATTTGATTCAGCCATAGCCATATATAAAAATGCTTCGGGAATGCCGGATTCGCTAATGAGATTTCTAAGATAAGGAACAAACCTATTTCCATTTTTCAAAACTTTTAAAAAGTGTCTGGTTCTATATCTGTCCACATTGTCTTTCATAACCATAAATTTTTCATCTTTTAGAAAACTTGAGTCTATATCAAGGCTTTTGAGAACTAATGCTTGTTGTTCATAGTTATTTTGTGTTACTAAAAAAGCATAGCTACTTTGAATAAATAATATAAAAACCAATAAAAATTTTAGCATTATGCCCCTTTTTTAAAAATAGTTATTATTCTACCTAATTTACGCTTTTTAAAGCATTAAAGAGATTTTTTGCATTTTTTGTAGTCAACTCTTCAACCTCTTTCTCATCCATATTCAAAATTTCAGCTATCTTTTTTGCCACAAATGTTGTATAAAAAGGCTCATTTCTCTCACCACGGTGTGGATGAGGAGTGAGATATGGTGAGTCTGTCTCTATAATCAATCTCTCATTTGGAATTTCGGGTAAAATATCAACAAGTTTTTTTGCATTTTTAAATGTTAAAACTCCGCCAATTCCAAAGTAAAATCCACTCTCACTTAAATCTAAAAGATGCCTTGAAGCGTTGTAACAGTGCAACACTCCGCCAACTCTGTTTGCATCATTTTCCATTAAAACCTGCTTGCTGTCGTCATTTGCATCTCTAATATGAATGATTAAGGGCTTATTCACTTCGATTGCCAGTTTTATCTGTTTTACGAACACCTCTTTTTGAGCTCTCTTTTCTTCTTTCATATCTTTTTCATCTTTAGGAAGCCTAAAATAATCAAGCCCGCACTCTCCGACTGCTATACACTTTTCATCTCCTAGGTATTCTCTTAGTATATCTTCATCATATCCATCTATATTGTACGGATGAATGCCTGCTGCAAAATACATATTTGGATATTTATGTGCTATCTCTTTTGCTCTTGGTAAATCATCTATATCGGCTCCTGGAATCAAGAAACCTTTGACTCCACCCTTGTTTGCTCTTTTTATAACCTCATCTAGGTCATTTTTGTATCTTTTATCATCAAGGTGTGTATGTGTATCTATAATCATATACCTATCTCCACTCTGTTTCTTCCTTCTTCTTTGGCTCTGTATAGTGCCCTATCGGCTTTTTTTATCAACTCTTCTACGCTGCTTCCATCACTAAAACTGACTCCTATAGAGACCGTAAAACTTATATTTTTTTCTTTTATTTTTAAGCATTGGTCTGCTATATTCTTCCTTAGTTTTACAAAAAATGCAATAGCTTGTTTCTTATCAACATCTCTTAGGGCTACACAAAATTCTTCACCACCAAATCTTGCCACAAGATCAGCCCCTTTTGTATTTCTTTTGAGTATATTTGATAGAGCAACTATAACTCTGTCACCTATATCATGCCCATAAGTATCATTTACCTTTTTAAATTTGTCTATGTCTATCATAGAGATAGCAAAAGGTGCTTTTTCATTGTAAAAATCTTTTATCTCTTCAAAAAAATACCTTCTATTATATACTTTTGTTAAAAAATCCTTATGTGCCATATCGCTCATCATATCCAAATGTTCTTTTGCATCAAGAGAGTTATTTATCCTGCAAACCAACTCTTCTTTGCTAAAAGGCTTATTTATAAAATCATTTGCACCAATCTTCAAAAATTTTGCCGATATTAAATGTTCACTATTGCCTGTCATAGCTATTATGATCATTTTCTCTTTGCTGTATGTCTCTCTTATTTGCTTTGTTAACTCCACACCATCCACAACAGGCATATTAAAATCTGTAAGCACCAACTCTACATCTGTATTATTTTCCAAATAGTTCAAAGCCTCTTCGCCATGAGCCGCTATGAGTGTTTTGAACATTTGACTCTTTAGTATTCTCTTTAGCTCACCTCTAAAAACTCTAGAGTCATCTACTGCTAGAACTTTAATATCTCTGTTTTTAGAGAGTCTCTTAATTAGAGCAAATATATAATTTACATCTTCAATATTTCCTTTATAAACATAATCAACTATGTCCTTCGACTGCATCTCTTCTCTTAGTTCATCATCTATACTACCAGTCAAAACTATGACGGGCAAGCCACAAGACAAAACATAATCCACAATCTCTCCATTTGGAGCATCAGGTAGATTCAAATCACAAAGAGTGATAAAAAAATCGTCATTTTCACCTATAATCTCTTCAGCCTGCGCATAAGTATATGCCTGAATAACCTCAAAATCAAGATTTTTTTCCATCTTTTTGGTTATTATTTTAGATAAAGCCTTATTGTCTTCTATGATTAGTATTCTTTCTTTCATTTTTATCCCCCTTTTAAAGGGGCAAAGCCCCTTTAAAATTCCTCACGACTAAAGCTACTGCTGTCGCAGAGAAATTACTATTTTTATTTTTTTTACTAAAGCTATGGCTACGCCAAGAAAGTGTAAAGGTTTTACAAATTCTTACACAATCTAGCAAAGCCCCTTTAAAATTCCTCACGACTAAAGCTACTGCTGTCGCAGAGAAATTACTATTTTTATTTTTTTTACTAAAGCTATGGCTACGCCAAGAAAGTGTAAAAACTTTACAAATTTTAGTGCAATTTTACCTTGTCATTAAAGATTTTGCGAACTCTAGTGCTTTTTCATGTATCTCTTCTCCGCTTACCATCCTTGCTAACTCTTCAACTCTTTCGTTTTTATTTAGGAGTTTGACCCTGCTTATATTTCCATCTTTTTCTACCAAAAAGTGCATATCTGCACGAGATGATAACTGAGGCTGATGAGAAATTGCAAAAATTTGATATTTTTTTGAAAGTTTTAGAAGTACATTTGCTACGCTCATAGACTCTTTTCCACTTAAGTTTGAGTCAATCTCATCAAGTATCAAAACTCCTCCATCTCCTTGCAAATACTCGTGTCTTGTGGCTAAAAAAGCTAGCCTTAGCCGATTGTATTCGCCTGAACTTATCTTTTTGAGCTCCACGGCTCCTAAGTTTACCACTATCTTGTCTAGTCCAAATTCATCTAAATCTTTTTTGACTATCATGAGTTTTACATCCGGCATATAGAGCTCCTTAAGATAGTCATTTATACTATTGTTCATATTTGAGAGATTTCGAGTCCTTGTTTTGGATATCTTTTGCGCTAGTTCTTCTACTTTTATTTTTGCTTTTTTATAGTTTTTTTCTAATTCATCTTTTTTAATAGTTATATTTTCATACTCTTTTAGTTCTTCTATTTTTCTTAGTTTATATGATAAAATCTCCTCTATATCCCCATATCTTTTCTTAAGGCCTGCTATCTTTTCTATGCGTTCAAGCAAACTTTCGACATCTATGTCCTCTAGTTCATCAAGCCTTTCTTGTTGAAATTCAAACTTTGCTCTAAGTTCATTCATACACTCATCAAAAAAAGAGCTCTCTTCGTCCATGAGATTTAGAGTCTCTACGATACTAGATTCCATCTCAAAAATTTGCGTTGCTTTTTCTAGTAAAGCTCCTATCTTCTCTTTCTTTGAGAGAGTTTTCTTCTGTATTTGCAACTCTTCGTCTTCACCTATTTTTGGGTTTACCTCATCTATCTTTGATATTTCAAATCTTGCAAAATCTTTTAATTCTTCAATTTTTCTCTCTTTTTCTACCAAAATAGACAGTTCGGCATCAAGCTTTTTAAACTCTACATAACTCTTTTTAAACTCTTTTAAATCCTCTACATGTAGAGGATTTTTTTGAGAGCTTATAGCATCTACCAACTCTAATAATCTCTCATTTTCAAACTCTCCATCATCTTTTACACTTAAATAGTTTATGAGTTTTCTGGAGATTTCATTTATGTTTTTTCGAGATATACTCTGTGAGTTTATAAAATATCTTGTGCTTTTGGATTTGACGAGTCTGAAGATATTTACATCCTCACCCTGCACTCCGAAGTCATCCATATCTATATGTTTTGCAACAGTAGCTTCTACAAGAGCAGCATTTGTATCACCATATCCGAAAAGGGACAGCAAAGCCTGTATAAGTACAGATTTACCTGCCCCACTAGGACCTGTAAAAGCGACCAAACCCTCTTTAAAATTTAATTCACAAGTTCCAAATGAAAAATGCTCACTCAAATAGAGTCTTTCTATCACAGATTTCCCCAATTTAATTTCGTTTTTAAAACTTCAAAATAGTTTCGCTCAAGCGAATGTATGAGTTTCGCACTTCTAGTTGCAATTTTTACCGTAACCTTGTCAAAATCTCTCATCCTGTAACGATCTTGACCATCTATAACAATCTGCACATCATCTTCACTTTTGAATTCTATCTCAAAATCCACCGGTAAGACCAAAGGTCTTTGAGTTAGTGAATGTGGACAAATAGGCGTGAGAATCAAAGCCTGTGTTAACGGATACACGACAGGTCCACCTGCAGATATATTATACGCGGTTGAACCTGTAGGAGTAGAGACGATGAGCCCATCTCCTCGGTATGAGTTTATCATTTGCCCCTCTACAAAAGCTTCAACTGTGGACATGGTAGTGATATTGTCTCTGACAAAAACAGCATCATTAAAAGCTACTAGCTTTACTGTTTTATCCTCTACATGTAGGGAAATTTCGAGCATCATTCTCTCGTCTATTCTATAGTTTCCCGTAAAAAATTTATCTAAAAAATCATCAATATTTTCTGATTTTATATCTGTCAAAAAACCTAATTGACCGGCATAGATACCTAAAATCGGTTTATCATAGTAAAAACTTCTACGACTAAGAGATATAAGAGTCCCATCTCCTCCAAGCGAAATCAAAAAATCGCTCTTTTGGCACATATCATCAAAAGGCACACCCTTGCACTTCAGATTTTTCGCACTATTTTCATCAACCAAAAGCTCAACTTGATGTTTCAAAAGTGCTTGCTTAATAATCAAATACAATTCAACCAAACTTGTATCTTTTGGTTTGCTGATAAGACCTGCGCATTTTACAGATGTTAATTTCTCATTTTCAGTTGTTACTTTCATAGAGTTATTATATCCATATTTTTACTATTTATGGCTAAATTCAGGTATAATTTCTTGTAATTTTTTTATCTTGTTTTCACAAGCGAGAAGCTCCTGTATATCATTATTGAGTTTTTTTATATCATATTTTGTCTTTTTGACGATCATTATAGAGCTGTATTTTGTCTTTTTATCACTATCATTGATAAGCAACTCTTCATAAAGTTTTTCTCCTGGACGCAATCCTGTGAACTCTATATCTATATCTTTTCTACCGCTTAACTCTACCATCTTTTTTGCTAAATCTACTATCTTTATGGGTTTCCCCATGTCTAGTATAAAGATTTCACCACCCTTTGCTATCGCCCCTGTTTGGAGTACAAGTTCGCAAGCTTCAGGGATAAGCATAAAATACCTTATAATATCAGGGTGTGTCACGGTAACGGGTCCGCCATCTTCTATCTGTTTTTTAAATTTTGGTATAACTGACCCACTACTTCCAAGAACATTTCCAAATCTTACAGCTACTATATCAGTAGATTTCGAGTCAACATTACCAGCATATAGCTCACAAACTCTTTTTGTAGCACCCATAACATTTGTAGGTCTTACAGCTTTATCAGTTGAGATTAATATACACTTTTTAACGCCATATTTTATGGACATATCTATGACATTTTTAGTGCCTATTATATTGTTTCTTATCCCCTCTTCTACATTTTCCTCCACTAGTGGCACATGCTTATAAGCAGCAGCGTGAATAACGATATCTGCTCTACATGTAGAGATAGTTTTTTCTAGCATTTCTTTGTTTAAAACACTAAACATATATAATTTTACTCTATCACTATTTAACTCTTCACCGATAGAGTAGAGATTAAATTCGCTGTGATCTATCAACAGAAGCTTTTTTGCTCCAAATTTCAAGCACTGCCTTGCCAATTCACTACCTATACTTCCTCCTGCTCCTGTTATAAGAACTATCTTATCTTTTATAGACTCTTGTATGAGAGTTTTATCGAGATCCTTTGGGCGACGAGCTAAAAGATCTTCAACAGAGATATTTTCAAGCGTAGGAGCTGAGTTTTCCTCTAAAAGCTGAATCTTTTTTATCTCTTTAACTCCTAATATATCGCATTTTTCTATCAATCTATCGAGCTCTTCTCTTTGCAGAGTTTCTGTGAGTAAGATTGCTGTTATCCTATATCTTTTTACAAGTTTTTCAAAATCATCAACATGATAAACTCTAATATTTGAAAAGTAATTGCCAGCATATTTTTTATCGATAATTGCCTCTATAAAATATCTTATATCTGAACTGATCGCACTTTTTATCAAAGTAGAAGCTTTTTCATTTGCCCCATATATGATCGCTTTTTTATCATAATTTTGACTTTTTTCATTCAAGAATCTCTTGGAACCCCGAAAAAAACCTATCAATACAAAAGACAAAAAGAGATCAATACCGATAACACTTCTTGGAAAAGGCAAAAAATAACTTTGAAAAGTTAAAAACACAATAGCAAATAGAAGGTAAGCTACAAGATGAGCATATATAAGTTTTTTATACTCAACAAATCCAAAAAATTTCCAAATGGTGAAATAGAGGTGAAAATATAAAAGAAAAACTACTTTTGCAGGAAGTAAGATTGTAGCCATTTTCCACATAGCAGGCAAATAATTATCTGGTATATGAAAATTGAAACGAAGCAAGAAAGAGATATATATAGTAAATAGTGAAATACAGACATCTCCAAATATAAAAAATGCTATTCTTTTGGTGTTGGTAGGTCTAAATAGTGTCTTTAGCATATATCTTTGATAGCCTCAGTCACTCTTTTTAATTCGTCCAATTTTACATTTGTAGGTGTAGGCAAACATAATCCTTTTTCAAAAAGCTTTTCGCCTGTTTTGTTGGTAAAATTCAAAGCATCCTTAAAAAGAGGTTGCAAGTGCATGCTTTTCCAAAGTGGTCTTGACTCTGCATTGACCTCTTCTAGTCTTTTGATGATTTTAAAAGGATCAGTTTTTTCAAAAGATATAGTCGTCAGCCATCTGTTACCAAAACTACCCTCAATCTCTGGCATAAATGAGATCTCATCTATGTCTCTAAGTTCTCTTTTGTAAAATTCAAAGATTTCACGAGTTTTTTTCACCCTTTCATTCAAAACTTCCATCTGCGCCACTCCGATAGCCGACAAAACATTACTCATACGATAATTGTACCCATACTCCTCATGCTCATAGTGAAGATATGGCTCTTTTGCCTGTGTTGCATAAAACTTTGCTTTTTTTATCCACTCTTCATTATCGCTTATAAGCATACCACCACCTGAAGTTGTGATGATTTTATTGCCATTGAAACTATAAATCCCAAAATCAGCAAATGTACCACTTTGCTTATCTTTATAGGTAGCCCCTAAACTCTCGGCCGAATCTTCGATGAGATATATCTTATTTTCTTTGCAAATATCAGCTATCTCTTGTATCTTTGCCATTTGACCATAAAGATGAGTGACTATCAAAGCTTTTGGCTTGTTAGGCAAATCTTTTATAGCCTTCTTTAAGAGTTTCGGCGAAAGATTCCAACTCTCATCAGAATCAACAAAAACAGGTGTGGCATTTTGATAAAGTATAGGCACAACAGAGCCTATAAAAGTAAACGAGGAAGCAAGCACAATGTCACCCTTTTTAACACCAAGTACTCTAAGGGCTAGATGTATAGCGGCCGTACCACTGCTAGTCGCCAAAGCATACTTTGCACTCGTATATCTTTTAATACTATCTTCAAACTTATCGACAAATTCACCAAGGGGTGCTATATAGTTACTTTTAAAAACTTCATTTATATACTTTTGCTCATTGCCGCCCATGTGAGGGGGAGAGAGAAAAAGACGAGTATTTGTATTTGTAGATATACAATCTTTTTCACTATACGCATCAAGACTCATTGTTGTTTCCTCCCAGAATATAATAACTTCCTTTAGTTTTACCTATCTTTTCTAAAATTTTTTCTTTGACTAAATTGCTAAGAATTTCTCTTGCTCTTGCTGATTTTATATGTAATAATTTTTCCGTAGTTTTTAAATCAATTTTATCATTTTTGCTTACAAAATTATAAATGATATCTTTTTGATTTGTTAAATTCGCTGGTTTTTCGCTGGTTTTTCGCTGGTTTTTCGCTGGTTTTCCAATATCTTGAAATGTTTTCGATCTATAAAAAATAATACTGACAAAATTACCACTTTCATTTATTTCAAATTTAATATTTTTTTCTTTACACAAGTTCTCTATTTTAGCTATTCCACTTCCCCAAGTTTCAACATATCTAAGTTCTCTAAAAAGAGAGGCTAAAACCCTATTTCTAATTTCACTTCTTCCACTCATAACCTCATCAAGCGTAAGTCCATTTGGAAACCCACCAGGTGATGTAATCTCTACTATATCATCATAAATAGCCACTTTTATATCGCTACTTCTTAGATAATCTCTGTGAATTATTGCATTTATTAGTGCCTCCCTAAGAGCTAGAAAAGGTATTTCAAACTCTTCTTGAAGTTGCAAACCTTTAATTTCTGCATTTAAATTTAAATGATTTTTCAAAAATTTAATAGCATTTTCTAAATTACTAAACAAATCATTATTAAACTCTTTTTTATCTATAAAAATCTCTTTTACAACTCCTTTAAATCTTGCACATTTAATCAAGCTATTATCAAAAATTCCAAGTGCAATTAAAAGGGCATTTGTAGGTAAACCTTTGCCATTTATACTTTTTATCAGCTTTAGATTTTTTAACTTTTCATAATCACACTTTTTATCCATCTTTACAAATTCATCATAAATCTTTTCTAAACTAAGATTTTTTATTTCAAACTCAAAGTTTTCCTCTTCATCAAAACTTTTATTGAATCTTTGTCTTTGAAGTTCTGTTATCATTATTTCATCCGCAATTCTATTGGTTGAGCCAACTCTGATATATACTCCTCCTAATTTTCCTTTATTCTTTAGATAATATGGAAGTATTGGACCACGAAATATCTCAACAACTAAAACAACTTTTTCATTAATATTTTGAGCATAAATTTCAGGTAAAATTGCTGGATAGCACAAATCGCTTACAATAGAACTTATCTTTTCTTCGTATTCAAATATTTTATCTTCATTAACTCCTACTATTTCTCTATCGTCATTTACTCCTATTACTAATTTTCCACCACTTGTATTACTAAAAGCTATAACAGTTTTTGCTATTGCTTCATTTGAAGGAAATTTTATTTTTAATTCAAGGCGTTTATCTTCTCCTTTTTTTATGCTTTCAATTAACATCTTTACCTATCTTCTTTTAAGTGTTTTAAGAATATACCCAATATCTTTTTTCAAAGACCAATTTTTTATATACTCTTTATTGATTTTTATTTTATCTGGCCAAATTATAGTGTCATTATACTCTTTTGGATTAGTCTGTTTGGCTAAAATCTCTTCCTCGTTTTTATATGCTAGACTAGCTGGTCCTGTGATACCTGGTCGTATAGTCAAAATTACTCTATCATCGCCTGTTAATTTATCTGCATAGCCCTCAACATCAGGACGAGGACCAACAAAGCTCATATCTCCGATAAGGACATTGAAAAGTTGTGGCAACTCATCTATCTTTGTATCTCGAAAAAACTTACCGCTTTTTGTAATTCTTGCATCGGTAGATGAAGTTATGCTCGTAGAGATTCCATCTACTTTTTTCATAGTTTTTATCTTGTATATAATAAAGAGCTTAGCATTTTTCCCTACTCTTTTTTGCATAAACATTCCATTGCTTTTGGTCTCGATAGTTGCCAACACCCAAGCGATTAGGATGATGGGAAGAGTGAGAACAAGCCCGATCACAGACAACAGTATATCGAAAATTCTCTTTTTGCTGTTCATGAACTATTTTTTCAGTTTATAAACTTTTGCAAGTGGCGTCAAAATCACTGGTTCAAATAGTTTTTTATTGTAGTTTTCGAGGACAAACAGCTGTATATATGTCGAATTGTACATATTTTTATCCAATACTAAAAAAGTATTATAATTTTTCATATAAATTACACTGATTGGTGAATTTTCATCTACCACTTGCACTCGCTTGTGAAGCTTGCCTTTTTTGTCATAAAAAGTTACTGCAAATTTATCTATCTTGATTTCTTGTCTTCCTATTTGAATTCGATCTGATTTTTGGAGTAATTTTATGCCATTGCCTAAATCTATAGTACCATCTATATCTCTAAATCTCCTCGAAACATAGAAAAATGGTCTTCTTTTTTGCTTTCCTGTCTCTAAATCTATGTTTGAAAATATATTTACAGTCGGAAAGATACCTAGCATTCTACTTGGAAGATATAAAAATATATCTCGTGTTTTTGCCGGTAGTTTATAATTCTGTTTTTTCAAATTTTGCAAAAATTTATTTGGATTTATCTGATTTTTTTGTCTATCCTTAAAAATCCTATCTGCAACTACATCTTTGTATTTAGCATAAGTTTCTATGGATAATCTTGCTAAATTCGCTGCTTGAACTTGAGAAGTAGTCGTAAGAATCTTAGATACTATGAAATTATCGTCATCATGTTTTCCACCATCTATGAGCGTATTTGTATCGCTATAATACCATATAGGATACCCGTAATCCCACCATGTAAGCGTATAATCCTTAGGAGATGAGATTTGATTTAGCTTATGGAGAACTTTTACCTCTGCTTTGGTAAAAACTGTCGGTACCCTATATCCTAATATATGCGTTATATTTGGATATAGCATAGCAAGAGTCAGCAAAGAGATGATGGTGTATTTTATCTTGGTATTCGATACAAAATTTGCTAAAAAATAAAAAAGATAGATTGCCCCCATAGCTGCAATAGGCACAGCATAAACTGTAAATCTAAGTCCACCCCAAAGTGAAAATACTCCAATACCGATAAGAGGCAAAGCTAAAACAAATGGCTTGTATCTTAGTGTCATAAGTATATAGCCTACAAGCGCCACCAATACACCTAGCGTACTTCCACTGATCCTGTTTGCCATCACAGAAAAAGGTATCTTTCCAGCCTCCCTTACTGTTTGATTTACACCAAAAAAGTGCAAACCGTTACTCGCTGTTCCACGAACCGCATAAGAGGCAACTTTTGATATGATAAGCCCAAAAACATCTCCTGAAAATAAAAAAGCCAATACAAAAACAGCAGATACAATCATCAATGTTTTCAATTCAAACTCTCTTTTGAGAAAAACCAAAAAAACAACAACAAACAGTAAGACTTGCATGTGGTAAGGCAGAGGCATAAGTGCGATAGAGACAAGAGTGATGGATTTGTATGTAAATTTGCTTTTTAGATGAAAAATAACCATATATGCCATAAATATCAACCCCATAGCATATACTATAGCCTGACCCTGGTCATAAAGTATCGGGTATATTGCTATCATAAAAGAGGCATTAAGTATATTTTTCATCTCATTTTGTTCTATCAGCTTTATCAAAAAGTAGAGTATAAACATAGGAGCCATAGCAGAAAACATATCTGTATCATAGTAACCTGTCATAGTCCTGTTATAATAACTCCAAGCAACACTCCCCACAAGAGCCGCAAAAAAGCCAACTATAGAGAGCTTATAAAGCCTAGCTATCAAGATAATCGGAATAACAACCAAACTAGATATAACTGTCGGCATATAGAGTATAGCCGTATTTATAGATATACCAAGGAGCTTAACAGCAGCAACAGTAACTAACACGATAGCATATCTAAACGGATTGTCTTCAATCCTGGGATTGTACTGATGAACGCCATCCAAGATAGACTGCACCCATGATGCAAAATAGTATCCATCATTTGTATTTATCATAAGTTGACCATGCCAATAAAAAGGTGCATATCCATGAAATTGATATACCCAAATCAAACGAATAGCCACACTAAATGTATAAGCTATCAGCATCAACAATACCAAACTTTTAATAGATACATTTTCCTCTACTGTACTAAATATATTTTTCATATTAGCCATTATCCTTAAAAAATTTTAATTTTATCACTTTAAATATTCCAACCAATGAGCCAACACCATAGGCTATATGCAATACACAAAATGCCCTAACTATGCTCAATATACCAGCATCTTTGTCATTCATCTTAATCGATTGAAATACTACTAAAGCAAGATATGAAGCAATCACAAATAAACCAATGTAGATAATAGACATATAAAACAAAGAAAATATCATTGGCATAATTATAGCAAGTATAAATAATAATGGAATAAAATGTCTTAAAGATAAAGAGTTAAATGAATTTGTATAGTATGCTGTTAAAATATTCCATAACCCATTTGAAAAGTTATTTTTTGCTAATGATTTATAGGTTTCTCTAGCGAAATAAGTACACTTGACATCTGGTACCAAATATATCTTTCCACCACCATTGATAATGCGTTTGTTTAGCTCTATATCTTGATTTCTTATCAATCTCTCATCATAAAGTCCATATTTTTCAAATACATCTTTTTTATAACACCCAAAAGGAACAGTATCAACCAAGATTGGTTTTTCTATATTTGTAGCACTTCTAAAAACACTTCCTACTCCAAATTTATTTGATAAGACTTTTTTTATAGCACTTGATGTAGGTGTTAAGTTTTTAACTTCTGTTTCTATTAAAGTACCTATATTCTCAGCATCTAATTTTTTATGCCAATAGATAAGCTTCGTAAAATACTCTTTAGGGTAACTTGCATGTGCATCAAGGCGTATAACATACTCTCCACTTGCTTCTTTAATGCCTATATTCATTGAAATAGGGACTATCTTTTTTGGGTTGTGAAATAGTTTAATATTAGCATATTTTTGCTGATACTCTTTTATTATATTAAGTGTATTATCACTACTTCCACCATCAATTAAAAGTATTTCCATGCTATTTTTATTATAATCACTCGCCATAATGGACTCAATACAATTTTCTATGTATTTTTCTTCATTATAGATTGGTACTATTATTGATATTTTTGACATTACTCACACACCTTTTCTATACAATCGGCACATCATTTCTTATCTTCATGTAGTATCTCTATCCAAGCCTTATTAAATCGCTCTAAAGAAAAAGAATACGCATATTTGATAGATACACTATCAATAACTGGGTTTTTCAATACTTTATCTACAACTTCTCTTAGTTTTTCAGGGTCATCACAAATATGTTGTTTTGCACCCATAAGCAACTCACCCATTCCCCCTTTTCCACTACCAACAACAGGTGTGCCACACAACACAGATTCTAATGCAACTCTGTTCCAGCCTTCATTAATGCGCGACATCAAAACACTAAGGGTGCTAACTTGCAAAAGCATAATATATTCATCAAAAGAAAGTTCAAGATGTATAATTGGTAAATCTATATGCTTAATACCTGTAGAAATCATCTGAATATCCAAATCCTTGAGTGCCTCATAAGCAATATCTGTCCCTTTTTCTCTTTGTGGATTTCCAATATACACAATAGGCTTGTTACTATCAAGATGATATTTTTTAAGAAAACTCTGCAAAGTATTATTCGATTTCTTCTGATAGAGATTTATTTCAAATGGATTATATATCAATTTTGTATTATAATATCCTAACTTTTCAAAATGCTCCTGCCAATATCTACTAACAACTACAACCTTATCTAGCGTAGAAAATTTTTTCATAAAATTCCAATATATGAACTTTTGATAGAAATTTATAAGCTTGTTTGATTCGATGGGATGATGATGATGAAAAACAACTATATTTTTCTGATTTTTTTTCATAAAAAAACAACCATCAAGGCTTCGTATAACTATTGCTTCCTTATGATTTATAGAAAAACGGTATAAGTTATTTGCAAATTGTAATAATTTTATAAATTTATTATTGCTATTAGTCTCTATCAATGCTTCAGTTTTCATATTAGGAAGTTTAGAAATATAACTACCGTATATACCACCACCGTAACGTTTCTTAGATATTGTCAGGTGTATTTTTTCTCTATTCATTTGCAATACTTTCTATGAAATTTATTAATTTATTAGCCCTTTTTCTCCAACTAATCTTGCTGAAGTCAAAATCAAACTTCTTACACTCTTTTTGCATACATTCTACAAAATCCTCTATATCACAAAACTCTACAAACGGAAATTGTTTCGCTTTTAATCCGTTGAGTGGTGTTGCAATCACATTTGCTCCAGCAAGAGCATACTCTAATGCTTTTATAGGCAAGGCATTATGGGTAAAATCATTTAATTCAAAAGGAATTAACCCAACATCAATGGTTTTAAAATAGTCTGCTACTAAATCAGGTTTTATTTTACCAATAAAGAAAATATCATCACCATATTTTTTCACTAAATTCTTATAAAACTCTCCATCGTTACCACCTACAACTAAAAAAGCATTTGTCTCGTCTTTGATTTGTAGATACTCCTCTATTGCTTTTTGGATTCCAGTCCACTCATCTACACCACCAACAAATCCAAAAACTTTTTTACCTTCCAACCCAAGCTTTTTTTTCAAGCTCTTTGCTTTTTGAAATTTTTCTATATAAACGCCATTTTCTATAGTTATCGTATTTTCATGTAATCCTAAACTTCTTACTTTTTGTTCCAAAATTTCAGTTACACATATAACGCTACTAGAATTCTTTATATCTTTTTTTATCTTCTCTACTCGTTTTTTATTCAATCCAATATCATTATTTACTTCTAAGTGGTCATCAACCAAATCATAAACAACAGGAACTTTTATGTTTTCTATATCAAAAAGAAGTGCATTAGCGTTTACCACCACATCTATCTGCAGTTTATCAATCAATCTATTCAAATTAAATGTATTAAATTTTTTAGCTAAATTTTCAGGCTTAAAAAGGAGTGGAATTTGCACTATTTTACCATTTTGCTTAAATCGTAAAGAGTTGAATTGAGATAACACTTTGTTCTTAAAATTTGCATTATCTATTTCCCAATTTAAAAAATAGCTATTTGTAGTTTTTGCAAATTCATAGACTCTATTTATTACATTTAAATTTGGAACATGGGGGATAAAGAGGATGTTCATGATAATAACCTTCGTTTGTAAAAATATGACAATAAAAACATTCCAATAAAACTAAGGTCTAAACTATAAACAACACAACTAGCATCAAATTGTAATAGATAAAAAATATAAATAGAGACAAAAAATAAAATAGCCCCAACTAATCGTACATATAGAGCTAAATCAAATCTATCAAATGCTTTTATAATATTGATAGCAAAAGTTGTATATGCAAGTAGAGGTAAAAAAGGCAAGAGA
>JALUBH010000025.1 GCA_027050775.1 Campylobacteraceae bacterium | reverse complement strand
AACAATATTTATACTTTTAAAGAACAAAACTAAATTTGATGAAAATTTAGCTTATGGTGTTTCTAAATGAAACTTTTAAATCTATGTTTTTTAGTTAGGTTTCTTTATAGTTGACTCCTTTAAAATTCTACAGAGTTGTATCTCCATCTTTCTATTATATTTACCTATCCTCTGGACTAAAATATCATACTTTTTACCTTTTTCAAATTTATCATCCGGTAGGTAGATTTTTATCCTGTCTTTTCCATCCGCTATAATCAAGTCATATTTGTCAACTTGTATAGCCTCTACATTTTTTAAAACAACAGGCATCATGTCGTTGAACATATCTTTGAGATAACTTATACTAACACTCTGCGGCTTATGTTTATCGTAAGGTTTTGTCTGAAATGTTGCATATATAGGAAGATGGTCCGAGTATCCCACCCCTAAATTAACTTTTCCATCTTTGAGTTTCCATCTTCTTGGATAACCATACTTATCTATCAAATATTTTGGTTTAAAAACACCAAAAGAGTTGGTTTTATACTCTATCCCTTTTCCATCAAATAGATTTTTAGAGACAATGATGTGATCAAGTGCATTTTTTAACCTTCCGTAAACGTGCGTATATCGCACAGTAGGTGGAACTTCATACCATAAATCATAAAGTGGCTTGTTAAATTTTCCTGAGTCCAAGATATTTTTCAGGCTCTTTCCCCAGCCATCTTTTTCAACTCTCAAAGGAGTATTCAAATCCCCTAGAATAACACTCTCTTCTTTAGCATTTAATGCGGATTTTAATTTTTTTGCATATGCCGCCCTTGCTTTGTATCCGTGTTTATATGCAGGCCAGTGATTTACATATAGTGCCAGTTTATGGTGGTCAAGATAAAATTTCATAACATGTATAGCCCTTGGATATCCATTTACTTTGAGAGAATATTTATTTGCCACCTTATATCTTGAAAAAACAACACTGTCTATCGTATATTTGTTTTTTTTAAAAAATGTATAGATATACGGGTATTTTTTGTTTTTTAAAGCTTTATTTAACGCTCTTGCCGCACTAAGATTTTCAACCTCTTCTATGGCTATTATATCCGCATTTAAGGCTTTTATTACTTTTGAAATGTGCTGTAGTTTTATATTAAAATTTTTGTTATTCCATTTTGATTTTGTATTTGGAATATACTCTTTATACTCATCCCCATTGTTAGTCATATCGAAAAGATTTTGCACATTGTAAGTTGCAATTTTAAAATCTTTTGCGAAAAGTGAAGTTAAAACAAAAAGAACTACTATAAAATATCTCATAACTATTGCTCCATATTTTTTGCCATCATCGCTGCTGATGAAAATGCCCATTGAAAGTTGTAGCCGCCAAGCTCACCCGTCACATCCAACACTTCACCGATAAAGTACAAATCTTTTTTTATTATACTCTCAAATGTTAAATATTTTATTTCATCACTATTCACGCCGCCTTTAGTCACTTCGGCTTTTGTATATCCAAAGTTACCGGCAGGTGCAAATTTATAATAATTGAGTTTTTGCAACTTTTGTATTTGGGACTCATTTAATCTATCTATTGCTATATCGTCCAAACTGATAGATTTTAAATACTCTTTGGTAAATCTTTTGGGAAATGGAAGTACGGAACTTATTTGCTTCTTATTTTTTTGATGGAGGAGTTTTGATATATCTATATGGGGAGCAAAATTGACACTAATCAAACCTTTCTTCCAATACAAAGATGCCGATAAAACAGCAGGACCACTCACTCCTTTGTGAGCAAAAAGCATATCGTCGATAAAATTCTTATTCTCTACATGTAGAGCAACACGAAGAGAGATACCACTTAAGCTCTTCATCCAAAACTGCTCCTTTTGAAGCGTAAAACCAACCAAAGCAGGAGCAGGAGCTAGCACATTGTGCCCAAAATTTTGTGCTATCTTGTAGCCGATATCACTAGCACCCAAACTCCCATAACTCAAACCACCGCTGGAAACTACAAGTTTTTTAGCTCTTATGGTTCGTTTGTCTGTATCAATGATAAAGTATTTGTCAAACTCTACGCTCTGCACGGTTTCAGATAGAAAAAAGGTGGATTTTTTAGTCAGTTTAGCAAATATATCTATAACATCAGACGAGCTTCTTTTACAAAAATACTTTCCATCACCTCTTCTTTCATACAGAAGATTATGTGCATCAAAAAATTCTAAGAGCTCTTTTTGACCAAAATTATCAAAAACCTCATCTATGAGTTGAGCATTTCCTAGATAATATTTACTACTGATTTTTGTATTTGTAAAATTGCACCGTCCTCCACCAGAAATCTTTATCTTTGGGGCAATTTTGGGTGAAGCATCTATCAATGCAACGGAGTGATTTTGCAAAAATGAAGCAGCCATCAAAGAGCTTGCTCCAGCTCCTACAAATGCTACTTCAAAAACTTTCAAAAGCTCTCAAAGAACCGAAATTTTGTCTTATAGCATCATAAAGTACGATTCCAACCGATACGGAGAGATTTAAGCTTCTTCCACTTTTTCCCATAGGTATTGTTACTGCATTTTTCCAACTCTTTTGCATCAACTCCATCGGCAAACCGGTTGACTCTCCACCAAAAAATATAAAATCTCCATCTTTAAATTTGGCTTTGAAATATGGTTTTTTACTTTTTGTCGTAGAGAAGAAGAACCTATCTATATGTTGTGAATTTGCCTCCATAAATTCGTCCAAACTCTCCCAAACTTGTAAATCCAAAAGATGCCAATAATCCAACCCTGCCCTCTTGACATTTTTATCGTTTATCTCGAAACATGTAGGTTTGATAATATGTAGTTTTGAGTCTGTATTTACACAGATTCTACCTATACTTCCAGTGTTTTGTGGGATCTGCGGGTGAACTAAAACGATATTGAACATCAGAAAATCACCGTCTTATTTTGATAAACAAAGATTTTATCGTCAAACACCAATTCAAGCGCATTTGAGAGAACTGCTTTTTCCACATCTCTACCCGCTTTTTGCATATCTCTCCAACCTAATTCGTGATTTACAGAGATAACATCTTGGGCTATTATCGGACCCTCGTCTAAACTATTATTTACAAAATGAGCTGTTGCCCCTATAATCTTAACTCCTCTTTCATAAGCTTGTTTATAGGGATTTGCTCCTATAAAAGCCGGTAAAAACGAGTGATGTATATTGATAATCTTCTGCTCAAATCTTGATACAAAATCTGACGACAAAATCCTCATATACTTTGCCAAAACTAGATAATCAATCTCATATCTTTTAAGCACTTCAAAAACTCTTTTTTCATGCTCAACCCTATCTACATTTTCGCTAGACACAAAGTGATAATCTATACCAAATCTCTCGCAAAGTGTTTTGAGCGAGTTGTGATTTGATACGACGCAAAGTATATCCGCATTTAACTCACCACTATCATGTCTAAGTAGTATATCGCCTAGACAATGTGACTCTTTTGTGGCCAAAATCACGATCTTTTTCTTGAGTTTTTTTCTCAATGTTATGACTGAATCTTTTGGCATAACTCTGTGAAGTTCATCCTTTATCTTTTTTGTATCAATCGTGCCATCAAGCCTAGCTCTAAAAAAGAACTTTCTGTTTTCACTATCAACAAATTCACTGTTTTTTTCTATATTTAAATCATTTTTATATAAAACATTTGAAATCTCATATATCAAACCTTTTGCATCTGAACACTTTATCTTTAGTACATATTTATACATATATCACCTTTAAAACTCGTCTTTTATACTCTTTTTTTATCTCGTCTTTTTCGAATCCATCGCTTATGACATCGGCTATTTTTATACCTCCGTCAAAGTTATTGTCCCAAATACCAAGCTCCTTGGCTCTATCTTTTATCCCATTTTTATAATTTCCAAGCCACTTTTTAATAGGAGTATCAATCGCTATTTTTTTCAACTCACCATCGCTAACATCAGCCATAAAGAAAGGCTGGTTTTTTAAAATCTTATTATAGGCTCTAGGTGCATCGATATCTTTTAATATTTTAGTTAAATCAAAATTTAACATATTGCTTATTATATATAAAAAGTAGTAAGGGCTCAAACTCTTCTCAAAACTTTTACGGACTTTTTTCAGCTCTTTTGCACAGCTATAAAACAGCTCATTTTTAGCTCTACATGTAAAGAGTTTCTCAAAGAGATTCAACTTATACATATAGTATAATCCAAAGTGGAGATATGAGGCATAAAATAGCTTCTCAAGCTCCCAAAAAATCCTAGTTTTGCTCAAGTCTTTAAGTGAAATTTTGTACATAATCTTGAGTGTTTTTTCATCAATCTTAAAACCAAGCCTTGAGCTAAATTGAACAGCCCTTAAAACTCTCAAACTGTCATCCTTAAAACTCGTCTCATCAACTAAACTTATGGTTTTATTTTCTATACTTTTTAATCCGCCATAAAAATCCAAAAGTTTAAAATCAAAGATATCGAGCATCATAGCATTCATCGTAAAATCTCGGCGTTTTGATGCCTCTTTTTCATCATCGCACAACTCGACTTCAAATGCTCTGTGTCCTATACCATTTTTTTTCTCCTGCCTAGGCAAAGATATATCTATATCCCCAAATTTATAAACAAAAAAACTCTTGCCAACCCCTTTGGCCCCGAGTCTCTTCATCAGCTTATCAAAATGAACATCATCTATGTCATAAACCTCTATATCCAAATCTTTAAGAACTCTTACCATCACCAAATCCCGCACTCCTCCACCCACAAGATAAGCACGCTTTGTGTGATTTTTTAGGAAATTTTGTACTTGTTCAAATTGGGTTTTTAAGTGTGGGGATAGATTTTTTATGAGGTTCATTACTCTTTGTTTTTCAGATTTTCCAATCTCTCATCAATCGTAGCTAACAGATACTCCAAAAAGTTTAGCGTTAGATCAACTTTTGCTTCTATATTTTTGTTATTTGGTGACTGAAAACCCTCAAAAAGGACCAAAATCCTCTCTCTTATATTTTCATAAAACTGCTTCTCGCTACTAGTGATACTGTCTATATCCATAGGACTTGAAACATCAATATTTTTTACTGTTTCTCTTTTTTGAATATCCTGCATATCTTCTTTTTCCACACTTACCTCTAGCTCTGCTAGTGTAGATATTATCATATCCTTTAGTTCCATATCACCCTCACTCATCAAAGTTTAACCAACCATCTCTCAAACTCCAAAAACTCCACCTTGCTTTTCATATTTACAAAAAATTCCTTCATCTGCTCATCAACTCCAATATACTTTTTTCTAATTCCACTCAGTCTTCTGAGTGCAACTCTTGCTTCTTTGTTATTTGAATCTTTTTTAAGTATCTCTTTATATATATCAAGTGCTTCAGTTTTTAATCCTTGAAGCTCGTATATAGATGCAAGAGTCAGGGTTTTTACCATAGATTATGCCTTTTTTATCTTTTCTACGATAATGTCGCCCATCTCTTGAGTAGAACAGACAACTTTTGCGTGGTATTTTGCCAAATCCGCAGTTCTATATCCCTCACTCAGCACCTCTTTAATCGCACTATCTATCATATCTGCTGCTTTCGTTTTGCCTAAAGAGTATCTAAGCATCATGGATGCACTCAAGATTGTAGCTATCGGATTTGCTATGCCTTGTCCGGCTATATCGGGGGCAGAACCGTGGATAGGCTCATACAATCCGACAATTCCACCTATAGAAGAAGATGGTAAAAGTCCGATAGATCCGCTCATCATACTGGCTTCATCACTCAAAATATCTCCAAAGATATTGCCTGTGAGTATGACATCAAACTGTCTCGGATCCCTCACTAATTGCATCGCAGCATTGTCAACAAACATATGTGAAAGCTCAACACGGGGATAATCAAGAGCAACTTCTTCTACAGTAGCTCTCCACAAGCGACTCACCTCTAAAACATTTGCTTTGTCAACCGAGCATACTTTTTTATCTCTTTTCATGGCAGATTCAAAAGCAACTTTGGCAATTCTTATGATTTCATCTTTAGAATACACCATGGTATTATAAGCTTTTTGTCCGTCATTAACTCTAGGCTCACCAAAATATATACCGCCTGTCAGCTCTCTAACTACAAGTAAATCAACACCTTTTATGACTTCTGGTTTCATGCTACTTGCTTCTATCAGTTCATCAAAAACTGCAACCGGTCTAAGATTTGCAAAAAGGCCCAACTCTTTTCTCAGCTTCAAAAGTCCACTTTCCGGTTTTAACTCTCTTGGCAAATTATCCCATTTATAGCCGCCAATCGAACCAAAAAGTATGGCGTCACTCTTTTTGCATCCCTCTATGGTCTCATCAGGGATAGGGTTTCCTGTCGCCTCATAAGCACATCCACCCATCAAATACTCTTTATAATTTAAGTTGAAATTCTCTTTTTTTGACACAACATCTAAAATTTTTATAGCCTCATCAACAATCTCAGGGCCAATTCCATCACCTTTTATAACAGCTATATCGTAAGTCTTCATCCTTTATTTTCCTTCAACTCTTGTTTGGCAAAATTGATTAAACCGCCACTAGCTATCAACTCTTGCATAAATGGAGGGATCGGGGTAAAACTATATGACTTCTCTTTGTTTATTATTTTTCCATTTTCCATGTCTATCTTTATGATATCGCCCTCTTTTATCTCATCACTCTGCGGAAGTTCAAATATAGGAAGCCCCATATTAAAAGCATTTCTATAAAAGATTCTAGCAAAGCTCTTGGCTACGACCGCACTTATACCGGCAGCCTTCAGAGCTATAGGAGCATGCTCACGACTACTTCCGCATCCAAAATTTTCTCCAGCCACTATAACATCACCTCTGCTCATCTTTTCCACAAACTTAGGATCTGCATCTTCCATGACATGTTTTGCCAACTCTATCGGGTCGGAGGTGCTAAGATATCTTGCCGCGATAATCAAGTCTGTATCGATATTGTCTCCAAATTTCCATACTTTACCATTTATATTGCTCATAAAATTCCTTTGGTATTATAAGTTAGACTTCTTGCAAGAGTTGTATTTGAGCGGCTCTGCAGCCGTTGGGTCAAAATCTTTGATTTTGGGGCACCCATCGTGCGAAGCCTTAGCAATGATATAACTCTTGCAAGAAGTCTAATAGATGATATTTTATCTAAAAAGAAATTAAATATTTATTTTATCTATATTTTGGGCGTCCGATTCAAACCATTCATCTTTGGCAAATTCACTTTCGGTTATCTGTTTTAGCTCTCTTTTTAGATACTTTCCTTTAGCAGTAACAGCCGCAGTTCCATCCGGCAGGTATATCTCTCCTGAACCCTCAAAAATCCTGCCTTTGTCATTTGTGATTCTGCCTACTACCTTTAGCTCCACATCAGTAGGTACCGGCTTTTTATATTTGACATTTAATTCTAGCGTAACGCCAAAAGTATCTTGACCATAAAGATTCATGATGGCTCGCCCAATAGTCTCATCAAGTATGGTAGCCGATATGCCCCCATGCAAGACTCCCGGATAACTTTGGAGATTGTTTCTTGGGGTAAAAAGAGCTATGGTTTCATCTTTATCACTAACATAAAATTTAGCTTTCAAACCGACACTATTTTGGATGCCGCATACGAAACAGCATTTGGAGATATTTTGCTTATCTTTTATCTTAAATTCCACGATTTTTTCCTTGTAAAAATAGATATATCATCACACTCATACCGGCACTTCCAAGCACCATCGCCATCACGACTATCTGGTATCGCACCGCTATAATCGGGCTGACTCCGGAGAGTATCTGTCCTGTCATCATGCCTGGAAGCGATACTAATCCAACAGCTAAAAAGGCATTTATCTGCGGAATCAATGATGCCCTGAATGATATCGCTCTTGCTTTTATATAATCTTTTGATTTTATCTCATTTTCAAATCTCTCTGCACACAAAGATATGGCATTCATCGAATTGGCATAAATCATACCTGCTAAGGGAATCACAAATCTTGGCTGATACATAGGATGCAAATCGAGCACAAAAAACAGGACCAGGACAAGATTAAAACTACCACCAAGTGCAATGGAAATAAAAAACTTCACATAGGTATCTAAGGTTTTCTTTCCTACATTTCTAAGTGCTATAAAACTAGACACTGTAATCATAAAAAATGCTATGGCAAAACCTATAAGAGAGTTTTCGCTTTTAAAAATATAGGCCAAAAAATAACCGATAATCAAAAGCTGTGCTATCATCCTAAATGTCGCCAAACCTATCTCTTTATAGTTTTGTGTCCATAAAAAATAGACAAAACCCACTATAATAAGAGGAATAAACATAAAAAATAGACTAGATATTGATATTAGTTGCATAAACGCAATGATAGCATATTTTGGTTATAATGAGACATAAATCTTAGAGGTATGCCACATGTTAAAGACTATATTTGCGCTGTTTATTTTAGCCGCTCTCTCTTTTGCTCTCTCAGCAGATCAAAATCAAAGCAAAAAACAAGAACTCCAATGGAATAAATCAAAAAGCACTTTTGTGAGCGAAAAAGAGGCTAAATATCAAGAATATAAGAAAAAACTAGACGCGGAAAACAAGAAACTAGAAGAAGACGGCTTTTGCTCTTGCAACAACAACTAAAGCCGTCATAAGTGACTGACTACTTAAAAAAGTGGCTGTAAAAACGGAATAACTTGTTTTTTTCGGCTCAATACTCCCTCGAGCCATACTTCGTGGTTTTCTAGTTTTTTGCCGAAAGCTTTTTCCACTTTGCTTTCATCATCACTAACCACCAACAGCAAAGATCCTTCAGTCACAATATCAGTGAGGAGAACTATCACACTGTGCAGTCCGCCCTCTTCTTTTACTCTTTTCATCTCATCAAATAGCATCTTCTTTTTATCATCAAAGACAGATAAATCCACAACTTCAAGCTGACCTACTCCGACTTTGCAATCACCCATATCGAACTCTTTATAATCTCTCATAACCAAGTCTTTAGCACTCGTACCCTCAACTGCAGATTTTACCAAAAACATCTCCATACCAAGCGCTTTAAAATCTTCAATACCGCAGATTTTAGCCAACTCTTTCACTGCTTTCGTATCGGCTTTTGTGCAAGTAGGAGACTTAAATATAACAGTATCGCTTAGTATCGCGCACATCATCATCCCCGCAATATCTGCCGGAATCTCGACATGATGATAATCATACATCTCCTTTATGATAGTATTTGAGCAACCAACAGGTCTGATCCAGCACTCAAGCGGAGTAGAAGTAGTAAGATCGCCTAATTTATGGTGGTCCACAACACCTAAAACAGTAGAATCAAGTATATCTTTTGGCAAAATTGCCAAATCGGTAGTATCTACTATATAGACTTTCTCTCCTGCATAAGAAGTTTTCAATAAAGGAAGTTTGCCGTCAAATTTATCTAATATAAACTGTGTTTCGGGAGAAATTTTTCCTTGCCTAGCAGCCAAACAATCCTCACCAAGCTGATTTTTAAGATACGATAAAGATATGGCCCCAACAATAGAATCAGAATCCGGATTGGTATGACCAAATACATAAGTTGACATTTTTAAACCTTTTATTTTTTATTGAATTATACTACATAAAAGTTTAAAATTAAATTCTCCAATTTTAGTACCTTTTATAATCTTTTCGATAGACTTTGTTCATCTCTCAGAACTTATTATAATTTTTTACTCTCGTATTAATCGAAAATATCAAAGGTATTGAACCAATTATAAGTAACAATATAGACAATATTGCAACACCTTCATATTGATAATTTTTCCAGATAAAAGCAGGTACAAATGCTCCTAATGCTCCGCCTAAATAGAAAAATGTTTGATACAATATCGCTACTGTTGTTTTATCATCTAGTGCCAAATCCCCTAGATAAGTCGGTGCAACTGATTGTACTGAAAACATACCAACCGTAACCAAACCTATGCCGATAACAACAAAAATATATGATTGAATCAAACTAAGAAGTATCCCGATAATTAAAACAGATATTCCAAAAAATAAAATCTTAACTCTTCCTGTTTTATCAGAGTATTTTCCTACAACAGGGCTGACAAAAACACCTACGAATAAAACCAAAAATAGATTGCCAAGTTGAGCAGATGAAAGATTAAACGGGGGTTTAGACAGATAATATGTAGCAAAAGTCGTTATAGCCATAAATGAAAAAAAGACTACGGATGGAATGATAAGAATAGATAAAATCTTAAAATCAAAAAGATAATTAAAAATCATTTTTTTATTTATAATCTTTTTAATGATGCTATTTTGGGTTGATGGCAAAGCATATATCATTACTATCAAAGCTATAAGCAATAAAATTGAAAAAGTTGCAAATGCAATTCTCCAAGAATACAAAGATGTAATCCACCCAGCCAATAATCGCCCGATAACGGCTCCAAAACTTGTAGCTGCCATATAAATCCCCATACCCAAACCTCTATGTCTCTTGGGGTATATATCTTGAACATAAGACAACATAATAGCTGTGATGCCCGGTATAAATATACCTTGTAAAATCCTGCTAAATAATAAAATATAAAAATTTGTAGCAATTGCTGATATACTCACAGCAACAAAAAGAAGAAAAGTTGAAAATGCCATAATCTTTTTTCTTTGCCAGTTATTGGAAGCCAAAATATAAAATGGTGTTGCTATCATTAGAGTAAATATCATACCAGAAAGCAAAGAATTGGTCTGCATAACATTAATGTCAAATACCTCTTTTAATGTCGGCAGTATAGCTTGTGGAGTGTAGATTGTAGAGAATATGATGGATACTACAAAGAAAAGGGTGACAGATATCTTCAGCATAAATATTTTCCTTTTATTTCAAAGATTTAATGGTTTTAGACAAAAACTTTTTGTATCAAAAACATATATGTTGCTGTTGAGATTATTATGCTGAGTAAGGCGTTGTTGAACTTCACATGTGCAAGTATGGCTATGGATACTCCTATTAGCTCCGCTATGCCGAAGGGGTATTGGTTCCATTTTACATCTTTTAGCGCATAAAAGACCAGTATTACCATGATCATCAACGGCATATTCCACTCTATGTATCTGATTAATGGTGATGGTTTTCGCTTTGCAAAAAATATAAACGGTATAGCTCTAGTGAGGAATGTGGCAAAAACGGCCACGGCAATGCCTGCTATCAGATAACTATCTTGCATCTTCTAAGTTCCTTCTAAATAGTATCAAAACAGCGGCTGCCAGCGAAAGAGAAAGTATGAGCATTTTATCACTTGGAAAACCTAGCATTCCGACAAGACCGATGATTATGGCTATCAAAAACGGTTTGTGCAGTTTGCTTTTCTTGTATAAATCAATCGACAAAACTACAAAAAGAGCTGTCAGTGAAAACTCTATGCCTTTGTAATTAAAAGGCAATACATTTCCCAAGATTGCACCTATCACACTCCCTATAACCCAATAGCTTTGATTTAAAGCTGTGATGATAAGATATACTCTCTCTTTGTCACGCTCTTCTATCTCACTTGTTTTTAAAAGCGCAAAAGTTTCATCCGTCAATCCAAATATAAGGTAGTTTTTCTTCCAGGAAAAGTTTTTAAATGTGCTCACCATAGACAGCCCATAAAACGAATGTCTAAGGTTTAGTAAAAATGTAGCAATCCCTATCTCAAGTATTGAAGCTTGTGAAGCAAAAAGTGTGAGGGCTAGAAACTGCCCGCTTCCGGCAAATATAAATGTGGACATAAAAAAAGCATAATACCAAGGAATCATCATCTTCGATAGCAACAATCCAAAAGCCATGCCCAAAGGTATATAGCCCATCATCACAGGTATAGTAAGCTTAAATATCGAAAAAAATCTCATGGCTGTTTTATATATTTATCAAGGTAGTTTTGCGTTACATCCTGTTTATCAAGCTTCTTCTCTACATGTAGAGAGTCTTTGGGATTTTTTGGCTTTACATCACTATAATAGATATTATTTATAGCAACTATGATAAGAATAATAACCAAAAAAGGCAGTAGCATCAACACACTATCTACCTTTTAAGTCCATTTACAGTCTGAAGCATCTCGTCACTTGTTGTTATAGCTTTTGAGTTTGCTTCATAGGCTCTTTGACCTGTTATCAAGTCTGTCATCTCTTCAACAAGTTGAACATTGCTCATCTCTACAAAATTTTGTCTTAACTGCCCTATTCCATCAAGTCCCGGAGTACCTGTGAGTGCGTCACCTGATGCAGTTGTATTTATAAGGTTGTTATCTCCTAGCGAATGGAGACCCGCTGGATTTACAAAATTTGCCAACTCTATCTGTCCAACTTGAGACATTTGTGTTTGACCCGCCTCCATAACAGATACAGTTCCGTCTGTTCCTATTGAGATTTGAGTTGTATCGGCCGGTATCACTATGTTTGGTGTAAGTTTGTATCCATCACTATTTACGACATTGCCGTCGCCATCTAGCTTAAATGAGCCATTTCTTGTATATGCCGTGGTTCCATCAGGAAGTTCTATCTGAAAAAAACCATGTCCTGTTATCGCCATATCCAAAGGATTTCCTGTTTCTTTGAAGTTGCCTTGCGTAAACTGCTTGGCAATCGCGGTCGGCCTGACACCGAGACCTACCTCTATGCCTGTAGGCGAAACAGTGGTATCACTAGTCGAGGTACCGGCATATTTCATAGTTTGATACATCAAATCTGCAAATTCTGCTCTTTGTTTTTTATAACCTATGGTATTTACATTTGCTATATTGTTTGAGGTTGTATCTATCTGTGTCTGCTGTGCTATCATTCCTGTTGCTGCTGTATAAAGCGATCTTAACATCTTTTTATCCTTTTTTTATGCTCTTACGGATGCTAGTTTATTTATTGCATCACTATTCAAATCATTCATTTGAGAACTCATGGCCCTTTGATACATCTCAACCAATCTATTTGTTTCTATCAAATCAACCATCTCATATACCGGATTTACATTACTTGTCTCCAAAAAACCCTGTGCGATTATATCTTTCTTTCCACTTGGTTCTATATTTTTGAGACTTGGGAATTTGTATAATCCATCTCCATCTTTTTTGAGGCTCTTCAAGTTGTCTACTGTTGCTACATAAAATTGAGCTAAACTGTTGCCATTTGAATATAGATTTCCACTTTTGTCACTCACAAGAGGTGAATCTTGCGGAACTTTTATGTATTGTGAATTTTTAAAATAATTTTTTGGCAATACGGGATAACCCTCTTTTGTCGTTAAGATACCATCGTTATTTAGCACAAATGAGCCATCTTTCGTAAGTCTGATTCCATGTGGAGTCTTTACCATAAAAAAAGCATCCTTGCTCTTAAGTGCGAAATCCAAACTGTTTCCTGTGCTCTTTAAACTGCCTTGCTGAAAATTTGTATATTGATCTGTTATGCGAGGCACCCTATCCACACTCGCATTGATAAATTTTGCAGCTTCTTTTGTGTTGTTGTTTATAGGCATATTGTCTTGCATATTTTGAAAAATCCTTTTAAAATCACCTATAACAACATTATCTCTCTTGAAAGCTGTTGTATTGAGATTCGCAAGATTATTTGAAATGACATTAAGCCTGTTAAACTGCGCAACCATGCCACCTGTAACATCATAATATCCACTCTGCACGATAAACCTACCTTATTTATTGAATTATACAGCACTAGAAGCAATATGTGTTCCAAATATTTGTAAATAAATTTTATTATACAATGGTAAGTTACATTTAACCTCTTTTTAAATATATTTGGGTATAATCTATTCCTTATATACTACAAAAACAAGGGGCTAAAAAGCATGTCCACCAAAGAAATCTACGCAAAACTAGAAGAGTTGTTTAAAGAAAATGAAAAAGGTCATGTTACTTATGAAAAAGTGATGGATATATTTCCAAAGCAACCCACTGCTTCAAATGCCAAAAAAGTCATAACTCTACTCAGTAAATACAAAGTTTCCCTTATAAGTTCGGCGGAAATAGCAAAACTAAGGAACAAACAAGAGGCGCAAAAAAGAGAAGAAGAGAGACAAAAACTTCAAGATGAAGCACTAGAAGATGAGTTTGATTTAGCTAGTGAAAAAGAGCTTTTAGAGTGGAGTAGAAGTGATAGTCCTGTGAGAATGTATCTAAGAGAGATGGGGCAAATATCACTACTCACAAAAGAGGAAGAGATAGATATAAGTAAAAAAATAGAGTTTGGTGAAGATATCATCATAGATGCTTTTTGCTCAGTCCCCTACCTTATAGATTTTATACTTGATTATAAAGAGGCTCTTATAAACCGTGAGAGAAGAGTAAAAGAGCTTTTTAGAAGTTTTGAAGATGACAATGATGACGATGATGACGATGATGGCAATAAAAAAACAGGAAAAAAAGACGATAGCAGAACTCAAAAAGTAGTAGCAAGTTTTAAAGCACTTGAAAAAGCAAAAAAAGACTGGATGAAAACACTAGGCAAAATCACAGAAGGCGATGTCGACGAACAGACAAAGATGGCATATGACTTGACTCTAGCATTCAAAAAGAAAGTTCTAAAAGAAAAATTGATGGAGTTAGGACCTACAAGTAAACTCATAAATGAACTAGTTAAATCTATAGAAACTGCACTAAAAAGTGATACTGAATTCGACAAAGAATTAAAAAGACTAGAGTATATGTTGCCTTTATTTAATGACACTTTAAGAAAAAATCATGAAAAAATTCTTTTAAGACTCACAAAGATGAGCAAAGATGATGTTATATTAGAAGTACCTGAAGCCACCATGGTTTCAACTTATATGAAAATAAAAAAACTATTTCAAACAAAAGAAGCAAGCAAGCAGAGTTTTGATCTTGAAGAAGAGAGGCTAAAAGAGATACTTGAGCAGATAAAAAGAGGTAAAAAGATAGCAGATGCTGCCAAAACAAGGATGGCAAAATCAAACCTCAGACTAGTCGTATCAATCGCAAAAAGATACACAAACAGAGGCTTACCTTTCTTGGATCTAATCCAAGAAGGAAATATCGGTCTTATGAAAGCTGTCGATAAGTTTGAATATAAAAAAGGTTATAAATTTTCAACCTATGCAACTTGGTGGATAAGACAGGCCATTTCAAGAGCTATAGCAGATCAAGCAAGAACCATCAGAATTCCGATACATATGATAGAAACCATAAACAGAATCAATAAAATAGTAAGAAAACACCTTCAAGAACACGGAAAAGAGCCAGATGTTGATACCATATCAAAAGAGGTCGGATTAAGTATAGACAAAGTTAAAAATGTTATCAAAATAACAAAAGAACCTATATCCCTAGAGGCTCCTATCGGCAAAGAAGAAGATGGAAAATTTGGCGATTTTGTTGAGGACAAATCTAGTATATCACCGATGGACTTTATATTGAAAAATGACTTGAAAGACCAAATAGATGATGTACTTGAGCAGTTAAACGATAGAGAAAAAGCTGTAATCAGGATGAGATTTGGGCTCATGTTTGACGAAAGCGACAGAACACTTGAAGAGATAGGAAAAGAGTTGAGCGTCACAAGAGAGAGAGTACGACAAATAGAAAGCAGCGCTATCAAAAAACTAAAACACCCAAAAGTCGGAAGAAAATTAAAAAATTATATTGAGAGTTAAAAACTAGATATGGACTTCAATGAAGCTTGGCTAGAGTTTGATTATAATCCTTTTATCTCTTTTGATGAGAATGGAAGGGTTAAATCACTCAATCAAGAAGCCCATTATCTACTAGGAGTAGTACAAAGTAAAAAAATTTTTGAGTTAGCTAAAACTTATGCAAATATCACTTTCGGATTTAAAACTACTATTTTAGATCTCAATTTTGGCTCGTTCTCATTTTTTGCCATTACTGTTGGGTATCTTGATGAGAGTGAAATAGGTATAAAGTTATACAAAAAAGCCACCGTATGCCCATCGATTGGCGAATATGGTGATTTTATCAACATCTACTCTTTGCTCGATCTTTGCATCAGCGCTTCAAGTGCAGGATCATCAGATATAAAACACATCAAACTTTTTGATCCTGCATTTCCTGAAGTAAGGCTAAAGATAGAGGAGTTTAGCAAACTCGTAAATAAAATATATCAATCTTATCTCTCTTCCAAAACTATCACATCAAAATTGATGCTAAATACGGGTGAATATCTAAAGTTTGAAGGCAAAAAATATCCAATTTTTTCTCTACATGTAGAGGGTGAAAATAGAGATGTGAACTTTGAACAAAATATAGAGGATATATCGACAAATGCCAACTCCATAGTGGTTTTTCGCGCCAACTCTACTATACTCACTTCTGCTTTAATTTCAAACTAAATACAGAACTTATCATACTCATAATCGGCACAATACTTAAGCCTGAAAAAAATGCGAAAGCGTCAAACATACCATGCCTACTCAGATATAAAAATGAGACTATCAACACTAAATATGCTAGGATTCTAAGTGGATTAACCGCTCCGGCTATACCACTTGCAAAACCTTTTACGGTGTATTTGAAAACACCTCCTTTTTTCTTCGGTTGCTCCACTTCTTCATCTTCATCATCAAAAAGATTGTATGGGTCTTCAAGTTCATCAAATGAGTCTCTAAACTCTTCACCGCTACTGTTTTTTACACCTTTGAGGATTGATTTTTTATAGGCATAAAATGATGCAAAAGTGATAAGCATAGAACAGATAAAAGCAACTTGGGTATTTAAAAGCCAATACCCACCCATAAATAGTGACAAGATGATGATAAAAAGATCACCAATCAAATAAAGATATGAAAATTTACTCATATTTTCCTTCGCCATCATAACTATCGTCATCATCATCATCTGTTTTTGGTTTATAGTTTTTATATCGAACATCGTCTTTTAACTCATCTAACGACTTCATCTGTTTTTTGTAAGCTTTATATATATTTAGCAAAGCTCCGCTCACACCCCAAAATACGCCTAACCAAAGAAGCCAATTTTGATGAAACCAGTTTTTCATCAAAATTCCAGCTCCAACACCCAAAAGAACTGCCACAACCATAGAAATACCAAGAGATAGCTGCTCAGCACCCTCTATAATCGGTCTGTATTTTGGTTTTTTTTCTTCACTCATTCTATATCTTTAAAAACTTTAGCCGCAGCCTCTATACACTTTTGTATATGTTCCGTTTTTATCTTTGTACTTATAAACCCTGTCTCAAACTGACTACATGCAAAGTAAAAACCTTCATTCAACATACCTTTGTGAAATTTGGCAAACATTTTTGTATCGGATTGTAAAGCATCATCAAAATTCTTCACTTCATTTTCATTGAAGAAAAATCCGAACATACTACCTCTAACACTTACCTGAAGTGGGATTCCAACTTTTTTTGCCTCTTTTTCTAAGCCTTTCATCAAAAGTGTTGCTTTCTCTTCCAAATCTTCATACATATCAAAGCTACTGGTTATCTTTTTCAGAGCACTTAAGCCGGCACTCATAGCTACTGGGTTTCCGCTTAGAGTTCCTGCTTGGTAAACTGGCCCATCGGGACTTAATTGATCCATTATCTCTTCAAATCCACCAAATGCACCCACCGGCATACCGCCACCTATCACCTTGCCAAATGTGATCAAATCAGGTTTGACTTTAACCAAGCCTGTTGCTCCTTTTAAGGAGGCTCTAAATCCACTCATAACTTCATCAAAAATCAACAAAGCTCCATTTTCTTCGCACAAATCCTTAAGTTCTTGTAAAAATTCTACATCCGCAGGAACCAAACCCATATTTCCAGCGATTGGCTCGATAATCACACAAGCAATATCTTTTGAATTTATAAAACACTGCTTTACACTGTCTATATCGTTGTACTTTGCAAGTAGAGTGTGTTTTGTAAAATCAGCAGGCACTCCAGGAGAACTAGGAGTCCCAAAAGTCGCAGCTCCACTTCCGGCTTGTACAAGAAGAGAGTCGCTATGTCCATGATAGCATCCTTCAAATTTTACTATATCATCTCGCCCTGTATACCCCCTGGCAAGTCTAATCGCACTCATAACAGCTTCCGTACCGCTACTAACAAAACGAATCTTGTCTATCTCATCAAAAAGTAAACAAATCTCTTTAGCTAGTTTTGTTTCTGCTTTCACGGGAGCTCCAAAACTAAGACCTTTTTTGGAAGCTTTCACGACAGCTTTTTGTATATCTTTATCGCAATGTCCAAATATCAACGGGCCCCAACTCTGAACAAAATCTATGTATCTATTATCATCTATATCTATGAGATATGCACCCTCTCCTTTTTTTATAAAAACCGGAGTCCCTCCAACACTCTTAAAAGCCCTCACAGGAGAATCAACACCACCGGGAATCACTCTTTTTGCTTTATTGAAAGCTTCTTTACTATTTTGCCTATACATAATTTTTCCTTTAGGGTTGTCTGAAATACCCCTTAGTTTATTTGTCTTAAAAATAGTATCACACATAGAGTAAATAGTAAATTAAAATTCTTATAAATATATGATATAATCACAAGAAAAATATATATGGGGTTTAATATTGAGTAAAAAGATAGGTTTTATAGAGGCGTTTAGTATAGGTGTAGGAGGTATGGTAGGCGGCGGTATTTTTGCTGTTTTGGGACTAACCATAGAGCTCTCAAAAGGTGGTGCTCCGTTTGCTTTTGCTATTGCAGGGTTAATTGCACTTGTCACTGTTTATTCTTATGTCAAACTATCATTGAGATACCCAAGTGAAGGCGGAACCATAGAATTTATAGTTCAAGCTTATGGAAATGGAATCTTTTCGGCATTAGTAAACACTATAATGTTATTTAGCTATGTAATTATGCTAGCACTTTATGCTTATGCTTTTGGAAGTTATGGCTCCGCATTATTTGCGGGAAGCGATATTGGCTGGTTACACAAAACGCTCTCTTCTGGCATAATTATAGCTTTTGTACTTATTAATTTACTCGGTGCTTTTATGACAGGAAAGGCAGAAGATATCATGGTATTTATAAAATTAGCCATACTGCTTATCTTCTGTGCAGTTGGATATTTCAGTATTGATTGGGGACACTTAGCTTTATCGCAATGGACACCGTTACCGTCTGTTATGTCCGGTGGTTTTATGATTTTTTTGGCATACGAAGGATTTGAATTGATAGCAAATACCGCTAGAGATATCAAAGAACCGGAAAAAAACCTTCCCAGAGCATACTATGCTTCTGTTATTTTTGTAATTTTATTATATATCTTAATATCTGCTGTAGCTGTTGGAAATTTGAGCTTTGCCGAGGCACAAAATGCCAAGGATTATGTTTTGGCAAAAGCAGCGGAGCCATTTTTTGGGCATATAGGCTTTATCGTCATAGGTATAGCTGCTTTATTATCAACGGCATCTGCGATAAATGCAACAATTTATGGTGGCGGCAGAACAGCTTACCTCATCGCTAAGCTTGGAGAGTTGCCAGATAGCTTGGAAAAAAAGATCAAACACGGTTTTGAAGGCATGATTATCATAGGACTTCTTGGCATCATATTTACTACTCTATTTAATTTGAAAAATATCTCTGTCGCAGGTAGCTTGGGATTTCTCATCATATTTGCACTAGTAAATATAGCAAACTTCAAGCTACACAAAGAGACCAAGGGCAACCGTATAATATCTGGTTTTGGAACGCTTCTTTGCCTTGGTGCTACAATAACACTGATAAGCCACACTCTTATATACTCACCAAAATCTCTCCTTACTAGTGGAATATTACTAATTGCTATAGGGATTTTCACTGTTTTTTATAACCTGATGAAGGAAGAAGGCAACCTCATCTCAAACTATATAGACAAAAGACTTGAAAGGCACGAAAAAAGGATGATGAAAAAAGTAGAGGACAAGTAAAACCTTTTTATGATTTTTTTATGATTTTTTTAATTTCATCAAGAAGTTTTATAGAGGCATCTATCTCTACTTTTCTTATAGCTATACTCTCTATATTTGCACCAATTGGGATATTTTTTTCTTTACCATACTCATATAGTTCTTTAAAGTTAGATATGGAAGTTTTTACTGACTCTTCCAAAATATCTTCTGAATTTATCAACCTCTTTTCTAAAGAAAAAGTGATATGAACACCAAGCCATTTCATAAATTCTAATGTTTTTATCGATCCGCAAGGCGTAAATGTAAAGATAATAGGCACCATTTTCCTATCATTTTCTTTTGCATACAAAGCATAATCATCCAAAAATCTCTTTGCAGCTTCTAAATCATATACTGCTTGAGATATAAAATACTCACAACCATTATGAATCTTAAAAAAAACACGCAAATGCTCATCTTTTTTTGCCGTATGTCTCTCTGGTATCACAATTCCACCCAAGATTAACTCATCATATATCTCTTGTTTAAGCTTATAAGCCTCTTTTATACTCATGGTTGTCTCAGTTGTTTTACTAGCGGCTCCAACAAAAACTGAAAAAAATTCTCTTCCGACCCTATTTTGCAACCACTGCTTAAATTCAGTCTTGCCATACTTTCCCACTGCCCTATAGACAATAACAGGAAACTTCAAATCTCTATCTAGGTAATTTTTTGCATAATCACAAGAATCGAGAGTTTTTATAAAAGGAAAAGGTCTTTTTGCATCTGTTCTATCACTCTCATCTTGTATATCATACAATACAAGCCCATCTATATCTAAATCTTTAATTCTCTTGATCTGACGAGCAGCAATATCCTTTAACTCCTCTTTTGAATGTATGGCTTTTGGTGGAGTCATACCATAAAGCAGTATGCCACTTTGTCTATTTTTTATTTTCTCTTTCAACATCAAAAATAACCTTAAATATTATATATAAAAAGTCTTAGCCACCTTTACAGATGGCTAAGGTTGAATCAGTTAGCTAGTTTGTAATCTTCAATAAGATTGAAGTTTAGATACTTATAAACACTATCTGCTTTGCCTTCTAGTTTTTTAGGAACTATGTCTAAATATTCTTGTGTGCTTGGGAGCCTGCCCAAAAGTGCGCACACTGCTGCCAACTCGGCACTTCCTAAATATACTTGTGCACCCATACCCATTCTGTTATCAAAGTTTCTCGTACTTGTTGAAAATACTGTTGCCTTGTCCGCAACTCTTGCTTGGTTACCCATGCATAATGAACATCCCGGTATCTCAACTCTTGCTCCAACTGAACCAAATATAGAGTAGTACCCCTCTTCTACAAGCTCAGCTTTATCCATCTTTGTCGGAGGTGCTATCCATAGCTTAGTTGGTACTTGGCCTTCGCCCTTCAACACTTCTCCTAAAGCTCTGTAGTGTCCAATATTTGTCATACAACTTCCGACAAATACTTCATCTATATTTTTTGGTCTGTTTGGATCAGCCAATATCTCACTCAAAGTTGCCACATCGTCAGGATCGTTTGGACAGCACAATATAGGCTCTTTAATCTCGTTCATATCTATCTCTAGCACAGCTGCATATTTGGCATCTTTATCAGCTTCTAATAGTGTTGGATTTTCCAACCATTTTTTCATCTTATCGGCTCTTTTTTGTAGTGTAGTTGCATCTTCATAACCAGCCTCTACCATAGATTCTAAAAGAACTATATTTGATTTTAAATACTCTATAACAGGTTCTTTATCTAAAGCTATACAACAAGCAGCCGCACTTCGTTCAGCACTAGCATCACTTAGCTCAAAGGCTTGCTCTGCTTTTAAATTTGGCAGCCCTTCTATCTCTAAAATTTTTCCAGCAAATATATTTTTCTTATCTTTTTTAGGAACTGTCAAAAGTCCTTTTTGTATAGCTGTGTAAGGTATAGAATTTACCAGATCTCTTAGAGTAATCCCCGGTTGAAGTTCTCCTTTAAATCTAACTAATACGGATTCTGGCATATTTAGTGGCATACTTCCTGTAACTGCGGCAAATGCAACCAAACCGCTTCCTGCAGGAAACGATATACCGATAGGAAATCTAGTATGAGAATCCCCGCCTGTTCCTACGGTATCAGGCAAAACCATACGATTCAACCAAGAGTGGATAACTCCATCACCGGGCTTAAGACTAACTCCACCTCTTGTGGCCATGAAGTTTGGCAAAGTGTGTTGCATCTCAACATCACTTGGTTTTGGATAAGCTGCAGTATGACAAAAAGTCTGAAGAACCAAATCAGCATTAAAACCCAATGCTGCCAACTCTTTTATCTCATCTCTAGTCATAGGGCCTGTAGTATCTTGACTACCAACGGTTGAAGTAACTGGCTCTATATACATACCAGCTCTTACTCCATCAACACCACAAGCAAGTCCAACTATCTTTTGAGCATGAGTATATCCAGTTCCGTCATCTTTGGGTTGTTCCGGTTTTTCAAATATCTCTTCAACTCCTAAACCTAAAGACTCTCTTGCTTTAGATGTCAAACCCCGTCCGATAATAAGTGGAATCCTTCCTCCGGCTCTATACTCATCTGACAAAGTATTTGGCGTAAGTTTAAACTCAGCCACTACTTTTCCATCTTTTTCTATCTTTCCCTCAAACGGATATACATCTATGATATCGCCTGTCTCAAATGCCGAGACATCAACTTCTATAGGCAATGCACCGCTATCTTCAGCTGTATTAAAAAATATAGGGGCTATAGTATTTCCAAGTATTAAACCACCTGTCCTTTTGTTTGGCACAAATGGTATATCTCTACCTATCCACCACTGGACTGAATTTATTCCTGATTTTCTACTGCTTCCCGTACCAACAACATCTCCAACATAGGCTACTTCATATCCTTTATCTCTAAACTCTTTTATTCTAGTAAGTGCATCCGGAAGTTTTTTCTCAAGCATACATTGCGCATGCAAAGGTATATCACTTCTTGTAAATGCTTCACTAGCAGGGCTAAGATCATCAGTATTTGTCTCACCTGGAACTCTAAGAACTGCCACTGTAATTTTTTTAGGAATCGGTTCTTTGGATGTAAACCACTCTGCGTTTGCCCATGATTGCATCACATCTTTTGCATATTTATTGGTTTTTGCCAACTCTTCTACATCATTAAATGAGCTGTAAACAAGGATAGTGTTTTTGAGTGCATCACAAGCAGCCTGAGCTACAAATTTGTCATCACTACTTAGAGCATCAACAAGGGGCTGAACATTGTATCCGCCAAGCATTGTACCTAATATTTCTACAGCTTTTAGGGGAGTTATAGCTACACACTCAGCCTCTTTTTTTACAATAGCGTTTAAAAATGCTGCTTTAACATAAGCTGCATCATCAACACCGGGACTCACTCTGTGTATTAGAAGCTCCAATAGAACTTCTTGATCACCCTCACCTTTTTTTAAAGACTCAACAACTCTAGCAGTCTGCTGTGCATCTAGTGGAAGTGCGGGAACTCCGAGACTTGACCTTTCTAGCACATGGTCATTATAAGCTTTTAAATAATCCATATTTACAACTCCTAACAATTTTTATAGAGATTGTAGCACAAAGTTATTTAAAAATCATAAAATTTCTCTTTGTCCTTTAGAATTTGGAGAAGATAGTATGCCTGTAGCTTCTAATTGCTCAACGATTCTCGCAGCTCTGTTATATCCTATCTGAAGTCTTCTTTGTATATAACTTATAGAGCATTTTTTTTCATTTAATACTATATTTTTAGCATCTTCAAAATATTCATCTATCTCATCATCAATTGTGGCTTTACTATTTGAATCGCTTTCACTCTCTTTTAAAAAGCTTTCATCATACTCTACGGCTTGTTGTTTTTTAAGATACTCAACCACCTTTTCAATCTCCTCTTCACTTGCATAAGGTGCATGAAGTCTTATAAGCCCAGAACTTCCAGGAGGAGTAAAAAGCATATCACCACGACCAAGAAGAGAATCAGCTCCACTAGCATCAAGTATAACTTTGCTATCTATCTTTTGACCAACTTTAAAACTTATACGAGATGGAAGATTTGCTTTTATGAGTCCCGTAACTACATCAACAGAAGGTCTCTGAGTTGCTACAAGCAGGTGTATTCCGCTTGCCCTTGCCATTTGAGCTAATCTTGAAATATAAAATTCAACCTCTTTGCCGCTTGTCATCATCAAATCAGCTAACTCATCTATAATCACTACGATATATGGAATATGTGGCAAACCCTGCTTCTTTGCTTTTTCATTATAATTCTCTATATTTTTTGTCTTTGATTGACTGAGTATCTTATATCTTCTCTCCATCTCATTTACCATATTTGCAAGAGCTGTTATGGCATGTTTTGGCTTTGTGATAACAGGAGTAAGAAGATGAGGAATATCATTGTAGATAGAAAATTCCAACATTTTAGGGTCTATCATCAAAAGCTTTAAGGTATCGGGTGAATTTCTGTATAAAAGCGATAAAAGCATAGCGTTAATACCAACACTCTTTCCGCTTCCCGTCGTACCCGCTATCAGCAAATGGGGTAATTTTTTCAAATCCGTAACAAAAGGATTTCCAACTATATCTTTTCCAAGGGCAATCGTTAAAGGCGAAGATGAATTTTTATAGATATCGCTTTGCAATATCTCTTTTAGATATATCGTATCTATTGTTTTGTTTGGCACCTCTATACCTACAACATCCTTGCCTGGCACTGGTGCTTGTATGCGGATAGTCTGAGCTTTTAGTGCCATCGCCAAATCATCTTGAAGCGTTAAAATTTTAGACACCTTTATGTGTGGTGCCGGCTTAAATTCAAAAGTTGTGACTACAGGACCGGAGTAGGTCCTTACGACATCGCCCTCTATCTTGAATCTTCTTAGCTTATCTAATAAATCTGAAATCTTTTGATCTATCTCATTCTCATTTACATGCGAATGTCTTTTTGGCGGGTCAGCAAGAAATTTCAGGGAAGGAAGTTTATAATTTTTAGGTTTATCAACCTCTCCTTTATCTATCTCTTCTAAAAGTTTTTCATTCTCTTCTACAACATTTAAAATCTCAACTCCACTTTGTGTTGTAGAATCTTGTTTTTGATTGTCTATTTTATCGCTATTTTCTTGATTTTTAATATCTGTTTTCTTTGGTTTTGGAGATTTTTTCTCCTCTTTCTTTCGCACCTCTCTCGCCTCGAAGTGTTTTGTCTCTTTTTGTCTAGATAATTTTTCTTTTAAATCCAAAGATGAAAAAATTTCATCAAAACCAATATCAAAAAGCATAACGAAACATAACGAAATAATAGATACAACAACTATCCAAACACCTGCTATTCCTATGTAAGAGATGATTGACTGGGTGATGGAGTAACCTATAAATCCATTGTGAGCTATCAAAAGAGCTTGAATCATAAGGAGGGATAAAAACAGAAGCACAGAGGCTAGATATATCTCAATCCTTCTTGTGTCAAATTTATTTTCTTTATATATGAGATATGACAAAACAATCAAAACAAAAGGATAGACATAAGATATATATCCAAAAAGATGATGGTTTCCCTTGCCAAGCACAGAACCATAAACTCCCACAACTGATGCATCCATTAAAATTGTTGAAAGTCCTAGAAAAACAAAGAATGCAACCACCAAAACTAAAATAGTCTCTTTTAAAATATCAAATCCTTTCATCAGCTATATATGCAATTATATCACATGTAGTTTAAAAGAGACATTGAATTTATCTTAGCTATCGTAGAGAGCGTTGCTTGATAACCGTTACTCAATTGCGTAAATTTAGTATAAGCTTCTCCAATATCAACATCGGCTATCTGACTTCGTATAGTTTTTACATTGATAGTTAACAAATCTGCTCTATCGCTAGCACTTTGCAAAGCATTTGAATACGACCCTATTTTTGCATGTCTTTTGATCACATGGTCACTTAGATGATCAATTTTAAGTATAGAATTCTCAATACCTAGGTTTCTTGGATTGTCCCCCGAAGCATCCATGGAAAATTTACCATCTCTTACAGATTCAATCATCTGATCTAAATCCTTAAAAAAGTCCACATTTGAATCATCAACAGTAACAGCATTGTTTGACATAAATGATAGAGTATTACCAGTATTATTACTAAAATCATTACTAGATTTATCGTACATTGAAAATTTTATATTAGTAGATGGATTTGTTTTATCTTGTATCTGAAGTCTCCCTTTGTAATCAAGTGAAACATCTACATCTTTTCTTGCCTCCATAACAGCATTATCGTAATCACTCTTGGTACCTGTTGGAACTGGAACTGGCAATTTATTTGACACTACCATAGAAATTACATCATTTAGTTGTTGGTATGTCATCTTATCACCATTTACTACACTTCCATCCGCAGCATAAATATTATATTTTTTGTAAGTTCCATCATTTTGTTTAACACTAAATGTAGAGCCATCACTCGCAAAGTCAATTTTAGCAGAATTTGAATTATTGTCTTTATCTGTATATTCTATAGTCAATTCATCACCATTAATAGAAGACTTACCAGAAGCATCTACAAGAAGAGTTTTTGCAGTTGCAAAAGAGTTGTCAGACTTAACAACCTGCGAAACATTTGAACTAAGCTTATCTCCGCTTACTTTAAAATAATTTCTATCAAACGAAACATCTTCACTAGAGGCATCAGGTGATTTGATAAAATTACTTTTAGTGAACGATACAACATCACTTGTCAAATCATCTATGTCGTCAACATTTTTATATGAACCAACCATGCTAAAGTCTAGTGAGTTTTTACCACTCGTTTTATCTTTTATCTCTATTTGTCCATAATCATTTAGAGTCACATCCACACCATCACTTGGCGAGTAACTATTTTTAACTCCTTTCAGAAGTGCGTCCACATCATCTGTAGAATCTATAGCAATTTTCTTTTTAAAAGAACTGCCATCGCTATTTTTACCTTGTATATAAAAATACGCTTTTGATTGTGCAGTGTCTCCTCCGCCATTATTTGACATCAAGTCTTCTATAGTGTCACTACCTTTTAAAATAGTTTTAGTATCTTGATCGCTATACATCTTTACATTTGAAGAGACTATTTTTTTATAATCACTATCATTTCCTAGAAAAAGAGAATTTCCATCTACATTATAAGGCAACTGAACACCAGAACCTATCAAAGATGTTAATTTTTCTCCATTTCCATTATATGAACCATCTGAATTAATCGGCTTATCATCCAAAGCTGAACCAGAAAATAAAAATTGTCCATCTATCGAAGTATTTGCTATACTCATCAAATGATCACGCATAGCACTTAAATCATCTGCTATGGCACCTAAACTAGTAGATGAATTTGTTCCATTTGCAGCTCGTATAAGTTTTGATTTAAACTTTATTAAAGTTTCATCTAGTCCATTCATGGCAGAGTCTGTGTTGTTCGCAAATGTTTGCGCTTTTGAACTACTCTTTTTTACCTGTTCAAGTGTAGTTACTTCATCATCTAGTCTCATTGTATCTGCATATATACTAGTATCTTCGTAACTATTTTGTATTTTAGAGCCTGACGAAATCTGTGTATTTACATCATAAAGTTTTTTTAAACTGTCCTGATAACTGTTTTTCGTATCTAAATAAAAAAGTGAATCTGTTATTCTCATAATTTCAATCTCCTGAGTAATCGCCTAAAATTATATAAGCAAATTAGGTTCCTTGTGTAAAAATATCGGTTTATTACATAATTTATTTAATTTTTCATAAAAAATATTGTTTTTTTTTAAAAAAAAGTGTACAATGCCTGAAATACATTATTTCAAAGGATTGTAGAATGAAAAAAGCAGAGTTTATTCAAGCGGTTTCAGAAAAAGCTGAACTTTCTAAAAAGGACACTCAAAAAGTTATAGATGCAGCTATTGAAGCGGTACAAGAAGCACTAGTTGCGGGTAAAAATGTCAGTTTTATAGGTTTTGGTACATTTAGTACTGCAAAAAGAGCAGCTAGAAAGGCAAGAGTTCCTGGAACTGATAAAATTGTTGATGTACCTGCGACAACAGCTGTAAAATTTAAAGTTGGCAAAAGATTAAAAGACGCTGTTGCAAAATCTTAATAAGCAAATAATACAATAAAGCTTAAAGTTGTGTATAATCACTCTTTAAGCTTTTTTTTTGTACTATTCTTTTCTTGTTTCAGGTGCCTGAGTGGTGAAATTGGTAGACACGCTAGACTCAAAATCTTGTGAGCTTTGCTCGTGCCGGTCCGAGTCCGGCCTCAGGTACCATATTTTTATAAGATTTAATTTACTTATAATCATTACTTTGTCATAATAACACTTTAATTTAGGAGTTATTATGTTATTTAAAAGTTTAATTTCCGTATTTCTAGCACTACTACTAAATCCGATATTTATAAATGCTGCAAATGAAAAACCTCTTAGAGTTGGGATGGAGTTACAGTATCCTCCTTTTGAAATGAGCACTAAAGATGGTACGCCAAGTGGAATCAGCGTTGATTTGGCAAAAGCATTAGGAAAATATCTTGGCAGAAAAGTTATCATAGAAAATATTGCATGGGATGGACTCATACCCTCTTTAAAAACAAAAAAGATAGATATAATCATATCTTCTATGACGATTACCAATCAAAGAAAAAAAGTGATAGATTTTTCTATACCCTATGCACAATCTAATTTGTGCATCCTTACAAATCCAACAAGTGGCGTTAAAAGCATTAAAGATTTGAATCAAAAAGACAAAGTAGTTGCAGTTAAAAAGGGAACTACGGGACATTTATATGCAGTTAAGCACTTAAAAAAAGCAAGAATTCTTGTTCTCGATAAAGAGAGTTCTGCTGTTTTAGAAGTGATACAAAAAAGAGCCGATGCTTTTATATACGACCAATTGACCATATATAGAGACTGGGAAAAGCACAAAAAAACAACAGTAGCTTTGCTTCAACCCATAACAAAAAACCCTGGCTATTGGGGTATCGCACTTAGAAAAAATGAACCTGAACTAAAGGCCAAAATAAATAATTTCATAAGAAAAGCCAAGAGCGACGGTACATTTAACAAATTAGCCAATAAATATTTAAAAAATGTTAAGAAAAAATTTATTGAATTAAATATACCATTTTTCTTTTAGGAGAGAATATTAAATTTAAAAATCTATTTATAGAAAAAATTGGATACAAAGAAGATGCAAAAATAGATACCATGGTTTACATCTTCAATTTTATACTACTTTTTGCAATCATAGGTCTATTTTTTTACTTTATGTTTGTAGGTACTGCGTATAATTTTAATTGGCAAAGCATATACGAATATAGACAAATGTTTATAGATGGTTTTTTTACAACTATTTATATATCCTTTTTTTCTCTTATCTTGAGTTTTTTTATAGGCTTATTTTTTGCTTATGGACAAAATTCAAAGATAATATTACTGCGTTTCTTTTCTAGGTTTTATGTAGAAACTATAAGAGGAACACCTCTTTTAGTACAAATATTGATATTTTTTTATGTTGTGGCTGCAAATATCGGGCTTAATAACAGATATATTGCGGGCGTCTTGATTTTAGCTATATTTTCAGGTGCATACATAAGTGAAATCATAAGAGCGGCAATCTTTAGCATCTCAAAAGAACAATACGAAACAGGTCTTTCCCTTGGTTTCACTCCATTTCAAACATACCAATATATCATATTTCCACAAGCCTACAAAAGAATACTACCTCCTCTTACGGGTCAATTTGCATCAATTATCAAGGATTCTTCTCTTTTATCTATCATCTCAGTTAATGAATTGACCATGAACGCACAAGAAGTTAACTCTTATACTTTTTCAACTTTAGAGAGTTACATACCATTAGCCATAGGATATCTTCTTTTGACATATCCCATATCTTTGTACTCAAGAAGATTGGAAAAGAAGATGAAGGATTAAACTATGTATAAGATTTTACTTTTAGAGGATGATGAGATTTTATCCCAAACACTCAAAGAACTTCTAGAAGATCGTGGATATCAAACACTAATAGCAAAAAATGGAAATGCTGCGCTTGATATCTCTTTTGAAAACAGCTTTGATCTTTATCTACTAGATGTAAATGTACCTTTTCTTAATGGTTTTGATTTCCTAAAAGAGCTTAGAGATAGCGGGGATAAAACGCCTGCATTTTTTATAACAGCATTAAGAGACATAGAATCTCTCTCCAAAGGGTTTAATTCAGGAGCTGATGATTATATAAAAAAACCTTTTGATTTTGATGAACTACTCATAAGAATAGATGCAAAATTAAACATCAAAGATTCAAAAATCAAATACAAAGATATAGAGTTCAACGCTGATGATTTTACCATAAAAAAAGATAACAAAATCCTTAAACTTCCCCAAATAGACAAAGAAATATTTCTATTACTTCTTAAAAATATCGGCAAAACAGTAAATAAAAATGAGCTATTGGACACAATGGAAAAACCAACCGATTTAGCTCTTAGAGTACATCTTTCAAAAATAAAAAAAATTCTGAATATCGATATTTTAAATGTCAGAGGACAAGGATATCGTCTTGAAGAGATATGAAAAAGAGTCTTTTCTCAAGAGCTTCATACTATTTTTCACCACTCTTTTGCTTTTAAACAGTATAATCTTCTGGTTCTATTTAAATGAACAAAAAAATTCTTTACATGTAGAGATATTTAATAAAATAAAATTATACAATTATAACTTCAAAGACAAAGATATGGCTGTAGAAGTAGTCCCATTGAAAAATATAAACGAACTCTATGTTCTACATATTACAAATAGTGAAATATTTGCATATTTTGATATACCAAATTCTAAAAAAAATTCTCTTAAAATCATATATCCACATAAAAGATACAAAAAACATATAGAAAAAATAGAAAAAAAGGCTTTTGCATACTTTACTATAAGCGCTTTAATACTTTTGTTACTTTCGATAATATATTCACTTTTTGCAATCAATCCTCTAAAAAAAGCACTTTTTTTACTAGATGAGTTTTTGAAAGATATCATTCATGATTTAAACACACCAATCTCATCAATTCTCTTAAATATAAAAATAATAAAACAAAAACCCTCTAGAGAAGCGATTAAAAGAATTGAATTTTCTGTTAAGAAAATTGGTTCACTCTATAACAACCTAGAGTCAATTATAAAGGAGATGCCTCTTGAAATCAGCGAATTTAACATAGCCGTCATGATTAAAGAAAAAATTTTATTTTTCAAATATCTTTATCCTGATATAAGTTTTACAAGTCATATTTATATTGAAAATATACAAACTTCACACGATGCGATAAGTAGAATCTTAGACAATCTCATCTCAAACGCATGCAAATACAATAGAGAAAATGGAAAGGTATCTATAACCGTAGATGAAAAACATATAACTATAGAAGATACCGGAATAGGTATAAAAAATCCTAAAAAAGTCTTTCAAAGATACTATAAGGAGAACGATAGAGGCATAGGACTAGGTCTAAATATAGTGAAAAAACTTGTCGATAGATTAAAATATGAAATTGACATACAGAGTATAGAAAATATTGGAACAAAAATTCAAGTAACACTCAAGTAACAATTCTTTGTCATAATTTCACTACCAAAACAAAAAGGATACAAAATGAATGCAAAAAATTTACTACTATGCACTTTATTGACACTCTCAAGTTCAATTTATGCTGCAGAAGCTACACAAACAAGTACAACAACTACTTCAACAAGTGCACAAAGCACGGATACCCAGACACAAACAAATGAAAAAACATCTGTAAGTCAGGATATCGCAAACAGTACAAGTATTGATGATCTTATTGAGAAAATGGATAAGGCAAAACAACAAGATAAATACAAGTACATGAATGCTATAAAAGCTAAAATCTCTTCTTCTAAAAAAGATAAAAGAGAAGAAGAGATCAAAAATGTTCTAACAAAAATCCATGAACAAAGAAGTGAAGCTCAAGGCAAGATGCAAGAGGCTCAAGATTCTAGAATGTCTGAAGAAAAATCCATGGGTAGCAAAACAGAAGAAAACATGGGAAATATGGGCGAAGCTATGGGAGATGTAGGCAGTATGGGAGGTTCCGATGGCGGCATGGGCGGCATGGGCGGTGATTCCGATGGCGGCATGGGCGGTGGCTCAGGTGGCGGCATGGGCGGTGGCTCAGGAAATGGTGGAGGAAACTTTTAATGACTAGATACTATATTTTATTATCTCTGACTCTTGGTCTTTTTGCAAGCGGTTGTGCCACCTATAATTTAACAACCGGGGACAATGATCAAGATGGAGTAAACAACTATAGTGACATATGTAAAAACACACCCAAACTAGCGATTGTAGATAAATATGGATGTGCCATAGATAGTGATCATGATGGCGTTATAGACATCTATGACAAATGTCCAAATACACCTTTTTTAACAATCGTAAAATCTAATGGATGCCCAAAATAAAAGCTTATATGAAGTGTCTTTATGTGGTTCTGCTTATTTTTATTTGCAGAACCACATCACTAGGTATCTAGTGAAAACTTGCAACCAAGCTTCCAACCAAAAGATTCCAACCATCCACCATTACGAAGATTAAAAGTTTAAATGGCAAAGATATCATAACAGGTGGTAGCATCATCATACCCATGCTCATTAAAACCGAACTCACAACCATATCGATAACCAAAAATGGGAGATAAAGTAAAAAACCAATCTCGAATGCAGTCTTCAGCTCACTAATCATAAACGCAGGAACTGCGATAGTAAGAGGAACATCCTGGATATTTTTAGGATTTTTTAACTTTCTTATTCTAAAAAAAAGTGCCAAATCCTTTTCTCTAGTATTTCTAATCATAAAAGACTTAAAAGGATCAACAGCTTTTGTAAAAGCTTCTTGATATCCCATCTGCTTTGCTAAATAAGGCTTTATAGCTGTATCATAAGATTTTGTGGCTACGGGCTGCATGATAAAAAATGTAAGTATAAGAGCTAGAGAAACCAATATATTGCTAGGGGGCATTTGCTGTGTTCCAAGAGCCTGTCTTAAAAAAGAAAATACAATAACAAGTCTTAAAAAGCTTGTCATCATAAATAAAATCGAAGGTGCCAATACAAGCACTGTTAAGACTACCAAAAGATTTAAGCTTGTCACTAATTGTTGAGGGGAAGTCGGGGCACTTAATGAGAGATTTACAGTTGGTATCGTATCTGCTCCAAATAAGAGAACCGGCACAAAAAATAGCACAAAAAATATACTTTTTTTCAATTATTTCTCTTGCTTTTTCATATCTAAAATACTTTTTTTAGCTCTATTTTTATCTTTGTTAGTTATAGAATAAAATCTCAATTCAACTCTTCTATTTTTAGCTCTACCTTGCATTGTAGCATTGGAAGCGATAGGATCATATTGGGCTTTTCCACCTGCAAGGAGTCTTTTGGGAGATATCTTGTCTTTGATTAACTCTTTTACTACACTCACACCTCTTGCAGTGGAAAGGTCCCAATTGTCTCTATATGGAGATTTTACATTGGGTGTAGTATTATCTGTATAACCAACAACATTAATATGAAGATTTTCCGGTAATTTTTCTATGATTAGAGCTATTCTTTTCAAAAAAAGTATGGCATCTTGATTTTCTATCTGAGCTGATCCTGCTTTAAACAAAAGTGCTCCGGGTAACCTTATGGTAAAACCACTCTGTGCTTCTTCAAGTGTGACTTGGGGAGATCCTGTAGCTTTCAATATTTGATTCACTTCTTTGATTGTTCTACTCATGGCAGAGGTGGCGTTGTTTGTGGCCATATCTTTACTTCTTACGCTAGCTACTTCTATCTGTTCTTGTTTTTCTCTGCTAATATCCATTTTTGTTCCGCCCTCAAGCACACTTAATGCACCTGCTAAAGAACCTATAGCTTCTTGTACTTTCTTTGCATCCATAGTTGACATGGAAAGCAATAAAACAAAAAAACATAAAAGTAGTGACATTAAGTCACCAAATGCGGCCAGCCACTCTGGCATACACTTAGGACAATCACATGGTTTTGCTTTTTTACCCATAAATAATCCTAATTAAATTGACTTTCTCTATTTTTTGGAGGCAAGAAAGATAAAAGTTTTCCTTCTAATGTTCTTGGATTATCACCTGATTGTATCGCCATAATTCCTTCGATAATCAGAGTCTTCACAAGTACTTCATCACTATCCCGTATAAGCAATATATTTGCCACAGGACCACCAAATATATTTCCAATCATGGCACCATACATAGTAGTAAGCAAAGCAACCGCCATAGAAGGACCGATTGCAGAAGGATCCGACATGTTTAATAGCATCGCAACAAGCCCTATCAGTGTTCCGATCATACCCATGGCACCAGAATAGCCACCTACTTGTTCAAAAATTTGTGCATTTGCCTTGTGTCTCTCACTTGTTTGATCCATATCTATCTCAAGTAAATCTCTAATAGTATCTGGCTCATTGCCATCTACTGCCATAGAAAGACCTTTTTTTAAAAATTCATTTGTTTCATTGTTTGCATCTGTCTCAAGTGCCAAAATGCCGTCTCTTCTAGCTTTTGTCGAGTATTCAACCATTTTTTTGATAAGTTCTGCGATATCTTCTTGTGGGGGCTTAATAGCAATCATAAAAAACTTGACCACACTCTTCATCTGCTCCATCTTGAAACCCATCAAGAGAACACCAGCGGTACCACCAAATACAATCAGAACTGAAGGTATATCGATATAAGGACCAATACCCACACCCATAGCCATTGCGCCAAAAAGAAGTGCTAAAGTTAGCACCAAACCAACGACGGTTCCTAAATCCATATTTTAACCTTTAAAATAACTGTATTATTCTATGTTTATTTGGGTTAAAAGATGATTAAACTCATCTTTGAGAGCTATCTTTAGCCCATTTAAAACAAATTTTAGTTATAATTTACCTTGCACACCATATCACATCTATAGTTATTTTGGTGATTTTCAAGTGCGCATTGTCAGATATTATATCGGATATTTATTTATATTATTTAGGAGAAAATATTTATGGGTGTGTCTATTGTCATTATGGCTGCTGGTTTTGGAACAAGGATGAAATCAAAAGTGCCAAAAGTTTTGCATAAAATAAGCGGTTACGAGATGCTATATCACATAATCAAAGAAGCCAAAAAAATCAGTGATGATATAACGGTAATCTTATATCATCAAGCAAATTTAGTACAAAAAGAGATGGATAAATACTTTAATAACATCAAATATATTATTCAAGATGTTGAAAACTTTCCAGGAACCGGCGGAACACTAAAAGACATACAACCAAAATACAAAAGGATTTTAGTTTTAAATGGAGATATGCCACTAATCAAAGCAGAAGATATGCTCTGTTTCACAAAAGAGCAACAAGAAGTTGTAATGAGCAGTTTTGCCTCTAAAAACCCGAACGGTTATGGTAGAGTAATCATGAACGAACAACAAGAAGTTGAAGAAATAGTTGAAGAAAAAGATGCAACACAAAAGCAAAAAGATATAAAAAATGTAAATGCAGGTGTGTATCTTTTTGATGTAGATTTTCTAAAAAATAATCTTAAAAAACTCACAAATAATAACCTGCAAAAAGAGTATTACATAACAGACCTGATAAAAATAGCAAGGAAGCAGGGCATAAAAGTAAAAGCAATCAAGATAGATGAAGAGACTTTTATGGGGATAAACTCAAAATACCACCTTGCAATAGCAGAAGAACTTATGCAAAAAAGAATCAAAAAAGAGTTTATGGAAAATGGCATTATCATGAGACTTCCTGAGACTATTTATATAGAATCGGGTGTCCAAATAAAGGGCGAGTGCATCATAGAAAATGGTGTAAGCCTAATCGGCAATTCCAAAATTATCAACTCCCATATCAAAACAAACTCTGTAGTAGAAAGCTCTACCATAGAAAATTCAGACATAGGACCAATGGCAAGAATCAGACCGCAAAGTTATATCACAAACACACATATCGGAAATTTTGTGGAAATCAAAAAATCTACTCTAAACGGTGTAAAAGCCGGGCATTTGAGCTATCTTGGAGATAGTGAAATAGATAAAGGTACAAATATCGGCTGCGGAACAATCACTTGCAATTATGATGGAAAGAATAAATATAAAACCATAATTGGAAAAAATGTCTTTGTTGGAAGCGATACTCAGCTAGTAGCTCCTATTGTTGTAGATGATGATGTTATCATAGCTTCAGGTACCACTGTTACAAAAAATATTCCAAAAGGTACGCTAGCGATCAATAGGGCTCCCCTCAAGATTGTAAACAACTTTTTTTATAAATTTTTTGGAGAAAAGCAGTGAACAACCTCTTAAAAAACAAAAAAGTTCTCATCGGTGTCACAGGCTCTATTGCCATATATAAAACACTAGAGCTTATAAGATTATTGATAAAATCGGGCACAAGCGTAAGAGTCATCATGAGCGAAGAAGCGAAGAGATTCATAACGCCTCTTACTTTTGAAGCTATCAGTCAAAATAAAGTTCTACATGTAGAGACTGAAAGCTGGTCAAATGACAGTAATCATATACATATAGGCAAGTGGGCTGATATCTTTATAATAGCGCCAATTACCGCGAACAGTATAAATAAGATAGCAAATGGAATAGCAGACAATCTTTTACTACAAACTCTTTTGGCTTTCAATAAAAAAATTCTCATAGCCCCATCCGCAAATACAAACATGCTGTTGCATCCTGGGACTCAGGAGTCAATGCAAAAGCTTAAAAGTTTTGGATATGAAGTCATAGAGGCAGAAAATAAACTTTTAGCTTGCAATGACAAAGGCATAGGGGCGATGGCAGATCCAAAGCAAATATATTTCAAAATTTGTTCATCTCTTTTAAGTGATGATTTCTGGAAAAATAGAGACATTGTTATAACTGGCGGTGGAACAAAGGAGAAGATAGATGATGTCAGATATATAAGCAACAACTCAAGTGGGAAAATGGCAAAATCCCTTGCTTTGGCAGCTTATTATAATGGTGCAAAAGTAACTTTTATCAGCACCAAAGAGATGGAAGATCTTCCAAATGAGATAAAAATTATACCTGCTCAAAATTCAAATGATATATATATTGCACTAAAGAAGAATCTAAAGAAAGGGAGTTACTTGCTGATGGTTGCGGCTGTAAGTGACTATATCTGCAAGAAAGAATTTAGCGGAAAATTAAAAAAAGAGAAGCTAGGAGATAGTTTTTCTCTAGAACTCATAAAAAATAGAGATATTTTAAAAGATATAGAAAAAAACGGGATAAAAGCCATAGGTTTTAAAGCCGAGTTTGATGAAAGTAATGCTCTAAAAAACGCAAAAAATATGCTAAGAGATAAAAATCTTGATGCAGTTTGTCTAAATATACTAAATCAATATAATAGCTTTGGAAGTGAACGAAATGAAATAACACTTATCAGTAAAAAGGGTGAAAAAAATATCTCTTTGGATACAAAATTAAACATTTCATTTCAAATTTTTAAAGAACTCAAAGAAATATGAAATACAAGGAAATTAGTGAATAATCTGCAACATATAGCAATTATTATGGATGGAAATGGTAGATGGGCAAAAAATAGAGGCAAAATTCGCACATTTGGCCACAAAACTGGAGCTAGAAAGGTTATAGAAATAACAAAAGAAGCTTCAAATCTTGGATTAAAATATCTAACACTTTATGCCTTTAGTACTGAAAACTGGAAAAGGGAGAAGAGCGAAGTTGATTTTTTGATGAAACTTTTATCTCAATTTTTGAAAAATGAACTAAAAACTTTAATAGAAAATAGTGTAAAATTTAGAGTTATAGGAGACATATCTAAATTTTCAAAAAGCCTACAAGATGTTATAACTAAGACTATAGAAAAAACAAAAGATAATGATGGGCTAACACAAATCTTAGCTATCAACTATGGCTCAAAAGACGAAATAATAAGAGGTATAAAAAAAATACAGTTTGATAATATAAACGAAAACTCTCTCTCAAAAGCTCTTGATACGAGAGATTTTCCAAATGTGGATATGCTCATAAGAACTGGTGGTGAAAAAAGACTCTCAAATTTTTTACTTTGGCAGAGTGCCTATGCTGAACTGTTTTTTACAGACACACTTTGGCCTGATTTCTCTAGAGAAGAATTTAGAAATACTATAGAAGAGTACAAACAAAGGGAGAGAAGATATGGAGGCATTTGATTTTAATATAATTTTATTTGTGATTTTAGGCTTAGCGATAGGCTCTTTTTTAAATGTTCTTATCTTAAGGGTTCCCAAGGGAGAAAGCATCTCATTTCCAGCATCGCACTGCCCAAAATGCAAGAAAAAATTGAAATTTTACCACAACATACCGATTCTTTCTTGGTTGTTTTTAGGTGGCAAATGCGCATATTGCAAAGAAAAAATATCTTTGCAATATCCGCTAATAGAGTTTTTAGTTGCTATAATTTTTGTCTTATCATATATCAAAAGTGCTGATATGATACAAGGTGCCATTTTGGGGTTGTTGTTTGCACTTCTTTTGGCACTTAGCATCATTGATTTGAGATACAAAGCTGTACCTGATGCCATCAGCATGCCTGCTCTTTTCATATCTTTTTTTGCAAGAGATTTTCTAAGCAGTTTTCAAGATGCACTACTTTTTGCAGGTGGTTTTACACTTCTTAGAATGGTAGTATCTTGGGTCATCAAAAAAGAGGCTATGGGCGAAGCAGACATCATTATAGCTGCTATTATTGGAGCTGTGCTGGGTATAAATTTGGGACTCAGTGCAATATATATATCTGCGCTCATCGCATTGCCGGTATTTTTGATAATAGGGAAAAAAGGATTTCATCTTCCATTTATACCATTTTTAACACTAGGTCTTTTTATCACATGGATGCTGGACAAAGATATACTAAATATACTGGATAGAATCTATGGCTAGAGTAAATAGTTATCTTTTTAGCAACTTTATAACCATATTTAGCTCCCTGTTTTTTATACTTTTTTCAATAATATCTATCATATTTTTTATAAAAATAGCTAGTGTAACTTCTGTTATACAGATAAATTTTATTGAACTGGTAACCTTATATATATACCTCATACCAAAACTTTTGCTCTATACAATGCCAATATCATTTTTTATATCGCTTTGTATTGCACTTTTTAATCTATCTAGAGAAAATGAGCTTATAGTGCTCTTTACTTTAGGATATTCTCCAAAAAAAGTATCAAATTTTTTTCTATTGTTAGCTTCTCTTTTTTCTTTTTTAATGATTATAAACATTGTCATATTAATACCTCTTTCAAAACAATTAAACAATAATTTTTTAGAGTATAAAAAAGCTCAGGCAAAATTCAATATTCAAGAGAGTAAATTTGGTCAAAAATTTTCAAACTGGCTTGTTTACATAAATAGATCCAATAAAAAGCAAGTATATGAAAATATCACTCTATATCAAAAAAGTATTAACAAAAAGGCACCAAAACTTGTAATAGCAAAAAAGGCATCTATTGAGCACAACAACGGCTCCCTTAGGTTGTCACTTGAAAACGGCAAAGCATTTGAAATCAAAAAAAATCAAATAGCACAAGTTGACTTTCAAAAAATGTATATAAATTCAAAGCACAGAGAAAATATAGGATATATGCAAACCATATATGACTACTGGAAGGCATCTTTAAAAGATAAAAAAAGAGCTTATGATTTCGCTTTTTTTGTACTAATCGCCCTATTTCCACTAAGTAGTGTGTATTTTGCAATTGGACTCTCTACTGTTGCTTCAAGATATAGTAATAACAATATATATCTATATATGTTCTTATTTACTATTATATATTTTGCACTAACAATTATAGTGGCAAATTTAGAACCTTTCAGCTCTATCATAATTGTCTCTCTCATCACTCTTTTATCTTCTTTTTCCGTATATAAAAAAAGAGTATTGGAGAGATTTTAAACTGGGTTTATGCAGTGAAAAGAAGAGTTAAAATCACTTTGAGCTATGATGGAGCATCATTTTTTGGTTCTCAAATCCAAAATAAAAGCAGTGCTCCTACTGTAATGGGTTTTTTTCAAACAACTCTAAATACTCTAGGCGTAAAAAGCATAGCACAACCCAGTGGCAGGACAGATAAAAGTGTTCATGCTTGCAACCAAGTCTGTCATTTGGACATACCTAAATACTTTTATGATTTAGATAGATTTAAAAAAATCTTAAACCATCATTTAAAGCCTCATATTTTTATAAAAGAGATAAAATTTGTAAAATCAGACTTTCATGCTAGATTTAGCGCTAAAAAGAGACTTTACAGGTATATAATTACACACTCTGCATATAATCCTATGCAGACAAACTATACCATATTTATGCCAAAACTTGATATGGATATCTTGAATTCCGGCATAAAAGAGTTTGAAGGGATTCACAATTTTGCCTATTTCAAAAAACAAGGTAGTAATACATCGAGTGATACAAGAATTATACACAAAGCTTATGCATACAGATACAGGCACCAAACTGTTATAAATTTTATTGGAAACAGTTTTCTCAGAAGCCAAATAAGACTCATGTGTGGTTTTTTATTTGAAATAGAGAAAGGAAAATTAGGAATTGAAGATTTAAAAAAACAACTAAGTCTAAAACAGCAAATCTGCACTACTCCTGCTCCGCCCCAAGGGCTTTATCTCTCTAGGATTTTTTATTAGAATCTTGGTCTTACGCACCAACCGTAAACACTTCCCTTATCTCTCCAAACAATTCATCATGATTATATATGGTAGTTTTATTTTTCACAATTTCTTTATGATTTGGATCAAATATAAACATATCTGCATCATATCCAACATCTATCTTTCCTTTGCTTTTCAAATTCAATACTTTTGCCGGATTTACAGAGCATACCTCCATAATTTTTTCAAAGGAAATTCCCTCTTTTTTAATTAAAAAGGTATATGCAAGTTTAAAAAATTCTTCGATTGAACCCATCCCAAAATGCGCATCCCAAAATGCAACATCTTTATACAAAACTGACTTTGGCGAGTGAAAAGATGTCAAAATATCTACATATCCATCTTTTAACGCCTGTGATAATTTTCTTCTCTCTTTTTCTTCTCGTAAAGGTGGGAGAATTTTTGCATAAGTGTTAAAACCGTCACAACTTGTGTCATTTTTTAAGAGATGGTGGATACTGACTTCACTGTATATATTTTTAGAATACTTTTTTGCACTATGTATGATTTCAAGTGATCTATTTGTTGAAACGCTCTGAAAAACAACAGACGAGTCCAACTCCATCGAGAGCTCTGCTACTTTTGCAACTTCCGCACTTTCTGAAAATTTTGATATACCAGAGAGCCCAAGTTTTGAAGAGATTTCACCTTCATTTACAAGCCCCAAATCATCCAAGTCCGGGTCATAACAAAAACAAAAAAGAGGTCTGTTTTTCATGTGTGCATACTGCATGCCTCTTTTTAGTAAATTTGAATTTACATTGGAATTAGTCCATATCGCCGTTGCCCCATTGTTAATCAAAGTAGCGATATTATTTAGTTTATCGCCATCTTCACTAGTTAAAGGAGCAGTAACTTTTAAATTTATAATAGATTCATCAAATGTTGGTTTTAAAAAATCAAGGAGAGTTGAACTATCAAGCCTAGGTGTAAAATCAGACAGTATGACAGCTGTTGTCACACCGCCTTTTCTTGCACTTTTTGAAAGTTTATCAAGATTTGACTTGCTCAAAACACTATTTGCTAGTCTTACATTCATATCTATCAAACCTGGCAGCAAGTAGCATCCTTGGGCATCATAAATATCGTATTCATCGAGAATTTCTATCGATTTTTCTATTTTTAAAATCTTAGTATCATCAAAAAGCACATCTCTTTTAAGTGTATCTTTACCATCTATTATCATTGCATCTTTTATCAATCTCATTTTAATAAATCCCTTAAACTCTCTTTTGGATTTTTTCCTTGAAGTATCTTTTGAACTTCGCTTGCGATAGGTGTATAAATACCTTTTTTTTCACTCAACATTAAAATGGCATCAGTAGTAAAAACACCCTCTGCCACTTCTCCTAGTTCATCCAATATATCACTAATATTTTTCTCTTGAGCCAAGCCCAAACCAACTCTAAAATTTCTTGAAAGCTCACTAGAAGCAGTCAAAAACAGATCTCCTGCCCCACTAAGCCCTAAAAAAGTATCTTCTTGTGCTCCAAAATAATTTCCAAATCTACTCATCTCAACTAAGCCTCTAGCCATCAAACTAGCTCTTGCATTATTTCCAAGCTCTAAACCTGTACAGATGCCGCTTGCAATAGCAAGTACATTTTTGTAAGCTCCACAAATCTCAGCACCTATAACATCGCTGCTCATATAAGTTTTCATAAAATTTGGAAAAAATTTGGAAAATTCTAAAGATAATTTCTCATTTTTAGAGTTAATGACAACTGCTGTAGGGAGTGATTTAAGTACTTCACTTGCAAAAGATGGACCGGATAAAAAAGCCAAATTTTCTTCTGGAATATAGTATGAAAAAATTTCATTAAGAAATTTTCCACTCTCTTGTTCAATTCCCTTTGCCACAACAAGAATTTTTTGAGAATTATATATAAAATTCTCTTTTAGCCATGTGCCAACAACTTGGGCAGAAATAGCAAATACCAAATACTCACACCCTAGAGCCTCTTTGGTTGAGACAAAATTATCTATATCTCTCTGCGTTCTCGATGTAATCTTGCATGTAAAATTCTTTGAAAATGCAAAATGTAATGCACTGCCCCACTTGCCAGCACCTATCACTGCTAAGTCCATATCTTTTCCTCAAACAATCTTATATCTTTTCTGCTACCTAGAACAACCAATATATCTCTTGCATCAATTTTGTGATTTATCCCTTTTGCAAAAAAGATAAATTTTTCACCTAGTTCTTTATCCAGCATACCTAAAAAAATCAAATTAGTCTCTTTTGTCATATCTATGTCATTCAGATGCACTCCATCTAAAAACGATCCTTTTGGTATCTCAATTTCAGATATCGATATACTATTTCTTAGAGATGAGAGTTGATTTAAAACCTTTGATACTTTTGGTTTTTGTATGATTCTATATGCTTTGGCAGCACCAACATCATATGGGCTTATAGTACGATTTGCACCTGCTAAAATCATCTTTTTGCCATCTTCTTTTTTCAATATTTTTGTTAATATTTTTAGATTCTTATCTAGGTTTCTAGCCGAAAGTGTAACAAAAAGATTTAGACTATCATCATCACTTACGCAAAAAAGAACTTCTGCTTCGCCACCGATTCCAACCTCAATCAAAACTTTATCATCTTTCAAAGTTGTATGTCTTCCAAAAAAACCCTCTTCATTCGCTAAAGCTACTTGCATAGGATTTTCATCTATTATCGTAACTTCATATTCATCCGTTAACAACAATTTTGCTATTTCTCGTCCTGTTTTAGTGTATCCAAACAAAACTATTTTTCTCATATCATTTGCCTTGAAATATCGTCTTTTATCTTAAAAATATCTTTTTCCTCACCAATCAAAACAAGTGAATCATTCTCTTTAAATTTATATGTATAATGATCAGGATTGAAAATAAATTCATCCTTGGCACCCTCTTTTAATACTGAAATAATGGTAACGCTAAATTTGTTTATTCCAATTTCATCTATACTTCTTCCTATATAGCTACTTCCTTTGGAAATCAATATCTCGTCAATCGTAATAGTATCTTTTTGTACCAAAATACTATCAATTGCATCAAACCTAACTGAATTTCCAATATATTCAACCGCTACTTCGGCAACTGTTTGATATGGAAATATCACATGATCAGCTTTGGCAATATGAAATTTTTTAATATTCTCATAACTATTTGCTCTAGCTATGACAGCCAAATCTTTATATCTAGCTTTTATCGTTAAAAGAATTGAAAGATTTAAAGCATCATTGTTTGTAGTTAAAACAACTTTTTTAACATCATTTTTAAAGACAACTGAATCTATAGTATCATAACTTGAAGCATCTGCATGCATATAATTATAGTCATATTCCCTAGCCTTTGCTAGATTTTCCTTTGAAATATCCACTACTATAAATTTTTTATGACTCTTCTTTAGTTGGGCAGCTAAAACTTGCCCCATTCTGCCAAAACCAAATATCACTATTAAATTTGTCAATTTTCCAATATGGGACAATACCTTTTCTTCTCTGAGGATAGATATCTTTTCCGAAAGTGCATTTGTAACAACAGAAGTTGATAAAACAAGGATTAAAAAACCGCCGCCAACCAAAAAAACAGTGATAACTCTACCAGCGATAGTAACTGGAGTTATATCACCATAACCAATAGTTGAAATAGTTATGACAGCCCAGTAAATTGCATCCAAAAACGAATGGATTTTCGGATTTTCACCACCACCTTCAAATACATACATAATTGTAGATGACAGTAAAACAGCAAATATGCCAAGAATAAGAAGAAAGTTTAGTTCAAATTTTTTATCTTTTAAGATTTTTAAAAATGAATTTAAACTTTTCGTATATCTAAACATCTTGAACAGTCTGAATATTAAAAATATCCTCAGTATCCTAAATGACCTGTACGCAGGCAGTATCGCCAATAAATCGATAATTGACATCGGTGAAAAGGTATATTGTATTTTTTGCAAAGTTATAATTTTTAAAATTGTAAATAGTTTTGGTTTCTCTCCGAGCTCTAATTTTCTCTCATAATAGCTAATAATTCTCAGTCTTAAATTATCACTAATCCAAAATCTACCGAGCCACTCAAATATAAAAACAAAAACAGCTATATTTTCAATCACTTCAAAATGGTATGGTAACCTATTTTTGACATCATATATCAGTATGGAAACTGTCAAAACAACTAAAAAAATAATAAAGAAATCAAAAAACGGTTTTATCTTTGATCTTGGATTTTCCAATAAATTATATATCGAGGTTTTTACCCTTTTATATCTTTTGCTTGATTCCAAAAAATACGAAAAAGAGACAATCCACCTCGCTAGCATTGAATATTATCCGAGTTGTTTTTTAAGTAATTCATTGACTTTTGCCGGATTTGCCTTTCCACGACTCGCCTTCATAACTTGGCCTACAAAAAATCCAAACAACTTGTCCTTTCCATTTTTATACTCCTCTACTTTATCACTGTTTGCAGCTATAATCTTATCTATAATCTCTTGTATAGCACCATCATCACTTACTTGTTTTAATCCTAATTTATCTATAGCCTCATCAACATTTACATCATTTTTCATCAAATAATCCAAAACATCCTTTGCCGCTTTTCCACTTATCGTAGAGTCTTGAATTCTTTTTACTAAACTTGCCAATTTTTCAGAATTCACAGGAGAAGTTAAAAGTGTCATTCCGTCATGAAATCTTCCTGGAAGTTCAACACTCAACCAAACTGTGCTTAACTTTGCATTGGCACCTCTTTCTATCATATCTTCAAAAAATCTTGCCATTTCAACTGTATTGGTGATAACAGCGGCATCATACTCTTTCAAACCAAACTCTTTTATAAGTCTAATTTTTTTAGCATCCGGCAGTTCTGGTATCTTTTTGCACTCTTCCATCATGTCATCAGGAATAATCACAGGAAGAAGGTCAGGATCCGGGAAATATCTATACTCAGCACTATCCTCTTTGCTTCTCATACTTTTGGTTATACCTTTTGCAGTATCAAAAAGTCTTGTTTCCTGCACTACTTCTTGTTCATAAATTCCATCTTCCCATGCACTACTTTGCCTTTCTATCTCGTACTCGATAGCTTTTTGTATAAATCTAAATGAATTTAGATTTTTTATCTCGGCTCTAGTATATAATTTTTTATCACCTTTTGGTCTTATAGATATATTTACATCACACCTAAAACTACCTTCTTGCATATTTGCATCACTTATATCCAGATATCTGACGATTGCGTGTAGCTTTTTTAAGTATCGTATAGCCTCATCAGCACTTCTCATGTCGGGCTCACTGACAATCTCCAACAAAGGAGTTCCTGCACGGTTCAAATCTACATGGCTTACACTTCCTTGGTGAGTATTTTTCCCGGCATCTTCTTCAAGGTGAGCTCTCGTAACACCTATTGTTTTTTTACTTCCATCTTCAAAATCTATCACTATCTCTCCACCCTCAACGATAGGAATCTCAAACTGACTGATTTGATAGCCCTTCGGCAGATCCGGGTAAAAGTAGTTTTTTCTATTAAATATCGATTTTTTGTGAACAGTTGCATTGATAGCTGTTCCAAATGCAATTGCTTTTTTGACAGCTTCAATATTTAATACGGGTAATGCCCCCGGGAGTGCTAAACATACAGGACAGACATTTGTATTTGGTTCATCACCAAAGCTTGTAGGACAGGAGCAAAATATCTTTGTTTTTGTATTTAACTGGGTATGAACTTCTAAACCAATGACAACTTCAAACATTATATAAAACCTTTTGTTCTTTAAATTATTTTATTTTATCATTTATTTCTTTTAAGTTCTCTAAATCTCCGTAGTTTCATTATATTTGCTAGCAAGTTTTTCTAGTAGTTTTGTCTGCTTTTTCAACTCTTTTAGCTTGTCGATCTGTACCTGTGCAATCTCAAATACAACAACAAAAAAGAGTCCTAATAAAGCACCTATAAAAGCACAAAGGAGTGCGATAAAAAGACCCAAATGATAAAATGTAAAAAAGAATGAAACAGAGCCCACAATCACAAGTGCCCAAGCAGCACCCTGAAGTAGACTCAAAAGTTTTTCAAACAAGCTTTGATTTTTACTCAATGCTATAACTTAATGATCTTCGCTAATTAAAACTGCGCCTGCAAGGTAAACATAAGTAAGTATCATAAAGATAAATGTTTGAAGCAAGGCAGAAAATGTCATCAAAGCAAAACCCGGAAGTGGCGCAATCCAAGGTGCCAACATCAGTAAAACTGCAACAAAAAGATCATCTCCTTTTATATTTCCAAAAAGTCGAAATGATAAAGATATAATCCTTGAGAGGTGTGAAACTATTTCGACTGGAAACATCAAAGGAGCCAAAATTTTTAAAGGACCCATAAAATGTCCAAAATATTTTATAAAACCATTTACTCTGATACCTTCAAAATTATAATATAAAAATACCATTACAGCCAAAGGTAGAGTCATGTTTATATTGCCAGATGGCGGCTCAAATCCAGGTATAATCTCCATAATATTTGCAAAGAAGATAAGCATGCCAAGAGTTGCAACGAGAGGAAGATATTTTCTTGCCAATTTTTCACCTATGACATCTTTACCCATAAAGAGTACACCGTCTAAAAATGCTTCCATCACATTTTGACAGCCCTTTGGCACGAGTTGCATAGAAGATGTAGCCAACTTTGCGACAATAAAAGCAAGAACTGCCGCCAAAGTTATATGTGAAACAAATAGATAGCTATGATTATGGCTAAAAAGACCTAAAAATGTAAAAACTTCATTCATTACACTTTTCCTTTAAATATATTTTTGATGATTTTATCTAAAGTTCATTTAATAGTTGATTAAACATCACCAAAAAACAGCAATACAAGCAACTTGCTACTCCGCCAACTTAAACCTAGCTGTAAAGTGTCTTAGTATTTCTGGCTCATAAGTAAACTCAACACCTTTTATATTTTTGGCTAATCTATTTATCTTTATCAAAGCATCTGCAACAAAATCCATATGATTATATGTGTAAACACGCCTTGGTATCGTAAGTCTTAATAATTCCATAGGGGATTCTTGCTGTTTGTTTGTTTGTGGGTCCCTACCTAAAAGCAATGAGCCTATCTCTACAGCTCTTACACCGCTTTGTATATACAGTTCGTTTGCAAGTGCATGAGCCGGGAATTGCTCTTTTGGTATATGAGGTAACATTTTGGCGGCATCCACAAATACAGCATGGCCACCGATTGGCAACTGTACCGGAACTCCTGCTTCACTAAGTCGCTCTCCCAAGTAAGCCACTTGATTAATTCGATATTTCAGATATTCCTCATCAATGCCCTCTTTTAGCCCTTGAGCAAGCGCCTCCATATCCCGACCTGCAAGTCCACCATAAGTCGGAAAACCCTCCATCACCACACACATAGCTTGGCATCTTTTATATAGCGTTTCATCATCTTTAAAGCAAAGTAATCCACCGATATTGACCAATCCATCTTTTTTTGCACTCACTGTCGTACCATCTCCATAAGAGAACATCTCTTTGATGATTTGAGGTATGGAGACACCCTTGTAATCATCTTCTCTTTGTTTTATAAAATAGGCATTTTCTGCATAACGAGCTGAATCAAAAAAGACTCTTATACCGTATTTCTTTGCACATTTTGAAACTTCTTTTATATTTGCCATCGATACAGGCTGCCCCCCTGCTGAGTTACATGTAACAGTTATAAGAATAAAAGCAATATTGTCTGCTCCTTTTTCTCTGATGAAAGCATCCATTTTAGGTACATCAAAATTTCCCTTAAAAGGGTGTGGGGTTTGAGTATCAAAAGCTTCTTTAATGACAAAATTTTTGGCTATACCACCATTTAACTCTATATGTGCTTTTGTAGTATCAAAGTGCATATTTCCCAAGACAAACTCACCTTTTTTAATCAACTGCGGAAATAAAATCTGCTCAGCACCTCTGCCTTGATGCGTAGGAATAACTTGCTTATAACCAAAAACGCTCTGTACACTTTTTGCAAGACTGTAGTAGTTCCTGCTTCCTGCATATGATTCATCACCAAGCATCAAACCAGACCATTGCTTATCACTCATGGCACCCGTTCCAGAATCAGTCAAAAGGTCGATGTAAACTTCATCTGATTTTAGCAAAAAGGGATTATACCCTGCTCTTTTTATAGCAGTTATTCTCTCTTCTTTCAAGATTTTTTTAAGTGGCTCAACCATTTTTATTTTAAATGGCTCTGCTAAGTGTGCATTTGAAATCATATTTCACCCCTATTGTTTATTTTGAGAAATGATACAACTATGAAAAAATTTATTCTCTTCATTTATTGCTCTTTTCATTGTCTATTTTTGTTATAATCAGAGACATGAAAAAACAGACACTAAATAAGCATAATCAATTGGCGAATAATTTGATGTTTTATATCTATGAGTATATAGATACAGATATAAATATAGATGAACTCTCAAAAGAGTTTGGCATAAGCAAGTTTCATTTTCACAGGATTTTTAAAGAGCAGATGGGTATGAATATCTACGAAATTATCAAATCAATAAGATTACAAAAAGCTTCAAATCTACTCATCACAAACAAACTCTCCACTATAACCGAAATTGCTAATATGTGTGGCTATCACTCTCAGTCATCTTTCATAAGAGCATTTAAAAATCGCTTTAATCAAACACCAACCACATGGAGAAATGGCGGCTACAAAGAGTATTCGGACTGGATACTAGAAGCTTTTAAAAGTGGCTGTATATCAAATATTGATTTTTCAAATCTAGAACCCAAAATCATAAAAACAGAAGCAAAAAGATTTTATTATATAAGGCAAAAAGGTTATAGCAAGAAATCAACCATTCAGACATGGCAAAAACTTAAAACTTGGATATACACCAATGAACTCAAAGATTATGAACAGATAGCTGTATATCATGACAATCCGATCATCACGCCATTGAACAAATGTTTTTATGTGGCTAGCATATCTCAAGCTCTCAATAGCAAAATAATCAAAACTTCACTTCCATATTTTGAAACAAAACCGGATATTTGTGCTTCTTTTGAAGTTTTTTGCAAATATGATGATATCTTGGAGTTGATACAATGGGTATATCACAAATGGCTGCCAAAAAGCGGATTTGAAACTACTCCGAATCCATCTTATATAACTTTAGGGAAAGAATATTTTTGGGAGAGCAAAGAAAATTTAAATTTTATCTATAATATTCCTGTTAGATTTATATAGATTTATGGCTTCATAGCAGTTTTTCCTGCCCTATTCTATACAGAGCAAAATCATATCTCACCGGGTCTTTTGGATCTAATTTTTTTAGTGAATTAGTGAGTTCAATGACTGATTTAAAATCATATGTTTTTCTCTCTATGAGTCCTAGTTTTTGTCCTATATTAAATGTATGAGTATCTAGTGGCATCAATAAATCTTCGCTTCTAACTCCTCTCCAAAGACCAAGATCCAAGCTGTCGTTTCTTGCCATCCATCTTAGATACATGTGCCATCTTTTATATGGAGACTTTGGAGTTTTTTTCGGTATCTTTCCTATTAAAAATTCATATCCTCTTGATCTATAAGGATTTATATCATAAATTGCCTCTATTAGTTTGTATAGGCCTTCCATAACATTCAAGTTTCTTTCATACCCCTCCATAAAAATATTCTCTAAAGTTGTGATTTTTTTAATTTTGCTCAATGTTATAAATATCTCTTTTGTATCGATGCAAGATTGAAATCTATAATATTTATCTACCAATCTACTCTGTATAACTTCCTTACTCGCATCTAGCAGTGAAAAATCTAGAGAAGATAGAAACTTAACTATCAAATTTGCATTTCCATAAGCATACATAGCACAAATCAGAGATACAAATTCATCCCTATATCTGGATGCTACCAATAGCGGATCTGCCTTTTGAAGTGTAAGCTCTTGTTGGCTATCTCTTTTGTCTGCTTCATCATTCAACAGCTTTGATACTGCTTTTATGTCAAACACTTATAATCTCTTTTTCATTTGTTTTTGTTTGTAGATAATCTGAGATATTAATAAGTGAAAATGTTACCAAAAATATAAAGAATCCTGGAAAAAAACTAAGCCACCAAGCTATATCTATAACCTCTTTTCCCTCACTGATGATAGTACCCCAGCTGATTTGAGGAGGAGTTATGCCAATGCCCAAAAAGCTAAGTCCGCTCTCAGCTAGTATCGCCCCACTCACACCAAAAGTAAAACTGATAAAAAATATAGGAGCTATAAGAGGTGTGTAGTATTTTAAAATTATCTTAACAGTGCTGACTTTTGCTATCTTTAAAATTTTTATAAAAGGCATCTGTGATATAGAAAAACTCTCACTTCTAATCATCCTAGCCATCCCCATCCAACCAGTCACGGAGATCACAATAATTAAAACCATTATGGAAGCATTTACATAACTGATAAGAGCCAAAAGTAGGAAAAAAGTAGGAAAGGTGAGAAATAAGTCTATCAAAACTACTATACTTTTATCGACCAAACCTTTAAAATAACCAGCACTTACACCGATAATCAAGCCCGTAAAACTAGCTATAAAAGCACTCAATACTCCGATAATAAGCGAGACCTGACCTCCTTGCATAAGCCTTGCGAAAAGGTCACGACCTAATCTGTCAGTACCAAATATATGTTTAAGAGAGGGTGGCAAAAGTATCGCATTCGGATTTAACTCATAAGGTGAAACTCTATAAAAATATGGTAGCAAAAAAGAGAAGAAAAATATAAAACATAGAATAAATATGCTGATATAGGGAGTTTTTTTCAACTTACTGTTTAATTCCTAAGAGAGTATTTAACATTTGATCTACTGTTGTAATCACTTTTGCATTTGCACTATATGCTGTTTGAAATTTTATCAAATTTGTTAGTTCCTCGTCAGTACTTACCCCACTTATGGATTGAAATTCTGCTTGAACCGTATTAAAAAGGGCTTGCGAAGTCTCTTTCTGTCTTCCCGCATCCTCTCCATCTGTTGCTATTTTTGTTGTCATAGAGTTATAAAATCCATTTAAAGTATCTTGATTGATAGTACCATTTTTTTTAAAAAAATCTATATCGTCATACTGAAGTTGAACCATATTATTTGCCACATCATTATTCCCCTCAACAGGTGCCTTATAACCTCGCATTAAACTTGGATCTTTCAAAAAATCACTTTTTACAGATATATTTTTTGCACTATCTCCTGTAAAAAACCGATTTATACCAATAGCACCCGGAAAGTTTGTACCATTGTCTTCAAAAGAAATAGTATAGTTTTGGGAAGATTTTGGGGTTATAGAAAAAACACCATTTGAGTCGTATTTTGCCTTAAAATAATCATCTATATCGTTTGTTGAGTTATTGTCACTATTGTCATCACTATTGCTATTTATCTGCTTTACTATGCTGTCTGTTGTAGTATTATCACTCATACTTGTTGATTGATTTATTGTAATCTGTTTTCTTCCTGCTTCAACACCATCACTGTCATACATAACCAAATCAAACGAACCATTTTTTATATTTAGATCTGAGTTTGATAGTGCTCTATCTGAAGGCAAATCTTTATGCGCAGGGGATTCCATACTCGCACTTGCACTTTTTGCATATGTATTGTTTGTTTGCGATATAAGCGAATTTGCAAAAGTATCTAAATCATCTATATATCCTTGAATAGCTCCATCTACAGGAAAACCACTATTCGATGTCTTATCTATTGTTCTCCCCCTAAGATCAAGCATAGCTCCAGCTTTTCCACCTTGTATCTTATCTGTTATATCATATCTCGTCCCATCTTGAAATTCTGAATATATAGAATAATAGCTACTCTTATTTCCTGTATTATCAATCACCAAAGGATGAAAACTTGTACCGTCAACAAATGAACTACCACCTATGTTTAGATGATAATCCTTGCCTTCATCTGTGGCATTTGCATCTATTGTATTTTGAGAAGATATATCTGACTTAGATGCCGAAACATCTAATATTTTTGATAGAGTCAATTCAAGACTATCTCTTTGATCTTTTAAATCATTTGCCTGATTTGGTTTGGTACTCTCAACCTTGTTTATCTCTTTGTTTATATCAGCTATTCTCTCTCCTAGAGAATTCACTTCATCAATATTTGATTTTAGCTGATCATTTATAGAATCTTGTTGGTCTCTTAATGTTTTTCTAGTACTATTTATATCTTCTGAGAGAGTAGAAGCGTTTTGAACAAGTGCAATTTTTTGAGAACCTTCATTTGCATTGGAAGCCAAATTATTCCACGAATCAAAGTAATTTTTTAAATCATTTGAGATACCCAAATTTTGTAAATCAGGAAAATCTTTTGCAACTTCTTCTAGACTTTGTTGCATATAATCATCGTGAGACAATGTGTTTGAGCTATCTTTATACCTAGAATAGACAAATTCATCATGTATTCTTGTTATCTCTGAAATCTGAACACCAGTGCCAATATCTCCAGGAGTAGAGTGGAAAGGCGCAGACGCTGTAGTTACAACCCTTTGCCTTGTATAGTAGTCATTATTTGCATTTGCTATATTGTGTCCTGTGGTGGCTGTTGCCACTTCTGCTGCAGACAGACCGGAATAGCCAGTACCAAGTGTACTAAAAAGACTCATTATGCTCTGACCTTTAGTATGCTTGCCGGTTTATGGTGTGTTTTGTGATAACCTTCCATCTCACAAGGAAATATCCTATCGAGCAAAGTATTGTAAAACTCACTTATTATCACTACAAATTTTGCATATTGTTTATTTGTCTCTTTTAATTCACTTAATTTTATTTTCATCTTTTCTAGCAGATCTTTCTCTTTGTCTCCTAACATATCTTCTAATTTAGAATCTTTTTTATCTCCTACAAGTTTTATGAGTTCATTGTCCAAAAGAGATTTTTTATTTTCAAATGACTTAACCAAATCATTTTTTATCTTTGTTCTCTCAAAAACAAGTTCGTGATTTGCTTCTTTTATGTCTTTTATGTCTTTTTTTGTTAATTCAATCAAATTTTCTACATCATTAATCGAACTTGAAAGATAGTGCAATAGCATTTTTTCCCTTTTTTATAAGGGTTAGATAAGTTCATCCAAGATAGATTTTGCGGTTTTTTCCATATCCAATTTATAATTACCACTTTTTATCTGATCTTTAATAGTATCGACTTTATCCAACTCTTTACTTTTTTTAGCAGGCTCCACGCCCTTTTTGTCTTTAACATCTTGCATATTTTGCAAGTAAGCTGTACTGCCGGTTCTGATATTTGAAACCATTTTAAAACCTTTTGTGGATACTAGCTAGAGTATCACTTTATTCTTAGTATGTACATCGGTATAAAATAGTAAAACTTTAATCCCTACTTTTTAAAAAATCAAACAACATTTGACTAAAGCCAAATTTTCCACTCATTGCCTTGCTTATGGCATCATTATACATAGAATTATATATCTTATCTCCCGCATCTTTAGAGTAAAGAGAGTTATCATGCTTGAGTGAAACATCAAGTATCTTCTTGATAAAAAATGCTTCAAATTTATCTGTCACTTCTTTTAGTTTTTTATCATTTAATTTATCCAAATTTTTTGGAGTTTTAAGAGAGTTAGCATAAGAAAAAGCAATTGAATTGTCTATTGAATTTGTCATCATATTACCTCCAGTTTTGCATTTATCGCACCAGCTCTTTTTATATTTTCTATGATAGAAATTATGTCTTTTGGTTTTGCTCCTAGTTTATGCAAAGCTCTTGTGATATTTGCGATTGTTATCTCACCATTTTTTATATTTAATTGATTTTGATTTACAGCTATTTTTACACCATCTCCCATATTTACTTCTGCCTTACCTTTTGGCATAACTTTTCTTGGCTCTATCTTTATGGTTATATCTCCGTGTGTTATCACGACAGGACTTACATGTATATCTACACCACTCACGATAGTTCCTGTTCGCTCATCTATGACGATTTTTTCCTCTTTTTGATACTTGACTTCGACATTTTGTGTTTTTGCCAAAAATTCTACCATGGACATGTCTTGAGGTTTTTTAAGCTTTATAGTTCTAGGGTCTATAGCAGTTGCAACTTTTTGTTTAAAAAATGAATTTAATGCTTTTTGTATATTTACAGCGGTATTAAAATCTGATCTTTTCAAGCTTAAATCTGCATATTTTTTATCGTAAATATCATATACAACATCTCTTTCAACTAAAGCGCCGCTAAAAATCGAACCATTTGTTGAATGATTTAGCCGTCCACCGCCCTTGCTATTCATCCCACCAATTGTAACAGAACCTTGAGAGAGAGCATAGATTTTTCCATCCACACCTTTAAGTGCTGTCATGAGAAGTGTGCCGCCTTGAAGGGATTTTGCATCACCTATAGAGGATATAGTAACATCTAGCTTATCGCCCTGTCTTGCAAATGGAGGCAACTTTGCTGTGACTATGACCGCTGCGATATTTTTTGATTTTATGTCTGCTGGCTTAATCTTGACATTTACTGTTTGCAAAAGATTCGATAGAGATTGGAGTGTAAATTTTGAAGAAGATCCATCACCCGTACCATTTAATCCTACAACCAAACCATAACCTATAAGTTGATTATCTCTTACTCCGATTATATTCGCTATATCTTTTATCTTTTCCGCTTGAAGATAAGATACATTTAGTAGTAAAAATATAGATGCGATGATTAATTTCATCATTATCCCTTCGTATGTATTGCTAGAGATAAAGCAATTTATGTTCCAAATTATTACGGTTTAGCACTTAGCAAATTTTCTACACTAAAAGAGAATGTTGAGCCTACGCCTAATTTACTCCGTACATGTAGAGTGGTATTATGAAATTTCAATATATATTTAACGATATACAATCCTACTCCTATGGAGTTGTCCCAGCTTAGTTTTTCTACTCTAAAGAATCTTTTTGTTAAGTTTTCTATGTCTTCTTCGCTTATGCCGACACCCTTATCCATGACTTTTACAGTACCATCTTCTAGCCTAATGACAACTTCATCCTCAGAGTATTTAAGAGCATTTTCCAGTAAATTTATAAACAAATTTTCAAACATAACTTCATCTGCCGATATTTTTGTATTTAAAACATCTATCTTTATCTCACGGTTTTTATATTTTTGCAAAAGTATATCTTTTGCGTAGTTAAGCGTATCCAAGATATCAAACGATGTTATGTTAGGTGTAAAGTTATCGTTTTCTAACTTGATGGCCATAGAGAGCCTATCTATCATATAGGATATTTTTTGTGCGTTTTTAATCACTTTATCTAAAAATTTATCTCTTATATTTTGACTTAAATCACTATCCTCTAACACTGTGCTTGCATATCCCATTATAGCTGCAACTGGATTTTTAAATTCATGGCTGATGGCTGAGATGATATCACCTTGTTGTTTATTTAACTCTTTTAGTTTCCTTGTGTGCTTATTTTTTTGTCTATTTCTTTTTTCCAATCTTTTTGAGACTCTATTTATCTGTTTTGCGATTATATCAAACTCTTTGCAACACTTTGCGCCGTCAAATATAGTATCGTATTTTTTATCTATTATGCTATCTAATCCCTCTTTTATCTTTTGCAAATCATAAGAAACTTTTGCATTTATCTTTAGAGTTATCCAAAAAGCCAAAATCATAGCAGTTAAAAATATCAAAATTGCATATATCCAAAATCTAAAAAACTTCTCTTTTATATTTTTTAAAGGATAAGCCATCCTTACATAGTAATTATCGGTCTTCTTTGCAACATAAAGTAAATCTTTGTCAATACTCTTGGAATGTCTCACACTTGAGCCAAAATTTTCCCGATTTGAAAGTATGATTTCAGGTCTCTTTATATGGTTTCCCATACCTTTTATCTCTCTGTTACTTTCGTATTTCACACCTCCATCAAATGCAATAAGCGTAACCCTGACTCCGGTTTTTTTATTTATTAATTTGATGGCCTTATCGATATTTGGCAAACTTTTATATGTCGTATCAAACTGATTTATCATATTTTGAAGCATCAATTTATAGTTATTTATCTCGATTTTATCAAACAGATAGTATCCGACTACAGAAACAACAATCGCCGTAGCAAAAAAGAGAAGAAAAAATTTACGAAAATATATTTGGTTTAATTTCAACAAAATTTATATCCTACACCTCTGATAGGGGAAATATAATTGCTGTTTTTTATCAACTCCACTCTTTTTTTCAATCTGTTTACCGTAACATTCAGTGTTTTTTCATTTCTTGCATCTTTATCTCTCCAGACATTATCCAAAATTTCATCTCTACTTAAGACTATATTTTTATTTTCCATGAAAAATTTTAAAAGGTTAAACTCTAATTTACTAAGTTTGACTCTATTTTTACAAACGAAAACTTCTCTTAAATCCAAATCGATCAAGATATCTTTATAAACTATTTTTCCTTTGTTTGCAGTTTTTGTTCTTCTTAGTATCGCTTTTATTCTAAGTAATAGTTCATTTATGTTGTAAGGTTTTGTTATATAGTCGTCACCACCTCTAAGGAAACCCTCTTCTATATCACTATTAGCATCTTTGGCAGAGACAAAAATCACAGGCATTCGATATCCCTTCTCTCTCATCTGCTTGACAAATTCACTCCCCTCAACACCAGGAAGATTTCTATCGACCATAAGCAAATCAGGCTCCTCTTGTTCTAAAAAATCTTCTACTTTTTTAGCAGACAAGAAGCCGACCACTTCATAACCCTCTTTTGTCAATCTGTATTCTAAAAGTTCGAGCAAATCCTCTTCATCTTCTATAACAACAATCAATGTACTCATCTAATAACCTTATAGTTTTAACTTTCCACCCTTTTGTGCAAAAAATGAGAGTTTGACTATATTTAGACTTCTATCACTTATGCGCTCCAATTTTCTCATGCTCTTTAAAAAAACGATAAAATCTTTTGCCATTTCAGGCGTTAAACATATCTGCTCAAGAGTATTTTGCTCCAATATAGAATGTATATCATCACATTTTGACTCTTCAACATTTACTGCCCTATATAACTCTTCAAGCCTACTATTTGAGTCTGTTTTAAGAGACTCTATGGCTGAATATAGAGATTTTTGTGTACTTGACATATATGCTATAGTATCATCTCTCAAAGTGCTCAAGTCAAACTCACCGCTTATTTGCATCTTTATACTTTTTGCACAACTTCTTACATAATCACTTATACGGGTTAACTCACTTGCTATTTTTAAGTGGGCTATAACGATCCTAAGATCTCTTGCTTCGGGCGAAAATAGTGCTAGAGTTTTTATAATTTCATTGTCTATTTTACTATTTATGGAATGAGCGTTTTTCAGCATCTCTCTTGCATCATTTGCCTTTTGAATATCTCCATTTTTAAAAGCATCCATTGTTAATTCACAAGCATCTAAAATCATAGATGCAAAATCCAAAACTCTCTTTCTTGATTTATCTAGTATCTCTTTGTAATTTTTTAACATTATCCAAATCTCCCTGTTATGTAGTCTTCTGTTAGTTTCTCTTTTGGATTTAGAAAAATTTTATCGGTTTTATTATACTCTATCAACTCTCCAATATACATAAAAGCCGTAAAATCACTCAAGCGGCTGGCTTGTTGCATATTGTGCGTAACTATGACGATAGATACAAACTCTTTTAGTTCACTTATCAACTCCTCTATCGCTTTAGTGGATATCGGGTCAAGTGCACTTGTAGGCTCATCAAAAAGTATCACCTCAGGCTTCAGCGCAACTGCTCTTGCTATACAGAGTCTTTGTTGTTGTCCGCCACTCATGCCCATGGCACTCTCTTTGAGCCTGTCCTTGGTTTCATCCCAGATAGCAGCACCCTTTAGCGCTTTCTCAACTTTTTCGTCCAATATATTTTTATCTTTTAAACCTGACAATCTCAAACCATAGGCTACATTGTCATATATGCTCATAGGAAATGGTGTCGGTTTTTGGAAAATCATACCGACTCTTTGTCTTAGCTTGATAAACTCATTCTCTTTTTTTATATCAAGTATATTTTCAAATTCATTTTTTTGGATATTCAAAAGATTTATCTCTCCTGTATATTCGTTGTTCGGATAGAGATCATGTATTCTGTTTATTGACCTTAAAAGTGTGGATTTACCACATCCACTAGGTCCAATCATCGCTGTTATTTTATTTTTATATACGGGTAGATTTATATTCATTAAGGAAGGTTTTGGTGCTCCTGCGTACTTAAAAGAAAAATCTTTTATATCCATTATCAACTCTTTTGCCATCTCTTATCCTTTATCTCTTGTAATAAATCTTCCAACTAAATTTATAATCAAAACCGTTATCGTCAATATAAACGATGCTGCCCATGCCAAATTTCTCGCTTTATCCGTCGGAAAGTTTGCCAAATCGTATATACTCACAGTCAAAGATGGAAAAGCATTGTTCAAATTTGTCGTCCAGAAGCTATTTGTTCCTGAAGTAAAAAGAAGTGGTGCAGTCTCACCTATAATTCTTGCAAATGCTAGTAAAATACCTGTCATTAAACCAACTTTTGCGGCTTTTAATACAATATCGAGAACTACCTTATGTTTACTTCCACCAAGTGCAATTCCAGCCTCTCTTAGCTCAGTTGGAACTAGCGAGAGCATATTGTCAGTCGTGCTCACAACGATGGGTATAAGCATAATAGCAAGTGCGATTGAGCCTGCCCAGCCATTTATGCCTCCGCTTGGCACAACAACAACGACAAAAACAAAAGAACCGATGACGATAGAGGGTGCACTCATCATAATGTCATTTAAATCTCTTATGATATTTACATACACGCCCCTACCATACTCTCTTAGATATATACCTGCGAGCATGCCTAGAGGAACTCCTATAATCGTAGCTACAAGAGCCATCACAAACTGACCGAATATCAAGTTTCTAAGTCCACCATCTATCAAATCTTTTGTAAAAAGCGTCCAATTTATAGCATCAATTCCTTTTAAAAATAGTGTCGTCAAAATCCAAGCTAGAAAAACCAACCCTATAATCGCTGCAAAAGTTGAGAGTAGAAGCACTATCTTGTTTATCATCAATCTCTTCATCTTCTACCTCTTAAAAAGTAAAATTTTGCCAAAGCTATAATGCCAAAGCTAAGTATGAAGAGTATAAAAGCTAGATAAAAGAGTGCGCTCATCATCTGTGGATCAGCCTCACCAAAGTTATTTGCAAGTACAACAGGAATCGAAATACTAGGACTAGTGAGTGAACCTGAAATCTTAAATACGCTGCCTATCAAAAATGCAACTGCCATAGTCTCTCCAAGAGCCCTTCCTAGCGATAAAATCACAGAGCCTATGATGCCTACTTTTGCATAAGGAAATATGATATCTTTGACGACTTCAAACTTTGTAGCTCCAAGTGAATATGCCGACTCTTTCAGAACATCAGGAGTTGTATTCATAGCGTCTCTAGTGATGGCTGCCATAAATGGCAAAATCATAATCCCCAAAACTAAACCGGCTGTTAAGAGCGATATTTGCGAGCCTCCTATAACTTTTTGTATCAACGGTGCAAAATAGAACAGTCCCCACATGCCGTAGATAATACTAGGAATCGCTGCTAGCAACTCTATGGCGATACCTACTGGTTTGACGATGATCTTTGGTGCAATTTCAGATAAAAATACAGCTATTCCCATGGCTATCGGCATAGAAAATACCATAGCGATGAGAGTGGAGAGTATAGTTCCCATAATAGGAACAAATCCTCCATATATGGTTTTAGTTTTAACAACTTGTTCGGATTGGTCGTTGCCAGGCATCGTTTGGTCTGAGAACATAGGTGAATCTTCATCTGCAAAAAGATCATCACTCTTATCTGCACTCCGTTTTGTCTTTTGGGAGATTGCTTTTGATTTGTCAGATTTGATCTTAACTATCTTTCCCCAGTTACTTTCAACCAAGAAATGGAGTCCATACTCGCTCATAGCAGGTTTTGCCGAAACAAAAAGCATAATGAAGATAGAGAGGAGTAAAACCAAGATAAGGGTTGCACTCGAAAATGCAACCCTTTTAAATATAAGTTCTCTATTCAAGACTAATATACTCCGTTAGCTTTCCAGTACTTTTTGATTTTATCTGTTAAACTCTTTGGAAGTGGAACATAAAACAGCTTACTTGCTATATTTGCACCATTATCAAATGCCCAACTATAAAATGCTGTGATTTGTTTGTCTTTTGCGATTTTCTCTTTTGGCATGATGATAAATGTGCTAGCTACCAATGGATAAGAATTTTTTCCGCTAGGATAGCCTATAACTGCATAGAAACCTTTGGCAGGATCAAAATCAGCTCCGGCAGCTGCCGCTTGAAATGTCTTCATGCTTGGTTTTACAAAGTATCCATCTCTGTTTTCAACAGTTGCTACTTTTGCATTTGACTCTACTGCATAAGCATACTCTATATAACCGATTGAGTAGGGAGTCTGCTTTATGATTGAGCTTACACCCGGGTTTCCTTTGCCACCGACATTGTTACTTGGCCAGTTGATTGTCTTTTTGACGCCATATTGTCTTCTCCACTTTGTACTTACGCTTGAGAGAAAAAATGTAAAGTTCCAAGTTGTTCCCGAAGCATCACTTCTCCTTGCAAAAACTATCTTTTTATGTGGAAGATTTAAGTTTTCATTTGTAACTTTTAGCATTGGATTATCCCAATACTTTACATTTCCATTTGCGATAGCCACTATAGCCTTATCACTTAGTTTTAGCTCTCCACTCTTAATACCCGGTAAGTTATATGCCATAACAGTGGCACCTATGATAGCTGGAAATTGTAGCATTTTTTTGCTTGCTTGTCGTCTTGGAGTCAAAGGAGCATCAGTTCCACCAAAGTCAACCAATCTAGCAGTCGCATCTTTGATACCTTTTCCGCTTCCTCCGCCATTATATTGTACTTGTTTTCCTGTGGCTTTATAGTAAGCTTTTGACCATGCTTGGTTTATAGGAAGTACAAAACTAGAACCATCGCCTTTTATAAGGCCTCCTGCCATCAAAGTTGCAGTACATAAAGCACTTGCAACTGTTATCGAAACTATTTTTCTCATCAAAATTCTCCTTTTAAAGATTACGATGAAATTGTATAAAAACTTGATAACAAAATGGTTACAAAAAATTAGCCATAGTATGATAGTGAACTTTTTCCAAATTTCTTTGTTTTGCGTAACAAATATATACCTAAACTTTCAGGGAGTTTATAAGAGCTCATATGCTCTATGGTGATAAGATTTGCTCTATTTTTAGGAATTTGTTCTATAAGGTGATAGACTTTTTCATATATCTCATCCATTCCGTCTCTTATACAAAACGGTGGATCAAAGTAAAAAAAGGCTCTACATGTAGAGCCTTGTAGAAACTCCGCGAAATACTCAAAACTATCTGCTCTTTTACAAGTTGTACTCTTAGCATCTATAAAATCACAATTTTTCTTTAAAATTGCAAATGCTTTACTGTCTTTTTCTATAAAATAGGCATGAGATGCGCCTCTACTTAGTGCCTCCAATCCCATGGAACCACTTCCTGCAAATACTTCTACAAAAGCTTCATCAATGATATCAAACTGCACCGTATTGAAATATGACTCTTTTAGGATTGATTTTGTACTTCTCGTACTTTCAAGGGAGGGGAGTTTAAGTTTTTTGCCCTTATATTTTCCTGCCGTTACAGTTGCATATATTTCATTTTTTTTCATAATATTCTTGCATGACCTCAATCAAGTCGTCTCTAAACTTTTTTGTTAGAAAATCTATCTTCTCTTTTACCTCATCACCTATAATTTTTGAATTTTCATTCTGCGGTACCTTGTCTGATGTTAAAGAAACATAAAATTTATCTAATTCTATCATCAAAGAAGACTCGGAAAATGGAACTTGCAAATTTGACATATCATCAGAAATCAAAAACAGAGGTTTTTCTATCTCCATTTTTTGATCACTTATAACAAAATCACATTTTTTATAAGAAGTAAGATTTTTTTTCAAAAAAATCTCTAAAGACTTGGTTAAAAGCAAAGAATTACAAGCTAATGCTATTTTCATTTCGAAACTCACTCTAATTTTTTGTTATTTTCTATCCTTATAACCTCTTAAAAGCTACAAAAAAGTAAAACTTTTCGAGAAAAAGTGTTTAAGGTTGGTTATTTTATCATAATATTGCTCTAAATAAATAAATTATCTAGCCGATTTACATATTAGATAAATGTCAAGGAGGACAAAATGGATGTATTTAGTGCTACAAATAAACAAGTTACTCAACCTACAATCGATACTTCAATGCACACAAGAAGATCAGTTGAGAAAGTAGAGCAAAATGCAGATGTAAATAAAAAACAATCTTTAAATCCAAAAGATATGAAACTAAAACTAGATAATACTATTAAACATCTAAATGAACATATGAAATCATTGGATACAAATATCAAATTTGGTTTTAATGACAAGATTGATATCATGTTTGTAAATGTTATCGAAAAAAGCACCGGAAAAGTAATAAGAAAAATACCAACAGAGGAAGCCATGAAGCTTTCTGAAAAAATGAAAGAGATAGTTGGTATGATTTTTGATAAGAAAGGATAAATAAATGGCAACTCCCCCTATAAGCTCGCTTGGAATCGGAAGCAATGGTGTGCTTAGCTATAGTGTAATCGACAAATTAAGAAAAGCCGATGAAAGCGTAATCATAAAACCGATTGATAACCAAATCGCACAAAACAAAACAAAATTAAACGATTTATCAATTTTAACAACAATGACGGCATCTTTAAAATCTGCCACAAGTACCTTGTCAGATGAAACAAGCTATTTAAAAAGAACTGTTACATCTTCAAATACTGGGATATCTGTTAGTGCCGAGGATGGTACAGAACCTCAAGACTTTACATTTGATGTCTCAACATTAGCAAAAAGAGATATCAATGAGAGCCAAGCTTTCAATAAAACAACGGATACCTTTGCAACTGCTGATGATACGATACACCTTGCAATAGATGGAAACACATACGATATAGCGGTAACATCTGATACAACAATTAATGAATTCAAAAATGAGGTTTACGGTGCAACCGACGGTAAAATAACAGCTTCTTTATTAAATGTAGGGGGGGACAATCCCTATAAACTCGTTTTAAAATCAACGGATACTGGAGCAGATAATGCCATAACAGTAACAACCGATAACAATAGTGATAGCGACGATAGCAATGACACCAACTTGACAATGACAAACATACAAAAAGCTGGAGATTTAGATGCTACTTTTAACGGCGTATCAATAACAAGATCTTCTAATACCATTGATGATTTAATAACAGGCGTCAATATAGTTGCAAATGATGCAGTCAGTTCAAACATTTCAATCAAACAAGACAACAGTGCTATTAGTGATGCTTTAAAAAGCTTTGTAGATAAATACAATGACTTGATAAATAATTTAAATGAATCAACAAAATATGATGCAAACACTAAAACAGCAGGAACATTTCAGGGTTCTTCACAGATAAGATCATTAAAAAGCGACATAAATACAAATCTTTTTAGTGTTGACTCAAAAGGAAGATCATTAGAGGATTATGGCATCACTCTAAATAGTGCTGGTCTCCTAGAATTTAATAGCTCTGTGTTTGACTCTAAAATGCAAAGTGATAGTTCAGATGTTGAAAATTATTTTCGTGGGGATACTAATACAAACGGTTTTTTCACTAACTACAATGATATGCTCTCTAGCTATATAAATCCGGGAACCGGTATTCTAACTAGATTTAATACAGATCTAACAGACAACACAAAATCTCTAGCTGAGAAGAAAGCAAATGCGATAACAAGGCTAGATACCAAATATGACATATTAACAAAAAAATTCGGTGCTTATGATGCAATGATCAGCAAGTTTAATTCATCATTTCAATCCTTATCAATGCAAATTAGTAGCATGACAAATGGAACAAATAAATAATAAAGGAGGCACTATGAGTCCGAACTTAGCATACGCAACATATTCACAAAATAATATATCAGTAGAATCATCTGAAAAATTAATCGAGATGTTATATGAGGGAGTTTTAAGATTTGCCTCTCTTGCTAAAAGAGCAATAGAGACAAATAATCTAGAAAAAAAGTCTTATTGGATCAATAGAACTGTTGCAATTTTTTCTGAACTTATCAACTCTATAGACTATGAAGCAGGCGATATATCATACTATCTCACAGGTTTATATCTCCATCAAATCAAGACACTCAGTATAGTAAATATAAAAAATGACAGTAAAAAAATTGATGAAGTTTTACATGTAACTAAAGAGTTATTGATAGCTTGGAGAGAAGAAACAAACTATGAAATGGGTGAATAATCTAAAAATAGCAATCATCGAAGAAGATACAGACAATATCTCAAAAGTACTGGATAGATTGCCAAATTTCAAGGATTTAGACGAAGCCAAAGAGGCTTTGTCTCTAATCCAAACTGCTTTAGATTTAGTAAAAAAAAAGAAACAAGAAGTACTGGAAACTATGAATAAAATCAAAAAAACAAAAGAGTTTTTAAATTATTAACTAGACCTATGCCCCTAAATACGCCTCTTTTACTCTCTCATCTTTCAAAAGTTCAAGCGAATCTCCACTCATAACTATCTTTCCATTTTCCAAAACATACGCTCTATCAGTTACACTAAGAGCTAAGAAAGCATTTTGCTCCACAATAAATATAGTAGTTCCGCTATCTCTGAGAGTTTTTATAACTTCAAAAATTTCCTCTACTATGATTGGAGCTAAACCCATACTAGGTTCATCCAAAAGTAAAAGTTTTGGTCTGCTCATCAAAGCTCGTCCAACTGCTACCATTTGTTGTTGACCACCTGAAAGTGTACCTGCGTACTCTTGTGACTTCTCTCTCAATGTGGGAAATTGTGCGTATATTTTTTCTATATCGCTTCGCACTTCACCATCATCTCTCACATAGGCTCCTAGTCTAAGATTTTCTTCAACGCTAAGTATGGAAAAAAGCCCCCTGCCCTCTGGAATTTGAGCGATACCTAACTTTGCGACATCGTGTGATTCTAGTTTTGTAATATCATTTTCATCAAAATATATCTTTCCATCTCTTATCTTTTGAAGCCCGCTGATAGCTCTAAGAAGTGTAGTTTTTCCAGCACCATTTGCACCTATCAAAGAAACTATTTCACCTCTATTTATATGCAAACTTACATCACTCAGTGCTATGATCTGTTTATAATTGCAACTCAAATTATCTATTTTTAACAAACCACACCACTTCCTAAGTATGCTCTTATGACATCTTTATTTTTTATTATTTCTGCGGGAGTACCCTCGGCTAATTTTTTTCCGAAATTCATCACCGTGATATAATCAGAAACCTGCATAACCATCTTCATATCATGTTCGACCAACACTATGGTAACCTCATCTGCCACAACAGTTTTAATCAACTCTGAGACTTCTTGCGTCTCTTTTGGATTCAAGCCGGCAACTGGCTCATCCAACAAAATAAGCTCAGGAGAAGTACCGAGCGCTCTGATAATTTCAAGTTTTTTTAGTATCCCATAAGAGAGATTTTGGGCTTTTTGATCGGCAAGTTTTTCCAAACCTATGAGTCCTAAGAGATGTCTCGCTCTATCTTTATACCTTTTCTCATCATCAAGTATGGATTTTGCCCTAAAACATGATTTTAGTAGACCTTTGTCCATATATTTATCAAATCCTAAAAGTACATTTTCCAAAACAGTTAAATTTTCACAAATTTCCAAATTTTGGAAAGTTCTACAAATCCCTCTGTAGACCAACTTATTTGTAGAAATATTTGTGATGTCTGCTCCATCTAAAAATATAGTTCCATTATCAACTCTATAAACACCTGTTATCATATTTACCAATGTAGTCTTACCTGCTCCATTTGGTCCAATAATCGAATGGATACTCCCTTTTTTTACTCTAAAACTCAAATCATCGACTGCTTTAATACCACCAAACTGCTTAGTAACACTATTTATTTGAAGCAAACACTCTCCCTTTTACATCTTCATAAACAGATGCTATACCCTTTGGCATAAAAATCATAACAAATATGATGATAGAGCCGTATATCAAAGTCTGATAGTCTTCAAAAGAGGTCAAAAGTTGGGGCAGAATTGTCAATATAACAGCACCTATGAAAGCCCCGTAAATCCTACCAAGACCACCAAGAACAACCATGACAACAAGTTCAATTGAGTGAGAAAAACTAGCTTCAATTGGAGAGATAAAACCTGAAAAAAAGGCATACAAACTACCGGCGATTGTAGCTATGACAACAGATATGACAAAAACTATACTTTTATAATGAGAGACATTTATGCCCACACTATTTGCTGCCTTTTCACTTCCCTCTATGGATTTTAAAACCCTCCCAAAAGGCGAGTCTATGAGATTTGTAAACATCCAAATTGTTAAAACCAACAAGAAAGCACAAAGTATATACCACTGCAGACTATCGGTAAATTCATAACCAAACATGGTAAAACTGTCCACGCTCATACCATCACTTCCGCCTGTCAGCTCATCTTCCACATTTAGTACGATACTTATGATGATACCGACTCCCAAAGTAGCCATGGCAAGATAGTGCCCTTTAAGTCTAAGTATCGGTTTAGAAATTAAAAAAGCAAAAATTGCCATAGTAACAATCGCTATAAATATACTAAAAAGAGGTGATATTCCATATCTTGAGCCTAAAATCACAGCTATATATCCACCAAGTCCTGCAAATGCTCCATGACCCAAACTAACTTGCCCGGCATAACCCATAAGCATATTTAGCCCTACACAAATCAAAGCATTAAGAAGCGAAACTATAGCAATCTCATAGTAAAAATCATTTTGAAAGAAAAATGGAGCTACGATTAAAATCGCACTCAAAGTTAAAATATCTCTATTTATATTGTATCTTTTTAACATCTAAACTCTTTGTGCTTTTGTATTGCCAAAAATTCCACCCGGCATAAAGAACAAGATTCCTAACATCACCACAAATGCAACAGCATCTTTGTACTCACTAGATACATATCCGGCTATCAAAGATTCTAAAATACCAAGCACCAAACCACCGACAACTGCACCGAAAGGATTGCTTAATCCTCCTATAATAGCTGCTGCAAAACCTTTGAGTCCAAGCATAATTCCAACTTCGTAATTAGTTGAAGTTATAGGTGTCAAAAGTATTCCCCCGATAGCAGCTATAGTAGCAGAGAGTGCAAAGTTTATCATTAAGATTTTTTTGATATTTATCCCCATCAATCTAGCTGCATCTACATTTATGGATGCAGCCATCATGGCCTGTCCTGTCTTTGTTTTTTTAAAGAAAAAGTATAGAAGTGTAACTATAACAATGGACACTATCATGATGAGTATAGATTGGTAAGTAAGAGTTGTGCCAAACATATCAAAAGAGCCATCACCTACAAATGACGGAATAGTATGAAGCTCTTTGTCAAAAACAACCTCAGCCAAACCTCTTAGAAAAATAGCAAAACCCAAAGTCAATATGATAAGCGAAATCTGAGAACTCTCTTTTGAAAAAGAGATGAGTTTATACAAAACTATGCCTATCATAGATGTTATCATAATCGCCAAAATAAAAGAGACTCCAAGAGGGAGCCCGGCCTTTAAAAGAAAAACCGTGGACATTCCCCCTGCCATCACAAACTCCCCTTGCGAAAAGTTTATGATGCCACTGCTGTTATATATAACAGTAAAACCTATGCCCACAAGTGCATATATAAAACCGACTGTCACTCCCGAGAGTAAAAATCCAAAAAATTCGCTCATCTATTTGACGATAACCCAATCACCATTTTTTATATCCAACATAACCATACCTGTTTTAGTATCTAAACCCAAGTGATCAGTCGGGCTCATATTGACTATTCCATCAACTCCTTGAAAGTTTTTGAGATTTTCTATGCCATCTCTTATCTTTTGTGGATTTGTTGATTTTTCCGCTTTTATCGCTGTAACTATCGCATATAATGAGTCATAAGCGTGTCCACCGAAACTTGCAACTTGTGTGTGAAATGTCTTTTCATATTCATTTTTATATGCTAGTGCTACTTTTTTTATAGGATTTGAATCAGGTAACTTATCTGCCACTATAACAGGAGGTGAAACAAGTCTAACGCCATTTGCCGCTTTGCCTGCCATCTCTATAAACTTTTTAGAAGCTACGCCATGGGACTGATATAGAGGCTGTTTTATCTTTAATTGTCTATAATTTTTTGTCACAATAGCAGGACCCTGTCCAAATCCCGGATTTAACACAGCCTGTACTTTTTTGTTATTTTTTATCTTAAGAAGCTGGGTAGTCATATCTGTATCTTTTTTACCATAAGTCTCATCTGCAACTATCTTTATACCATAACTTGGAGCTACTACTTTACACTGTTTTCTCATAGACCTTCCAAAGCCACCACTTCCTGAAATCAAAGCTAAATTTGTCAATTTTCTCTTTTTGAGGTCTTGCATGATTCTTTTGCAAGCCATTCTATCGGTTGCCACCATCTTAAAGACATACTTTTTAACAGGTTTTATAATCGCAACAGCTCCCGCCATAGATATCAAAGGAATTTTGGCTCTTTGCACAAATTTGATGACAGCCATAGTCTCACCCGTAGTTGAAGGACCTATGATTGCTACAACTTTGTCCTGACTGATAAGTCTTTTGACAAATGTCACAGCCTTTTTAGGGCTTCCACTTGTATCATAAGCTATAAGCTTAATCTTTTGCCCATCAACTCCACCTGCATCATTTATCTTTTTAACATAATGCTGCAAAGTTTTAAGCTCAGGGTCTCCCAAAAATGATGCCGGACCGGTAGCAGAAACGATCGCCCCTATCCTTATAGTTCCCGCACTAAGTATCATAAAGCTAGAAACAAACAAAAACGCTAAAATACTCAAACCTATTTTCTTAAGCATACCAAAACTCCTAAAATTAAATTTTGTTATTGTAGCAAAATTAAGTTAAAAATAGTTTTACTTGTAGAAAAGATTAAACAAAGATAAAGTATAATAATCAAATTTTATACATTTGGAGAAAATATGAAACAAATCTTAATGGGAAACGAGGCTATTGCATTGGGTTTAGTACATGCCAATGTAGATATGGTTTCAGGGTATCCCGGAACACCTTCTAGTGAAATTTTAGGAAATTTTGAAAAATTTTCAAAGAAATTTGACTGTGAAACATATGCACAATGGGCAACAAATGAAAAAGTCGGCTTTGAAGTGGCATACGCCGGAGCGATCGCTGGTAAAAGAACCTGTACTACTCTTAAACAAGTGGGCTTAAATGTAGCAAGTGATGCCTTGATGAGTGCTTCATATATAGGTCATTTGGGTGCCATGCTTTTAGTGAGTGCCGATGATCCCGGTTTTCACTCTTCGCAAACCGAACAAGACAGTAGAAGTTTTGCCAAATTTGCTAAAATACCTGTATTTGACCCTGCAACTCCGCAAGAGGCTTATGACATGGTAAAAATTGCACTTGATCTTTCGCAAAAATTTGAAACCCCTGTGATGCTTCGTCCCGTCATGAGAGTTTCACATGCCAGAGAGATTTGTGAAGTTGATGATGAAGTAAATTTCCAACCAAACAAGGGTGAATTCAAAAGAGATATGGGTAGATGGGCAGCAGTTCCTCCAAAAGGAAGATTTGCCCAAGGGTTAGAACAGTTAAGAAGAGTAGATACCATAGCTCAGTATAACTGGGAAAATTTTATAGAACCAAGAGTAAAAGAGTTAAAAGGAGGCCAAACACTCTGCTTGACAAGCGGAACAGGTGATGGTTATGTCAAAGAAGCTACAGAAGAGTTAGGACTTGAAGCTGATATTTTAAAACTCGATATGCCTTATCCATTGCCAAAAGAGAAACTTGAGAAACTATTTGATGATTACAAAACCGTTATAGTGTTTGAAGAGACTTATCCTTGTATAGAAGAGCAGTTAAGCTCTCCAAAACTACATGGAAAACTCACAAATGATGTACACAAGATAGACGAGTTTTCAAAAGACAAAGTTATACAAGCCTTTAACAATGTCGGACTTACAGATAAACAGAGTCCATATCAAAATAAAAAATTTGAAGATGAACTTCCTGTTCGTCCACCAAATCTCTGCCCTGGATGTCCTCACAGAGATGTTTACTACTCTATCATGAAAGTATTTAAAAAGAAAAAATCCATATATTCATCAGACATAGGATGCTATACTCTAGCACTAAACCAAGGTGCTATAGATACTGTTTTGTGTATGGGTGCAAGTGTCGCTATGGCAAGTGGATTTTCCATAGCAGATAAAAGCAAAACCGTCATAGCAAGTATCGGAGATAGTACCTTTACTCATTCGGGTGTCGCACCTCTCATAAATGCCGTCTATCAAAAACACAGATTTATACTTGTGATTATGGATAATTCAGTCACTGCCATGACAGGTCGCCAAAAAACACCCGAGAGAGCAAATCCGGGAGTGATAAACCTCAAACACATAGTAGAGGGTTGTGGTGCGGTATGTATGGAGCATATCTACACTCCTGATATAGATGAAAGCGTAGCTTTTATGAAAGAAGTGAAGAAAAAATTTGAAGATATGGATGGTCCTTTGGTAGTGATTATGAGGGAGTTTTGTGTACTTGACAAAGAGAGAGCTCCTGCTATGCTTCCGGGCATCTATGCAGAGGTAGATCCTGACAAATGTGTAGCATGTGATATATGCACCACCCAATACAAATGCCCACCAATGCACTACAATGAAGATCATAAGATAGAGATAGACCCATTTTTATGTATAGGCTGTGATGCATGCATAGATGATTTATGTCCAACAGATGCATTTATAGAAAGGAAATTGAAATGAAATATCAAGTTGTAATTGCTGGAATTGGCGGTCAAGGAGCTGTATTTTTGGTAAAAGTTTTGAGTATTGCAGCGGGATTAAAAGATCAAAAGTGTTTAGGTACTGAAAATCATGGCATGAGCCAAAGAGGCGGTTCAGTATCTTGCTATGTTAAGGTTGGAGATTTTTACTCTCCTGCTATAGATGAAGGACAAGCGGATCTACTTATCGCACTTGAGGGGAATGAGGGTTTAAGAAACATACAGTATCTAAAAAAAGATGGTGGGACTATCATCGTAAATGCTGATGAAAAATTTCCAAATATAGAGTATAAAACAGTCAAGATTGACGCTTTTGAAAAAGCAACAAATGGCGAGATACCTATTCAAGCGCTAAATGTCTATATGTTAGGTGTAACACTTGCAAAAGATCCAAACTTTCCTTTTAACTTAGGAGATATAGAAGAAGCCATAAAAGTGATGAATGCCAAAATGGCAGACAAAAATATAGCTGTACTTCACAAAGCGATAGAAGATAGCAGGAGTGTGTAGATGATATGGTCAAAAGATGAGACACTAAGCAGAGATGAGCTGGAAAAATTACAGACAAAAAGATTGAAAGAGACGGTTGCTAGAGTTTATGGTGCTGTTCCTTTTTACAAAAAGAGATTTGAAGAGTTAGGATTGGTGCCCGAGGATATAAAATCAATCCACGATATCTCAAAACTACCTTTTACAAAAAAGCAAGACTTAAGAGACAATTACCCTTTTGGACTCTTCGCAGTAGAGCAGGATGCTGTTGTGAGAATCCATAGCTCTAGCGGAACGACAGGAAAACCGACTGTCGTAGGATACACAAAAAGCGATATGGATGTCTGGAATGAAGTGATGGCGAGATGCTATACCATGAGTGGAGTAAACTCAGAAGATACGGTACACAATGCTTATGGATACGGACTTTTCACAGGAGGACTCGGACTTCATGACGGCGCGCAAACAGTTGGTGCTGCGGTCGTTCCAAGCTCTGGTGGTTTTACTTCAAGACAACTTCTTTTGATGAAAGACTTTAGCTCAACCGTACTTGCTTCTACTCCATCATTTGCACTACACCTTGCCGAAGTTGCGCTAAAAGAGGGGTATGACCTCAAAAAAGATTTCAAACTAAAATGTGGTATCTTTGGAGCAGAACCGACAAGTGAAGGCCTAAAAGCAGAAGTCGCAAAAGTATGGGGCATAGAGTATTATGAGATATATGGCATGAGTGAAATCATAGGACCTGGTGTATCCAATAGTTGTAGCCAACACGATGGATTACATATATTTGAAGACCACTTCTACCCTGAAATCATAGATTCCAAAACTGGTGAGGTTTTGCCTTATGGTGAAAAAGGTGAACTAGTTATCACATCTTTGACAAAACAGGCATTTCCTATCATCAGGTACAGAACAGGCGATATCACAAGCTTGGATCAGACACCTTGCAGATGTGGACGAACACATGTAAGGATGAAAAGTGTGATGGGAAGAGCAGATGATATGCTTATCGTAAATGGTGTTAATGTTTTTCCATCTCAAGTCGAGCATGTCTTGGCAAATGTCGAAGAGATAACACTAAATTATCAAATCATAGCAGACAAAAAAGGTTATCTTGACAGCTTGGAAATCATGGTCGAAGTAAATGACCAAATGCCGATGGACAGTATAGGAGCACTAGAAAACCTCAAAAAGAAAATCCAAAGTGAGCTTTTAAATAACCTATATATAAATGCAAAAATCAAACTCGTAGAGCCAAGAAGCATAGAGAGAAGCATGGGCAAAGCAGTACGAGTTATAGACAAAAGAAAGTAACTGCATAAATTTCTATGCGTCAGCATTGGCTTTAGTAGAGTGTGAATTTTATAGGGGCTTTGCCCTTATAAAAGATGACAGTTAAATGACAAATTCTCTCCGAAGGAGTAGCTTTAGTGAGAGGAATTATTAATGAGCTCTGCTCAGAAAAAAGGAGAAAATGAAATGAAATACAAAATTCAACAATTATCAGTTTTTTTAGAAAACAGAATGGGAGAGTTGGCAGATTTTACAAAAGTATTGTCCGAAAATGGAGTATCTATCAAGTCTATAATCTTGGCAGATTCAAGTGATTTTGGACTGGTTCGCTCCATCGTTGACAATCCCCAAAAAGCAAAAGCTGTGCTCGAAGATGCAGGTTTTAGTATAAGATTTAGTGAAGTTTTTGGTGTTAAGATAGAGGATTATGTAGGAAGTTTTGACAAAGTCATAGAGACACTTGCTAAAGAGAATATAAACATATACTATACTTATAGTTTTTATGAGTCACAAACCGGCATATTTATATTTAGTGTAGATAACATCACTAAAGCAGTCGAATCTCTACAAAACAATGGTGTCCAAATCGTAGAAGCCAAACACTTCTACATGTAGAGGTTATTATGACATACAGTAAAAACGAGAGTCTAAGCAAGGATGAGCTAGAAGCCCTGCAACTTCAAAGGTTAAAAGAGACACTTGAGCGAGTATATAATCTTGTGCCATTTTATAAAGAGAAGTTTAATGCTCTAAATATAAAACCAACCGACATAAAGAGTTTGGAAGATATATCAAAGCTATCTTTTACTAAAAAACAGGACTTAAGAGACAACTATCCGTATGGGCTTTTTGCGGTCGATATGGATCAAGTAGTGAGAATTCACAGCTCTAGCGGAACTACAGGCAAACCAACGGTCGTGGGATATACTGAACATGATATGGATGTCTGGAGTGAAGTGATGGCTAGAGTCTTTACGATGGGTGGACTTACAAGCAGAGATATACTTCAAAATTCAACAGGATACGGACTATTTACCGGCGGTCTTGGTTTTCATACGGCGGCTGAACGCATGAAGATAGCGGTCATACCAAGCTCAACCGGTTTCACTTCAAGACAGCTTTTGCTCTTAAAAGATTTTAAAGCAACAGCTATAACAGGAACTCCGTCATTTGCACTTCATATGGCAGAAAAGGCAAAGTCTGAAGGGTATGATATAAAAAAAGATTTTAACCTGAAAGTAGGATTTTTTGGAGCTGAGCCTGCTAGTGAAGGGCTTAAAAACGAGATAGCAAAAGTGTGGGGGATAGAGTATGTAGAGGTTTACGGACTCTCTGAAATCATAGGTCCAGGAGTCGCATCTAGTTGCAGACATTCTCATCTACTGCATATAAACGAGGATCACTTCTATCCTGAAATCATAGACCCAAAAACTCTAAAAGTTCTACCCGAGGGTCAAAGAGGTGAACTAGTAGTGACATCTCTAACAAAGCAGGCACTCCCTATCATCAGATACAGGACTGGAGATATAACAAGTTTGACTAGAATCCCTTGTAAATGTGGCAGAACACTAGCTCGCATAGAGAGTATCGTCGGTAGAGCTGATGATATGCTAGTGATAAACGGTGTAAATGTATTTCCATCCCAAATCGAGCATGTTCTCTCTTTGATAAAGGGCATAACGCTCAATTATCAAATAATTGCACACAAGAAGGGCTACCTCGATAAACTCCAGATAGATATAGAGTTAAATGAAGATATAATGAGTGAAAATGTGAGTGAATTGGAAAATCTTCAAAAACATATACAGCACGAAATGTTAAACAACCTCTACATAAATGTAGATGTCAAACTCGTCGCTCCAAAATCAATCATAAGAAGCGAGGGAAAAGCGATAAGAGTAATAGATAAAAGAAAGGGATGATATGGAGTATAGATATATAGGAAAAAGTGGACTAAGGGTCACACCTATTTGCTTAGGAACTATGACTTTTGGAAGTTTTTGCGATAAAAAAGAGTCTTTTAAGATTATGGATAAAGCGTATGAGCGAGGTATAAACTTTTTTGATACTGCCGAACTCTATCCTGTACCTCCGTCTGCTCATTATGCTGGCTTGACTGAAGAGATAGTAGGTGAGTGGCTTAAGGACAAACCAAGAGACTCTATCATCATCGCCTCAAAAGTAGCAGGTGCAGCAAACGGGTGGTTTGTTCCACCTATCAGGCATGGGCTTACTGCGATAGACAGATTTCATATCACAAAGGCGCTTGATGGCACACTAAAAAGACTCAAAACTGACTATATAGACCTTTATCAAGTACATTGGCCGGATATGAGTGTGCCTATAGAAGAGTCACTATATGTTTTAGATGAGTTTGTAAAAGCCGGCAAGATTAGATATATCGGTACTTCAAATGATAGCGCTTATGGCTTAACAAAGGCAAATGAAGTCTCAAAGTTTAAAGATCTAGCAAGATTTCAGTCAATCCAAAACAACTTTTCCATGCTAAATCGAAGATTTTTGGACGAGCTGGCAACTGTTTGTCAAAAAGAGAGTATATCTCTTTTACCCTACTCTCCTTTGGCCGGTGGTGTATTGAGCGGAAAATATAATCAAAAAATTCTACCTCCAAAAGCAAGATTTACACAATACCTAAATGATCCAAATCCTAGGATGCAAACTCAAGCCAAAAGATTTGTCAACGCTAAAACTCTAAATTCTACAGAAAAATACCTAGAAATTGCAAATGAATATGGTGTAAATCTAACTACCCTGGCGACTGCTTGGAGTAAACAATTTGATTTTATAGCTTCAACTATCATAGGAGCGAGCATGGCAGAGCAACTTGATGTCATATTTGACGCATTGGATTATGATATAAGTGATGAGTTAAATCAAAAACTAGACCAGGTACATCAGGAGATTTTATATCCTATGGGATAAGGAGAAAAGATGAATTGGTATATAGATGTTTTAAAAAAATATGCTGTTTTTAGCGGAAGAGCTACTAGGAGCGAGTATTGGTACTTTGTACTTATCAATACAATCATAACTTTTATACTAGTTGCCATTGGAAACAGTATCGGAAGTAATCTTTTGGATACTGTTTACTCTCTTAGTGTATTTATCCCAACCTTAGCAGTAACAGCAAGAAGATTGCATGACATAGGCAAAAGCGGCTGGTGGCAACTGCTACTCTTTATGCCAATCTTAGGTATTATTATTTTGATAATTTTCCTGACAAAAGACAGTATGCCATTTGATAATTTATATGGCTCAAACCCAAAAGAGTTATTGGATTCTAATCATCCAGTTTGAGAGCTCAAATACATCTTCACTTGCCGACACTTTTGTAAAACCTGAACTTGTCAGATAAGCAAGTCTGCCTTGCGTCAGACAGACCACAAACCTCTCTTCAAATACTGCATAATTCTGCCCTCTTAGGTAGGAAAACAGATCTTTAAACGACTCCGGCACTTCATACTTTTCACTTGTTATATCAAATGAAACTACATCTTTTAAAACTTCTATAAAATTCTCATTTTTTGCCACCCAAGCAGGAATATTCCAACTCTGTTCAGGATAGTTATAATTTCCAAAAAGCTCGGAAGTTCTCAATCTTACTCTATTTTTACCACTCAAGAAAACACCTTTTAAAGAAAAATTTTGTATCATAAGACTTTTTGTAAGACTTGTATTTGAGCGACTCTGCAACCGATGGGTCAAAATCTTTGATTTTGGGGTACCCGTCGTGTGAAGCCTTAGCAATGATATAAGTCTTACAAAAAATCTAATTATATCTATTTTATATTAAAGGCATATATCCAAAATGAAATTTTTAGGTTTTTTTCTTATCATTATATCTGCCATCTCTTTTGGATTGATGCCTATCTTTGCTACATTTGCCTACAAGAGCGGACTTGACATAAAGACTATTTTGCTCTTTCGTTTTGTTAGTGCTGCTGTCATCATAAATATATACATCACTTTCAAAAAGTACACATATCCAAGAGGAAAGCTCTTAGTGATGCTCATCTTTATGGGTGCGGTTTTATACTCTGCTCAGGCATTTTCATATTTTAGTGCCGTGAGTCTCATAGGCTCATCACTAACATCTATTCTGCTATATTTATATCCGAGTATAGTTCTGCTTCTTTCTGTTATATTGTTAAAGACAAAAGTCTATAAGCTCGACATCATAGCTCTCTTTTTTACTACAGTGGGAGCTATTTTCGTAGTAGGATTAAAATTTGAAAATATAGATTTAATCGGTATCATATTTGGCTTGGCAGCCGCTTTAATCTACTCTGTATATATAATAGTCGGCACAAAAGCGATGAGGGGAACAACGCCCATCATAGCAACAGGTGTGATTATGGCAGGCTCCGCATCGGTATATCTTATTTATGCTCTAGCATACAATATCGCTATACCAAATACACCAGAACAATGGGGCTGGATATCTGCCATAACCATAGTCTCTACACTTATAGCCATAATCACATTTTTTGCAGGACTAAAGCTCATAGGTCCTCTCAAAGCATCTATGATTTCCACTCTTGAGTTGGTAGTCACTCTCTTTTTATCTTACCTACTCTTAGGTGAAAAGATGGACTATCTCCAAGTGATAGGCTCTATTTTTATATTGATAGCTGCTATAATACTTGCAAAGGAAAAAGCAAAATGAATAACAAAAAGACAAACAAATGGGATGAAAAAGCAAAAAATTATGCCAGATACTCACCATGTAAAAACAGTTTTGAAGCAAATGTGCTTGAGGCTGTGAAAAAGATGGGTATCAGTTTCGAAGACAAAACTATACTTGATGTGGGATGTGGTACCGGAGTATATACCATCAGGGTTGCAAAGGTTGCCAAAAGTGTTGACGGGCTTGACTTTTCACAAAATATGCTCCAAATTTTAAGGGATGATGCCCTTGATTTAGGTATAGAAAATATCAAAACACACCATACAACATGGAGCGATTTTGATATGAAAAACAGAATTTATGACATAGCTCTGTGTACCATGAGTCCTGCCGTGAAATCAGAAAAAGAGTTAGAAAAATTTCATTCAAGTGCTAGTATAAAGATATATCTAGGATGGGCAGGAGTGAGAGATAACACGATTTTAGATGACCTTTTTTTAGCTCATAATTCCGTATATACTCCGCCAAATGGTGCAAAAAGAGTTAAAAAATGGCTTCAAACTGAGGATATAAAATATCAACTCGAAAACTTTGAAGAGCTAAAGATAAAGATAAGAAGTTTCAAAGAAGCAGTAGAAAACTACACCTGGCACTTAAATGTAAGAGGATTAGAACCGGACACGAAGAAGATTAAAAAGATTCTAGAATCGTTAAGAGATGAGGATGGCAACATAAGGGAGCAAACCATAAATAAGATGGATTTAATAGTCTGGTAAAAGGTACGACTATAAGCCGGGTTCTGTCGCGAGTGATTATTTATCTACTTGTTATCTTACGATAACACTCTAGCGAATGGTCAAAATATGAAGCAAAACCAATCCATTCTTGCTGCAGGTTGGGTTTACAAAGCAGTTTAGATTACTCTAAACCCTGGTGGGCTCTTGCCCCGCCGTTTCACCTTTACCTTAGCAAATTTCTCGCTAAGGAAGTCTTCTCTCTGTTGCACTATCCCTTGGGTTGCCCCAGCCGTCCGTTAGACGGAACCACGCTTCAATGCAGCCCGGACTTTCCTCTTAAATTTTTAAAAAACTCAAGCAATCACTCATCGTACCTTTAGATGAAATTATACCATTTCTTTTAGCTTATGAGTTAACTCTTCCAAAACTACCGTAGCATAGGAGCCTTTTGGCAGGGAAAAATGCATCTCAAACCAATTTTCTTCCTCTTTATATTCATACTCCACATCTTTTAAAAATACCCATGCAAATCTTCTAGCACCGTCCATCTGCTTTAGATATGGCTCGGCCTCATCACAAACTTCATCTTCTAACTCTTTAGCAAAGCCCTCACATCTCATGCTCCTACCACCGGGCAACCAACCTGTTATCGTTATCTCTTCTTTTTCAAATCTTTCAAGCTCTTCTTCTAGGTCTTCACATATGAAAGCTCTCCCTGCAGGATAATGATGTGCCACATCTCCCTTAAAAATTTTAAAAAATCTCTTCTGTTTTTTTAACTCTTTGACTAACTCTTTTGAAAAGCCCAAAGACTCACTAGCCTCTTTGAGATTAAACCCATCCAAAATATGTCCAATTTTTAGGCGATTTGATAACCAAGTATTGAAAAGATAGCTCTGATAAGCACTTATAAAGAAATTTTTCATCTTTCTCTTTCGCTCTCTTCTTTTTCCTTCCAATATCTCTTTTCCCAAGATATAGTTATCTCCATCTCTTCCAAATCGTTGATAGCCAAAAAAGTTAGGAAAGCCCTCTTTTGCCAAAATCTTAAGTGCATTTTGAAGTTTTTGGGCATCTATTTTATTTACTCGTTTTAATCTTATAAAAAATCTGTTTCCTTTTAAGTGCCCTATTCTTATCTTATTGTTATGGTAAGTTTTTGAGATAATTTTGATATTTTCATGCGAAAAATTTTCCAATTTACTCTCAAAATTTTTATGGACAGATATATACTGTGTTGTCATACCATCTTTATCTTTTAGTCCGGCATATCCAAAATCTCTCGTCTTTGCACCGCATGCTTCGCTGAGAGCTTGTACCATCTGCCAAGTTGTCATATCTTTTTTTCTTACATGTAGAACTAAGTGTTCTCCCTCTGCACTAAACTCATACAAAGGTAATTCATTTACTACAAAATCACTAGAATTTTTAGTAAAAAGAATATCTATGGGTGAATGTTTTAGATAAAATAATCGTTTGATTTTAAATTCCTTATATTTTTTTTGTATTATACCAATTTTATGCTTTTTAAGCTTTTTTAGAGTAGACTAATGGAAAATTATGTTAGGAGTAAGCGTTATGACATACAAGCTTAGGTTGAGTGTTTTTAGATTTGATGCAAAAATCGACTATCTTCCTTTTTACAAAAAGCATATCATTAAGATAGATGAAGAGAAGACTTTGGATGATTTGTTGGCAATAATAAAAGAAGAAGACAGGTTCTTTGACTATCCAATCGGTAAAAATGCGGCTGTAAAAATAGCTGACAGGAATCTTTTTACTGATGTTAAAATTGGCGATATTGTTAAAAACTTTGGAGATGAATTTACACTTATGCCCATGAGTGAAAAGAGGGCTTTGAAAGATTTGATAGTAAACAGCGATGATTTTTATAAAAAATTTGATATGCTTGATCCATATGTGGACTCTAGCGATAAAAAAAGATTTGATGAACTCATTATATATCACTATGCTTCTGATACATACAAATTTTATGATGAATTTGATGGGGATGCTCTCTTGCTCTTTGCCTACGACATGATAGACAAATATCCATCTCAAAAACATAAAATACTTGATGTCATAGATAGAGAAGACAGTGGTATTTGGTTGCATACAAATATCTGTGGGAAAGTTTTCCCTGCAGACTACGAAGTAGAAAAGAAAATAGACGAACTAAAAAATGTAGTATTAAGAGCAAGGAAATAAGATGAAAAAATATATACTTTTTGATGCGATTATAGATATAAATCATACACTGCCTCTTGTTACTTCCGCAAAAGAGTTACTGAAAGTTTTAAATTTGGAAATTCCGGTTTTAAGTGGCGCAACTAGAGACTGTGGAGTTGAATCAATCGGTGAAGATATCGAGACTTTTTACAAAGAAAATGCAAGAACATTAGCTCTAGCTTCAAAAGAAAAAAGCAGTATAGTCTGTGTTGAAGACAGTTCATTTTTGTCTCTGAAAGCTACACTAGAAGAGTTAAAAAACGACAAAAATCTAGCAAATAAAATCACTCTTGGATTAAAAAAAGATAATTTAGAACTAAATCTTGATATAGAAATTTTAACACTGGCTGATTTTATAGTAAAAGAGTTCGGCATATCAAAACTCAAGAAAAATGTAAATAAAAATTTTGAAAAATTCTTTGCCGCACTATACCTTGGTTCCTATCGATGTCAGATAGAGAGATACTCCGATACCAATTCCTATGAAAATTTACTTAAAGCTACCGGGTTGAAATTGGTGGATTACAACTTAAAGAACCAAGTGAATGGGCATGCCCTATATGATGTAAATGAGAAACTCTCATATAAAATTGCCGGAACTTTGATGCTCGACATGTTTGACAATGCTGCTGATTTTGTAGTAGTAAATGATGCTAGAAGTTTTGTTATGTTTGATGAGCACCAAAAAGAGCTAGAAAAGGTTGTAGGCAGAGAGATAAAACTAAGTATTTTTAGTCTAGCGGAGATACTTCTACTCTCATTAGGGATAACAGACAAAAAGAGAGTAGGTCTTGATAACCACGCGATAAAGACAGATATTATCTAAATAAGACAAATTTAATCTTATTTATACTAAAATGACATTATAAAAAAAATTTCAAGGAGAAATTATGCCAAAGATTAATCGTTATGTCGATATAGACACAGTTGAAAGAGAATCTAAAAAAGATTATATAGATAGACACTCTCCATTTGTTCATTGTAGTGACAATGCAAAAAACGGTGAGTCTTTTCCTGTAACAGTAAAAGTTGGAAATGAATATACTCACCCTGATGATTTTGATCATTTTATAGCAAATATTGCACTTTACAACGGAGAAACTCTTTTAGGAAGAGCTGATTTTGTTCCGGGAACCCTTGGTGGACAAGGTGCAAAAGGACATGTTGAAGTCACATTTAACATCATACCAACTACTAAAAAACTAAATTTAGTAGCCCAAGCATACTGTACAAAACACGGAGTTTGGGAATCAACTCCAGTAGTTGTAACTGTAGAACAATAAACATAAAAGCCCTATAAACTAGGGCTTTCCTCACTATTATATAACGGACTTCTTGAAGCTATCAAGTTTTAAACTCATTTAATTTATTGTTTAATGTCTCTGTCATATCATTTAGATGCTCGGCAGCACTTGCTATCTCTTCCATACTTCTTGCATTTTTAGAAGATATCTCATTAACTAGAGAGACTTGATCTGCTATTTCATCTACATCTTTTTGTGTTTCTGTATTGCTTTTTTCTATAGTTTCTGATGTTTTTGTTGCTGCTTTTTGCAATATATCTGTCATATCATTGATCTTTTCTTCTACGCTTGAAGCACTTTGGGATAACTGTTCAACTTTTTTAGAGTTTGTACTCATCTCTTCACTACCTTCTACTATAGATTGCACTATGACATTTATGGTAGCATTTATCTCTACCAATGACTTTTGAGTTCTCTCAGCTAACTTCCTTACTTCATCCGCAACAACTGCAAAACCTCTTCCATGCTCACCCGCACGAGCTGCCTCTATAGCAGCATTTAAGGCTAGTAAGTTTGTTTGATCTGCGATATCAGAAATCACCGTCAAAACATCTTTTACCTGAGCTGCATCTGAGCTGAGTTGCTGTATTTTATCTGCCAATTCTATCTCAACTGTAGCACTTTGCTGTATATCCTCTGCTAGCGCTAAGATTGATTTATTGGCTTCGTGCATGTGGACATTTACCTTTTCTAGCTCGTCTTTAGCATCTTTTGCTTCTTGAACTGAAATTTCTAAATTTGATTTAATCTCCATAGATTTAGCACTCGCCTCGTTAGTGGCCTCAGTAGAATTTTCTGCCATCCTACCAACTTCTAGAGCTGTAGAAGATAATTGGTTTGCAATAGAAGAGTTTTCTGCAGATATATGCTTGGCTTCCTCTGTCATAACCCTCACTTTTTCTATAAAATTATTTATCTCTGTACTAGCCTTTGCTATCTCATCATTGCCATTTATCTCTAATTGTCTAGTTAAATCACCATCTCCCCTAGAGAGATCGGCTGCTCTTACTGTTAAATCATTTATAGGTTTCAGCACAGCAAACCTAATCATCAAATACAATATCACAAATAAAATTAAAAATGCAAAAACAGATATAAGCATCTGTTTTTTTACAACAGATATTGCTTTGTCAACCGCACTATATGCTATCTTTTTATTTTGACCTACAAGTGCATAAGCTACGATATTGCCACTAAAATCCCTCATAGGTATAGATGCAAAGACATAATCTTTAGTTTTTAGCATAGTTTTTGTTTTTGTGATATTTACACTATTTAACTCATTGAAAAATTCCATGTTAGCACTATTTCCACTAACTGCCAATACATAATCTCCGATAGTTTTTGATTTTTTCAAAAGTGTGGCTACTTTAAGATACTCTTTTTTCAAAACTACAAGTACATCATACTTTGATTTTCTACCATCTTTAACCATAGAGTTAAAGCCTTGCATAAACTCTACCGATCCAAGATATTTGCCTTGCTCTATGATAGGAGATACTCCTCTTAGAACCAAACCTGCACGACCAAGCTCAATAGCCACAAGAGGCTCTTTCGTCTCTTTTACCCTTACAAGAGTTTTTCTAAACGAAGAGAGGTCATCACCCCATTTCTTTGGTTTCCAAACCCTAAGCAAGCTATGCACATTTGCATCATGTATGTGAATTTTTATATTTTTATAATCCGTGTCTCTTTTAAATCTTGTATCTAACTTCATCAAGCCTTTTTCGGCATACATTCTATCACCGCCCAAAACCAAAGAAGTTACATACTTATTGTCACTTAACAACAATGAACCTACCAAGCCAAAGTCTTTTTTTACTTTATACTCATCATTAAAAAAGTTGATATAATTTTTAACCTCTTCATTTCTCACTTTACTCTTCTCTTTTGATGAGGATATATAAAAATCCCCAACCAATACTGCGACTAAAAGCAGTAAAAGTAAAAACATGGGTATAAACATCTTCTTCGCTATCGACATAACCTTCTCCTTGAGATATATTTTTATAGATATTATATGATCTTATATTATACTCTATTTAAAATTTTTAATCAACACAAACAGCAATGGAATATAAAAAAGATTTAAAACCGTAGCCCATGCTATACCAAAGCCTAAAGCTATGGCCATAGGTTGAAGTATGACTGATTGACCTGCAGCAAAAAACATCAGAGTTGACAGACCAAGTACGGTAGTTATAGATGTTAATAATATAGGCCTAAGTCTTCCTGTTGCTAAAGATAAAATCTCTTGCATATTTTTAGCTCTCTTTAGCGAATCAATCATGATAATCCCATCATTTACAACAACTCCGCTAAGACCGACTATACCCAAAAGTGATGGCATACTAAGATTCATACCCATCACTAAGTGCCCAATTAAGACACCTAAAAGTGAAAGAGGTATGGATGTGAGCACAACCACTGAAAGAATTATCGAATCAAACATCCAGACAAGAGCGATAAAGATCAAAAATATGGCTATAACACCAGCTTCCGCCATCTCTTTTTGTATCTTTTTATTCTCTTTTTCTTCACCTTTGATTTTGATTTTTACCCCCATCTTTTTCACTTTTTCAAAAGTCGATTTCAATTTTTCTAAAAGCTTTGTTGATGTTATCCTTTTTTTATGCAAAGATGCATATATCGTGCTAACTCTGACGCCATCGTCCTTATATATATTTGCATCACTGTTTTTATACTCAAAATCAACAACTTCACTAAGTCGAACTTTTTTTAGAGTTCCCGGAATGTCAACATAAAAATTCTCCAAAGTCTCTTTTTTGTCTTTATTTATATCTTGAGTAACTATATCTATAAGCTCTTTGTTGTATGTCATCTTATTAACATCTGAGGCAAAAAAGTAAGGTCTCAAAAGTGAAGCTATGTATCTCTCGCTAAAACCCAAAACAAAACCATACTCATTTACTCTAAGTTTTACCTCTTTTTCACCTGCTTCTTTGTCATCGTATATATTGAAAACACCTTTTATTTTTTTCATTTTATTTTCCACTATATGAAGAGCTTTTTTTATAGAGTTATTATCTTTGGAGCTAAAAGCAAGTTCGACATCACTTTTAACTATACCGGCTCCCGGGACTATCACCTTAAATTCATTAAAATCTTTACTTTTTGCAAATTGTTTGGTATATTTTTTTATCTCTTTTAACAGTTCTCTTGCACTCATTACTCTTTTCATATCACTGCTATCGTATGATGGTGACAGATAAGGGTTGATGTATTTATTATAAAAATTCTCAGGCTTTCTCTCGTGCAGATTTATAAAAATTTGAAAATTATTTTCTGCCATGTGTGGTTGAAACTTTGCATCAAGCATAAAACCTGATATAGAAGTAACAGAAGAGACTTCACTTTTTGGCAATTTATCCAAAAGCACCTTCTCTACTTTAGTTACAAGTTTTTGAGTCTCTTGTAATTTAAAGTTGATGTTTACCTTTCCACTCACATATATCTGCGTATTGTCAAAGTCAGGGAAAAGCTGGAAATTTGATCTTTTTAGAAGATATATTGTGGAGCCTACATTAAAAATCAAAAATCCAATCAAAAAAGTTTTTTTGTATCTAAGCAAGAAAGAGAGCGTAACTTTGTAAAACTTATTCCAGCTATTCCACCAAGACTCATTTTTTTGCTCTTTTGTTTTTGCTTTGAGAAAATCTTTTGCGTGTAGAGGCAAAAAGAAAAACGCTTCAAATAGCGAACTTAGAAGCAAAATGGATATAACTATAGGCAAAACCCTCATAAACACGCCCATGTCACCTGACATAATGAGCAGAGGTAAAAAAGCAAATATCGTAGTAGAAGTTGATGTAATAACCGCTGGAAACATTTCAGTAGCTCCGTTTATAGCAGCCATTTTCGGGCTATCTCCTCGTTCAAGATGCTTATAGATGTTTTCAGCCACCACTATGGCCTCATCTACCAGCATACCAAGAGCTATCAAGGCGCCAAGTAAAGAGAGCATATTTAGACTAAACCCCATCAAATCCATAGCAATCAAACCGATAAAAAAGCTCACAGGAATACCAAGCCCCACTATAAAAGCTATTCTTCCGCTGATAAATATATAAACCGACAAGGAGACTAGGATTAGCCCAAAAATGATATTTGATATAACTGTGTTTAGACGATTTCTTATCCATATAGAGGTATCTGTATAGACCTCAAAATCATACTTTTTGTATCTTCTACCAAAACTTTTAAGGACTTTTTTTATATCTTTTACCAAAGTTATAGCATTTCCCTCTTTTGCCTTATTTGTGTTTACGGATATGTTTGGCTTTCCATTAAAATGTGAAATTTCATTTGGCTCTGCTAGTTGAAAACTGGCTGTTGCTATATCTTTTAGTCTAAGAGTTTTAGTTCCAAATTTCAAAAGCATATCTCTTATCTTTTGAATATTTTTTTCACCCGAAATAGTACTTACGAAGAGATGCCCCCCTCTTTGTTTGATGAGTCCTATAGGATAGATGCTACTGATGGAGCTCAGCTTTGAAGCAACCTCATCTGCGCTCAAGCCATAAGCATCTAGTTTTCTATCTTCTATCTTTATCAATAGCTCTTCGTCTGCATCACCTCTTATGCTTATATCGCTTAGGTTTTTTATCTTTGAGAGTCTGGTTTTTAACTCATCCGCAACTTTTAGCATCTTCTCTTTGGGTTGATCTGATGCTATGGCTATAGTTGCCAGCGGATATGAAGTTTTTAAAATTTTTGCAACAGGCTCGTCCATGTCACTTGGAAAATCTTTTTTGACTGCAGATATTACATCTTTTACATCATCAAGAACTTCTGACTGATTTGAACCCTCTCTTAGATATATGAGTATCTTAAAAAAACCGTTTTTGACGCTGCTCTCCATCCTATCCATATCATTTAGATTTCTAAGTTCGTCTTCAAGTGGTTTTACAGCTATTTTGTCCAATATATCAGGGCTTGCCCCTGCGTAATAACCGGTTACGGATATAGTTTCCAAATTTGATGGGGGAAAAATCTCTTTTGGGATTTTTTGGTATGAAAAGAAGGCTAAGACAATCATAAAAAGTAAAAAAATGTGGTTAAGTATAGACTTCTCCACTGCAAATGTTATAAATCTCTTTATCATTTAGCTGTCCCCTTTTTGCGGAAGTAAATTCCGCAAAAATTCCTCGCGACTGAAGCACGAGCTGACGCTCTGTATGATTTTTTATTATTGTCATCTTGGCAAGGAAGTGAATTCCTTGCCAATTCACGCTCTACTGAAGCACGAGCTGACGCTCTGTATGATTTTTTATTATTGTCATCTTGGCAAGGAAGTGAATTCCTTGCCAATTCACGCTCTACTGAAGCACGAGCTGACGCTCTGTATGATTTCATCATTAAAATACCGTGTCTAGGACTTGATTTTTAAATTTTATAGATTCTACTTTTTGCTTTAAGAATCTATTTTCTTCTTTCAAGACGGAGTATTCGCTGGAAATTTTACTTATCTGTCGGCTTGTATAGTAAATCTCATTTTTTATATATATCTTTGGCAAGATGATGAGCAATCCTACTATCATAGAGAGATAGACTATAGCCAAAAGTTTAAAATCTAGATTTTTCTCTTCATCTATGGTTTCATCTATCTTGTCTAAAAGTTGTTTTTTATCACTAGCTTTCTTAACGATTTTTTTATGATTTTTATTTTTCATTTGATTTTAAATACTCTCATCTTGGAGCTTCTGCTTCTTGGGTTCTTCTTTATCTCTTCTGTGCTTGGGGTGATTGGTTTTTTAGTCAAAATCTTTCCTAAGGAGTGATTATTTCCACATTCACACTTCATAACTCCAACAGGACAGATACAACTCCTCGCAAACTCTTTAAAAACCCTCTTGACGATTCTGTCTTCTAAAGAATGAAAAGATACAATAGCTATCAGGCAGTTACTTAAATCAGCATTTTCAATTGCATCAAACAATTTTGCAAGCTCTCCTAATTCATCATTTACCTCTATCCTTATTGCTTGGAACACAAGTGTTGCAGGATTTATGCCTTTTTTTGATGAAAATTTCTTAAATATACCAGCTAGTTGCTTAGAACTTTTAATATCTCCAAGCTCTCTAGCTTTACAAATCATTTTAGCCGCTCGCTTAAAGTCTCTTACCTCGCCATAATCTCTTAATATATCTTCTAGCTTTTCTTGGGAATACTCATTTACAATTTCATAAGCACTTAGAGGATTATTTCTGTCCATCCTCATATCAAGCACTTCGCTACCAAACCCAAAGCCCCTACTCTCATCATCAAGTTGCAAGGAAGATACTCCTATATCCGCTAAAATTCCTCTTATAGGATAGTTTGAATACTTGCCTATGATATTGGAAAATTTATCATTTTCAAATATCACCCTATCACCATATCTTTTCAATCTTTTTTTGCTGAAATTTATAGCAATTATATCTTGATCGCAACATATAAGTCTAATATCCTGATTTTGTTCCAAAAGTGCCTCACTATGCCCCCCATATCCAACGGTACAATCCACAATATACCCATCTTTTATATCTTTAAATACCTCTTTAACCTCATCTATCAAAACAGGAATATGTGGAATTTTCACTTTATGACACCTTTAATTGTTTTGGATATAATACCAAATAATGGGTAAACAAAGGCTAAATTGTGAATGATTATTTGAAAAATGAGATGAAAAGTGTAGCTCTGTCGATGTTTAGAAAAAACTTTTTTGGTATTTTTCACGGATCTATATCTGCGAGAATAGAAAAAGATCAATTTATCATCAATAAGAAAAATGCCATATTTGACAATCTTGAAAACAGAGATTTCATAAAATTATACTCAAAAAAAGACTACAGATGGAATGAAGCTAGCATGGACGCCGACATACATTTGAATATCTACAAAAACATCAGTGAAGCAAAATACATAGCTTATGTTATGCCTCCATTTACAACATCCTACGCCCTAACTCACCAAAGCATAAAACCACTCGATTATTTTGGATATAAAATCATCAAGGAAATTTGGGTTTATGACCCCAAACAGTTTGATGACTGGTATGAAAGAGCTGATATAGAGATATACAACTATATGAAAAAAATTCTACAAACATAATAATTATAAAAGGATATGGCATATATCTCTTTGACAGAGATTTACAACAAATAGCAAAAACGATAGCCATCATCGAAAACAGTTGTAAAATTCTACACTACATGTAAAAGTTTTTCAACTACTCCAACCATCTTTTTTATCTCTTCATTTGTTATGATATACGGTGGCATAAAATAGATAATATCACCTAATGGCCTGATATATATACCCTCTTTAAGGGCTTTTTGGAAAAATGTAAGCCCCACTCTTTGCTTTGCATCATATCCTTGCAACTCAATCGCACAAATCATTCCTCTTTGTCTTACCTCTTTTACATTTGGCAATTTTTCGAGTGGCTTTGTGAGACTCTTCATCAACTCTATCTTTTCCCTGTTCTTTTCGATAATATTCTCATTTTCGAAGATATCCAAAACAGCATTTGCTACTGCGCAAGCAAGGGTATTTCCTGTATAAGAGTGTGAATCCAAAAAGGATTTTCCTTCGCTATAGTCACAATAAAAAGCATCATATATATCTTGAGTAAAAAGCACAATGGAAAGAGGCATATAACCACCTGTTATACCTTTTGAGAGACATAGAAAGTCCGGACTGATACCGGCTTGTTCACAAGCAAACATACTTCCTGTTCTTCCAAATCCTACTGCAATCTCATCTGCAATCAAAAAAACTCCTTCTTCATCGCAAATCTCTCTTAGTTTTGTGATATAACTAGGATCATACATCTGCATACTGCCTGCACATTGAACTAACGGTTCAATAACAACAGATGCAACTTTACCCTTATATCTTCTTAAAACTGCCCTCATATCATTCAAGGCTTCACTCTCACAAACTAAAGATGGGGATTTTGCATGGACTGTTTTTAAAAGTATATCACTGTATATATCCTTATAAAGACCTGTATCACTGATAGCCAATGCCCCCATCGTTTCCCCATGGTATGAATTTTCCAAAGAGACGAAAATTGCTCTTGTTTCACCTCTGTTTTTAAAGTATTGAAAAGACATCTTCAAAGCTATCTCTATCGCACTCGAACCGTTATCGGCAAAAAATAGTTTTTTTAACTCTTTGGGAGTGATAGCAATCAGCCTCCTTGCCAAATCTATAGCCGGTTTGTGCGTAAAGCCGGCAAAAATCACATGCTCTAACTCTTCAATTTGTTCTTTTATCTTTGAGTTAATATATTTATTACTATGTCCAAAAAGATTTACCCACCAACTACTTATGCAGTCCAAATAAATATTTCCGTCAAAATCATATATATATGCACCTCTCCCCTTTCTTATAGGTATCAACGGAATCTTCTCATGGTCTTTCATCTGTGTACATGGGTGAAAAATATATTTTAAATCCTCTTCCATCAGCTTTTTGTTGCTCATAACTCTTATCCTTAGCGATATTTAATAACTTTAAAGGTAGAATTATACCAAATTTTTAGGTACTTGTTTGAGTGCCAATTGAAGGAAAAGAATGATTACTTGGATGCAAAGACATAATAAGTATCTGGTTATAACTATTTGGATTGCTACGATAGCGTTTATAGGTGCAGGTTTTATGGGCTGGGGAGCTTATAATATGAATACAGATCGTGCCACATCTGTTGCTAAAGTTGGACATAGAAGCATAAGTGTTTTTGAGTTTCAGCAAGCTTATGCTAACACTTTTAGTTATTACAATCAACAGTTAGGTGGAAAACTAACAAAAGAAGATGCAGATAAAATGGGTCTTAAAAAAGTGGTAATGCAAAACATCATAAACGAAACACTATTTTTAAATTTAGCAGATGACTTAGGATTTACTGTTTTAAAAACAGATCTCGAAAGAAAGCTCATAAACAACAAAGACTTTCAAGTCAACGGTGTATTTAATAAAAATAGATATTTCACGCTCTTAAGAGACCAAGATATCACGGCAAAAAATTATGAAAACGAGCTAAGAAAAGAGTTGCTTTTAAATAAACTGCAAAAAATATTAAAACTACCTCCTAGCAAGAGAGAGATAGAAGTTTTTACATCTTCACTTTTCATGCAAGACAAACTTCAAGTCTCGACTATTTCGGTCAATCCTACAGATATAAAAATTGACGAAAAGGGACTAGAAAAATTCTGGGAAGCTAAAAAGAATAGCTTTCAGACAAGAAAAAAATATGAATTACAGATTGTTAAAGTAGGACTTAGCAAAGAGTGGGTAAAAGACGATGTACTAAAAAAATTCTGGGAAGGAAAAAAGTATAACTACAAAGACAAAGACGGAAAGATTTTACCATTCGCTGATGCAAAAAATCGTGTCCTGCTTGATTATAAGTTGAAAAAAAGTAAAAAACAAGCATTAATGACATACCTTAAATTAAAAAAGGGCGAAATCACTGCCACTAAAAAAATGACTATATACGAGAACAACAAGAATTTTCCTGTTATAAAATTAAAAACAGCAAATAAAGGACAAGTTCTTAAGCCTATCCCAAGAGAAGATGGATATCTTATAGTGAAACTTACCAATGTTGTTATGCCAAGAACAATGACATTTGATGAAGCAAAGCCTAGAGTTTTGGAAGAATATAAAAAACATGCGTTAGTGTTAGCACTAGATAAAAAAGCAAAAGCTAGATTAGACATCTTCAATGGTCAAAATCTAGGTTTTGTTAGCAGGGACTCAGTTAAAAAGATAGATGGTTTAAGTGATGCACAAAGCTCGGAATTTATAAACTTTATTTTTGACCAAAGCACTATAAAAGGCTTTAAAATATTTGGAAACAAGGCTGCTATGTATAGGATTTTGGAACAGAAATTGCTTAATAACAATAAGTTTAAGGTGTACAAAAATATCATAACTCAAAGCATAGTTTCAAGCAAACAGAGTGAGTTAAATAGAAACTTGTTAGTAAGACTTAAAAAAATATATAGCATAGAGAAATATTATAAAGGAAAGTAGTTGAATACAACAATATTAGGCATCGATATTGGATCTACTAAAATATGTGCCATCATTGCCCAAAAAAACATTGATGGTAATCTTAAAATACTTGGTGCAGGAATCGCAAAATCCCAAGGTTTAAAAAAAGGCATTATAACAAACATTGAACTGGCATCAAGTTCAATTAAAAATGCTTTAAATGATGCAAAAAGAGTCGCGGGAACACAATACGAAAGTGTCGTGGTATCAATTTCCGGCGCATACACCAAAAGCGTAGAGAGCATAGGTGTTGTCAATGTACCAAATCATGATATAGGTATAAGAGAGATAAATCGTGCCATGCAAATGGCAGATCATAATGCAAACATACCAAACGAATATGAAAAATTGCACATATTGCCATATAATTTTAAAGTTGACGGTCAAGAGTACATAGAAGATCCATTGGGGATGAATGGCTCTAGACTAGAGGTTCAAGTACATATAATTACTGTACAAAAAACCTCTTTAAGCAATCTGGAAAAGGCAGTTAAACTCGCAGGTGTAAGCATAGACAATGTTGTTCTTACGGGCTATGCATCTGAGATTGCTGTTGTAAATGATGATGAAAAAGAGCTAGGTGTCGTAGTAATAGACATAGGCGGTGCTACATGCAACATGATTATACACGCAGGCAATTCACTAAGATACAATGACTTTTTAGGAATCGGCTCAAATAACATCACAAATGACCTCTCAACAGCCTTACACACACCTCTAAGTGCTGCATCAAAAATAAAAATAAATTATGGGGCATTAAATAACAACTCAAGTGAACTCATAGAGCTTCCTATCATAGGAGATGACGGCTCTACTCACGAAGTCTCTTTGGATATAGTCTCAAATGTTATCTATGCAAGAGTAGAAGAGACACTTATGATACTAGCAAAGATGCTTGAAGACAGTGGATTTAAAGATCAAATAGGAGCCGGAATAGTACTTACCGGGGGACTCACTAAGATAGGTGGAATAAGAGATTTGGCAACAGCTGTTTTTGACAACCTTCCTGCTAGAGTTGCAAAACCCAAAGAGATGGATGGATTATTTGAAACCCTAAGAGATCCTAGTTATTCTACGGCTATAGGACTTGTTCTTTATGGTGGTGGACACTTCACTCCTTATGAAATAGATTCAAATAAAAAATTAAGATATAAAAATGAGATTATAGAAGCACAAAAAAATATAGAAGAGAGTTTCATAGATGAGGGTGTAGAAAAGATTTCAAAAAAAGATGAGATATTGAGTCCGAAAGACAAATTAGCCCAATTGGCTATTATGGATGACAGCAGTAAAACAAATGGTTTTTTCACAAGTTTATGGAACCGTTTAACACAACTATTTTAAGAGGAGAAAAAGCATGAGTGGCTTTAGCGTTGAAGAAACAAGATATACATATGGTGCAAAAATAAAAGTTATCGGAGTTGGTGGCGGTGGTGGAAATATGGTAAACCACATGATAAGTGAAGGTATCAGCGGAATCGATCTTATTGTTGCCAATACGGATGCTCAAGCATTGGACCACTCAAATGCAACTACAAAGATACAACTCGGTGAAAAAAAGACAAAAGGACTAGGTGCCGGCATGCTTCCGGAGATAGGAAGAGAATCGGCATTAGAAAGTTATGAAGAGATAAAAAGTGCACTTGAAAATGCTGATATTGTATTTGTCGCTTCTGGTTTCGGAGGCGGCACGGGAACTGGCGCTGCACCTGTGATAGCTCAAGCAGCAAAAGAGATTGGAGCACTTACCGTTTCCGTGATAACAAAACCATTCCAGTTTGAAGGAAGAAAAAGAGGAAAACTAGCAGAAGCAGGTTTAAATGAACTAAAAAAAGAGAGTGACTCTATAGTAGTTATTCCAAATGATAAACTACTCTCGATAGTAGACAAAAGCCTCGGTATCAAAGAGAGTTTTAAAATAGTTGACGATGTCCTCAGTCGTGCAGTTGGCGGCATGAGCTTGGTCGTGTTATCGTCAGGACAGAGCGATATAAATCTTGACTTTGCCGATGTAAGAACGGTTATGAGCCACAGAGGAATGGCGCTGATGGGTGTCGGAGAAAGCAGCGGAGAAGGAGCTGCAGTAGAGGCCATAAAAAGCGCTATCGAATCGCCACTTCTTGACAACATGTCCATAGATGGTGCTCTTGGAGTCTTGGTTCATTTTCACATCAATCCAAACTGCCCAATTACCGAAATAAGTGATGCTATGAGTATAGTTTATGATAGTGCTGATGAGGATGCTGATGTCATATTTGGAACAACAACTGATGAAGAGATGGAAAACAATCGAGTAAAAATTACCATCGTTGCAACTGGATTTGACAAAAAGCTAGAGCCTGAAAATATAGAAGCAAATGTAAATCAAATAAACATGCAAGAGAGAATCAGCAGAATGAAAAAGGTAGTTGGAGGATACGAGGGACAAGAAGACTACCTAGATATCCCTACATTCATGCGAAACCAGATGGATTAGATATCTCAATAGATAAAAACTTAAAGTTAATATAGTCTCACAAGAGATAGTGAGACTTACATGTTATATATTCATTTTTGTATTTTTTAAAATAAAACCTCTGTCAATTCCTGCCAAATCCTTATAAAACTCTGCTTTTAAATTATAATTCTTAAGATGATTGTCTATCTTCCATCTTTGGTCATAACCCATCTCGCAGGCCAAAAATTTAACATCTCTTTTTATAGCTTCATCTATAATCTCCCTTAGTATCTCATCTCCTTTTTCACCACCAAAAAGTGCAATCTGTGGCTCATAAGATAGATTTTTTTCCAATTTTTCACCTTTTTTTATATAAGGAGGATTTGAGACTAAAATATCAATTTTATCATCTACTTCATCTAGTAAATTACAGTTTACAAATGTGATTATATCATCTACTTTATGTTTTTTTGCATTGATTTGCGCAACTTCTAGCGCGTCTTGGCTTATATCCGTAGCAATGATTTTAGCACCACCCATAAGAGTAGCAAGCATAACAGATATAATACCGCTACCGGTACCCACCTCGACAATTGTAGGCTTTTTTATACCTCTACATGTAGAGCTTATTTTATCTATGAGTATCTCTGTCTCTGGTCTTGGTATCAAAACTCTCTCATCTGTATAAAACATTTTTGAGTAAAATGAAGTCTCTTTGAGTATGTACTCTAGTGGATAAAAGTTTGCTCTCTTGTCTAAATTTTCTAAAAAATCTTTTGGTTCATCTACGATAAAATCATCATGACTTATAAGCCATAAATATTCAACTTGCAAGGAGAAGGCAAGAAGCCTTAAAGCCTCTTTTTGAGGGTTTTGTGTTACACCTCTTAGCTTCTTAGCTCCAAGCCCAAGCAATTCCTTTATGCTTGGCATTTTTCTTTTGTGCAATCCATCGTAGATTTTATATCAACGCCTAACTTTCTTAGTCTTTCAACCAAAGGAGGATGAGTAAAATACAAAAAGATAGTTAATGGATGAGACAGAGGAAAACTTTTGTTTTCATTTGCTAATTTCATCAGTGCGGAGCTTAGTGCCTCTTTGCTTTCACATTCACTTCCATACTCATCGGCTGCATACTCATTTTTTCTACTTATCATTCCAAATATCGGCATAAATAAAAATGAAAGTACCGGAGAGAAAAGCAAAAACATGATGATATTCATATAGATTTTATTGCTAACTCCAAGTTCCAAGAAAAGATCTTTTGGAAGATTTCCAAAAATAGCAAACATGATGAAAAGCATCAAGCCACTTGAGAGTATATTTTTGATTATATCTTTATGTTTAAAATGTCCCAATTCGTGTCCCAGCACTGCAAGAAGCTCTCTTTTTTCAAGTTTTTCTATGAGTGTATCAAACAAAACAACTCTTTTTGATTTACCAAGTCCGCCAAAATATGCATTTAATCTGTTGTCCCTTTTACTTGCATCCAAGCTAAAGACTCCGCTACTTTTAAGACCGGCTTTTTGCAACAACTCTTCAATAGAGACTCTTAAATCATCATTTTGGAGTGGAGTAAATTTGTTAAATATAGGAGCTATGAGAGTCGGGTATATCATATTTACAAACAAGATTATGATAAAGACTGCAACAAATCCCCATATCCACCAATTGGCAAAAGAGAGCATTATCCATGCTATCAAGGCGACTACAAGAGAACCAAACACAAAAAATAGAGCTCCTGCCTTGATCTGATCAATCGCATATGTTTTAACATCAATATTTGAAAACCCATACTCTTCATCAAGCAAAAAAGTTTTATACAAATCAAACGGAAGTGAAAAAATATAATTTATAACTATAAAAACATCTATATAAATAACAGATCTAAGTATCTCATTTTGCGTACCTATCTGTCCATCAAGCATATTTAAACCATATCCTAGCCACCAAACAAAAATCAATAGATCATACAAGATGCTTAGTAATTCCATCTTTGAATTTGCTATTTTATAGTTTGCCGCCTTTATAAAATTGGCTGGATCTAGTATAACAGCTTCTGTTTTTTTAGCTTTAACCACAAAACCTATTTCCATAACTGTTGCATAGAACTTTATGAGGGCATACAGCGTATATAACGCACTTATCATCATCAACATTTTTTACCTTATTTTTTTATGAAATTGTATCCTAAAGAGATTAATATTAGGCATAGTGTGTCTACATTTCTATGGTTGGTGTCGGCTTGTCTATAAAAAAACCTTGCGAATAGTCAATGCCCATACTCTTAACAGTCGAAAGTACGGTACTTGAGTGAACATACTCTGCCACAGTTTCGATTCCCATTTTTTTTGCAAAATCCACAATGGTTTCAACAACTATATAGGAGTTTTTATCTGTATCTATATTTTTTATTAAGGAGCCATCTATCTTTATAAAATCCGGTTTGATTCTCGTTAAATAAGAAAAGTTTGAAAAGCCACTCCCAAAGTCATCTATTGCAATCTTACCACCATATCTCTTAATCTCACTAAAAAAATGCAATACCTTTTCAAAATCATCTACTTTTTCAGATTCCAAGAGTTCAAAAGTTACCCTGTTGCCCATCTTTGTGTCTTCAAGCATTTCTAAAATAAAATTATAAATATCTTGATTTATGATATCCTCAAAAGAGAGATTTATACTGAATTCAAGATTTATATCTCTAAACATATCAAATGTTTTGGCTATAACAATCTTTGTAATTTTATCATATACTTTTATCTTTTTTGCAGCAGGTATAAAACTTTGAGGAGCATATATAAGCCCTTCACTATCCATAAGTCTCGAAAGGGCTTCGTATTTTACTATCTTATTTGTTTTATTGTCTAAGATAGGCTGAAAATACGGTATAAGTCTGGAGTTATTTAGGGCCTCTCTAATTTTTATTGCAAATTTAAGATTTTTTTCATATTCATCACCCATATCCATATCATCTTCGTAAATCCAAAATTTTAACAACTTCTCCTTGGCATATTTTAATGCCATATTGACTTTTGAAAAGATATTGTCGATACTTGTAGTAGAAGCACTTGCAAAAGTCAAATCGACAAATATCTTTGTCTCGGCATAAGCAAAGCTTAGGTGAGAAAATCTCTCTACTATGTTCATAAGATATCTCTTGAGCTCATAAAATTTCAATCTCTCGTCTAACAGTATTGCAAATTCATCACTTGCGATTCTATAAATCTTTTCATTTTCTAAAGCTCCATTCAGTTTTTTTCCAACTGCTTCAAGTATAAAATCGCCAACAATAAACCCATAAAAATCATTTAAAATTTTAAAATTATCTATATTTAAAACTATCAAGGTAAAATCCAAACTCTCCTCTATATCGTATCTTAATTTATATAAATTTGGCAAAGAGGTGAGATTGTCAGTATAATACTGCAACAACAATTCATTTCTGGCCAAGCCCAACTCTTTCTTTAGATTTTCAATATTTTCCAAGAGATACCTTTATCTTTTTTAGGGTTCTTTATCAATATTCTAGCTAAATCTTGTTAAAATTTCTATATCCGGACAAGAATGAGGTAAAATTGGCACTATTAGACTTACTTGCTATCAGCAAAGCTTATGAATCACAACAGATTCTTTCAAATATAGATTTTTTTATAGAAAAAGGCGAGAGAATCTGTATCCTCGGCAGAAATGGTGGTGGAAAATCAACATTGATGAAAATCATAAATGGCACCTTAACAAGTAATGAAGGAAGAAGGGTAATACAAAAATTTATAAGAGTAGATATGCTCGACCAATCTCCCACATTTGAAGACAACATAAGTGTAAGAGATGCAATAGAAAATAAATTAGAAAGATTAAAATCTGCAAAAAAAGAGTATGACAAGACAATCTTAGAGCTTGAAAGCGATTTTGAAAATCCGCGTTTACGCAAAAGGCAAGAGGAGCTAAACAATTTTTTAGATACACATAATGCCTGGAATTTAGACGATAAGATACAAAGAGTATTGCAAAAGTTTGACTTAAAAGAGTATGAAAACAAGATCGTAAATCTGCTCAGCGGAGGAGAACAGAGAAGAGTAACACTAGCTGGATTGATTTTAGAAAAACCTGATATCTTACTCTTGGATGAACCAACAAATCATCTTGATGTATATATGGTAAAATTTTTAGAAGAGATGCTTCTAAAAGAGAAGTTTACTCTTGTTTTTGTCTCTCACGACAGATATTTTATAGATGCTTTAGCTACCAAAACTGTTGAAATTGATAACTATAAACTAAGAATGTATAAAGGTGGTTATAGAGATTATCTTAGCGCGAAAGAGATGCTACTAAACTCCATAAATAAAGAACATGAAAACACACTCAAACTCTTGAAAAAAGAGGAGGAGTGGCTGAATAGAGGTGTAAAAGCTAGACTAAAAAGAAACGAAGGAAGAAAGCAAAGAGTCTTTGAACTCAGAGAAAGAGCGAAAACAAACCCTACACTCATACATAAAATGCAAGTAGAATTACAAAGAGAACAGAAAAATTCAGACCAAACAAAATCATTAAACAAGCAAAAAATGCTTTTTGAAATGTATGATGTAGAAAAATCACTTGGAGAGAAACTCCTGATAAAAAACTTTTCAACAAGAATATTACAAAAAGACGCGATAGCGGTAGTCGGAAAAAATGGTTCGGGAAAATCTACATTTTTAAGACTCTTACTTGGTGAGATAAGTGTCGATGAAGGAGTTTTCAAAAAAGGAGATTTTAAAATAGGATACTTTGACCAACAAAGAGATATGCTAGATGATGACAAAAATATATTAGATACATTTTGTCCCAATGGTGGAGATAGAGTAGATGTTAAGGGGAAAAATATGCATGTATATGGATACCTTAAAAACTTCCTCTTTCCAAAAGAACACTTAAACAAAAAGATAGGTATCCTAAGTGGTGGAGAAAAAAACAGAATAGCCCTAGCATTGTTATTTACAAAAGAAGTTGACTGCCTCATTTTAGATGAGCCAACAAATGACTTAGATATCCCGACCATCAATATCCTTGAAGAGTATATTCAAAGTTTTGAGGGGGCTATCATCTTTGTAAGCCATGACAGATATTTTGTAGATAAAATAGCTAAAAAATTGCTTATATTTAAAGGGGATGGTGTTATTGAAGAGAGCCACAGAGCATACAGTGAATATCTAGAGATTGAAAAAGAGCTTGATGAGCTTCAAGATTATAGCAATAATACAAAAAAAGAGTCCGGCAAAAAAGAGAAACTAATCAATCCTATAAAACTAACTTACAAAGAGCAACAAGAGTATAAAACACTCCCAGCAGACATAGAAAAACTAGAAACCAAACTCAAAGAGATAAATAACTGTCTAACAAATCCTGAATGTTATGAAAAGATTGGTTTCTCAAGGTTGAGCGAAGACTTAGAACAGAAACAAACACAACTTGACATACTTATAGAAAGATATCTTGAGATTGAAGAAAAGGTGGAGCTTATAGTGAGACTGTAAATCTAACTGTGTAAACCTTAAAAACTAGATTCATTTGATAAACTAACCAAGTGAATTATTTCAAAGGATTTACACATGAGCTTAATCAACCACAAAGAGTTAAAAAAACAATTA
>JALUBH010000024.1 GCA_027050775.1 Campylobacteraceae bacterium | reverse complement strand
ATCATATTGTAGAAAGCTTACTCTATATCGTTTTTTTTGCAGTTGGTTTATTTGCTCAAAAATATTTTAATATTGTTAATTTCTGAATATAGACAAGGAGGAAAAAATATAATGCAAACAAATGTTATAGATGAATTAATAGTTGCCATTGAAAGTGTTAAATGTAATGACGCCGACAGGCTAGGAGAGTTTAGAGATACTTTTTATAAAAAGCTATTGGAGGCTAAAAAAGAAGGGTTAGATGAAATGCAAGACGATATAGATCTTTATGTCACTAAAAATTCTTTACTTGCGAAACAGCTTTTTAGAATTCTAAAAAGTGTTTATCTAGGTAGATTGATGAAAATTAAAGTTAAAGACCAAAGGGATTATAAGTCCTATATGGCGGTAAAGAATTTTGAGGCTAGATTTTTAGTTTTATAAAAAAAACTATAGGTTTTCTGAATACAAGTAAGAGAGGATTTAATCCTCTCAAAAATTAAAAGGAGTTTGAGATGAGAAGAAGAGTTTTAAGTATAGGTGCAATAATTGCACTAGGAATGAGCATGAGTTTATCAGCGGATGTGATAAAAAGATATAGCGATGATGGTGATAAGTTAGTAGTATTGCCTTATGCAGGAGTGACAAATTTTAAGAATTTGAATAAAAAACAGGGTTTTTTAGATATTAAGATTGTAAAAATGGATATACCTCTTTTTTTAACTGATATAAAAATAAGTTCTGCTTACAAAGATATATCTTTTTCAAATTTGGTTTTTGTAAAATATTCTAAATTCAACATGGGATTTTTCAGTGCATCTATCGGAACAGGATATATGCAACATGATGCAACAAAGAAAATGTTTCAATCTTCATCAATTGAAACTCAAAAGGCACCATATGTAAAATTTAGCGCTAACAGTGCATATATGCTTTATACGAGTACGCTTTCTAAAGGAATTTTGCTTAATGCATCTTTGGATTACAAAGTGCCGCTTGACAGAGCAGACATGGAGAGTGGCTATGGTGCAGAAGTTGGCATTAACTTTGGTGACTGGCATTTATACACTAGCTACTCTAAATTCAATTTTAGCGGTGCAGAGGATCAAGAAGATGTAAGTGTAAAACTTGGTTACTCTTTTAGGTTTTAAAAATGAAAGTAGGTTTAGCGTTAGTGACTTTTATCTTTACTATTATCTTTGCAACAATTGCTATTCAAAATAACAAAATAGCAAGAAAAATAACAACACAAGAGTTTGGATTAGACAAAGTCAATAAAAAGAGTGCTGATGTAAACGAGAGTAATATTACTAAAAAGAGAAATAGCGTCCCACATGCAACAAAGGCAGCAAGTAGTAATACCTTTGGTAAAAAGTGGGATGATGATTTCAAAAAAGAGTGGGATAACTTTTAAAAAGTTTTTCTGAATATAGATAAGAGAGGATATATTAAATCCTCTCTAAATAAAAATTAGGAGATTAAAATGAGAATTGAGTTAAACGAAGAGATTTCAAAGGCAGTAGAAAATGCGGCGAGAGACAATGGAATGAGTGAGGAAGAGTTTGTAAATGGCTTAATAGAGTATTCATTTGACAACGGTTTAGCAGTTTTGCAGATGGCAAGAGTTGAGGAAATGCTTACAAGTGAGATTTTACCAAGATTGATGAATGTGCAAATGGGACAATTTGCAGAAAGACATCAAATAATGACTTTGCATGCGGACATAAGTGATGGACCAGAAAGAGCTATGGCAGTTGCAAAAGAGGCGAATGATATAGGCTACAAAGTAGTTTTTGAAGAGGATCAAGAGTAGAAAAGAATAATCAAAAAAATAAGTTCTAGCAATGGTAGTCATCAAAACAAAGAAGGATCTTATAAAATTTGCAAAGGAGTACAAGAGGAAAAAGAGGTTGAAATTACAATTTTGCGATTGTATTTTTCAATCTCTAGAGGAAAAAGATTATTCTGAATATAAGCAAAGGAGGAATTTAAAATGAGAACTTTGGTAAAAAGAAAAAAAGAGAGGAAAGAAATGCTTAAGAGCGTTATCGACCAAATCAAAATAAATGCTCTTATGCAATTAGAGGATGAATATTTTTTTACACTATTTACCCCTATTTGCAAAGAAAAAAAAGAACAAAGGAGAAAGAGATGAGAAAGAGAAGAAGTTTAGGCGACACATTATGGGGGATATTTAGCATGTTTTTTGGACCGGCAGTTTTATTGTTTGCTTTAAATTATTGGTACAACTACGAAGTAAATACCGCATATCCTACATGGAGTAAAGAAAAGCAGCAACAGTGGGATTATAATATGCATAGATACGATGGGATGAGTGATGGCGCAATACTAAAACAAAATGCAAAAGAATTGGCAAATAAGCTAGAAGGGATATTGCCATGGAAGTAGCATATGCTAGAAATGATATAGCAAATGCATATAGAAATAATGGATTTGCAGGATATGGTAATGGTTCATTTAATAGTATGGAGAGTGCATATAAAAATGGATTAGTGAGTGGCTACACAAAGAGCAATTATAATGGTAATGCGGAAAAAGATTTAGCAACAGGTGGAGCAGCTGTAATGACTGCTGGAGTTGTTAAAGCTTTTGGAATAACAAAGCTTGGAGGAGTTGCAGCAGCAGTAGGTTTAGGATCTGCTCCTTTGGTAGGTTTAGCAGCAGTTGCGGCAGGTGGAGCAGTTGCGGCAGTTGCAGCATACAAAAGTAAGGATATGATAGCTAGAGGTATAGGCAAAGGGGCGGAATTTGCACTAAAATCTACAGGGAAAGCACTAGGACTGTCAGGCAAGGGTCTTGGTAAAATCTATAGTTCTTATCAAAAAAGTGCAAAAACTAAATCAGAATATTTGGAAAAAGCAAATGAGGCTACAAAACAAAAAGAGGAGAAATTTAAAGGTTTAGTTAAAACCACGAGAAAGGATTTAGTAAATGGCAAAGATATCAAAGATGATCTTAAACAGATGTATAAGCTCAAAATTCCAACTCAAAAATCAATGCATGAATTGCACAAATTAACAGCAGACCATGTTTTAAAAAACAACTCAAAAAGTGGAAAACTTGATATGGTAGGAGTTAAAAAAGAGGTAGATGGGTTCGCTAAAGAAGTTGGATTATCTAAGAATGAAACAAAAGTTTTACATGCTGATGTGAGAGATAGACTTGAAGAGCATAAAGATAATTTTCGCTTTGATAAAGATAATAAAGTCGTAAAATTAGGAGCAAACAAGAAAAAAGCTACTCAAAAGGCAAAAGAGATAAATACAAAACAAGAAAAAACCAAAGCTAAAAGTGTTGAAAAAAAACAAAAAGCTCCAGCACCAAAACAAAAAACTCCACATACAAAGGGGAAAAGTATAGGCTCGGGAAAGGAGATGGGGAGATAAAAAGTATCTCCCAAAAACTATGGAACATTAATCGCAAAAGAGATGAAAAAAAACAGCAGCAAAAGCTAAAACTCACTCTCGCAAAAAATAGAGAGTTAGAAATTAGCTTAAGAAAAAAGCAGAGAGAAAACATGTCTCTAAAAGAGAAAGAGCAAATAATTTTAGGATCTTCTTTTAATCTAAGAAAGATTATAAGAAATTCACTAGATTTTGCTTTTTATCTTGTAACTGTAATTGATAATAGATACAGTAACTATATTTTGTATGTAGAGAGTGAGCAAAGAATTTTCTTTACAAAAGGAATTATCAAGTACAAATTAGAGCAGCATCTAGGTAAAAAAATAGATGATAACTCCCTTAATGATTTAATATCAAAAATAAATACATATGCAAGCGTGAAATTAGGTCAAAAACTATTTTATCCAAATAGTAAACAACTCTATTTTAAAGCTCCAGACGAGGATGAGATATACACCGGTGATTTTGCTTATTTTATCAATCTTAAAAATATGGTTGAAAAAAAGCTAGCTCCAAAAGTTAAAAAATTGCGTTCAATGGAAACAATATTCAAAGATGAGAGTGCTATAAAGATAGATGATGATTTTCTGAATAGTCTATATAAGGAGGGATAGATAAGATGAAAAAGAAAAATTTTGCAGAAAAAAATTTCTCAAACAAGAGATACAAGGCGATAGAAAAAATATCACACGAAACGGATATGAGATTAAAGAGTTGGGCGATAGAGAATGGGATCTATTTTTCGCCCCTTCTTTTTGCTTTTTTAGCATGGTATGTTTTCGCAACAATTGTAGATGCATCACTGCCTTATGGTGAAGAGTACAGTTATACTCAACCATTAGGAGGAGTTATAATCTTTATAGGCTCTATATTGACATTTTTTTCACTCAAATATATAAAAAAACCAATTGAAGAAGCATTAGATCAAGAAGAGTTAGAACTTAGCACTGATGTTTACCAAAAAGGTGCTAAATTTTGTAGTTTGGTTGAATACAATAAAAATGTAGATAAGTATATAGCGGAGGACTACAAATTAAGTAATAGCACAAAAAGTTTAGAGGTTTTTAAACTACAAACTGATTTTTTAGATGAGGAAGACAGCCAATATAATCCTAATATAGAAGATATCAAAATACCTAGAATATCTTTAGCTACAGGATTGTGTATCATGGGTGCACCAGGACAAGGAAAATCTGTCTTGATTAATCAAATAATTAAGCAAATATATTTCTTACAAAAACAGATAATCATCGATGTAAAAGGTGAATTTTTAGAGAAACACTATAACAAAGAAACAGATTATATCCTTTGTCCTAGCGATATAAGGTCGCTTAGATTTAATTTATCAGATTTACTTAAAAATAAAATAGATAACGGTGTCATTGCTGAAACGCTTATTGCAGATGATAAACAAACCAATGACCCTCATTGGGTAACAGCATCAAGAGCAGTGATGGAAGCAATATTGATTTATGCAGGCAAAAGAAATTTATCGAACACAAGTATTTATAAGATGGTTTCGTCGCCTATGGAGCTAAAAAAGATACTTGATGATGAAGAAGCGACATCATTGGCAGGTAATTATCTAAGTGTTGATAAAGATGGTGTTTTTGAGAAGGAAACAAGATCCATACTATCTACACTAACTAGAAAAACAAAGATACTCCAATATTTAACATATATGGATGATTTAGATACAGAAAAAATATATCTAAGTGAGTGGCTACAAAACAAAAAAGGAGGTAAGCTTTTCATGGTAGCTACTGAAAATCTAAGCAAAGTGTTTACTCCTTTATATGGTGTAATTGCAAGTTATTTGATATCGGAACTTTTAGATGCACAAGACACAAAAGAGCAAGATTTCTATTTTATCTTAGATGAATTGCCTAGGCTTGGTAAAGTGCTAGGTGAAAATCTAGAAAAAGCTTTAGCAGTTGGACGAAGTAAAGGCATAAAGGTTTTAATGGCTATGCAGTCTTACTCTCAAATCAAAAAAGAGTTCGGGGAAAAAGAGAGTGAAAGCATGCTTGATACTACAAACTCCTTTATTGTCTTTAAGAACAATTACGGTGCACAATTCCTCGAAAAACTATTTGGTAAAACCACTCTTATACGAAATAATGAGAGTTTTAGCTTTGGTATGAATGACATGGCGGATAGAAGTCAACTTCAAAGGCAATTAGTCAAAGAGAGCTTAATTGATGAAAGCGAAATAACTAGGCTAAACAAATTTGAGTTTTACGCAAGGATAGAGGGCAGTAAAGATGTCATAAAGACAAAACTAAAACCTATTTTTGTAGAAAATAATGGAACTAAGAGATATATACAAAATAAAGACATGGATATTGAAATTCTAGTTGCTGAAATGGAAAAAACGATTAAAAGTATAGAGAACAAATATGTAAGTTTCAAAAATGCAAAAAAAGCAACACGAGAAAAAATTAGAGTTGATTTCTGAATATAAGCAAGAGAGGATTTAATCCTCTCAAATTCAAACAAAAGGAGAAAGAGATGAGAAAGATGGTTTTAATGATTATAACATTATTTGTTTTAACAATAAGTAAACAAGGAGGTATAAAACAATGGTAGCACAAACTATGAAACTATATGTAGAGATAGGTATTATAAGCATATTAGCAATATCACTCATGACTATTTTATATTTAGTGATAAATAAAAACAGTTCAATTTCTATGCTTAGGTCGCAAATTGGAGGCTTTAAGAATAAAACAGAGTTAGAGATAGAATTAGATAAAAAGATGTCTTTTTTCTACTCTCTTGTATCAAATGCAGTTTATGTTGGATTATTTGGAACGACCCTTGGAGTTATGATAACTCTTATGAGTATGAATAGTGTAAATCAAAAAGACTTAATAAGTTCTCTAAGTTTACCACTACTAAGCACGGCGATATCTATAGTTATAGCAATCCTTGGTACATTTTGTTTTAATTTTGTAAATGCAAGAATAGAAGAAACATTAAAAATATGGGATATACATCATGGCTACTCAAAAAAATCATGTTAATCCAATAAATGTTACACCACTTATTGATGTGTTGTTAATTTTATTTGTTATCTTGGTAGTAGTTGCACGATTTAACGGAACAGAAGACAACACTAAATATATGCAAATAAATCATCTCTTAAAACAGCAAGTGATTAAATTAAAAGAGACAATAGCAAATAAAACTAAAGATGTTGCAAAGAACAAAGTTTTAACAGACAAAATATCATCTTTAGAAAAGAAGATTATTGAGTTAAATAAAAAACAAAAAGACACAGAAGAGATACAGAAAACCAATAAATCTCTTTCGATGAGAATAGACAAGTTTAAAAATAAAAATCTATCTCTTAAAAAAGAAAATAAGCATCTCAATAGTTTACTGGCAGATAAAAATACCTTGCAGCAGTCTAACGAGACTCTTTTAGCAGAAGTAAAAAAGTTAAAAGGTGTGATAGCAAATAAAACTAAAGATGTTGCAAAGAACAAAGTTTTAACAGACAAAATATCATCTTTAGAAAAGAAGATTATTGAGTTAAATAAGATGCTTAAACAC
>JALUBH010000023.1 GCA_027050775.1 Campylobacteraceae bacterium | reverse complement strand
AGTATCTTTAGATACACTTATTGAACCTTCAATATGAGACATTTGATATTTAAAATTAACTTCTTGTATTTCTAATTCAAGCTTAATCCTATTCGCCAAAACATCACTAATATTTTTATTAACCATTGTCATATATTTTCGTTCAACATACCATCTGTTATGACTAGTTCCAAGTTTTAATAATGCAATAGCTACATCTGCTTTTAAGCCTAAATCATCACCTTCATAAAACAATTCTGCTTTTATTGCTAAAATATCACAATAATCAAAATCAAATGTACCATCTTTAATGTATTGACAAAAATTGTATCCTAAAGCATTAAATAATTCAGGAGAATCTTGTAATGCTTTAATATGTTCTGCAGTAATTGATTTATATACATTAGTACAAGAGATATTAGTATTCATACAATCATCAATAAAAATAAAAAACTTATCCCATTCTTCATCATTTAAGATGGTTTTACTTGTTAGTAAATTAACTACTTCTTCTTCGTTACTTGAATTAAATTTAATTTCATCTGTATTTAATACAGAATACAATTCTTCCCTTAATTCTGCGACAGATGAATATCTCTTAATTGGAAGTCTTTTTGTACATTTTGATATAATTTTACCAATCTCACCAGATAAATTTAATTCCGTATAGGGTATACGAGTGGCTTTTTGACCAAAAATATCATGTAATATTGCACCAAATGAATATATGTCAGCTGCAAAATTTGCCCGTTTAAAACCACCATTTAATTCAGGTGCGGCATAATTTTCTGTACCACCACCTGCATTTGTGCCTGTTAAGGTTGATGATTCACTATGATTAGATGTAATTAGTCCAAAGTCAGAAATAGCATATTTAATATCTCCATCATTATTAAATTTTAAAATATTAGCTGGCTTTAAATCTCTATGAATGAAGCCACTTTCATGTATGACTTCAAGCCCTGCTAAAATATCAAATAAAACTATTTTTAAATTTTTACCTAAGGTGTGGTCATCATTCATTTCATCTTTTAATGTACATTCTGCTAATGGCATAATAAAATATGGTGGAGTATCTTGTAAAAATGAATCAGTAATTTTTACAATATTTCTATGATTAATACTACTTTGATATTTAACTTCTCGAACAAATCTTTTTTTTAAATGTTCTTCTCCTATATTTTTTATAAGACTAGGATGTGGTAAAAAAACTTTTTTTGCATATTCTTTGCCTTTTGTATCAGTAACTAAAGTTACTTTCGCAAAACCACCTTGTCCTATTTCTTTTATTTCATTGTAGCTCATTCTTTACTCTCATATTTTTATTTTTTAGATTATAACTTTTTTATAATTGATTAGCCCTTATTCTTCTTTAGTAATTAACATAGTACATAGAGAATCTTTTTTTGTAGCATTTTTTTCTGTGTGTACAACGGCGAAGCTGAGCTTCATTAATGTGTATTTCGGAAAATTCGCTTGCGATTTTCTGGAAGACACTTTGATGTGAGACTCCTGCCTTTTGTTGTATGTAG
>JALUBH010000022.1 GCA_027050775.1 Campylobacteraceae bacterium | reverse complement strand
TTACCGCGGCTGAGGTTATAGAAGAGCTTATAAAACTCAGCAAAGATATACACAAAATGGATGAAGAACCCAAAGAGATGGGTTTAAGTGATTTTGAGTATGCTTTTTACAGTGCTATCGCATCAAATGATAGCGCCAAAGAGGTGATGCAAAAAGAAAAGTTGAGAGAATTGGCAGTTGTTTTAACCCAGAGAGTACGAGCCAATGCTTCGATAGACTGGACTATCAAAGAGAGTGCAAGAGCCAAACTAAAAGTGATAGTAAAACGCACCCTACGACAATTTGGCTACCCACCAGATATGCAAAAACTAGCTACTGAGACTGTACTCAAGCAGGCCGAGATGATAGCTGATGAATTAGTTAAAAATAGTATTTAGATGGTGGAGCAATACTAAACAATATTGCATCACTATTTAAACGAAAAACAAAATAGTGATTTTGGGGCTTTCTATACTTTTTTGCTTAACTCTTCTATGCTTTGAGCATCTCCTAGTACAACCAAGATGTCGTCTTTGCCCAAAACATCGTCTTCTTCAAAAAAGGTATGCCAGATTTCTTCGTGTTTGTAAGCTATAGGTTTTACTTTGTATTCATTTTCAAAATTTGATGAAGATATTGATGTCCCCTCCCAAAATGGTGGTATCTTCAGCTTTGCGACTTTTATGGTTGTAGATAAATCAATTGTTTCATAGTTAATATCCGTCGCTATTTTTTTGACAAGTTTTCTTGCTGATTCTATCTCGGGATATATGACTTTCGTGACCCCAAGCTTTGATAGTATTTGCCCATGAACAGGTGTCAAAGCTTTCGCATAAATAGTTTCGATACCCAAATCTTTAACGGCCATCATCGTCAAAATACTTGATTCTATGTTTTCGCCGATGCTGATGATAGCAACATCCATATCGGCGATACCTGCTTCACGAAGTGCTTTTGCATCGGTTGAATCAAGAATAACAGTATCTTCTACATATTCACTGATTGCATCTATGTGTTCTCCATCTCTATCCACTGCTATGACTTGTAATCCTTGCTGTGCAAGTCCCTTTGCCATATAAAATCCAAATTTTCCTAATCCTATAACTGCATAACTTTTCATATTATCACCTTTGCTTCAGGGTATTTTATACGGCTTTTATCTGATTTGCCTATGATGGCGATTGTAAAAGCAAAAACTCCCACTCTTCCCATAAACATCAATATTATTATATTTAATTTTCCCCAATTATTAAATAAAGCACTAAAACTAAGTGCTCCGCCGTTTCCTGCAGATAATCCAACCGTACCAAATGCCGAGCAGGCTTCAAACAGTGTTTTGATAAAAGGCAGATGTTCAAATTCACTAAGGAATATTGTAGAAATAATAACATAAGTTGAAGCTATGAAAATAATAGCATAAGATTTGTTGATTTGGTACGCTGAAATAGATCGATGAAATATATGGGCATTTTCATCTCCTTTTAAGGTGTACCATACACCTATAAAAGCCAAAGCCACAACCGTTACTTTGATTCCTCCTGCTGTTCCGCCCGGTGCCCCTCCTATCATCATAAAAAAAGTTGAAAAGAAAAGAGAGAAATTGCTAAGGGATGAAATATCAATCGTGTTAAATCCAGCTGTTCTGTAATTTACCGAAGTAAACCACGCGGCCAATATTTTATCTCCCCAAGACATATTTGCAAAAGCTTTATTCCATTCTAAACTAAGCAATAAAACCATCCCAAACACCAATAAAATAGCTGTCACAATAAGCACGATTTTTGTATTCATTGAAATTCTTAGTATCCTATATTTTAAAAAATAATAGAGTTCAACTAAAACGAGATAGCCTATGCCTCCCAAAATGATTAATATAGGAATTGTCAAATTTATAATGATATCATGTCGATAATTCATCAAATTGTTACTAAAAAGTGAAAAACCGGCATTGTTAAAAGCTGAAATAGCATGAAATATACCAAACCATATCGCTTTTTGCAAAGGCATATCAAAGCTAAACCTGATAGACAATATAAGCGAACCTATAAATTCAATAACAATAGTAAAAATAAAAACAATTTTTAAAAACCTAACCAAGCCGTTCATGCCAGTGTAATTTAATGATTCTTTAAGTATCAACCTGTCGTTATAATTTAATTTTTTATTGAGAATAACAGCCAAAAAAGTTACCAATGTCATATACCCAAGACCACCTATTTGTATCAAAAAAAGTATGATAAGTTGTCCTGCAAAGGTAAAGTTTACAGCCGTATCTTCGACTATTAAACCAGTCACACAAACAGCAGATGTTGATGTAAAAAGAGCATTTACGATACTTATATATCCATGATGTGCAAATGGCAATAACAAAAGCACAGTTCCTACAGTTATCAATACTATAAAACTTAAGAAGATAAGTTTAATTTCATGTGTTCGGATAACAATTCCTTTAGATTTATAAAATCATCATTATATCAATTCTTATATAAAAAGAAATAAAAAAATCTGACAAAAACTATTTGCAAGAAGATTTTCAAAAATAGCATAATTCTCTCTTTAAATACCTGAGCACAGACTCTCAAAACTAAGAGCATAAAAGAGTTATTTTAAATTTTTATGTTAAAATAAACAAAAATTTTAAGGAGGAAGAAAAAATGAGGAAAATTTTAGGGCTTGTTTTAGCTTTTTTTATGGTACCGTTAGCTCTGTTTGCCAGCAGCTATACTATCGAATTGGGGATTGTTACTACGCCTCACTCATTTCACTACAAAGCGGCTGAAAAGTTTAAAAATATAGTCGAGAAGGATAGTGGCGGAGATATAAAAGTAAATATCCACCACTCAAAATCAGTAGGCGACGAAACCAGTATCTTGCAACAATTGCAACTAAATGCACTACAGATGGGTGTCATAACTGCCGGTCCTATCGATAAGTTTGTTCCCTCCATCAAAGCGATAGAGTTTCCTTTTATATTTGACAGTTTTGCAAAAGCTGACAAGATACTTGATGGCAAAATCGGACAAAATATACTAAAAAGTTTCAAAGCTGCAAACTTAGTTGGTTATCACTTTTTGGAAAACGGTTTTAGAAACATAACAAATTCAAAAAGACCAATCCACTCTGCAAGTGATGTCAAAGGTCTTAAAATTAGAGTTATGAACTCTCAACTTCAGATAGATATATGGAAAGACATAGGTGCAAATCCGACTCCAATGCCTTGGCCTATATATACTCAGTTATCTCAACATGTTATAGACGGACAAGAAAATCCTTTGGCGGTCATAGACCAGTATAAATTGTATGAGGTGCAAAAGTATCTTACGCTAACAAGACATGTCTATTCTGCTTTGGTTTTTGTCGGAAGCAAAGGTTTTTATGATTCACTTCCTGCTAAGTATCAAAAACTGCTCTTCAAAGCCACCAAAGAGGCCTCTATATATGAGAGAAAACTCAATCGAAGTAAGGCTAACTTTTTCTTAAACGATTTGAAAAAACAAGGTATGATCATCGATGAACATCCTGATCTTGCATCTTTTAAAGCCAAAGTCAAACCTTTGAAAAACCAGTTTAAAGGGGTGGCAAAGAAATACTTGGATGAGATTTTAGCACAGTAAAATAATGAATCAATTTGCTAGATTTATCTCGATACTAAGCGATATAACAAACAAGCTAGTAAGCAAGTTTGTTGTATTGCTTATATTTTTACTTTCATTGCTTTTGGGCGTAGCTGTTTTTTATAGATATGCACTAAATGACTCGATATATTGGTCAAATGAAGTAGCTCGTTATCTTTTGGCATATATCGTATTTTTGGGCTCAACTATGGCTCATAAGCATAAAGCTCACATAAGAATTGATATGATTTTTTCCTACATATCAGACAAGATGAGAAAAAAGCTTGAAATCGCAATTAGCCTGTTTTTTATAGCTTTTTGGGTTTTGATAATATCAGGCTGTATCAAGCTTTTTCCACTTTTTATGGTACAAACTACCGCTACACTTCAAATTCCTTATGCCGTCCCTTTTGCGGCCTTGCCTATCTCTGCTTTGATATGGATACTCTACTGCACAGATGATATTTTAAAAATGGTGGTAAAAAATAGATGATACTTCTGCTTTTGCTTCTTTTAGTACTCATACTTTTGTCTATACCTATATTTTTATCTATAGGTATATCGACTGCCATAGCTTTTGTTGCTTCAAAACTACCGCTTTTTATGATACCTCAAAAGATGTTTGACGGTGTAAATTCGTATGTTCTCTTGGCCGTTCCACTATTTATGTTAGCTGGCAGTTTGATGGACCAAGGCGGTATGTCAAAAAGACTTGTAGATCTCTCCGAGTCATTGGTTGGGCATTTTAAAGGTGGTCTTGCTATCACTTCTATACTCTCTAGCATGCTTTTTGCCGGAGTTTCAGGCTCTGCTGCTGCCGATACTGCGGCTGTCGGCTCTGTTTTGATACCATCCATGAAGAAAAAGGGATATGACAAAAACTTTGCAGCTTCTATCATCGCTACAGGTGGTTCTATCGGAGTTATCATCCCGCCTAGTATTCCTATGATTATCTTCGCTTTTATAGCCAATATCTCTGTTGGAAAACTCTTTTTAGCAGGAGTAATCCCCGGCACTATCATCGGTCTATCTCTTATAGGACTTGTAGTGTTTAAAACCAGAAATTTTGAGATAGACAATGAAAGTAGAAATTTTGATTTTGCAAAGTTTAAAAGAGCATTTAAAGATGCTTTCTTGGCTCTTGGTATACCTTTTATAGTTGTCGGTGGTATCCTTGGAGGGCTTTTTACAGCTACCGAATCTGCTGCTGTTGCAGTCATATATGCTCTTGTTGTAAGTGGGCTAGTATATAGGGAGCTTGACTTTAAAAAACTCTATAAAGCTACGATTTATGCGATAAATACAAGCTCCATCATCTTGATAATCATCTCGATAGCGACCGTTTTTTCTTGGTTTTTATCCATGAACAACATACAGCAACTACTTACAAATACTTTCTTGTTGCTTGGTCACAATAAATACATCATACTACTAGCTATCAATCTGTTTTTACTTGTGATGGGCACCTTTGTGGAAACCACAGCATCCTTGATACTCTTTGTGCCGGTCGTTACGCCTTTGTTAAACACACTTGGCATTGACCCTATGACTTACGGCGTGATGATAGTGACAAACTTAGCCATCGGCATGTTGACGCCACCGCTTGGTATATGCCTGATGGTCGCAGGCTCCATATCTGATAGTAAAATCGTAGAAATATCAAAAGCAATCTTACCTTTTTTACTCATCATGCTTTTGGACCTATTTTTGATCACTTTTGTACCATTTTTGACTACATTTTTACCATCAATCTACTGATAATACTCTTCGTCTTTTCTATCTGAGACAAACATATGCCCCGGGGCATGCGTGATTGCAAAAGGTAGTTTTACATCCAATAGAGCATTTTGGGGAGTTACACCACATGGCCAAAAGAGCGGGATTTCGTCTTGTTTTATCTCGACTGCATCACCATACTCAGGATTGTTTATGTCTTTTATGCCTATCATTTCCGGGTAGCCTACTTGTATAGGAGTTCCATGCATATTTGGATAGTGACTTGTGACTACGCATGCATCTGCAACTCTCTCTTTTGCGATTGGGCGCATGGAGACCACCATGTCTCCTTTCCATATATCTACAGGATTGAGCTTGATATTTGTGCTGTACATGGAGACATTGACATTTTGTTCAACATGTCTTAGGTTTATGCCTGCTTTTAAGAGTGATGCCTCAAAAGTAAAACTGCAACCTATGAGAAAAAAGACCAAATCTTTATCATAATACTCTTCTATGCTTGTGACTTGTTTTGTCACCTTTCCATTTTCTATGATATTGTATAGTGGAAGTTCATTTAAAAGATTTGCACTATCGGCCAAAACTTTTGTATGGTATCCACCTTTAACAACTTCAAGAAGAGGCATAGCTTTTGAGTTTAACTTTGCAAACTCTTCGAAACTTTTAGCATGCTCTTGTGGAATCACAAACATATTTGCTTGCACAAATCCCTCGCAATACCCAGCAGTCGGTTTTACAAACTCACCATTTGCTATCTTTTTTCTCAACTCTTTTGCTTGCATAGCATTACTTCCTTATTTGTAGTTGTTTTTAAGCTTTTTAATTATAGAATAATTCACCATGAAAAACAATAAAACAGTAGATAAAATCATACTTAGTTACTCCACGAGGGGTATGGACTTGATACAAAAAGAGTACCCAAAAACTCAGTTTTGTAGAAAAGCGGTGGAAAATTTCCTAGAATTAGACAGTGGAACAGTTTTCTTGTATACAGGTTTTTATGTCCAAGGTCATGCCGAAACAGATGGACCCGTAGGCACTTACTTCTTGGCTTTGGCGCTTGAAAAATTAGGCTACAAACCTGTAATCGTAAGCGATAAATACTGTTTAGAGTATTTTAAAGATATAACTCCTTTATATATGCCTCTTAGCGGTACTAGCAAAAAAGACAATAAGAAGATTTTAAAAGATTATAACCCTATATGCCATATCTCCATAGAGAGATTGGGAAGAGATGGCGAGGGAAGATACCTCAACTCAAAAGGCATAGACATCAGTGAGCATACTGCACCTTTAGATGAGCTTTTTATGCAAGCAAAGAAGAAAGCACCTACGATTGCCATAGGTGATGGGGGAAACGAGATAGGCATGGGCAACTTCAAAGAGTTCATAAAAGAGGCTCTACATGTAGAGCCTTGCGTGGTTGAGTCTGATTATCCGATAATCGCTTCTGTTTCAAACTGGGGTGCTTATGGATTTATCGCTTATATGCAGTTTTTCACAAGAAAAAAGCTTCTCCCTAGTATAGAAGAGGTCGAAGAGTATATGGAGCATATCCTTGGTCTTGGCTGCATAGATGGACTCACCGGCAAAAATGAAAAGTCGGTAGACGGTAAAGAGTGGCACACCGAAGAGGAGATACTCTTGGCGCTAAATCGTGCCACCTTACCAAAATAGTTTATCTTAGCCCTGCGATTTTTAGAGCGGAGTCTATATACATCTCTCTCATTTTCTTAGCGACCGTGCCTGGTTTTCCATCCCCTAT
>JALUBH010000021.1 GCA_027050775.1 Campylobacteraceae bacterium | reverse complement strand
GTTTTTATTATCTTTCTTTTTTTATTATTTTGCTTTAAACTACCAAATACAGGGCTTTTGATATATATTTTAAATACCCTTCTATTAGTAGTTAAGGCATAAGATTTTTTATTTTTACCACTTTTACCACTTATTTTCCCTATGAAATTTTCTAAAAAAAAATAAAAAATAAAAAAAGTAAATAAGCACAGCAATATGTAGTTTTTTCCTGGTAAAAGTGGTAAAAGCTCGATAGTATCGGCTCCAAAAGTGGTAAAAAAGTGGTAAAAACCTGGTAAACTATGTGGTAAAAAGGGTGTCATTTCTTAATCCTTGCTTACAAAGTGCTATTTTTAAGCTAGTTCTAAGGTTTTTAGAGCTCACTTTTTCACTATTTTTTAGCTTAATATCAGCTGAAACTACATTCATGCCATATTTCCTTCTACACTTATAGGCAATTTCAAACCTTGAGAGATATTTATATCTTTTGTTTTAATATCTCTTTTATCCACTTTGAACTCTTCTATATTGTGAGTATTGATAGCTATATTTTTCATAAATCTTGGGTTTTTACCGATGATGTCAAAATGCAAGGCACTATAATTTGTCCTTCCATCTTGGATACTTTTATTTATATCTCTGAGTTTTGAGTAAAAAGTCCTCTCGCTAGCAGCATGATGTCCTCTCTCTTCTGCCCACGCTTTATAGTGAGCATATAAAAACTTTTTGGCTATCATACATGTCTTATCTATATTTAGATTTTCATTGAAATACGCTAGGATTGGATTTGCATCCTCTTTATATTCTTGTAGATTTCTCTTCATATTTTCACTATTGCTAAAGTCACCATTACCTAGAAGTCTTTTAAGACCATCCATCGCCATATTGAAGATTCCACTCATCTCATCTTCAAATCTAGTCTCAAGAGATTGGATTCTCTGCTCTTTTGAGATAGTTTTATCAAAGTTAAGAAGCAACATTCTTCTAAAAAGACCGCCATCAAGATTTCCTTGAGGTTTGTTGTTACCTGAAAATATAAATTTTGGTATATCTCCTCCGCTTATGTCATATGGAGCCATATTTTTTGGATTTAGCTGAGTGCTCTCTCCTGCTGTTAGCTTTTTAAGATTTTCTATCTGACCTTTATCCAGCCCTTTTGGATTGATCTCACTTCCTATATTTATGTATTTACCCTCTATGCCTATCATCTCATGACTAAATAGCTGTTGGAGATCAACATTGCTAGTCATATCGGAACCAAAAAACTTTTTGATAACATTAAGCACGATACTTTTTCCATTTGCTCCACTTCCAAGAAGAAATAAAAACTTTTGAAAAGAGTGAGTATTTAAAAAACAGTATCCTATAAACTCCATCAGTGCATTTTGTTCAGTAACATCCGGCAAAACTTCATCCAAAAAGTGCTGCCACTTCTTAGCTTTTGCATCTTTATTATAAGAAATGTCCAACATTGAAGTCATGGCATCTGCTTTTAAGTGAGAATTTCTAAAGACAAACTTTCCACTGTTATAAAGATATGCCGTTCCGTTATCAAAATTGATGATACGATAGTTTTGTTCCTGCTTAAATCTCTCAAGTGGAACAGCTAGCCAAAATGCACCCTCTGCTACTTTTTTCATAAAGTCAGGTGTCCTCTGTCTTTTATTTACTCTAGCAGCTACCATCCATTTTCGTCTAATAAAACTTTTAATTTCTTTATCATCTATCTTTTCATAGTGGCTACCCGTCCATATATACATATTTTCTCTATAATTTACTATTTCATGACCGCTTGCTTTAGCATCTCTGAAAAATCCCTCTTGTGCATCTGATTCAGAGTGTTTACGAAACTGGTTGAAGAGTCTAGCTTTATAATCAAGTGCTAAGCCTAATTTTCTAAGATATTCATCTGATTTTTCACGAAAGAGTGAACCCACAAAATCTTTAAAATCATCTTTCGTTTTATCTTGCTTGACGATTTTCAAAAAGTTTTCAGTAGCATCTATCTCTTCATCCATCTCACTTTTTATCGGCTTCGCAACTTTGAGGATATCTCCCTCAATATCTCTAAATCTTTTACTCTTAGCACTTACCCTAAAAGCATCCAATCTTTTCAAAAGCTTACTGTCTTCATGAAAGAAATCAGCCACATCTTCGATAAAAGAGTTTGTCAATTTAAAACAGCTATACCCAATCTTTTCAAAAATCTCTTCACTATCATTAAATTTATTGTCCATGATAAAATCAGATATATCATATTTATTAGGCAGAGTCTTATCTATATGAAAAAATGAAACAAGATATATATCTTTTGCCACGCTCTCAAGCTCTTTATATCTTGCCATCGCTGCTATATACTCTATGAGTTGATTATCAGCCCAGATATAGACTATCTTATCTTTTAACATATCTGCAAAAGGTTCAAATGAGTTGGTGATGCCTCCAAGCGTGAGAGTATTTATGTTGTAACTTATAAGATTCAAGCTATCTTTTTCCCCAAAAGAGATAACAACTCTCTCATCTTGATTATTTTTAAAGTATTCGTAAGGAAATGGATATATCTTGGAACTAGGCTGGCTTATCCACTTACCGCTGCTCCTTTGACCGACTATATACTTTTTGCCGACACTATCCCATTCCCATTTCTTTTGATGTTTTATATTGTAGATATTGTTATCATCTCTATTGATGATGACAAAACTCTCTTGAAATTCATCATATCCAAGATACTCATAACTCCAAGCATCAAGATGATCACTCCATCGGATACTCTCTTTTATCTTCTCTTTAAGTGGAATATTAAACTTAAAAGCATCAGAAAATTTTGGAGCGTCTATACTCATCCTCTTTTGAGTAGCAACTGCCCTTTTTTGATTCTCTTTTTCCTCTTTTGCTCTTTTTATATCTCTTTGTTTTTTTAACTCTTCTCTTTTTTTAGCAAACTCTTTAGCTCTTTTTATCTGCTCATCTTTGCTTAGAGTTTTATCATCACTCCACAACCCCATATCTATACATATCTTTTTAGATGCTTGGTGATTTGTACACTGCTCCATCTGCATGACAAAATCCACAAGCCCCAAAGCTTTAGGCATACAAGAAAAACACTTTACTATCTTCTTTTGTGGTGAGAGAGAAAATGCTTTAGTTTTATTGGATCCGCAAAACGGACACTCAGCAAAATTATGAGCATCAAACTCAACAGGATAAAAACTCTCTATATACTCTTTGATATCCACATTTTTAGCCATACCAAATAGATCAGGCAATTCTTTTCTATTCTGACTCATGATTTTTCCAAAATTTATTTTTAAAGTATTCGCCTAAAAACTCTTTATCGCTACTATCTAATGCAGATATCTTTATACGATACAGCATATCTTCAAGACTATCCATCCTCAAAAGATGTTGTATAAGAGTAAAAAAGTCATACATGTACGCTAGGGTCATATGAAACTCATAAATCTCATACACCTTCATCATAGATGCAAGTGTCGGAGTATGTCCATTGAGCCAAGAGTATATAGAAGCACGAGTGCACCCCAACTTCTTAGCCGCCAAATCAGGATTTTTAAATACAACACTTAGCATGCTTTATCCTTTGGAAGATTATTGACAGTAGTAAATATTTTTTGATTAAATAGTTTTTTGCATTTTTCTGAACAAAACACAGCTAAATTTTGAGGAGCAGAGTCATGACGATAGTGAGTTAAAAAAAGAGTATCATCTTTTTCATTAAACCACTTGTTACACATAGAGCAACGAAACTGTTTAACGACTCTATGTTCAATCATGATAAACTTCTAAAATCTACGGCACACTGAGTCAATATGTGCCGTAAAATGACATTTTTTAATGAACTAAGACTCAAGTAAATTTTTAAATTAAGCAAACAAGAAAGTAGTAAAAACCCCCAAAATAAAGGGCTAAAGAAAGAAAACCAACACCACCCCCAACTGGCGCGCCCAGAGCGATTCGAACGCCCGACCGCTGGTACCGCAAGTTTCTTGGTCAGGGGCTTTGGAGTCCCAATTTGTGGGGTATTCATTTACTAGATTCCTCCGTGTGCCGTAGCATGTGCCGTAAAATCGGGTGTTTTTAGGATGTTATTTGCCTTTTTTAGACGCTTAAAATCACCATTTTGGAAGACGGCATAATGTCTCAAAGTTGTACTACTTGAAGAGTGACCTGCCATATTTTGAACCCACATCAAATCCATACCTTTGTTTAACATCAAGCTTATAAAACTATGCCTAGAAGCATAAAGAGTTTTATACTCGATATTTAATTTTTCCAACAAAGGCTTAAAATGATATTTGATGATATTTTTGCTTTCATGATATGGTTCTCCATCTTTATTTACAAAGATAAAATCTTCATTTTTTCTATCTAAACAAAAATTGTACAAAGAATCATATACAATATCTAGCATATCCACATATCTTACAACGCCTGTCTTTGTCTCTTTTAGTCGTCTGTTTGAAAAGCTCTTGCTTATTTTGATAACTCTATTATCAAAATCAAGGTCGCTCTTTTTTAGAGCCAACAACTCCCCAGTTCTTGCAGCAGTGCCAAACGCTACTGTTGCAAAAACCTTAAACCAGCCCTGAGCATTTGAGATGATCTTATATATCTCATCTTCACTATATATGGCTCTTAACTGTTTTGGAGTTCTTTTCAATCTATTGATGCCTAAAAAAGGATCTTTGTCACACAAATCATTTGCTACTGCTTTTTGCATTATGTTATGTAGTAGATTTGCGTATTTTCTGACGGTATTATTGCTGTATTTATTGTAAAGAACATTTATCCACCTATCTATAGTAAGTGGTTTTATCTCACTAAAATCATATCTTCTAAAGTAGGGAACTATCTCTTTTTTGAATTTGCCCTCAAGCTCTCTTTGATAGACTCTGCTTCTACTGCCTGAGCCCACTCGTATAACATCAAGCCCAAATTCTACAAAAGTCTTTTTTTCACTACTTTTGACGATATCGTTTAGTATTTTTTGATGATATTTTTTGACATAAGAGATGTTTTTTGCACAAACAGTTAATCCCGTGGACCTTCTGTATCTCTTTCCATCAACCATACCATCTACATGTATAGTGCCTCCCCTTACGAAATATCCTTCGCCTCTCATATTATCTCCTAACACAAGAGTCTTAGTTCGTTTACATTTTAGCAAAATATATCGCCTTTTCCAAGGATTATCCAATTTGGATGCACATTGTATTTGGTATATAGGAAGTTTATCCACTCAGCAGGGACTGGTTTTCTCTCTTGGATTACCTCATTATAAGTGAAATATTTGACACCAATCTCTTTGACAAAAGTTTTTTTATCTTTTTTAACCAAAGCTCTTATAGCCTCAAGTCTTCTATTTGGTGTTATTAGTTCTTTCAAGAGATATCCTTTCGAGTTATACATTTTAAAATCCTTTGTGTTATAATGGAATCGACTAAAATTCACACAAAGGACTTTAAAATGGACACTAAAGTTATAGCTGCATTGGCTCAATCAATGAAAAACAAAGACAACATCGCTGTTATCCTTGCTTTTTTAGAGAAAATCCCTTCATTGTCATCATGGGATCAAGCTCAATCTGATATTTATCGCAAAGAGGTTGAAGAGTTGAAGAAATCTCTTCGACAGTAGCGACTATATCATCTGCTGAGCACTTAGTAGTGCTCACACTTACCATAATAGTTAACTTAGAATCCGCCTTATATGCTTCCATTTTCACTCCCTTTTTAGATTATTTACTCAATTTTAACGATTTTTGCTTAATAAAATTTAGCAAATTACGATATAATGTATAAGTACATATGGAATTATAGTATAAGTGAGTATGTTTTGTCAAGGTTTTGAAAGGATTTTGAATGGAAAATGTAAATATTATTTTAAAAAAGTGGAGAGATACCGCTGGATTAAACACCTATAAAGAACTTGCTAATTTTTTAGATGTATCACCAAATACACTAGATGTATGGAAAAATAGAAATAATATTCCAGAAAAACAAATTAATAAGTACAAAAAATTAATTAAAGAGAGTAAAAAGTCAAATACTATCTCAATTCCTAAGCTCAAAATCGAGGCATCTTGCGGTAGCGGTGCTAACCTTGAGTGCATAGACTCTTTTGAGACAGAGGGCGAGCTCATCATAGATGCAGATACCCTAAAAGTTACAAATGGTAACTTAAAAGCTCTACATGTAGAGGGCTTTTCGATGGTTCCTGTACTTTTTCCAGATAGCTGGGTGATATTTAACGAGCACGGCACATATCAGGGCGAGGGATTGTATGTCCTAAACTTTAGAAATATCCTGATGGTAAAACTCCTACAAATAAACAGCGAGGGTAAACTAAGAATCATCTCAACAAACAAAGACTACGAAAGCTACACCATAGACCTAGAAGACCAAAGCATCTTCAAAGTAATAGGCAAAGTAGTCAGAACGATAATGTAGGGAGAGAGGAATATGGGAATAATTAGCAGACTTTTTGGATTTCGCTGGAGTCTATATATTTTTCATGATGGAAATGGGCTTATGTACGCAATGCATGAAAATTCCGTATTTAGAATTTTAGGATATGTTATAAGCTATTATAAAGACAACAAAAAGCCTATTAAACCATGGAGTTTATATCTTAATTTTAATCATAATAACAAAGCATTTCAATTATTGCCAGAACATTTTACTTTAGATGGGGAGAATTTTACTCCATTGTTAATTCAACAAATAAAAGAAATAGATGCAAAATATAAGGTTAGAGGTGGCGAACCTGTTTTTGTAGAAGTTGCAACTAAAAAAAAATTAAAAATTAGTGAATATGACTTTATGGAAATGGATATCCAAAGATACAAAGATAATTTGCAAGCCAGGATAGATAACATAAATAAATCTCATGAAGTTACATTTTTTAGAATTATGGATGATGTTTTTGGAATTTTATAAATACAATTTGTGAGATTTACATATAAGGGTTATATGTGGAATTATTTTTAGTTGGTTGTGTTTTATTATGGATTGTAATAGCTGATATAATAAAAAGAATTCAATCTAAAAAACATGCCAAAAAATATGCTATATTAAAGGAAAATTTAGAACAATATAGTGATATAGAACAGATATTAAATGACAATAAATATTATCTTAACTTCAAAAATATTTCAATTGATTATGAGGTATA
>JALUBH010000020.1 GCA_027050775.1 Campylobacteraceae bacterium | reverse complement strand
ACTATCTGACTAATTCTCAAGCTAGTAAATTTTACTGCTTTGTGTAGCCACCGATATATCAACAACAAACTCTTTGAGATATAATACTATATATCTCAAATGTTATTATACGAGTGTAGCCAGATCAATATTTCTAAAAGGAAGTGGCGTAAGCGGTGTGTTGAGCGAGTCTTTGATGTTGATACTATTTGGATTTATCGCCTTAACAATTTCATTTTTTATGCTCTCAATCAAAATGAGATGAGGGTTCATGTAGAGTTGATTAAACTATTTTATATTATATTTTGGATAAAATATTTGAATTAAATGTGTATAAAGGAACGAAATATGGCTTTAAAGATAGCTATTAATGGATTTGGAAGAATAGGTCGTTGTGTCGCTAGGATAATTAGCTCAAGAGACGATGTTGAGTTGGTCTGTGTAAATGATACTGCTTCGAGAGATATGACTAAGCAACTTTTTAAGTATGACAGTGTTCATGGTGTATTTGATGGTGACGTCGAAATTCTCGAAGATGACTATATGCAGATGGCTAACTCAAAGGTTAAGATGTTTTCAACAAGAGATCCACAAGAGTTGAATTTTGCTGATTATGGCGTAGATGTTGTTCTTGAGTGCACAGGTGCATTTTTGACAAAAGAAAAAGCGCAGGTTTTTATAGATAATGGTGTAAAAAAAGTGATAATGTCAGCCCCTGCAAAGGATGATACACCCACTTTTGTGATTGGTGTAAATGAAGACGCATACGCAGGACAGACCATAATCTCAAATGCAAGTTGTACTACAAATTGTTTAGGCCCGATAGCAAAGATTTTAGATGATGCATTTGGTATAGATAAAGGTTTGATGACAACAGTTCACTCATATACAAACGGACAAAGCCTTATAGATTCAAAAGGTAGAGACCCAAGACGAGCTAGGGCTGCTGCTGTAAATATTATACCTACTACAACAGGGGCAGCAAAAGCTATAGGTTTGGTTTTGCCACAACTTCAAGGCAGACTCCATGGTCAAAGTGTGAGGGTGCCTACTCCAAATGTCTCTATGGTTGATTTGAATGTTTTGGTAAAAAAAGATACAAGTATAGAAGAGATAAACGAACTTTTTAAAAGTAAATCAGAGGGTGAATTAAAAGGACTTTTGGGTTTTGATGTGGACAAGAGAGTTTCTCAAGACTTTCAAGGCTCACCATATAGTTCATTTGTTGCAGCTGATTTGACTCAGGTGATATGTGGCAATATGGTAAAAGTGATGTCTTGGTATGACAACGAGTGGGGCTACTCTTCAAGACTGATAGATATGGCTCTACATGTAAGTAAATAAGGAAAAGAAGATGGTAAGATCAGTCCGCGATATGGACATAGAAGGTAAAAGGGTTCTTGTAAGATGCGATTTTAATGTTCCTCTAGATGATTTTTTAAATATCACAGATGACAGAAGGATAAAATCCGCAGTTCCCACGATAAAATACTGCTTGGATCATAACTGTGAGGTCATACTTGCTAGTCACTTAGGAAGGCCAGGTGGTGTTGTTGACCCAAAACTATCTTTAGACCCTGTTCAAAAAAGACTCTCTAGATTATTGGTTCCGAGTGTTGAGATTTCAAGTGATATTGTAGGCCCTGATACTTTGGAAAAAGTTGATAATTTGCAGAGTGGTGAAGTTTTGTTGCTAGAGAATCTCAGATTTGATAAAGGTGAAACTAAAAATGATGAAGTATTTGCAAAAAAACTAGCAGATTTGGCAGATTTTTATATCAATGATGCTTTTGGAGTTTGTCACAGAGCTCATGCTTCTGTTGAGGCTATCACTAAATTTTTTGATGAAGACCATAGTGCGGCTGGATTTTTACTTCAAAAAGAGATAAATTTTTCAAAACAACTACTGAAAAATCCATCTCGTCCCTTTACTGCGGTTGTTGGCGGTAGCAAAGTCAGTGGAAAACTTCAAGCTCTTAAAAATCTTTTGCCTCGTGTTGATAAGTTGCTTATCGGCGGTGGTATGGCATTTACTTTTTTAAAGGCTCAAGGTATTGAGATAGGCAACTCTTTGGTCGAAGAGGAGTTGATTGATGAAGCAACTTTAGTTATGGAAAGAGCAAGAGAGCTTGGGGTAAAATTTTACCTGCCGGTGGATGTTGTTGCAGCGCAAACATGTTCACAGGAATCTACTATGAAATTTGTAACATCCCAAGAGATTCCAAAAGGATGGATGGGGTTGGATATAGGGCCTGCTACAACAAGACTTTTTAAAGAGGCCTTGAATGATGCTCAAACCATACTCTGGAATGGTCCTATGGGGGTATTTGAGATACCTAAATTTTCAAGAGGAAGTGTTCAGATATCTCACACCATAGCCGAAGCTCATGCTACAACAGTAGTTGGTGGCGGAGATACGGCAGATGTTGTTGCAAGAAGTGGAGATGCCGATGATATGGCATTTATATCCACAGGAGGAGGAGCTAGTTTGGAGCTTATAGAGGGGAAAGAGCTCCCGGGAGTGAAACCACTATACAATAAGGATGAAGATTGATAATTGCATCTAATTTTAAAACAAATCACAATAGGCAGAGCACAAAAGAGTTTGTTAATTTTATAAATTCGCAAAACTATTTTAGTGAGGTGAGGGTGTATCCGCCCTTTACGGCACTTGGACATTTTGAATTGACACCAAATATAAGAATCGGCGCACAAAATTTTTATCCTGCTCAAAACGGATCGTTTACGGGGGAAATCGGGTTTGATCAGCTAGAAGAGTTCGAAGTCGAAAGTGTGTTGATAGGACATTCGGAGAGAAGGCACATTTTTGGTGAAACTCAAGAGAGTATTTGCAAAAAATATGATTTTGCAAAAGGCAAAGAGTCTGAGATTATATATTGCGTAGGTGAACCAAAAGAGATAAGAGAGCAGGGGATAGAAGCTGTTATGTCTTATATTTGGGAGCAGTTTGACGGCATCGACATAGATTATGATGAGTTGGTTGTTGCTTATGAGCCGGTTTGGGCGATAGGTACGGGATTGAGTGCTAGTCTTGAAGATATCAAAGAAGTGTTAGATAGATTGAGGATGAGGATAAAATCTCCTCTTCTTTATGGCGGAAGCGTAAAGGTTGAGACAACAAAAGATATACTCAGTATTGAAAATTGCGGTGGTATCTTGGTAGGCACTGCAAGTTGGAGTGTAGAAAATTTTTCAAAAATGATAGAAATATCAGATAATATATAAGGGAGAAAATATGATTATGAAGGGTAAAAAAGGTCTAATTGTTGGAATTGCAAATAACAAATCTATAGCTTATGGCATAGCAAAAGCTTGTAGAGATCAAGGTGCCGAGTTGGCATTTACATATCTAAATGATCAGCTTAAAAAAAGAGTTGATCCAATAGCTAGTGAATTAGGTAGCGACAAAGTCTATGAGCTAGATGTAAACAATGATGATCATTTAGAGGCACTTACAGAGGTCTTAAAGAAGGATTTTGGAGAGATCGATTTTGTAGTCCACTCTGTTGCTTTTGCACCAAGAGAAGCGCTTTCTAAACCTTTTTTGGAGACTTCAAGAGGAGCTTTTGACATAGCTATGCAGACTTCAGTTTACTCTTTGGTCGCTTTAACTAGAGCAGTTATGCCTGTTATGAGCGAGGGTGGTTCCGTATTGACTCTTACATATCTAGGAGGACCAAAATATATACCTCATTATAATGTTATGGGTGTTGCAAAAGCTGCTTTAGAATCAAGTGTGAGGTATCTAGCGGTTGATTGTGCAAGACAAAAAGGCGTAAGGGTAAATGCTATTAGTGCAGGACCTATCAAGACTCTAGCAGCTAGTGGAATTGGTGATTTTAGGATGATTTTAAAATGGAACGAGTTTAATTCTCCACTTAGAAAGAATGTAACAACAAGTGAGGTTGGCAATAGCGGAATGTATCTGCTAAGTGACCTCTCTAGCGGTGTTACGGGTGAAGTACATTATGTTGATGCTGGTTACAATATAATGGGTATGGGTATGGATGAGACAGATGAAGAGGGTCATACTGTTTTAAATTGGGACAAACAGAAATAAAATGATAAAAATAGCACTACGAAAAATTTTTTATGTGGTGTTTATGCTTTTTATCATATCAATAATATCTTTTGGAGCCATACATTTGGCTCCAAATTCTTTCTTCGCAAGTGGTGAATTAAATCCAAATATAACACCGGAATCGTTAGAGCAGCTGAAAAAGGTTTATGGCTTAGATAAGTCTCTTTTTATGCAATTTGTCTCTTGGCTAAATGCACTTCTTCATCTTGATTTTGGTATATCTTTTGCGAGCGGTAAGTTGGTTAAAGATGAAATACTGTCTCGTTTACCTATAACACTGATTATAAATATAACGAGCATGATATTTGTCTTTTTTATTTCTATATATTTTGGTATAAAATCAGCCTTCAAACAAAATAGTGCTTATGATAAAATGACGAAAAATTTCTCACTTGTTAGTTATGCGATGCCCTCCTTTTATCTCGCTTTAATATTGGTAATACTTTTTGCTGTAAAGTGGAAAATTTTCCCTATATCCGGCCTTCACTCACCTATGAAACTAGAAGGCTTCAGATATGTTTTGGATGAGGCTTGGCATCTTGTTTTACCTATATTTGTCATGGTATTTGGTGGAATCGGAAGTTTGGTTATGTATGTTAGAAGCTTAAGTTTAAATATACTCAAGAGCGATTATATATTTTTTGCAAAAGCTAGAGGGGTTGGAAAAAAAGAGCTTTTTTGGAGGTATTTACTTCCAAATCTATCACCACCAGTTGTTACAATTTTAGGACTCTCCTTGCCGGGGCTTATAGGCGGAAGTGTCATTTTGGAGACCATCTTTTCTATAAACGGTATGGGCTTACTTTTTTATCAAAGTGCATTAAGCAGAGATTATCCAGTCATTATGGGGATTTTGATAATTTCTGCTTTCTTGACACTTTTGGGCAATATAGTAGCGGATTTAGTTCTTTTGAAATTAAATCCGTTTACAAAAAAATAGTAGACTGCTCATATAATTTTCGAAGCTTGACAGGAGATAGTATGAAATATATAATTTTGACTTTTATGATAGTTTTATTTAGTGGATGTGCCACTTGGAATGGAGTAAAACAAGATACAAGAACGGGAGCAAACTGGACAAAGGAAAAAGTCCACGAAGGTGCTGTATATATAGAGAAGAAGACTCAATAAGCTCTACATGTAGAGCTTATTTTTCAGCTTCCAAATAGATTTTTCAATGCATTTGGATCTTTTGTCTCTTCTGTGCCCGAACCATTTGTGCCCTCAAGTTCTACAAGTTCTATCTCGTAGCCTGTAAGCATGGAGGTTAGTCTTATGTTGATACCGCTTTTTCCTATCGCTTTTGATTTTTGATCAGATAAAAGTGTTACTACGGCTCTATTTTCACCGACAATTTTTACATTTGAAATAATGGCTGGACTAAGTGCTCTTGATATGAAGATTTCAGGTATACTCGAATACTCTATACAGTCTATATTTTCGCCGTGAAGCTCTTTGCTTACGGCATTTATTCTTATGCCTTTTGTTCCGACTGTTGCTCCGACTGCATCAACATTTGGATGTAGCGAGGTCAAAGCGATTTTTGCTCTCTCCCCGGGAATCCTTGCTGACGCGTTTATCTCTATCATTTCATCTTTAATCTCAGGTACTTCGAGTGCAAGAAGTGCTTCGAGAAACTTTGGACTTGTTCTTGAGAGTTCTACTACGATGCCTTGAGTTTTGTCTATATATACTTTTCTTATCACACTTTTGACTACATCTCCAACTTTAAATTTTTCGCCTTTGATCCTGCTTCTTCTAGGAAGTATAGCTCTAACCTCATTTACTTCTATGTAGGTATTTTCTTCATGGTCAACTCTTACAACTGAGCCAAAAACTCTACGACCTATCATATTTTTGTATCTATCAAATATCTTTGACTCAAGTAGCCTTTGAATGTGAAATTCCAACTCCCTTTGAAGAGTTGAGGCAGCTGTTCTACCTAGATTATCAAGTGGCAATTCATATGTTAATTCATCGCCAATTTCTATGTCTCCATCAACCTCTTTTGCCTGACTTAATGAGATATAATTTTCATTTTCTTCACTCAAGTTTTCATCATCATCTTTTAAAACTATAACTTTTTGATATAATTTTAGTGTTTTTGTTTCGGGATTTATCTCTGCTCCATACTCATACTCTCTCCCATATACTTTTTTTGCAGTATTTACAAGGGCAATAGTTACAGTCTCTTTTACCTCTTCTATACCCAAACCTTTTTCATTCGCGATGGATTCGATAATATCTAATATTTTACTCAATTTTTACCTCTTTTTTGGCATATTGTCCTGCCTCTATATTTTTCGCAACATAAGAACATCAAATTTTGGAGTTTTAAATTATTGCGAGTGTCTGAAGATTAAAATTATATCTAAAAAGCTCTCTTTATTCAAGTGGGACAAACGCCGTATTGTTGGTTAATAACTAATTTATACAAATAAAGATATAATATTATGTTCTCTATGCCCAATATAAAAGGCATAATTTTGTGTAATAAAGAAGGTAAACAGATGGAATTGAAATTAGCAAGAAAAGAGCTTGGTGCAAAACCAAAAATGATAAAACTAGAAAAAATTGAAGAAATTATGAAGAAAGAGGGTCAAAAGTTATTTTATTTTGATAAAGATAATTCACATAAAGATTTGGTTGCTTTGGTTGAATATTTTGAAGAGAAAGGTTTAAGTGTATATCTTAGAGAAGTCAAGTACGGCTTGGGAGATGATGATTACATGTATGAAATTCATATACTCTAGGATCAGATTTGTCTAAAAAACTATACATAGAGACTTTAGGGTGTGCTATGAATGTTCGAGATAGTGAGCATATCGTAGCTGAATTGCAAAATAAAGAGGGTTATCGATTGATCGATGATGCTACTCAAGCGGATCTTATACTTATAAATACATGTAGTGTCAGAGAGAAGCCCGTAAGTAAACTTTTTTCTGAAATCGGAGTGTTTAATAAAAAGAAAAAAGCGGGTGCAAAGATAGGTATATGTGGCTGTACAGCCAGTCATCTAGGCGAAGAGATATTTAAAAGAGCTCCTGAAGTTAACTTCGTATTAGGCGCAAGAAATGTCTCTAAGATTTCGCAAGCTATCAAAAGTGAAAAATATGTTAGCGTAGATATTGACTATGACGAGAGTAGTTTTGCCTTTGGAGATTTTAGAAATTCCAAGTATAAAGCTTTTGTCAATATCTCAATAGGATGTGATAAAAAATGCACCTATTGCATAGTGCCAAATACAAGAGGCGAAGAGATATCGATACCTGCCGAACTGATTGTCAAGGAAGCTAAAAAAGCTGCACAAAATGGTGCAAAAGAGATATTTTTACTTGGTCAAAATGTAAATAATTATGGCAGAAGATTTAGCGATAAAAATCATAAAAAGATGGATTTTAGTGATTTATTGAACATGATAAGTCAAATAGATGAAGTAAAGAGAATTCGTTTTACCTCACCTCATCCCTTGCACATGGACGATAAATTTTTAGATATATTTGCTTCTAATCCTAAGATTTGTAAATCTATGCATATGCCTTTGCAAAGTGGTTCGACAAGAGTTTTGGAGATGATGAAAAGAGGCTACTCAAAAGAGTGGTTTTTAAATAGGGCTCTCAAGCTGAGACAAATGGTACCGGATGCCTCAATCAGCACTGATATTATAGTTGGATTTCCCGGCGAGAGTGATGAGGATTTTGAAGATACTTTAGATGTGATTAAAAAGGTAAATTTTGAACAGATATTTTCTTTTAAGTATTCACCGAGACCATTGACAAAGGCAGCCGAGTTTGTAAATCAAGTGAATTCCAAAGTGGCTTCAAAAAGGCTGCAAAGACTCCAAGATTTGCAACAAGATATACTAGATGAGATTTCAAAAAAACATTTGAATAGAGTATACGAAGTATATTTTGAAGAAAAAAGAGACAATGATATGTTGGCCGGTAGAAGTGATAATAATGCTCTTGTGCAGATAGAGGGAAAAGATGAGTGGTTAGGCAGTATAAAAAAGGTAAAAATTACAAATCCAAAACGATTGTCACTCTATGGCGAAGTTCTCAGCTAAGGAGCTAAAAAGAGCAATTTTACAAAATATTGCACCTAGGGTTATATATATTGTAACAAATATTTTATATATGACTTGCAAAAAAAAGTTTCATACGAAAATATCGCCCAAAAAGCTTTCTGAGCCAACTATCGTAGCATTTTGGCATGGTGATCTTTTGTCTGTTTTAAAGGGCTATATATTGTTTTGCTCAAATTCAAATATCGATTCCATAGTTAGCGAGCACAGGGATGGTGAGATGATCGCTAAAATCGTATCTCTTTTTGGAGGCGGTACGATTAGAGGCAGTTCTACAAGGGGTGGTATAAAAGCCTTAAAACAGTCATTTAAAACTCTTCAAAATGGTAGAAACTTGGCTATAACTCCAGACGGTCCAAAAGGACCTAGGCATAGTGTGGCGGATGGGATTGTTATGATTTCACAAAAGAAAAATATTCCCATAGTTACATTTAACTGCAAGCCAACAGAGTATTGGCAGTTTCAAAGTTGGGATAGATTTGTGATACCCAAGCCATTTAGTACGCTCAATTTTTACATTGGAGAACCTTTCTTTTTGGAAGGTCTTTCTATGCAAGAATCAAAAGAGTTGATAAAAGAGAGGTTGGAAAAAAATGCTATCTAAAGTAGTTCTCGTTTCTTTAAGTATCTTATTTTTGCTTTCTAGTGGCTTTTATTTTTTGACAAATACCTCATATCAAGACTCTTTTGAGGCAAGATTTTATTATCTTGTGGGAAACTATAAAAAAGCATATGATTTTGCAAAAAAATCTTACGATAAAGATCCTTATAACAAAATGGCTTTTACAGTATTGACTCAAAGTAAGATTGCCACAGAGTATGTAAATTATATAAAAACAGGTAATGATTATTTTAGTAGAATAGATAAAATCAGCTCCAAAAAAGATTATAGTGATGCAGATAGAATTCGCATAAAGCTAATGTGCCAGATAATGCTAGGTGAATATAAAAAACTTGTTCCTACAAAGCTGACAAATAGTGACTTGGTAAAAGATGCAAAAAAACTAGATGATAAATTTCAACAGCTTTATAAGGAATTATTTTAGTTTGGAACTGCTTTTGCTTAGTATTAAGGGTTATTAGAGGTACTCTTAAGCAAATGTTGCCTAAAATATAAAAAATAAAAACAGATAAAGAAAAGGTATATGGGTTTTTCAAATAAAATACAAAAATATTTCACAAATCTTTTTATATCAATTACAGAAGAGGAAGGCTTGTATAAGCTGTTTTCAAGAGTAGTTAAAAATGGCAGCATAAAAAGTAAATTTGATAAAACATTTGAGATTAAATCCAATGACGAAAAGTTGCCAAAAGAGATGGAGGATTATATCATCTCCTTGCAGGATAAATACAATTATGTATATACTACAGTTCTTCTAAATTCTATGGGACAAGGAGCCATAAAGGGTGTAAGCGATATTGAATTTGAAAAAGCAAGCGTTGATTCAAAAAGTGTAAAAACGATAAAATTTAAAACATGGTCTGTTTATGTATCTTTTATTGATATAAGTTGGGTTCAAAAGATATATTCAAATACGGGGATAGATCTCATCTACTCCCCATTTGTTGTTTTATATGATTTGTTGTCCAATTATAAGCTTAAAAACAAACCAACTTTGTATATACTAAATCAAGAAGGTTCAGTTACGATAGGAATTTTCAAAGGAGATACTCTACTGTTTGGAGCTTTTTATAAGATAAACAAAGATGATATTTTGGTTAGCAGTATAGATGTAGATGACTGGGAAAGCGAGGAAGAAGAGGATACGGTTGAAAATTTATCATCATTAGATAATTCTGAAAACGAAGAAGAGCTTGAGAATTTTGATGATTTGAGCCAACTTGATGTTTTGGATAGCTCTTTTGATGATGAAGAGTTTTCTGATATCAAAGACGAGAGAAGCCAAGAAGATTTGACAGATTCTCAAATGGAAGATATAAGTATCGAAGATATAGAACTTTACGGAAGAGATTTGGAGATATATAAGTTTTTAAATAAGGCTTTAAAAGAGTATTATAAAAACGATATTTATGAAAGTGATTTTGTAGAACAAGCGATAATATTTGATGCTTATGATATGAGTCAAGAGATGGTTGAAAGTATAGAAAATGACCTGTTGCTAGATTTGCAGATGCATAAAATAGACATTAGTGAGATTATATGTAATTTAAGCGTGAAAGAGATTTATGGTTAGTTATAGTTTTGTAAAACCGGGGCCAAAGCCTTTATTGTCGGCATTCTCCAAAATTTGGATCATTTTTATATTTTTTGTCTCCATGCTTTTGCTTTCATTTGGTATATTTTTACTGCTAAAGATAAATTTTTATAGAAAAGATGCAAAAATGATTATAAATGAAAGAGTGGCATTGGAGCAAAAAATAACACAAAAAGATACATACATGGAGTATCTATTGCGCGAAAAATCACTTGGCGAAGAGATATATACGAGAAATATTCTCTTAAAAGACAGTATGAAAAATCTCTTTGATTTGGTTCCTGATAAGATAACACTAAATAGAGTAATCATAAAAAAAGATTCATTGATTATATATGGCAAGACTCCAACAAAAGACACTTTCAATTTTCTCTTATCGGCTCCTTTAAAATCTATATTTAGCAGCAGTAATACGATGTTTTATTTGACTAAAAATGGCTGGTATAATTTTGTAAGCACAAATAAAATAACATCAACGGACGGTTTTAGTGAGTAATACAGATAGAAGCTTGGAAAAAATAAATTATATAAAATTATTGATATTTTTATTTGTCTTTATTGTGATAACTCTAGTGTTGATTACGGTTCTTATCTTGCCAAATATTAAGTCATATAGGTCTGCAAGAGGAGAATATAATCAAGCCATGGTTCATAAGACAAGGGTTCAAGAAGTCTTAAATCAGCGTGACAAAGAGACGAAACAGTTGCTTTTGGCAAATAGAAAGATTTTTGACTCCTTTGGGCATAAATTTTCGCAAAAAGAGTTTATCAATTTTTCAAACCAATTTTTCAAAAAAGTTACTCTTAAAGAGGTTAAACAGAGCAAACATACAAATGAATTTAGAGTTTATGAGTTAAATGTTACATCATCTCTAAAAACACCGGTAAAATTTTATAAATTTTTAGATGGTTTGAACCATTATCAAAATATCATCCAAGCCGACTTTCCGATAGATTTGAAATCAAATGGGGATTTAATCTACTCATCATTTAAAATTAAAGTATATGGTTTAATTCCGAAACACAAATAGATTTTTCATATAGATATGGCCTGATTTTTAGTGGAATTTTAGCTACCCTGCAAGATTCTTTAAATTTTTTTGTCATATTGCTTTTACTATATGGTGAGACAAATATAAAATTTTTAGTAAAAACAATAACAATTTTACCTGAAATCACACAGTTTTTTGTTCTAACAACCTCTTGTCTTTGAGCTCCACTCATCAAAATACCCAGTTTTTTCACAGCTTTGTCTATTTGTCTAATATCTTTGAGATTTTCGTTTTCTCTTTGAAGAATAAATAAATTTTCGATTCTTTTTTCATTTTTTGGCAAGAGCAACTCTTTGTCATTTTGCAGATATTGAAAACTCTTCTTTATGCCTTGTGCGTATTTATCTATAAAAGAGTCGGAATAACTATTTCTAATTCTATTTCTAAAATATTTGTCTGAATTATTACTCTCATCAATAAAATACTTTATGCCTTTTTGGATAAGATACTCTTTCAACTCTTGTTTGCTTATGTGTAAAAGAGGCTTTATGCGGTTATAGTTTGTGTCAAGTTCACTCTCTTGCATTCCTAAAAGTTCAACCAGTCCACTACCACGGCTTAATTGCATCAAAAACCACTCCATCTTGTCATTTAATTGATGAGCTGTTATGAGATTGTTATATCTATACTCTTTTATGATTTTTTCAAAAAAAGTATATCTCTCAATTCTAGCATTGTTTTCAAAATTTGATTTTTCTAGCTTGCAAGAGTGAATAAAAAGTCTTTTGTCATACATTTTTGCAAGCTCTTGTGCATACCTTATCTCTTCCTTGCTTTGCTCTCTTGTGTTGTAGTTTACTATCGCTATATCAAAATCAATATCACTCTCTTTGAGTATAAAAAATAGAGCACTAGAATCAACTCCGGCCGAAAAAGCAAGCAGATTTTTGTTTTTTCTTAATAATTCTATAGTTTTTTTATGCAGTTGCGGTGACTGTTGCAAGTAGTTTGTCTCCTGCTAATTGAGTTATTTTTGCAAGATAGCGTTTGCCGACTTGAAGTTCTCCCTCAAGCGACTCATTTATAAGAATTTCGCCATCAATCTCTCTATCCCAAGATAGCTTTTTTGCACCAATAAACAGTTCGTGTTCGCTACTTGTTCCCTCTGCTACGATGCTTACCTCTTTGCCTATCTCTTTTTGAAGACTTATTTTTATCTTCTTTTCTACTATTTTGTTTAAAGTTTCCACTCTCTCGTTTATAGTTTTTTCATCTATCTTGTCATCCATATCATATGCGGCCGTATCTTCCTCATCAGAGTAGGCAAAGATGCTAATTCTATCAAAATCAAATTTTTCTACAAAATCACAAAGCTCATCAAACTCCTTTTGGCTCTCCATTGGATGACCAACTATAAAACCTGTTCTTATGAAGCTATTTTTCGCTTTTCTCATCAGATTTAAAAGCTCTATTATCCTTTTTTTGCCTGCTCCTCTTTTCATCCTTAGAAGCATATCTTCATTTATGTGTTGAATCGGCATATCAAAATAGTTGTGAAAAATAGGTGAGTTTATAATCCTGCGGACTAACGCATTTGAAGTTGTAGTAGGATATAGATATAAAATTCTAGCACTTTTTACGCCTTCTATTGTTTCAACCATATCCATAAGCTCTATCAATCCCTCTTTATTTCCTAAATCTCTAAGGTAAGAACTACTGTCTTGAGATATAAAGCTAAAATCATAAAAGCCTTGAGATGTCAGTCTTATAAGCTCTTTTTCGATAGATTCAAGACTTCTTGAATGAAGTTTCCCTTTGAATCCAGGTATTGCGCAAAAACTGCAGGTTTGATTGCATCCTTCGCTCAATTTTATATAAGTATGGTAGTTCGAACCGGTTATCACTCTTTTGTCATCGTTTATAAGATATGTTGAATTTGAAAAGCTGTTTATTTTTTCTCTTATGATTTGATCGATTTTGTCATAATCTCCAACTCCGGTAAAGAGATCAACTTCTTTAAGCTCTTTTTGCAGTTCTTCTTTGTACCTTTGTGTTAAACACCCGCTAACTACAAGCAAAGAGTCCTTTTTTCTTTGTGCATGAAGAGAAAATATAGTATCCAAACTTTCCTCTTTTGCAGCCCCTATGAAGCCGCATGTGTTTACAATCAGCACATCTGCTTTGCTTGCATCATCACACAATTCATAATCACTTAGTCGTCCTAGCATCACCTCGGAATCTACCAAATTTTTATTGCACCCAAGACTTACTAGGTGTAGTTTTTTATCCATTTTTTATCCATTTTTAAAAATTTACTTAATCACTGACCAAAGGTCAGTGATTCATATTATACCATTTTATTACTCACCTGCCATATGATATAATTCTCCTATGGTCAGTTGATATTAAGGTTTTAGGGTATATAATATCTTGGAGACATATCATAGAGGAGCCGTCTATGAGTAAAACAACCATCAGGAAAAGACTTTTTAGAAGCACAATGGCGCTCTCTTTTGCGATTTTAATTACTACGAGCCTTTTGCTTTCCATGGTCATTTACTACTCGGATATGTCAAATATCAATCAAATTTTCAAAGAGAAAAATATAGCTATAAAATATTTTACAAAGGGTTACTTTAGAAAGATATTTAACAATGTAGAATTTTTAAGTCAAATTGAAATGGTCAAGAACATTCCTTATCTAGGTAAACATGGGCACAAAGAAGTTTTAAAACTCTATAAGTCTCTTGAAAAGATAGATCCCGATATAAACTATATATACTCCGGCTATCAAAATGGTTTTCTGCTCATAAATGATTATACTCCGCCACCAAACTATAATCCTCTAAATAGACCATGGTATAAAGCTGCTCTAAAATCAAAACCAAATATATCAAGAGGTGTGCCGTATCAAGAGATTAAAACGAAAAAATGGCTTATTTCTATCAGCAAAGTTTTGATTGATAGTAAAGGCAAACTAAGCGGAGTTATCGCTATAGACACATCAGCGGATAAGATCATTAAAATGCTCAAAGTCCAAAACAGCAGGTATAAATCTTCATACAGTTTGATAGCAACTTTAGACGGTAAAATTATAATATCTCAAAAAAAATCATTATTGCACAAAAAATTACCCAAAATACTAGATAAAGAGATAAAATTTAATAAGCAATTTGGAAAACTAGATTTGAATTTTAACGGCGATGAAAAATATATATATTACACAAGGCTTGATAATCTTGGGTGGATTGTATTGACGATTGTAGACAGGTGTGAAATTATAAGGCCTATTGTATTACAAATTCTTGTGATTATTCTTGTGATAAGTCTTATGATATTTATTTTTGGCTGGATATTGAGTAACTATCTTGGCAGACAGTTTGTATTGCCTTTGATTGAATTGAAAAAACGAGTTCATACTCTAGTTGAAGATAATCTAGATGATAGCAGCTCTAGCGTATATTCAAAAGATGAGATAGGTACCATAGCTTCAGATATAGAGCAGCTTGCACGCAGTGAATTATACAGTAAAAATATAGAGTTGAAAAATGCAAACGAAAAATTAAAGCTACTTTCCATAACAGATTCGCTGACAAGATTGTACAATCGCCGTAAAATGAATATTGAGATAGAAAAAGAGTATAAGCGCTCCAAAAGATATAAGACAAAATTTTCTCTCATAATGTTCGATATAGACTGGTTTAAAAAGATCAATGATACTTATGGTCATCAAGCCGGAGACGAAGTCCTCAAAGAGCTGTCAAACTTAACAAAAGAGATCGTTCGTTCAACCGATATAGTGAGCAGGTGGGGTGGTGAGGAATTTCTGATTTTGTGCATGGAGACTGATTTGGATACAGCAAAAAACTTGGCTCAAAGACTTCGTGAAGCTACAGAAAATTATCAATTTTCTGTAGGAAAAAAAGTAACTATCAGCATAGGAGTAGAAGAGTTTGATGGTGATGAGAGTATAGACGAGTTGCTTAAAAATGTAGACAACAAACTTTACCGTGCTAAAGATAGCGGAAGAAATTGTGTTATGGCATAAATTAAATCCAAAGGTTATCTATCAACCTGGTGTCTCCGACTTTTGCTCCAATTAGTATGATGCTCTGTTTTAGAGTTACTTTATCGACTCTGTTAAAATCTCTATCTACTATCTCAACATAGTCGATATCTAAGTTCTTCATATTTTCTCTCATTATCTTTTTTAGATTTTTGGATTCAAACTCGTCTTTCATCATCGCTTTTGACGCTAGTTTTAGAGATTTTGAGATGTTTAGTGCCTCTTTTCTTTGCTCTTTGCTAAGATATATGTTTCTGCTTGAGAGAGCAAGTCCATCATCTTCTCTGACTATTTCGCAAGGAACTATCTCTACATGTAAGAAGAGGGAGCGACACATATTTTGTATGAGATATAGTTGTTGTGCATCTTTCTTGCCAAAATATGCCCTTGTAGGGTTTATTATATTTAGCAGCTTTAAAACCACCGTTAAGACACCATCAAAATGAGTAGGTCTTTTTAAACCCTCTAGTATATATGCCTTTTGGTTTGGGGCTAGTACTTTTGGCTCCGTGTTACTGTATATCTTCTCTCGCGTTGGTATAAAAACTATATCAACTCCGGCTAAGGAGCATATCTTTTTATCGGCTTCTAATTTTCTTGGGTATTTGTCCAAGTCTTCGCCGGGTAAAAATTGTGTTGGATTTATAAATATAGAGACTATGGTCAAGTCATTGTCTCGTATTGAGTTTTTTATCAAAGAGAGATGCCCTGCATGAAGAGCACCCATAGTTGGTACAAACCCGATTGAGCCTTTTAAGTTTTTTGTGTAGTCCATCAACTCTTTTGGATTTTCAAATATTTTCATTTTAGCCACTTTATTGTAAAATAAGAGTAGCATTATATCAAAAAGGATACCATTTGGATAGTTATGAATACACAGAACTCTTAAAAAAGTTAACAACCAAGATAGAAAATATCGCTCAAATTATAAACCCACAAAAGATAAAGCAAAGGATAGAGGAGATAGAAGGGCTAGAAAAAGATCCATTGTTTTGGGAAGATGCTAAAAAAGCTGGAATTATACAAAAAGAGAAGACAAAAATTAACTCCACATTGAGTAAGTACATAGATGCTAAAAAAGCTGTTGATGACAGTTTTGATATATATGAGATGGCAAGGGAAGAGGGTGATGAAGAGAGTATAAATGACCTTTTTAGTGAAGCACAAAATCTAGAAAACCTAATTACAAAGCTAGAGATAGCCATGATGTTAAGTGGCAGTGATGACTCAAACAATGCGATAGTAACCATACATCCGGGAGCCGGCGGAACAGAGTCGCAGGATTGGGCAAATATGCTCTATAGGATGTATCTTAGATGGTGTGAGAGAAACGGTTACAAAGTTGAAGTGCTAGATTATCAAGAGGGTGATGAAGCCGGACTTAAAGATGTAAGTTTTGTAGTAAAAGGCGAAAATGCCTACGGGTACTTGAAAGTTGAAAACGGAGTACACAGGCTTGTGAGAATATCACCATTTGACTCAAATGCCAAAAGACATACCTCTTTTAGTTCTGTATTGGTTAGTCCTGAAGTTGATGACGATATAGATATAGTTATAGAAGACAAAGATATAAGGATAGATACATACAGAGCCAGTGGAGCAGGTGGTCAACATGTAAATAAGACTGATTCTGCTATAAGAATCACACATGTAGATACCGGTATAGTAGTGCAGTGTCAAAATGACAGAAGTCAACATAAAAACAAAGCAAATGCACTCAAGATGTTAAAATCCCGTCTGTATGAGTTTGAACTAGAAAAACAACAAGCAAAGAAAGATGGAGTGGAAAAAAGCGATATAGGCTGGGGTCACCAAATCAGAAGCTATGTTTTAGCCCCTTACCAACAGGTTAAAGATAACAGAAGTGGTGAAGCATACTCTCATGTAAGCAATATACTCGATGGTGATATAACAAAAATCATAGAAGATGTTTTGATAAGCATAAATACAAAATGATGAGACAACTGCGTGATATCATTTTGTTCAATTTTGGTTAACCCTTGTTTTGTATAATAGGTCAGTTATAAATATACAAAATTATGAAAGGAAAGAGATGAGAAGAGATGCTATTTTGAAACAGTTAGGCTACAGTGTTACCCCAAATGCTAAAAAGCAGGTACAAAGGGTTATAGAAAATACAAAAGATTTTGATTATGTAGAGAAGCATTTGATAGCTCTAAATGATGCACTTAAACCCAGACTTTCTTTTGTGGCGATATCAAGTACTTGTAACTACTTTAAAATCAAAAATGAAGCCGAAGGTAAAGAGATGGTTGAGGGCGTAAATGAGATGATAAAAAACTGGTCAAAAAAGTATAAAATCAAACTTGAAAAAGTACCAAACAAAGAGACTTATTATATCTTGGGTAAGAGTGCTTGAAAAGTATCTTCAAAGTTGAAAATCTAGAAATCATATATGAGGTTTTAGATAAAGCACAGTACGGAACACTTGCTATTTGTAGAGATGATAAACCATATAGTTTACCGCTGAATTTTGTGCGAATTGATGATAATTTGTATTTTCACGGTTCAAAAAAGGGTAGAAAAATAGATATCTTAAAAGCAAATCTTTTTGCATCTTTTAGTGTGGTAGAGTCGTATTCGGTTATATCTTCATATTTTAGCTCAAAAGAAAATCTAGCCTGCCCCGCAACACACTTTTTCAAATCAGTCATAATCGACGGGAAAATAGAGTTTGTTGAAAATTATGAAGAAAAAGTACAAGCAGTAGCCGCTTTGATGCAAAAACTCCAAAAAGAGGGCAAATATAAGCCGCTTGAAGATGAGGTTTATGAAAAAATGATAGATTCAACTACGATCTATAAGCTAAACATTGTCAAAACAGGTGCAAAATTCAAATTTGGTCAGCATCTAAGCCAAGAGAGATTTGATATGATCCTAGAGCATCTGCAAAAAAGAGGGGATAAAAGAGATATCGAAACTATAAAACTGATGGAAGAGTTAAGAAATTAAAATATGGGTAAAAAAGCTAGAGATACTTTTATTATAGGAGATGTTCATGGATGCTATCACACACTTTTAGCTTTGCTCAAAAATTTACCTAAAAAATCAAAGCTTATCTTTGTTGGCGATTTGTGTGATAAGGGTAATTTTTCAAAAGATGTCATAGAATTTGTGATTAAAAACAGATATCTTTGCGTTAAAGGCAATCACGAATACCTTATGCAGACATATATAAAAAAAGCCATTTTGCAAAATGATATGTCAAGCAACTGGGCAACAAAAAGAGGTTGGGGTGGAAAACAGACGATAGAAAATTATCGGGAGGATATGGGACTTTTGCAAAAACATTTGAGGTGGATAGAAAAGTTGCCTCTGTATATCGAGCTTGATGGTTTTTTTATAACGCACGGCTTTGGGTTGCCATACTATAAGAGAAAGCATGACAAACACTCTCACTCACTCTTTGTAAACAGGATTTATGACACTACTTTTATGAAAGATTGGGAAGATTTCAAGAATTATAAAGTTGTAAATATATTTGGACATTGCAATTTTAGTGAAGTTCTTAGAGGAAAAAATTATATTTGCATAGATACTGGATGTTGCTATGGCAATAAACTCACAGCTTTAAATTTACGTACTTTGGAAATATTAGAGCAAAAGACGGACAAGAGAGATATTTAAAGCATTTTTTTCTCTGGCAAACTTTCTACATATATAGACTGGCTAGGAAAAGCAAAACTTGCACCGTTCTTTTCAACTATATCTAAAATTTTAAAGTTTACATCCTCTCTAATTTCTAGAAAATTTACCCAATTTGTGGTGTTGGTAAAAAAGTAACAAAATATACCAAGAGCACTACTTTCAAACTCATCAAAGCGAACCATGATAGTATCTTTGTGTATTTGTGGATGGTTGTTGAGCATATCTTTTATCTCTTCCAATATATTTTTTATCTGCTCTTTTGTTGTACCGTAAGTTAAACCAAGTCTTGTTTTGATCCTTCTTTTACCCATTTTTGACCAGTTTGTGATAGGTGAATTTGCTATTGTAGCATTTGGGACACTTACTAAAGACTGTGTAAAAGCTCTCACTCTTGTTGATCTTATGCCGATGCCCTCGACCGTACCTTCAACATCGGGAGTTTGAATCCAATCTCCTATCTTAAATGGTCTGTCGGTAAAAATCACAAGAGAGCCAAAGAGATTTGCCGCAGTATCCTTGGCAGCTAGCGCAAATGCCATACCGACCAAACCGAGTGATGCCAAAAATGCACTCACATTGATACCCCAGCTTTGAAGTATGCTCATAATTCCTATGATGACAGTTAGAATCTTAAGGGTTTTTATAGAAAAATTCTCTATATCGCTACTTAGTTTTTTACCAAATTTAGAGTAGAATTTGTTAAAAATGAAGGCAAATTTATCTACTAATCTATACACAAGCCAAAATATTAAAAAAGTAGCGAGTGACTGGATGAGTTTGTTTAGAAATATATCTATCTTTGAAAGTCCAAGCCACTCTTTCGAGATGTAAAATCCAACTAGTATTATAGAAAATTTTAGAGGCAATTCAGCGGTAGCAAGAAGCTGATCGTCTAGCTCCGTTTTTGTCTTGGATGTCAGTTTTTTTAGTATACTCAAAAGTAGTTTACTAGCGATATTGCTAAAAATCAGTGCTAATATAAATATAGCTAAAGCGATTGTTATATCTTGAACGCTGATGCCTGAAATCTGGTAGTTTAGCACCTTGGATATATCCATTTTAGACACTCCTTTTTAGTAATTAGAATTTCTTAAAGGGGATTTCTTCATAAGACCAAAACCTCACGAAATAGTTTTTCAAAAACTCTGTTATAGAATTTTAACATATTATCAGATATAATCTAATAAAAAATGGAAAAAGATTGAGTATTTCTGTTATTGTTCTTGTTGGAGTTATACTTTTTTTATGTAGCACTATCCAAGGCATTGTTGGCTTTGCATTTAATATATTTGCGATTCCTATGCTTATTTGGAGTGGTCTTGGGCTTGATGAGGCTATATCTTTAACTACAATTCCAATCTTTTTTCAATCGGCTACATCTACATATAAACTACGCTCATATGTACTTTGGAAAGAAGTTGGTATAGGCACGGTATATAGATATATGGGGATTCCTATCGGCATATATGTACTTACTTTGATTAGCGGTTTTGATAAAAGCAGTATCAAACAAATAGTAGGTATCGCGATATTATTGGTAGTTCTTTCTCAACTCTACATGAAGGTGGAATCTAAAAAGGCCGTAAGCCCATTTTGGACATTTGTAGCTTTTTTTACAAGTGGACTGACATTGGGAATGGTCTCTATGGGAGGTCCTCCTGCTGTTATTTGGGTGATGGCTCAAAGATGGAGTGCTATAAGGACAAGAGCTTTTCTTTCGGCACTGTTTTTTTTGGCATCTCCGCTCCAAGTAGTTCTTTTGTATTATAATTTTGGCGATAGATTGTTGAATTTTTTTATACTTGGTTTGACTTTCTCTCCGCTTGTCATAATCGGTACACTTTGGGGTGTAAAATTGGGTGATTTTTTAGATAGAGAGAAACTAAAAAAGATAATTCTCTCGCTTTTGGTGATAACATCTCTAGTCTCAATCTTTTCACCATATTTAAAGGTTTAAAATGCGTCTTATTATAGTTTTTTTACTTTTTATGAATTGTATCTGGGCAAAGGATATGAGAGCTACATATAGAGTTAGCTTTGGTATCTTTGGTAAAATCGGTACAGCACAAACATTGCTACATGTAGAGGGTAAAAAGTACAAGATAAAAGTGCATGCCAAATCTACGGGTTTCGCATCTTTTATTAGTGGAGACAGGCAGGAGTGGTATGAGAGTCAAGGAGAGATAAAGGATGGAAGATTTTTACCGGATTTTTATAAAAAAATTGTCCAAAGAGAGGTAAATGTTGGTGATGCTTTTAGCACTAAAACAAAAACAGAAATCAAAAGATATACTCTCATATATAAATTTAACCATAAAACAAAAACTATCATTGCAACAAAGATAAAAACAGAAGGCAACAGTAGAAGTGAACATAGTGAAAAAGTACAATTTTACACAAATAACGATCTCTTGAGCCTTTTTTTTAACTTCAAAAAACTTTTTCCATCATTAAATATCAAAAAACATCATATCCTGCATGCTGTTGGAGCAGATAAAAATACAGGAAAAATTGATCTTTTTCCTGCGAGTAAAAAAGAGTTCTCGAAGCTGATTGGTGGAGATATGAAGGGGTTAAAATTTATGAAAGTTATATTGAGCGATAAGATATTTGCAAGTAAAAAAGGAGAGTTGTATCTTGGGCTTAATGAAAATGGTTTTTGTCAAAAAGCTGTGCTAAAAGATGTGATATTATTTGGAGACATCAGGGGAGAGTTGGTTGAAAAAAATTATTAAAAACATCGACAAAGGTGTTTTGTTTATGCTTCTAGCTTCACTGTTTTTTGCTATCGTGGGCGCTTTTGCAAAGATACTTTCTCGCCAGATGCCATCTGTTGAGGTTGTATTTTTTAGAAATATTATTAGCTTGGTGTTTGTGGTCTCCACAATATATAAATACCCTATAAAACAGAGTGGTGGTAAGCCCTGGCTTCTGTTTTTTAGAGGTTTTATGGGGCTTTTGGGAGTATTGGCATTTTTTTATAACATCGCACATATCACACTAGCGGACGCTATGACATTTTCGAGAACTTCTCCTATATGGACAGCGATATTTGCCTATATATTTTTGGATGAAAAGATAAATAAGAGAGGGTGGATAGCAGTTTTTATCGGTTTTCTAGGTGTGGTTTTGATTATGAAGCCAAACGGTTTGAGCTTTTCAAAGACAGACATCATCGGAATTTTCAGCGGAGTCGCAGCTGCCTTAGCATATACAAGCGTAAGAGAACTTAGAAAGTATTACGATACAAGAATCATAGTCATATCTTTTATGGCGATGGGTTCACTCTTTCCGGCTCTTTTTATGTGGATATCCGACTACTATAAATTACCAAGTTTAGATTTCATAATCGCTCCTTTTGTGCTACCAAGTGGAATCTCATGGCTATATATAGTAGGACTTGGAGCTTTTGCCGCGCTAGCACAAATATATATGACTAAAGCTTACGGCGAAACAAAGGCCGGTATCGTAGGAGCTAGCAGTTATGCGGTCATACTCTTCTCTATATTTGTAGGGGTTTCGTTAGGCGACTCTTTACCGGATATGATAGGATTTTTTGGTATAATTTTGGTAGTATTAGGTGGTGTTTTAGTGGCGATAAAATAGCTTCAGTAGTGTAGTAAAAACAATAAAGGTAATAAAATGATTTTGATAGCAGGACCATGTTCGATAGAGAGTAGAGACTTACTTTTTAATGTGGCGGAAAAATTGATAAAATACAGTGAAGACAAAACTATAGATTTTTACTTTAAATCCAGCTTTGACAAGGCAAATAGGACGAGTATAAACAGTTTCAGAGGACCGGGACTAGAGGAGGGTCTGAAGCTTTTGGCTGAAGTAAAAAAAGAGTTTGGATTTAAGATACTCACAGATGTACATGAGAGTTATCAGCCAAAAATTGTAGCTGAAGTGGCGGATGTATTGCAGATACCTGCTTTTTTATGCCGTCAGACAGATTTGTTGGTAGCTAGCGCAAAGACTGATGCGATAGTAAATATCAAAAAAGGACAGTTTCTAAATCCAAGCGATATGAGATACTCAGTTAAAAAAGTTTTGGAAACTAGGGGTATAAAAGAAGAGGGTAAGGAGATTGCTCGCAAAAATAGAGTTTGGCTAACAGAGCGAGGTAGTACCTTTGGTTATGGAAACTTGGTAGTTGATATGCGAAGTTTTTTGATTATGGGTGAATTTGCTCCGGTTGTATTTGATGCCACCCACTCAGTACAGATGCCGGGAATCGCAGGTGGAAGCAGTGGAGGGAAAAGAGAGTTCGTAGCTCCACTCTCAAGAGCAGCAGCAGCCATAGGAGTAGATGGATTTTTCTTTGAAACCCACTCCAATCCAGATATTGCCTTGTGTGATGGACCAAATATGCTTAATCTTGAAGCACTGGACAAAGCAATAGGCGACATAAAAAAGATACAAGAGAGTCTATAAAATTTATATTTTTTATTTTCCTTTGTTATTTATTTACATAAGAGGAGTATAATTCTAAAATAATATTTTTGTGATATTTTTATTTGCAAATATATATAAAATTTTAAGGAGTAGATAATTATGGTAGTAGTTTTTACAAGATTCCCCATCAAGAAAGAGTATAATGAAGAGTATGCAAAGCATATAAAAGAGGCGGCCGAGAAGCACCATATCTTGGAACAACCAGGATGCATGGAAGTTAAACTCTTATACCCTCAAAATGTGCCAAATTCTGCAAATAACAATACTTTTACGATAGTAACGGGTTGGAAAGATATGAAAAGTTTTTCAGACTATACTCAAAGCGAAGCATTTAAAAAATCACATGCAAATTTGCCATCAAGAGAGTGGTTTGCAAGTAAGCCTGAAGTTGAAGTATATGAGGTGATCGCCTGATATAACCTTTCTATCCTGCTATTTTATAGTGGGATAGAAAATCAGAGAGTTATAAGAATTTGTCCCTAGAGCTTTACTCATTATAGCTCTAGGGACAGTTATTTTCAAAGATTGCTATCTATATCTTTACCCTATCATTTAAGGGTGCTTTTGTGTTTTATCTTACCGCCGTTCCATGCTGAATTGGAATCAAAGTTCTTTTTCTCTCCTCTTGTTTTATGGACTAAGGATTTGAAATCTTTTTTTACATCTTTGTATAGTTTTTCTACCTGATTTTTGCCTTTTATCTCTTTTTGGATAGCTGTGATTTTAGTTTCAAGAGATTTATATTCACTTGAATGTTTTGTTGCATATCCCAAGAGGATAGCTTTATCAAGCTCTATTTTTGCTTTTCTTAAAAGATTTGTTGCCTCTTTCTTTTTGGTTTTATCTATTTTTGAGGCCATTGTTACAAAATCTTGTGAAACTAAAAGAGGTATAGGCATGGTGGCTTGGTCACCGACTATAGTGCTTAATCCAAGTTTTAGTTCGAGTAGAGCTTTTTTTGCTTTGCCTTTTGATAATAGTTTTGCTGCTATTTTTGTAGCATTCGGATATACATCCATTGGTATATAGTGTGTTGTTATGACTATTTCATCTTTTAGAGGATTCAAAATATCTCTTACAAACTGGAGATTATGTTTTTCAAGCATACCTTTTGCTATCTTTAGAGCATTCTTTATGTTCTTAGGTGAGCCATCATATCGGTATACGGATACACTCTCTTCGATAGGTACAAGACCAAGTTTTGGATCAGCTTTTAGAGCTTTATCGAAAAACTTTGTTGATTTTTTAAGATCCCCTTTTGCAATTGCAGTCTTTTTCTTCTCCAACGCAGCGATAGCACTAAGAGTATTGCTTAGGCCTTTTTGGATATCCTTTGAGGCAACTTTAAAATTTTTGTTTTGGAAATTAACCTCTTTTTTGATACTATTTGCTTTTGAGACAACATTTGCAGCCTGTAAAGCCGGTACACCTAGCATGAAAGATGCCAAGGCTACTGAAGTAATCAATTCTCTTTTCATCATAACTCCTTTTTGGTTTTGGTTTATGAAATTCTATAGTATGAAAAGTAAATATAGGTAAAAAATAATTTAATAAAACTAAACTAAAATTAAACAAGGGGAGATAAAAAGTTGCAGAAAAAACCCAATTTTTAGTAGTTTAGTTTGTAGAGGTTAATATTGTTGATAAATAAATATATATTTAATATATTTTATATTTTTTATCACTTTAAGCTATCTAAAAAAGCGGATATTATTTAAAATCTTAACAGCATACAGCGTTAAAGCAGTACCTATGATGATATAAAAGCCGATATGTTCGTGCAGAAATAAAGCACTTAGTACTATCGCAGAAAATGGTACTAAAAAGATAAAAGTGCTTACATTGCCGGCTCCTAGTCTCTCTATGCCTACAAAATACACTGTATTGGAATATGTAGAACTTACCAAAGAGAGGAAAAGAATATTTACCCAAAATTTTCCATCAAAACTTTCATAAGCGATGGATTTGAAATCTACAAAGAAGAGCGCATCTAGCGTGATGGTAATTATATACAGATAGAAACTAAAAACGATAGGTGAGATTTTTTTTGATTTGGAGCTGATTATCGTGAAAACAGGCCAAAGGAAAGAGGCAAATAAAAAGTATATGTTTTGCACAACAAGTATGTCTTTGAGTGTAGAGTTCCATATATTTAGCATGGTTAAGACACCAAGTGCTCCTAAAAATAGAGCAAAATAGTCTTTTCTCTTCATCTTTTTTTCACCCATTATCGCCAAGAGTAAAAAGGTGATTATCGGCACTAGCGTCGTTACAAAAGCACCACCGAGTGAAGCTGTGCCATATTTCGTGCCCATAAAATAGTATTTCATATATGCGATAAAGACCAAAGATGCCAAAAATGCTATACCGAAACTTTTTATATCTATTTTGAAAGATTTTTTAAGTATCAAGATGATAGGAACCATTGAAACCGCCGTGATGCCAAAGCGAAATAGAATCATATCGTACGCATTAATATAGTGGCTGAGTACTTTTGCATTTACCCAAGAAGCTCCCCATCCAATCATCCCGAAAAATAGTAAGATATATATCAAATTTTTGTGTTTTTCAAGCATATGAAGCCTCTAGTTTTTGTGCAAGTGTAGCAAAAAAGAAGCTGTTAGTATAGAATAAAATTGCTTTTTTTGGGGGTATATCCAAAGTATTTTTTAAAATTTCTTGTAAAGTGCGATTGGTCACTAAAGCCAACACTTTGACTTGCTTCGCTTATAGAGACTCCATTTTGCAGGAGTATATTTGCACGATTTATCCTCTCATTTATGATAAAAGAGTGGGGTGTCATCCCGATCTCTTTTTTAAATACTCTTAAAAAATGGTACTTACTGAGCGAGCAGTTTTGTGCAAGTAAATCTAGTGTGAGATTCACTTCAATAGAGTCACCAATGAAATCAAGTGTTTGTTTTATAATTTTTTTATCATCAAATGTATTGGAATGATCACTTGCGTAAGTTGTATAGTTTAAAATCAGATAAGACAGAGCATCTATAAGATTTGATTCAACTCCTAAAGAGTCCTCAAAATTAGATATGGAGTGAAAAAATCTATCTAGTTTTGTAAAAAGTATATCGTCATATATAATGTGTTTTTCAAAGATAGGTATCTTTTTTTCTGAAAATATTTGCTCATAGACACTCATCAAAAGTTCAGTTTTTGGGTAGAAATTAAGATGCGACCACTCTTTTGAGACTCCACCGTGAATTTCACCTGGATTATTTATGCGACAAGAGTAAATATATGATTCAAAATTTTGTTTAAGATTGTAGGATTTTAAAAAGCCTTTATAGGTCAATCCTATCGTATAAGTATCATGGTAGTGCTTCTCAAAATTTTCATTCGAGCACTGCAAATTTTCAAATAGCGTATTTCTCAAAAAATTTATCATATGAAACTATACCTGAAAAACTAAAAAACATATAGAATAAAATTGCTCAAAAAACATAGAATAAAATTGCAAAATAGTGACAAATACTGCCCGCTAAAACGAAAAAATGCCATATGGTATGAAAGTATGGTTTGGCATCTTTGACATAAAAGATAACACCAAAGCTGTAAAATAGTCCACCTGCTACAAGTAGCCATAACCCATCGGTTGGCATATGGTGGACTAGAGGTTCAAAAGCTATTAGAATCATCCAGCCCATGATAACATATAAAAACAGAGATAATTTTTCAAATTTGCCTGGATATAAGAATTTTAAAATTATGCCAAAAATAGCCACTCCCCAGTTTACACCAAATATACTCCACCCCCAAGCTCCTCTCAATACCAAAAGAGAGATAGGTGTATATGAACCGGCTATCAGGATATATATAGAGGCATGGTCAAAAGTCTGAAAAAGCTTTTTTATATGATTATTGCTAATCGAATGATAAAGAGTGGATGAACCATACATGATGATTAAAGTACTGCCATATATAGCAGAAGCTGTGATTCCAAGAGCGTTTGAATGATAAGATGCGGTAAGGACAAGTATGACTAGCCCCGCAATTCCTAAAAAAAATCCAATTCCATGCGTTATAGCATGCCAAACTTCTTCGGCAATGGAAAAATTATTGATGTTTGAATTCAAACAGTATCCCATCTATGCCGTTTTTGGCACAAAATTCTATATCTTCTTCATCGTTTGAAACTAGAAGAATCTTTGCATCATACATGTATTCATTTGCAATTTTTTGTGCTGTTTGTGAAAACTTATGGTTGACTAGGAGGTAGGATGCTTTTGAAGCTGATGAGAGGACAAGTTCCTTTATGGAGTTTACTCTGACGCCAAATGGAAGATTTTGCTCTTTTGCGTATGTGATAATCTCTTTGTTAAAATCCATCAAAAGTACAGAATTTGGAGTTGTATTTTTTATATCTTCTGTGGAGTTTATAGTGCAAAAAACTCTGTTTTCTATAAAATCATGTCCAAATATCTCCACTATTTTACTCCTGCACACTCTTTTGAGCAGTAGAATTTTCCATCTTTGATTATAGCTTCGCTTTCACTGACAAAGACAGAGCAATTTGCACACTCTACCATCGTATCACTATCTTGTTTTTTGTCTCTTTTTTTTGGTTGTTCTACTTTTCCTCGGCTTGTCTTGAAAAAGAGTGTATATACAATAAAAACAACTACTCCAAAAACTAATAACTTAAATATCATATCTTTATATCCTTTAATAGCAGATAGTTTCGATTGCCTCTTTTATGGATTTGGCAGTTTCTCATATCTTGTATCTCCTCATCCACATTTGAGCCTTTATAAAAGAGTAAAAGCGTATCTTCTTTTATAAAGTTTTTGCAAATGTCTATCAGCGAGTTGGTTTTGGTAACTGCTCTTGAGCATATTAAATCTACATCAAAAGCTTTCACCTCTTCAACTCTTTGCGAAATTATATCAATATTTTGTAAACCTATCACACTTTTTGCCAAATGTAAAAAAGAACTCTTCTTTTTGATAGGTTCAAAAAGAGTCCAATGAACATCAGGCATAGCCATAGCCAGTACAAATCCGGGAAATCCAGCCCCTGTTCCGACATCTATGGCATTTTTTATATCTATCGATAAAAAATTTAGAGGGTATATACTATCATCTATATTTTCTTGTATCTGTTTTTTATTTTTTGCACCTGTTATATTGTGAATTTTATTGTATTTCAAAATCAAATTAGTAAAAATCTCGCACTCTTTTGAGAATTTTTTTGTTTTGAGATAGTGCATATTCACAGTAAATGCCCCATCTCCTCTTTTTTTGTTTTAAGATACTCTTTATTATATTTGTTTGGTTCTATTATGATAGGAATTCTCTCAACGATGTCTATATCTTTTAAGCTATGGAGTTTTTTTGGATTATTTGTTAATAACCTTATAGATTTTATTTTGAAGTGATGAAGGATGATACTAACTATCTCATAATTTCTTGCATCGGCCTCAAATCCTAGCTGATGGTTTGCCTCTACCGTATTGTAGCCTGCATCTTGAAGAGCATAAGCATTTACCTTGTTCAAAAGTCCTATATCTCTTCCTTCTTGTCTGAGGTATATGACCATTCCACCCTTTTTACCTATGGTTTTTAGGGCAAATTGTAGTTGATCTCCACAATCACATTTTAGACTTCCTATGGTATCGCCTGTTAGACATTCACTATGAATTCTGACTATTGGTGCTTGCCCAAAGGGTTCATTAAAGATCACAAGATGCTCTTTTACGCCCTCACGAAATGATTGTATCTTAAAATTTCCATATTTTGTTGGAAGATTTGCTATGTTTGATATGTTTATTCTCATTTTATTGTCCCCTTTTGTTTGGGCAAAGCCCAAGCAAAATTTCTCGCGACTAAAGCTACGCCGTTGGCGAGAAGATTACTATTTATTGTCCCCTTTTTACGGGAGTGAATTCCGCAAAAATTTCTCGCGACTGAAGCACGAGCTATCGCTCTGTAATTATTCACCTTGCTGTCCCCTCTGTCTTATAAGAATTCATGGAAAAATTCCTCACACTATCGCACGAGCTATCGCTGAAAAATTGTATATTTACTTTTATATTAAATATATTATGCTAAAATATTTTCTTTAATAAAAAATAGTATTTTAACAAACATAAGGAAAAAGAATGTTTAAAAGATTCAGGAGATTAAGAATTAATGCAAATTTAAGAGATTTGGTTCAAGAGACAAAGTTAAGCAAAGATGATTTTATATACCCCTTATTTGTTAAAAATGGCGAGAATTTAAAAAAAGAGATTGGCTCTATGCCTGGCGTTTTTCAGATGAGCATAGATGAGATATTAAAAGAGTGCCAAGTGCTAAAAAACTTGGGTTTAAACTCTATCATCCTTTTTGGGATTCCGGATGTAAAAGACAGTATAGGAAGCGATGCGCTAAGTGAGCACGGCATCATAGCCAGTGCTATAAAAGCTATAAAAAAAGAGCATCCTGATATGTTTGTGGTGAGTGATTTGTGTTTTTGTGAGTTTACAGACCATGGCCACTGCGGTATTCTTGATATGGAACATGAGACGGTCGATAATGACGCTACTTTAGAGATTTTGGGCAAACAAGCACTCGTGCATGCAAAAGCCGGAGTCGATATGATAGCACCAAGCGGTATGATGGATGGTATGATAACAGCTATAAGGGAAGCCTTAGATAATGAGGGATTTATAAATCTTCCGATTATGAGCTACTCTACCAAGTTTGCAAGTGCCTACTATGGACCATTTAGAGATGTTGCGGAGTCTGCTCCAAGCTTTGGAGATAGAAGAAGCTATCAGATGAATCCTGCGAACAGAAGAGAAGCTGTAGCAGAGTCTGTTGAGGATGAGATGGAGGGCGCAGATATACTTATGGTAAAACCTGCTCTTGCTTATATGGATATCATAAGAGATGTAAAAAATGCTACAACGACTCCACTTGCAGTTTATAATGTAAGTGGCGAATACTCCATGCTTAAAAACGCAGGAAAAGCAGGTTTGATTGATTATGACAGAGTGATGATGGAAACAATGTTGGGCTTCAAAAGAGCCGGAGCTGATATCATCATAAGCTACCACGCAAAAGAGGTAGCCCAAATCCTAAACGAAGGACAGTAAAATGAATATTTACAGAGCAACAGATCGTGCTTCAGTCGCGAGGAATTTTTTCGGAATTCACTTCCGTAAAAAGGGGACAATAAATAGTAATCTTCTCGCCAACGGCGTAGCTTCAGTCGCGAGGAATTTTTTCGGAATTCACTTCCGTAAAAAGGGGACAATAAATAGTAATCTTCTCGCCAACGGCGTAGCTTCAGTCGCGAGGAATTTTTTCGGAATTCACTTCCGTAAAAAGGGGACAATAGTATGAGACACTTTTTATCGTTGTATGATTTTACAAAAGAAGAAATTTTAGAGATTATAGATTTGGGTATCAAGATTAAAAAAGAGGCAAAAGTCAAAAACTATATACCATACTTGCAAAATCAGTCTTTAGGTATGCTTTTTGAAAAAAGCAGTACAAGAACGAGGATAAGTTTTGAAGTTGGTATCCATCAACTCGGTGGCCAAGGTCTGTTTTTATCTTCAAATGACCTTCAGCTTGGTCGCGGTGAACCGATGAAAGATTCGGCAAGAGTGATTAGCCGTATGGTTGATATGGTGATGATTAGGACATATTCACAAAATATTTTAGATGAGTTTGCTGCTTACTCAAAAGTGCCTATCATCAATGGTCTGACTGACAAATATCACCCTGTTCAACTCTTGGCAGATTATCTAACTATGATTGAACACGGCAAAGAAGAAAACCAGATAGTAGCGTATATAGGAGATGGTAACAACATGACTCACTCTTGGATGATGTTGGCCGGTAAGCTTGGTTTTGAGCTTAGAGTTTCTACCCCAAAAGGATATGAGCCACTAGATGAAATCATCAAAGATGCCAAGATGCTTTGTGAGCAAAGCGGTGGAACTATCACATATACAAATGATCCTAAAGAGGCTGTTGAAGGTGTAGATGTAATCACAACAGATACTTGGGTATCTATGGGACAAGAAGATGAAAAAGAGCGCAGAGTAAAAGATTTTAAGGGTTATATAGTTGATGATGCTTTAATGTCTAGGGCAAAACAAGATGCTATTTTCTTACATTGTTTGCCTGCGTATAGAGGTTATGAGGTGAGTGATGAGATACTTGAGCGATATTCGGATACAGTTTTCGATGAAGCTGAAAATAGGCTACATGCACAAAAAGGTTTGATGGTTTGGTTGGATGAAAAGAGATAGTGAGCAAAAAATGGATAAAAAAGATATAAGCATATTTGACAAGCTAGGCAGTATAGATGAATACTTTAGCACTGACAAGAAGAAGTATGAGACCGTCATAGAGATAGAAAATACAGACAATCCAGATGTGAAGATGCTAAACCTGAAAAGCGGAAGCTGGGAAAGTAAAGAGCCTTGGTTTGTTATAGACGAAGAGCAAAAGCTTCATGCGATGGTTTCTATAGATACGATGAATAAACTGATAGAGAATTTTAAAGGGTTGCAGCAGGATAATTTTGATCTCAAACTAGAAAAGACGATTTTGCAACATGTACCTATAGACTATCAGGATGTTTGGGCGGTAGCTATGGATGAGATAAAGAAATTGGCTCTTAAGAACAGTAATTCAAAAACAGTAAATGTAGATCTAGAAAGACTTCTGCGAAAGATAAAAAAAGAGCACCCAAATCTTTTTTTAAATCTAAAAGACCTATTCGCCAATCAATTTACACAACAAATAACAAGGTAACAATATGAAATATTCTATGCTTCGCATAAGCTTTAGTGATAGGAATTTAGCTTGGGCTCTGCTCAAGTTAAAGGAGACAATTAAATGATAGATTTTGAACTTTTTTCAAAGTATTCTAAGCCAGGGCCAAGATATACAAGTTATCCGACAGCACCAGAGTTTAGCGAGAGTTTTGATGCTTCCTCTTATGTTAACATCTTAGAAAACCAAGATAAAAAAAGACCGTTGTCTCTGTATTTTCATTTGCCATTTTGCAGAAGTGCTTGTTATTTTTGTGGGTGCAATGTTGTTTTTACAAGTAAAGATGATAAAAAAGAGAGATATATCGGCTACCTTGAAAAAGAGCTAGAGATACTTTCGAAACATCTCGATATGAGCAGAGAAGTTATACAGATGCATTTTGGAGGTGGAACTCCTACATTTTTTAGTGCCGAACAGCTAGAAAGAATCATAAAACTCATAAGAAAATATTTTAAAAATTTTGCAAATGATGCTGAGATAAGCTGTGAGATTGACCCTCGATTTTTAACCAAAGAGCAAGTTGATGTTTTGGTTGGAGGTGGATTTAATCGTGTCAGTTTTGGTGTGCAAGATTTTAATGATGTCGTACAAAAAGCAGTACACCGAATTCAGCCTTTTGAAGTGACTCAAAATGCTGTTAAAATGGCTAGAGATGCTGGTATAAATTCGGTAAATATGGATCTTATCTATGGTTTGCCATACCAAAACCTTGAAACTTTCAAAAAGACGCTAGAGAAAGCACTTTTGCTTGATACGGATAGATTTGCTGTTTTTAATTATGCTCATGTGCCTTGGATGAAAAAAACTATGAGAAAGATAGATGAGACAACACTGCCTAGACCTAGTGAAAAACTTGAAATTTTGAAATACACTATAGATTATCTAAGCTCAAACGGTCTTAGGATGATAGGAATGGATCATTTTGCCAAGCCTGATGATGAACTGTTTTTGGCTATAGACAAAGGCGAACTTCATAGAAACTTTCAAGGATATACCACAAAAGGTGGTGCTGACTTGGTGGGGATAGGATTGACAAGTATAGGTGAAGGTGTGGCTCATTATGTGCAAAATTTTAAAGATATGAAGATGTATGAATATGCCATAGACAATGGAGTTTTGCCGGTCCATAGAGGTTTGAAGCTAAGCGATGATGATGTGCTCAGAAAAGCTGTGATTATGGAACTGATGAGTAACTTCAAACTTGATATTGCTAGAGTTGAAGAGGAGTTTGGGGTTGACTTCTTTGACTATTTTGCTGATGCTATCGAGGATTTAAACTCTTTTGTGGATGAGGGGTTGGTATATATAGATACAAACTCAAAAAAGATAACAGTAAATCCGACAGGAACACTGCTCATAAGAAATATCTCTATGCCTTTTGATGCCTATCTGAAAAAGATACCAGAAAGCAAGAGAAGATTTTCAAAGACAGTATAGATGTTTGATTTTAACACCAGCGCTGATGAGTGCATAAAGTGTGGAAAGTGTATCCCAGTATGTACTATTCATGGTGTAAATATGGACGAAGTCACTTCACCAAGGGGTTTTTTGGACCTTTTGGGAGCTTACCAAAGAGGTGATTTAGAACTTGATAAAAATGCAAAAGATATATTTGAAAGCTGTTTTTTATGCACTAATTGTGTAGATATATGTCCAAATGATTTGCCTGTAGATATGCTCATAGAACAAGTCAGGGATGATATCAGGCAAAAGTATGGGCTTGCTTGGTATAAAAAACTCTTTTTCTGGCTTCTAAGACATAGAAAAGTGATGGATTTACTTGCAAAACTTGGCTATGTTTTTCAAACTTGTGGATTTAAGATACACGAAAAGCAGAGCTCTATGGAGCCTAGATTTTCACTGCCTATCATCAAAAAAGATAGACTTCTTCCAAGTGCAAAAGCTAAGAGTTTTTTGAACTCTCATCCAGATGTTATAAAAAATGGTGGAAAAGGAAAAGTAGGGATTTTCATAGGGTGTTTGGCAAACTATACATATACGGATATAGGCAAAGCACTTTTGGAGATTTTAGAAGTTTTAAAGATAGATGCCTACCTCATAAAGCAACAGTTGTGTTGTGGGGCACCTGCATACTTTACTGGCGATTTTGACACGGTGGATTACTTGGCAAAACACAACATAGAGTATATGGAAAGTTTTATAGATGAACTTGATGCTGTGATAATTCCTGAGGCTACATGTAGTGCTATGATTAAGGTGGACTATGTACACTTTTTTCATGATAAGCCGGAGTGGAAGAACAGAGCTCTAAAATTGACACCAAAAATTTATATGGCTACTGAGTATCTTGATAAGTGTACAAATCTAAGAGAGATTTTAGCAGAAAAAAACCATAAGATGAGTGAAATCATCACATATCATGACCCTTGTCATGCCAGAAAGATGCAGGGTATTTACAAAGAACCACGAGATTTGATAAGTCAAAATTATGAGTTAAAAGAGATGAGCGACTCAAATAGATGTTGTGGTTTTGGAGGGGTTACAATCCAGAGCGAAAAGTACCATTTAGCTAAAGCAGCCGGTATGCCAAAAGCTGCTATGATCAAAGAGAGCGGGGCAGACATAGTTAGTGCAGAGTGTAGTGCTTGCAGGATGCAAATCACAAACTCACTGTTTGTGGACGGAAATGAAGATGTGATTTTCAAAAATCCACTAGAACTCATAGCCAAAGCTCTAAAAGAGTAACAGGTTGATTTTTTATTGAAGAGATTTAGCGTCAACTCTGCTTGTCCTTGTGGAAGTGGAAAAAAGTATAAAAAATGTTGTGCACCACTTCACAAAGGAGCTTTTGCGAAAAATGCTTTAGAGCTCATGAAAAGCAGATATAGCGCTTATGCTATATCTGATATAAAATACATCATAAAAACCTCTTTAGATAAAAACTTAGATGAATCCGAACTAAAAGAATTTAGCAAAAAATGTGATTTCCAAAAATTAGAAATTTTGGAGTTTATAGATGGTGAGTCAGAAGCTTTCGTAACATTTAAAGCAAGTATATTTTGCGATAATATTGACAACAGTTTTTGCGAGAAAAGCAGATTTATAAAAAAAGATAACAGATGGCTCTATGTTGATGGTGAGTTTTTATAGACGATATTATTTTAATGTTTATATTTTGTTTGTCAAAAAGTTACTTTGTATTTAGTTTTTAATCATATAATTTCACTACCAAGACGCAATCCTCCTTTTAGAAAATGAATATATTTTTTAAAATTAGCGTTCGAGATGCCCATCTCGAACGCTTTTTTTATGCCCCAATTTTTCATGTAGAGATATTTTTACTAGCTTTTTCATTAAGACATGCTTTTTGCTAGAATTAGATACAAAAGTTATGATAGTATGTTAATTTTCTTATTTATCTTGTTGTTTGAAATACAAATGTAGCTCCAAGGCTTTTTGATGGCTCATTTGCTATGATATTTACATTCCAAATCATATTTCCGACTATGCAAGCCGGCAGCGTTATCTCACCTTTATATGTATCTTTTTTTACTCTTTTTAGAGATTTTTCTATCAAACCCATGTTCATATTGGTTGCAAATACTTTTAGGCTAAGTTTTTCAAGATTTATACCCTTGGTTGTTACATTCAACTTTATAGGTTTCATCAAAGGAATTGTTTTTGGTATTATGCTGAGAGTTATCACACTACCATTTTTAAGATTCACGCTGCAAGCTTTATTGTGTAAGTCACAACCTTTTTTTTGTTTGGCAAAATTTGTATTTCCAACATACCATCTATAAATATCGCTAGAGCTTATCAAAAAATATGCCCCCACAGATAGAAGAAGTATAGTCTCTAAAAAGAGAAGTTTAAAAAATTTTCTAGTTTCCATTCCAATAGTTTAGCATTTGATAGTTAAAAAAGTGCTAAGAATGAAATTTGTTTGAAGTTTTGATACACTTATAATTTTTTACAGAATAAGACCATAATGAGACCACTGCATAGTATAAACACCCATAATCCTAAAAGATGGTGAAATTTTAAAATTTTAAACATAACCAATATAAAATTTTATCATCATTTTGACAGCTTGTTTAAAGTTTTAGCTAGGTAGAATGGCATAAAACAATTAAGGCTTTAGAGTTAATGGCAACGATAACGGTTGATGGTAAAGAGATATATGCAAACGACAATGCGCTTCTTATCGAAGAGCTTTTGGCAAATGGTATAAATATTCCACATTTTTGTTATCATCCATCTCTTGGTAAAGACGGCAACTGTCGCATGTGTATGGTAGAAATAGAGGGTAAAAAAAGACCTCAGATTGCCTGCGATACTCCCGTAAAAGATGGGATGATTATACGAACAAAAGGTGAAAATATCGCCAGAGTTAAAAGACAGATTTTGGAGCTTGAGCTTATAAATCACCCCGTGGACTGCCCTATCTGTGACCAAGCAGGTGAGTGCTCTTTGCAGAATTATTATATGGATGTCGGACTATATGATAGTAGACTAGATACTGCTAAAAATAAAAAAAGAAAGCATGTAGATTTGGGTGCAAATGTTATGCTCGACCAAGATAGATGTGTTTTATGCACAAGATGCGTCAGATTTACTAAAAATATAACAAAAACACATGAATTGGGTGTCGTGGTGAGAAATGACCACTCCTACATATCTACTTTTCCCGGAACCAAGCTATCGAATCCGTATGCTATGAATGTCATAGATCTTTGTCCTGTTGGAGCCTTAACGAGTAAAGATTTTAGATTTCACCAAAGAGTTTGGTTCTTAAAGCCTGAAGTTGCTATATGTGATGGATGCTCGAGAGGTTGTTCGCTTTTGGTTGACCATAACAAAGAGAAGTATAAAGATGATGTTGTATATAGATATAGGCCTAAATTTAATAAAAATGTAAATGGATATTTTATCTGCGACTATGGAAGACTAAGTTATAAAAAAGAGAATGAAAATAGGCTCTTAAATGCTTATATAAGAGGCATGGAGAGTGAATTTGAATATGCTATTTTAAAGATAGAGAGACTCTTAAAGAGATATGGTCCCAAGACACTTTTCTTGGTTTCACCGACTCTCAGCCTCGAAGAGATATATAGAGTAAGAACATTAGCACATAAGTTGGATGCTGCTATCAATGGCTTTGATGATAATTTTGATGAAGATTTTAAAGACGATATGTTAAGGCAGAGCGATAAAACTCCAAATAGAAAAACTTTGAAATTTTTAGCTATAAATGATTCGAAAGAGGATTTACTGCGGGATTTAAAAGGCAAAGAGTTTGTTTTGCTTATAGGCAGAGATGACATACAAATCATAAAAGAGATGGGCTATGATGGTTCGATTGGGGTGATGAACTATAGAGATTTTAAAGAAAAGGAGAAGATCGACATAGTGATACCTATAGTTTCTCACACTAGCAGACAAGGTACTTTTATCAACTGTGATAACTATATGCAATTCAGCTCTTGCGAGATACAAAAAAACATACAAGCTCTAAAAGTACTAGAATTTGTAGAGACTATTTTAAATGACGGTAGAGTTACATGCGAAGATGTTTGGGAGGGTGGTTTAGAGGATGAAGAATTCTTAGGCGATATAAAATTCACACAGATAAAATCAAATAGTATGAAGATAGGACGATGAATATTATACTCATAATAGTTATAGTTGTTAACATAATTATAGCTCTCCTCTTTTCGCTGGGAGCTGCGCCTATTTTGGTATGGGTTGAAAGAAGAGTGGCAGGATTTATACAAGATAGACTTGGGCCAAATAGATGCAATATAGCAGGATTTCGCTTAGGAGGGTTGATACAGTCTTTTGCAGATATGCTTAAATTGGTATTTAAAGAGGATTTTAGAGCAGGAGCCATCAAAGAGAAATTTGTCTTTTCAATAGCACCGGTTATTGTTTTTGCTTCAGCCTTTTTATCATATATGGTGATGCCTTTTGCCGATGATTTGGTGATAGGCTCTCAAACCTTTGTGATGCAAGGCTTGCCTATAAATTTAGGAGTGCTTTGGTTTTTGGCATTTGCCGGGCTTAGTATATATGGAATCATATTAGGAGGCTGGGCTAGTAACAACAAGTACTCTTTGCTTGGTTCAATCAGAGCAGGTGCACAAGTGATAAGCTATGAAGCTTCTATGACTTTGGCTCTTATATCCCTTTTAATCACTTATGGCTCTATAAATTTAGTAGATATAGTAAACTTTCAAGGAAAACTTCTTTTCGGTTTTATCCCGGCATGGGGAGTTGTCATGCAGCCTCTAGCTGCTATCATCTTCATAGTTACGGCTTTTGCAGAGGCAAACAGAACACCTTTTGATATAGCTGAGGGTGAGAGTGAGATAGTCGGAGGTTATCATACAGAGTATAGCGCTATGAAATTTGGACTTTTTTTTGTAGGTGAATATGTAGCCATGAGTGCTTCAAGCGCCTTGATAGTGACTCTGTTTTTCGGCGGATACAACTTGCCTTGGCTTGGCACTGCAACACTAAAAGAGCACTTTAGTGCTATTATGTGGATTATTGTAGTAGCGCTTCCTCTCTTGAGTTTTCTTTTTGGAAGATGGATTGTAAAAAACAATGTTTGGCCTAAAACTGATGACATAAGAAACAAAGAGACCAAATGGTTACTGCGAATGATGGTGCTTATGAATATGGTGATAATAGCAATATTAGCATATTTTTTATATAGCGGCATAGGAGTTACAGGAACAAATATAGCAGTAGCAGTTATACAAGTGGCAACATTCGCTATAAAGCTTTTGTTGATGAATTTTGTTTTTGTTTGGGTTAGATGGACACTTCCTAGATTTAGATATGACCAACTTCAAAACTTGGGCTGGAAAGTATTATTGCCACTCTCCATTGCAAATATATTTTTAACTGCACTTGTGGTCGTTGGATTTGGAGTTTGATATGGGCATAAAAATAGTACCAAGATATGGTAAGAGTTTTAAAGACAAACTCTATTTGCCTGCTATATTTGCCGGAATGAAGACTACAATGTCTCATTTTGCCAAAAATCTAAGTGATACTTCAAATATAAAAACAGAGTGTTACCCGGAGATGAAACCTCAAGATATAACGCAAAGATACAGAGGCGTTCATAGACTCACTCATAGAGATGATGGGAGCGTAAGATGCGTAGCTTGTTTTATGTGTGCTACTGCCTGTCCTGCCGATTGTATTTTTATAGAGGGAAAAGAGAGAAGAGATGGCATAGATGAAAAAATGCCGGCAGTTTTTAAGATAGATTTGTTAGAGTGTGTATTTTGTGGTGGATGCGTGGAGGCCTGCCCTTGTGATGCCATAAGGATGGATACCGGTATTTTTAGTTTTGTAGCGAAAAGAAGAAAGGATTTTGTCTTGGATAAAGAGCAGTTGTTAGCGCACAAATCCTTCGAGGGCGAAAAATGATAAATGTTATATTTTTGATTTTATCACTATTTGCGCTCATGGGTGCCATTGGTATGATAATGTTTTCAAATACAATGCACAGTGCTCTTAGCTTTATAGTAACAGTGATGGCGCTAGCAGGGCTTTATGCACTTTTAAATGCTTCGTTTTTATTTATGGTACAAATTATAATTTATGCTGGAGCGATAATTACACTTATGCTTTTTATCATTATGTTCTTAAATATAAGAGAAGAACATGCTCCAAAAGAGCCAAATAAATATATAAATATGCTTGTAGTTGCTATCGTTTTAACTCCTATAGACTATCTTTTGTTTGAAGCATTTCTCAGAATGCCTCATATCGGAGATTTTACTACCAAGATAAAGAATTTTGGTGATATAAAGATGCTTGGAGATAAGCTTTTTAGGGGATGGCTATTGCCGTTTGAGACTATATCTATCTTGCTTTTGGTGGCATTGATAGGCTCGATAGTTTTAGCAAGAAAGAGGGAGAGAAAATGATTGAAGCATCTTTTATGTCCTATATATCGTTATCTATTCTACTTTTTAGTATAGGAATTATCGGCTTGATCAGCAGAAAAAATATATTTATAATTTATATGTCCATAGAGTTGATGTTAAATGCCATAAATCTGATGTTAGTGACTTTAAGCAAATATTTTAGTTCGATGGACGGGCAGATTATAGCCATGATGGTGATGGCGATAGCTGCTTCGGAAGCTGCGGTATTTTTATCGTTGATAGTTGCTATGTTTAGGCTAAAACACTCTTTAAATATTGATGATTACAATGCATTAAAACAGAAGGGTACACTATGAACAGCCACTTTTTAGCATGGATTGTTTTAATTCCGCTTATCAGTTCACTGTTTTTAGGATTGATGCATCTTTACTCCATAAAAATAAGAAAGATTCCGGATTTTGTTTTTACCACTTTGGCTCTTTTTGCTCCTATGGCAAGTTTTGTTTTGGGAGTTTTGTTTTGTATAGGCCTTTATGAAGGGGCAAGTGAGTATATATATGAGCCATATACTTGGTTAAAAGTTAATGGCTACATCATTAGTATGGGCTTTTTGGGTGATAGATTATCTATCTTTATGACTATTTTTGTCACCTTTATAGGCTCCATGATACATATATACGCATCAGGATATATGAAAGGTGATGGGGGGTATGGCAAATTTTTCTCATATTTTAATCTTTTTATGGCGTCCATGTTGCTTTTGGTTTTGGCAAACAGCCCACTTATTATGTTTATAGGCTGGGAGGGCGTTGGGCTGTGCTCATACCTTTTGATTAGTTTTTATTTTACCGATCCTCTTAATGTTGTAGCGGGAAATAAAGCTTTTATAGTTAATAGAATAGGTGATTTTGGCTTTATCATTGGGCTGGTCACCATGTTTTTTTATGTTGGAAAATTGGGATTTGACTACTATGCGCTTGAGGAGTATGTCTCTTTAGTGCCTATCCCTGTTCTTACTTTTATAGGGGTTGCTCTATTTGTGGGAGCGATGGGAAAATCAGCGCAGATACCACTTTATGTCTGGTTGCCTGATGCTATGGCAGGACCAACGCCGGTCTCAGCACTCATACATGCAGCTACGATGGTTACAGCCGGTGTTTACATGGTGGCAAGATTTCACTTTTTATATGATTTAATTCCTGATGTTGGGGTATTTATAGCATATATCGGTGCATTTTCTGCTCTTTTTGCTGCTATTATCGCCATGAGACAGACCGACATCAAAAAGATACTTGCATACTCTACCATATCTCAACTAGGTTATATGTTTATAGCAGTTGGCTTAGGCGGATACTCGACTGGTCTTTTTCATGTCTTTACACATGCTTTTTTCAAAGCCCTTCTGTTTATGGGAGCTGGTGCTGTTATCATAGCACTACATCATGAACAAAATATCTTTAAGATGGGAGGTTTAAGAAAAAAAATACCTCTTGTATATATAACTATGCTTACCGCTACTTTGGCGATAAGTGGCATACCTCCTTTTTCCGGATTTTTTAGCAAAGATGAGATTTTGTTAAAAGCTTACTTGCACCAAGAATACTTGATATATATCATAGGTCTTTTTACCGCTACTTTGACAGCATATTATATGTTTAGACTCTTTTTTGTTACTTTTGAAGGTAAAAATTATAGTGATAAAAAAGTAGGTGAGCTTTCGTGGAGTATGAAAGCTCCACTGGTTATTTTGGCTTTTGGTGCTACATTTGCCGGATTTGTGGGTTTGCCGGAGGTTTTTGGTGCTCATAATCTGATAGATAGTTGGCTTGAAGCTTGGAGTGGGCCAGCTCTACATGTAGAGCATGTGCAAGAGATTTCGCTCATGCTTATAAGTGTAGTGGCTGGACTTATCGGCATCGGTATAGCATATGTAAAATTTTATAAATATGATTTTAGTAAAGAGATAAAAATAAGTGGCGTAGTGTACAATAAATTTTATATAGATGAGGCATATGATTATGTTTTTGTAAAAGGTCTCCAAAAATTGAGCGTTTTTATATCAGTAGTTGTTGACGATGGAATTATAGATAAAATCGTGATGTCCATCTCAAGTGGTTTTATAAATTTAGGTAGAAGGGTTGGGCGGATGCAGAGTGCAAATACAAGGGCTTACGCCTTTTTTATGTTGGTTGGAATTAGCTCTTTTAGCCTCTATTTGATATTGAAGTTAGGATAGTTTTATGGGTATAGGACTTTTAACTCTAATCATTTTCTTACCTCTTGTTGTCTCTTTTGTTCTGTTGATACTTCCTGTGGGTATGAAGGTAACTAGAAATGTTGCATTTGCCACAACTGTGGTGGTTTTTCTACTCTCCTTGAGTATATTTTTTCGATTTCGACTGACTGATTATATGCAGTTTAGAGAATTTCATCCTTGGATTACAACTTATGGTATATACTATAGTTTGGGTGTTGATGGTTTTTCTATGATTATTTTGATGCTTATCACTACTCTTATACCTTTAGGTTATCTATTTTTATGGAAGACAAAAAAAGCCAAAGGTTATTGGGCAAGTATGCTTTTGATACAAACAGGTGTCACAGGAGCACTTCTGTCTTTGGATATGATTTTATTTTACTTCTTTTGGGAATCGATGCTTTTGCCGGTATTTATGATTATAGGAATTTATGGGACAGGCAATAGGATATTTTCCACGCTAAAGATTACCATATACACGATAATGGGCTCTTTATTTATGCTTGTTTCTATACTATATCTAGGAGTTGCATTTTATAATGAATTTGGAGTTTGGAGTTTTCAACTTAGTGATTTAGTGCAAATTACAACCCTTACTAATCTTCAAAGAACACTACTGTTTTTTGGTTTTATGATAGCATTTGCTATAAAGATTCCTATTTTTCCTTTCCATACATGGCTTATGCAAACTTATTCAAACTCGCCGACAGGTGGTGTTTTTATACTATCTTCCATCATGGCAAAATTGGGAATTTACGGGATAGTTAGATTTGTACTGCCTCTTTTTCCTCACCAATATGTAGAATTTGCACCATATTTTGTAGGGCTTGGTGTCTTTGGGCTGTTGTATTTTGGTATTGCAGCGTTGATGCAGCAAAATATCAAGAAGATGTTTGCCTACTCTTCGGCTTCGCATCTATCTTTCATAACAGCGGGTATCTTTTCACTAAATATTTATGGTATGACAGGAGCCGCATTTTTGATTGTTGCTCACGCTATGGCAACTGGTGGACTTTTTTTACTCAATGGAACTATTGAACATGATTTGGGCATAAGATCAATCTCTGGGCTTGGTGGCATAGCAAAAAAAGCTCCATTTTTGACACTTGCTTTTGCATTGATGCTTCTTTGCATAGTTGGACTGCCCGGAACCAATGGATTCGTTTCAGAGTTGTTGATAGTATTTGGTTTATTTCAATTTAACCACTATGTGGGTGTAATTTCTGCATTGACTGTTTTGGTGGCAGCTAGTTTTATGTTTTGGCTATTTCAAAGAGCTATTTTAGTTGGTACAGATAATGATGTGAGTAAAATGAAAGATTTGGATATAAAAGAGATGGTAGGTATATTTAGTTTGGCAGTGGTTATATTTGCCATGGGTATATATCCACACTGGTTTTTATATAAGATTGAGCCAACTATAACACACTATCTTGTAGATATTTTAAAAGTGGGAGTTGGATCATGAAGTATGATGATATAATTTATCTATTGCCACTTTTGTCCATAGGTGTTGGTGCCATTGTTTTAATGTTACTAAGTCCGATTAAGAAATTTAGTATAGACAAATTGTCTTGGGTAGCGCTCTTTTTTCTGATTGTTTCTTTTGCAACAAATGCTTTAAACTTTGGTATGGTATATTCAATTGCTCCATATGCTCATCTATTCTCTTATATGCTTGTTTCAGATACATTTTCTGGGTATTTTAACTCTATAATTATTGCAGGTGGCATTGTTACGGTGTTAGTAGGAACCCATTACTTTGATAAGTCGAATATGCTTAGAGGCGAAGTATTTTCTCTGCTTCTTTTTGCTGTTTTCGGTATGCTTTTATTGGTTCAGAGCAATGAGCTTTTTACCTCTTTTATTGCTCTTGAAATTGCCTCTATATCTTTGTATGTTTTGATTGGCTTTCAAAAAAACAATGTCAGAAGAATAGAGGGGAGTTTTAGATATCTAATACTTGGTTCGATGGCAAGTATTATGTTTTTGCTTGGCGTTACTCTTATATATGCAGGAACAAAAAGCACAAATATCTTAAATATTGCAAGTTATCTATCTTCTCATAAAACAGAGGACATGACACTTACTATAGTTGGTGGAACACTTATACTTATAACATTTTTGTTTAAAATTGCGGCATTTCCTTTTCAAAATTGGTCAATGGATGCCTATGAAGGCGCACCTTTGCCTATCACTGCTTTTATGGCTTCGACATTTAAGGTGGCTATATTTGGTTTTATACTAAGATTTGTGCTGGTCGATTTTCATGAGCTGAAAAATATATGGAGTGACATACTCTTTTATGTAGCCATTTTGACTATGATATATGGAAGTTTTTTGGCAATTTTTCAAACAAGTCTCAAAAGAATGCTTGCTGCTTCAAGCATAGTTCATACGGGTTATTTACTCATAGCGTTTGTTTCTATAGGTAGTATTGGTGAAAGTGCGGCTACATCGATAATCTTCTATCTTATTGCATACTTTTTGTCTTCCATGGGTGCTTTTGGAATGCTTTCTTATATAGCATCAAGTGATCATCTAAGAGTTACTTATGAGGATTTTAGAGGGTTTTCTCATGTAAGACCGTATATGGCTGCTATGATGAGTATATTTTTACTCTCATTGGCAGGAATTCCTTCAACCATAGGTTTTATTGGAAAGTTTTATATTTTTATAGGGGCGATAGAGTCTGGTTATACCATTTTGGCAATTGTAGGAATATTAGCAACATTTGTCTCTGTTTACTACTATTTTAAACTTATAGCTTTGATGTACTTTTATCCAAGTCCTGAGATGAAAGGTAAAATCCCTCCACTTAGAGGAATTCCACCTTTGGTTATAGGGATAATGGCCATACTGATAATTTGGGGAGGAATAGGAAATACCTTGGTTTCATATTTCCCAGGAATTGACTTTTTGATAGATACGGCAAAATTTGCATATCAATCTCTATTTATGGGTTGATATATAATGTGTCAGGTCAATTATTTTACTAAAGAGTAGAACTCATCTTTAAATTTATTTATATAGCTATCTATGATGTGTGCAACTGAGGGTGCAAAGACACATATAGTCTTTCCATTTAGTATAAAACTTAAATCCATAAGAGTTTCGAGGTCTTTTTTAGTCCCTTTCCCATCAAGTATCTTGCCCATAAGTTTATCGCTCCAACCGACACCTTCTCGACAAGGAGTGCATTGACCGCAACTTTCATGGTGATAAAATTCAAATAGATTTTTTACAACATCAGGCATAAAAACAGTCTCATCCATCAGTATCATTCCACCCGTTCCAAGACTCGAGCCGTGAGCTTTTAGAGATTCGTAATCTAGCGTTATGTCTTCTATCTCATCTGCTTTTAGGACATGCGTAGATGAGCCTCCAGGAATGATAGCTTTTAGTTTTTTGCCATCTTTTATGCCGCCCCCGATTTTGTTTATAAACTCACTCATACTTTCGCCAAATTGTGCCTCATAGATACCCGGGTTTTGTACATGACCACTCATTCCAAAAAGCATGGTTCCCGGACTCATTTGGGTGCCATATGCTCTGTATGCTGCGAAACCTTCTTTGATGATGAAAGGAACACTAGCTATAGTTTCGACATTATTTACAATTGCAGGATTTCCGAAAAACCACTCTGGTTCTTTTTGCTGAGGTTTGAGTCTAGGATGCCCTCTTTTGCCCTCTAAAGACTCTACTAGTGCGCTTTTTTCACCGCATATATAAGCTCCCGCTCCCCTATGAAGTGTGATTTCTAGCTCGTAATCATGCCCCATAACACTTTTGCCGATGATTTTTGCATTGTATGCCTCATCTATAGCTTTTTGGAGTCTTTTTGCCCAAAAAACATACTCTCCTCTTATATATATGTAGGCATGATGAGACTTGATGGCATATGAGGAGCATATAATTCCCTCTATCAAAAGGTGAGGGTCATATTCTAAAATTTGCCTGTCTTTAAAAGTACCTGGTTCGCTTTCATCGGAATTTATTATAAGATATGTAGGTTTATCGCATGGGCTTGGTATGAGTTTCCACTTTCCAGCGGTTGGGGCACCACCACCACCTTTTCCTCTTAGTCCACTCTGATCAACTGCATCGAGCACATCTTCACTACTCATGGAAAATAATTTTTCAAGTGATGAGTATCTGCCATTTTGTTTTGCTACATGTAAAAGATGAGAGTCCAATACATCAAAATTTTTGCTTACTATCTTTTGTATCATTTTAATCCATCCAAAATATCATCTATCATTTTAGGTGTTGAGTTTTGTATATAATTTTCATTTATGCATACACAAGGTGCAGTTCCACATGAGCCTAGGCATTCAACTTCTGTAATTGTAAATTTCATATCTTCCGTACTCTCTCCCGCTTTTATGCCAAGCCTATTTTCTATATGTTTTTTTATATCTTCACTGCCTCTGAGTTTACATGAGAGTGTTTTGCATACCTGTATGTTGTATTTGCCTATCGGTTCTAAGTGGAACATTGAGTAGAAAGAGGCGATAGAGTATATATCCATAGGGGACATATCTAGTCTTTGTCCTAGATATCTCATGGCGTCCTCACAAATCCAGCCATCTTGATACTGTATCATCCAAAGTGATGGAAGTGTCAAAGAGTCCTTTTTGGGATATCTTTTTAGTAAATCTTGAAATTTTTTCTCATTTTTCTCATTAAATTTCCAATTCATCTATCTAACTCTCCTGCTATTATATTAAGGCTTCCTAAATCAAGTACGGCATCTGCTACCATTTCTCCTTCAATCATATCAGGAAGTGAACTCATAGCAAAAAAACAAGGAGGTCTCACTTTTACTTTATATGGTGTGCCACTGCCATCGCTTACTATATAAAATCCCAACTCTCCATTTGCAGCTTCTATAGCACTATAGTGTTCGCTAGCCGGCACTTTTACTCCATCCATGACGAGTTTAAATTGGTTCATGGCACCCTCTATGGTTGTATATACTTTTTGTTTTTTTGGAAATGTGATTGAGTGATCCGGCACATTTATATCGCCATTCGGCAGTCTTTTCATAGCTTCTTCTATGATTCGCATACTTTGTCTTATCTCTTCAAATCTTACCATCATTCTATCATACACATCACCGACACTCCCAAGTGCTACATCAAAATCAAAAGTATCATAAAAGTAATAAGGATGTTGTTTCCTTACATCATAGTTCACTCCGCTAGCTCTTAGGTTTGGACCGCTCCAACCTCTATTTATCGCCTCTTCTTTACTGACTACACCTATATTTTGTGCTCTGTCTTGAAAGATTCTGTTATGTTCTATTAGGCTAAGAGAGTCATCCATCCCTTTTTGTACATCTTCCAAACACTGTTTTAAGTCGTCTTTGAAACCATCATATAAGTCGTGTGTCATGCCGCCTATTCTCATATAGGAGTTAGTGAGTCTTGCACCTGTAAGTTTTGAGAGTAGATGATAAGCAGTCTCTCTAGGATTGTAAAGATACCAGTAGTTTGTCAAAGCTCCCATATCAACAAGATTTGCAGCCAAACAGACAAGATGGTCTATAATTCTTGAGAGTTCACCGATAATGACTCTTATGAATTGCCCTCTTTGTGGTAATTCAACCCCAAGCATTCCTTCTACCGTATGTGCGAAAGCTATATTATTTAGTATGGCAGAGCAGTAGTTGAGCCTGTCTGTGTAGGGAATTATTTGATTATATGTATGGTTTTCACAGGATTTTTCAAAACCTCTGTGAAGGTAACCTATCTCGCTGACTGCACTGATAATAGTCTCGCCCTCAAGTGCAACAAATGTTCTGATAGTTCCATGACTTGCAGGGTGTGCAGGACCAAGATTTAGAAACATAACCTCTTCTTGGTTTTCATATCCTTTTGCTTTTAATCGTGGTATCATCTCGTCCATTAAATCATCTGTTTTGGTACACAACTGATTTTTTGTGATAGGATAATCTTTTCTTAAAGGATGACCTATAAACTCTTTGTGGTTAAGAACCCTTTTAAGATTGGGGTGATTTTTGAACTTCAATCCATACTGATCCCATACTTCTCTCTCGCTCCAATTTGCCGATTTGTATAGGTCGGTGATAGAATCTACAATCTCATCTTCATTTAGGTATGATTTTATCACAGTAAGATTATCAAAATTTTTATCTCTTAATATATATATGATAGCAAATCTTTTAGGATATGCAGTTTTGTATGTTGAGTAGTCAACGGCAGTTATATCTACCAAGAAATTGTATCCCATTTTCTTTTTTAAAAAACCGATAACTCTTTTTAAATCTTCCAATTTTACTATATATCTGTTACTCTTCTCTTTAGTAAATTCTAGTTTTTTATCAAACGCTTTAAGCATCGAGTCTGCCTTTAAACTCTCTTTTTGCTCTTTGTTGTAGGTATTTTGCAGGTTTTGCCTGAAGTTTTTGTATTTGCATTAGGCCATCTAAAAAGGCTTCGGGACGAGGTGGACAACCGGAGATATAAACATCAACAGGGATGATTTCATCGACCCCTTGCAAAGTTGTGTAATTATCATAAAATCCACCGCTACAAGCGCATGCACCGGCACTCATAACCCACTTTGGTTCTGTCATTTGATCATATATTCTTTTTAATATGGGTGCTTGTTTATTGCTGATTGTTCCAGCTATAATCATCAAATCTGCTTGACGAGGAGAAAATCTGACGACTTCTGCTCCAAATCTTGATATATCAAATTTGCTTGAAGCTACACTCATAAACTCGATAGCACAACAAGCGGTACCGAAGATATATGGCCACATTGAAGACTCTCTTGCCCAAGATATAGCGCTGTCTAGTTTTGTAGTGATTACACTATCACCAAATATCGCCTCTTCACCCTGCGTTGTTGATATTATTGCCATGTTAGTGCCTTTGCTTTGTACACATATATAAGTCCGGCTAAAAGAAGAGCCATGAATGTAAACATTTCTACGATTCCAAACCAACCAAGCTCTCTCACATCTACGGCCCAAGGAAACATAAATATAATTTCCACATCAAAAAGCACAAAAAGAAGTGCTACTAAATAAAATTTCACGCTAAAAGGGTTGTTGCTGTTGCCGATGGATTTTGTAACACCACTCTCATAAGAGATATTTTTCTCTTTTTGTTTTTTATTTTTAGGCCCTAATTTACCTGTTGCTAAGAAGAGTATAGGTATAGCGATAACTAACACCACTATGATAGATGACGCTAAAAAAACTTGTGATGACATAACTTAATCCTTTTGAGAGTCCGAGTTTCTTGATGCCTATAAAATTTCAGATATGATAGCTAAACTAATTTAAAACAAAAGTAAAAAAATATACTCAATTTATCAGCAAGATGATTGTTTAATACTCTGTTGAGTAAATTTGCTACATGTAGAGTAAAAATATTTATATTTGATTATGATTTTATACTTCTTTAATGTTATGAGTTGTAGGATGAGTTATATAGGAACATAACTCAATATGTACCTATATAACTTTAAAGGTGATATCATGTATAAAGTGCTAAATAATGATTTAATCAAAGAGTATATAGATGAGACTCCGGACATCAGAGCTCTTCTACTAAGTGATGATGAATCTATCGATAAGCTTGATGTAAGCGAAATTGGTGATGGGAATTTAAATTTTGTTTATAACATAAAGTGCGATAAAAAAAGTTTGATTTTGAAACAGGCTGTACCTTTTTTAAGATGTGTAGGCGAGGAGTATCCGCTGAGCCGAATTAGGATGGTTTTTGAGATAGAAGCGCTAAAGATAGAAAAAGAGATATGTCCGCAATATGTACCAAAGATTTACTATGATAGTGTTGATATGTCGCTTGTTGTCATGCAAAACCTTGATTCTCACAAGATATTGAGGGGCGAGATGATAAACAGAGAAGTTTTTCCATTTTTGAGTGAGCATATATCTACATTCTTGGCCGACACACTTTTTTATACGACTGACTTTTATTTATCAAGTGCCCAAAAGAAAGAGGGAGTCAAGAAATTTATAAACAAAGAACTTTGCAAGATAACCGAAGACTTTATATTTACGCACCCCTATGAGGATAATGAGACAAATGAGTGCAATCCTAAACTTGACATATCCGTTGTAAAAAAATTCAGAGAAAACAGAGATGTAAAAACAGCAGTTGCAAAGATGAGATATAAGTTTATGACTGATGCTCAAGCACTTTTGCATGGGGATTTGCATACAGGAAGTATTATGCTAAACAAGGACGAAACCTATGTGATAGATCCGGAATTTGCATTTTATGGTCCTATCGGTTTTGATGTAGGAATTTACCTAGCAAATCTTGTTATGTCTTATTTCTCCCTTAAAGAAGATGAAAATTTTTATAAAGATTATGTTCTAGCCATGATAAAAGATACATGGGAGATGTTTGCTTCAAAATTTAAGACAAATATGGTTGAAAATGAGAAAAAAAGAAAATCTCTACAGTGGAGTTATCCCGATGGTTTAGAGCATTTTGGGCACTACGCAGACTCCTTTGTGAAGGATGTTTTTGATGATAGTGTTGGTTTTATGGCTTGTGAAATGTTCAGACGAACCGTAGGGCTGGCAAAAGTAGCCGATGTCGCAGGGATAGAGGATTTAGAAAGAAGAGCTGAGGTGGAGATAAAAGTGCTTGAAAGTGCCATAAAATTTATAACTTTTAATTACAACAGTATAGATGAAGTGATAGAAGAGATGCAAAAGATATGAAAGATAAGCAACCTATAATCAAAGCTATAAATATAAGTAAAAGCTTTGGTGTAACAAAAGCTTTGAGTAAGGTAAATTTTGATTTTCATAAAGGTGAAATTTTTTCTATAGTTGGTGCAAACGGTGCAGGAAAGTCAACATTCATAAAAATATTGTGCGGGTACTATGCAGATTACGAAGGAGAGATATACATAGACGGCAAGCTGACAAAATTTCAATCACCAAGAGATGCTTATGAGGCAGGTATCCAGGTCGTACATCAAAGTATTGAGCAAGGAATCGTCCAAAATATGAGTGTAGCTGAAAATTTGGCATTAGAGATGATAGTTTCGCCGGAAGCGCCTTTTATATATGAGAAAAAAAAGATAATACAAAGGGCTAAAGAGATTGCTAGAAAGATGGATTTAGAATATCTTGATATGGAACAGAATATCCAAGATATTACACAAAGTCAAAAGCAGATGATTATCATAGCAAGAGCACTTGCTAGAAAACCAAAACTTTTGATTTTGGATGAGCCTACCTCCTCGATATCCGATAGAGAAGCCTCGATGCTTTTTGAGACTCTGTATAGACTTAGAGATGAGGGAGTTTCTATCCTCTTTATATCTCATTATTTAGCAGAAATAAAAAAAATTTCAAATAGAGTTGGAGTTATAAGAGATGGGAAATTTGGAGGTCTATTGTATCAGCCTTTGGAGATTTCTCAGATAGTCAAAAAGATGGTTGGAAATTTGCAGAGTGTGCTTGAGCGAAGTTATGATAAAAAAAATACAAAAAAACTGGTGCTTGAGTTGAAAAACTTAGTGATAGACGGAAGCAGTGAGCCAATCAATATGAAGATTTATTCGGGTGAGATAATAGGTCTCATAGGACTTATAGGTGCCGGTAAAACAGAGCTTGCGGAGACTCTTTTTGGTATCCGGAATTCTATAAGTGGGGAGATAAAGTTAAATGGTAAAAGTGTAAATTTTAAAAATATACATCAGGCTATAAAACAAGGAATTCATATGGTTCCTGAAAACAGAACGGTAAATGCGATAATCCCCGAAGAGTCTATAAAAAATAATATCACACTTCCATTTTTGAATTTTTTCTCAAAATATGGAGTGCTTTTAGAAAAAAACGAGATAAAAGCATCAAAAAAAATGATACATGAAATGGGCATAAAATGTGAAGGGTATAATGCTCTGATCGAGTCACTTTCAGGTGGAAATCAGCAAAAAGTGGTCGTTGCAAGATGGCTTTTGATGAAACATAATATAGTGATACTAGATGAGCCCTTTCAGGGTGTTGATATAAAATCAAGAAGAGATATGAGCCAATATCTTATGGAAAATACAAAAGAGAGCTCAGTGCTCATGATAAGCAGCGATATAGACGAATTGATAGATGTAACGGATAGAATTATGGTTATGAACAAAGGAAGAATACTTTCAGATGAAAGAACTTCTCAAATAGACAGAGACAAGCTTTTGAGTTTGATTACACAAGAAGGATGATAGGGTGGAAAAATTTGTAGCATTTGCCATAAAATATGGTTTTTTGATAGTTATGGCAGGTTCATTTTTGGGTTTTGGTTTGCTTGAGCCATCTTTTTGGAGTTGGTCAAATATGTTCTCGATTTTACTTGGTGTTACCATAGTTGGGATTTTGGCACTAGGAGTTACATTTACACTTATAGTAGATGGATTTGACCTCTCTATCGGTTCAACCGCAGCGATTTGTGTGATGATTTCGTCTTATGTCATGGTTGTGCTAAATCTAAACTATATATATGCGATTTTACTCTCTGTTTTGCTTGGAGTCACCATCGGATTGGTAAACGGCTTGTTGATAGTGAAAGCAAAAATTCCAGATCTTTTGGCAACTTTGGGAATGATGTTTTTAATTCAGGGTTTACAGTTGATACCATCTGCGGGTATGTCTATAGGTACAGGAATGATGTTGGCCAACGGTAGTGAAGCAAAAGGAGAGTTTGCACAACAGTTTTTATTTTTGGGACAAGGCAGACTTTTTAACCTCATACCCATACCGGTAATAGTTTTTGCGATTTTGGCGATAATAATATATTTTATACTTCAATATACAAAGTGGGGAAGAATTTTATATGCGATAGGGGGTAATGAAAAAGCAGTAAAACTAGCAGGTGTAAGTGTTGAAAGATATAAAATAGCAGCTTATGTGTTATCCGGCACCATCTCTTCGATAGCCGGTGTACTGTTGGCAGCTAGGATTGGGAGAGGTGATGTTACAAGTGGAGGAGGATTGTTGTTGGATGCTGTAGCTGCCGCACTGATAGGGTATGCGGTTTTAGGAGTCAAAAAACCAAATGCACTTGGCTCTGTAGTGGGAGTTATATTTATCGGTATGCTTTTAAATGGCTTGACTATGCTGTCTTTGCCATATTATACGCAGGATTTTATAAAAGGTGTTGTTTTAGTGGCAGCACTTATATTTACATTTGGATTATCAAAATCAGAAATATAACTGACCTTACGCACTATATCGCACCATCAGCAAATAAGAAAGAGGTGTAGTGCGAGGTGGAAAGATTTTAGCATAGCTTAAGCTATGGTGAAAGTTTTCCAACGAAGCAATATGCCTTTTTCTTATTTGCCCTACGGGTGAATTTTAAGGCATATGATTACTTCGTTGGTTTCACTTTAACATAGCTTTAGCTATGCCAAAGCAAAACCGCCTCGTACTCGTCAGCCTTAAAACTCACTGATGATGTGATATAGTGCGTAAGGTCAGTTAAAAAAAGGAGAAGATATGAAGTTAAAGTTTTTAATGGTACTTTTTGTAGTGCTTGGTTTATTTTTTGGCACAAACAGTGCTCTCGCAAAAGGTTTAAAAGGTGCACCACCCCCGTTTAACGGCTCAAGGACGATACGCGTTGCCTTGATTAGGCAGATGACAGAGGGTGAATTTATGCAGACATATAGAGCAGGAGCGCAGATACAGGCGAATTTGCTAGGCATTAAGCTTATTGTATTTGGAAAGAGTATGGATAACCAAGCAGAGGCAAACTTTGTCTATGAAGCTATAAATATGAAAGTTGATGGAATTATCATAGACCACGGTTTAAGCGAAACTATGATGAAACCCGCAGCTGATGCTATAAAAGCTGGAATTCCCGTAGTTGCATTTGATGTTGATTTAAAAAATCCAAAAATTCCACAAATCTCACAAGATGATGAATTACTCGGTATGTTGGCACTTAAGCAGATGGTAAAAGACTTTCATGGCAAAGCAAATGTCGGTTATGTAAGTATTGCCGGAATCTTACCCTTAGATAAGAGAGACAAAAGTTGGCAAAAGATTAAAAAAGAGTATCCGGGCATAAAAGAGATAGTGAAAACAGGAACGCTTGAGTCTCCGATAGCCTCTAAAAATGCTGATCAGGTAAAAGCGGTTTTGCTTGCACATCCGGAGATAAACGCATTTTTTGCTCCTTATGATGAATTGGGAAAGGGTGTGGTTCAAGCCCTCAGAGAAGCTGAAAAACAAGATAAAGTAAAGGTATATACAGCTGACATCTCAACCCAAGATATAAGAGAGATGATAAAGCCAGATAGTCCCTGGGCTGCAACAGCCGCTACAAATCCTGCCTCTATAGGTGCTGTTTCAGTTAGAGCAATTGCATTGAAAATTGCAGGCATAAAGATACCTCACAAAATTTTGATACCACCTATGCTTTTTACCGCAAAAGAGTTAAGAAGATTGAAGATAAAAAACATGAAGCAATTAAGAAAAAAATTTCCTAAGTTCAATAGTGTTAATTTGCTGAACTATCCTTGGATACCAGTAGATAAGAAAGGATTATTTTAGAGATGAGTGATAGGAAAAAACTCTTAGAATCCATACCGAAAGCTCTATATTTTGATGATGAGGATAGATTTTTTATATTGGACCAAACAAAACTTCCTACTGATGAAGTAATTGAAGAGCAAAAGAGTGTTGAGCAGGTTTATGACTCAATTTATCAACTAAAAGTAAGAGGAGCCCCTGCTATAGGAATTGCAGGTGCTTATGGTCTTGTGATAAGCCTCAAAGATTCACTTGATTTTAAGATTGAGTCATTTTTGGAGTTGGTTTATAAAAATGCAGAGTATCTAAATAGCTCAAGACCAACAGCGGTAAATCTGAGTTGGGCACTCAATAGGCTCTCAAAAATCGCAAAAAGTTTTCCAAAAAATGCAACTGCGAAAGAGCTTTATATTGTGCTCAAAAAAGAGGCTATCTCCATACATAAAAGTGATATAGAGACTTGTAGACTCATAGGAGAAAATGGAGCAGGGTTGATCAAGAAGGATGGTGGTGTTTTGACACTTTGTAATGCAGGAGCATTGGCTACAGGCGGCATAGGAACTGCTTTGGCTCCGATGTATGTTGCGTGGAGTGAAGGAAAGCGTTTCAAAGCTTACTCTAGTGAAACCAGACCTCTTTTGCAAGGAGCCCGGATAACTTGTTGGGAATTAAATAAATTTGGCATTGATACGACTATGATAGCCGATAGTGTATCATCTTATCTGATGAAATTAGGCAGAGTTGATATGGTTGTGGTTGGAGCTGATAGAGTTGCAAACAATGGTGACACAGCTAATAAAATAGGCACATCATCACTTGCTATAAATGCGAAATTTTATGGAGTCCCATTTTATATAGCCTGTCCATACTCAACCATAGATACAAATTCAAAAAGCGGGTCGGATATAGTGGTCGAGGAGAGAGGAAAAGACGAGTTGATATACATAAAAGGACAGCAGATAGCACCAAAAGATATAAAGGTTTTTAATCCTGCTTTTGATGTAACGGACAATTCGTTGATATCAGGGTTTATCACAGAAAAAGGTATAATACGGCCGCCGTATAGTTTTTCAAAATAGTGTACAAGGTCAATAACAAAGGAGTTTATGTTGAATTTATCGCAATATTATATAGATAAAGAGCTCAAAACTCCTTTGTACCTTCAGGTCGAAGAGATAATCGGTGAACTCTTACTAAAAGAGCCTTATAGTTTGGGTGAAAAATTGCCAAATGAGCTTGAAATCTCAAAAGAGTTAAGTGTCAGCAGAAACACTGTCAGAAAGGCGATGTATGGTCTTATAAACAAAAATCTTATCATTCGTAAAAAAAATCGAGGGACTTTCAAAAATATAGATGACAGTCGCATAAGAACTACTCTAAACAATTGGTATAGTTTTAATGAGGATATGAAAAAACAAAATAGAGATTTTAAACTCTTCGAACATAGTGTTTGTGCATGTAGGCCAAAAAGTGAGGTTTATGATAAGCTTCATACTAAAGCAAACAAAGAGATAATACGACTTTTGAGGGTTAAGGGCTATTTGGAACCCGAATTGTATGTTGAAAGTTTTTTTCATCCGGATACGAATCTAGATATAAAAGAGTTACAAGATGGAAATATCACTCAGCTATATAAGTTTTTAGAAGAGAGGCTAAAGGTAAAAATAGTCTTTTCTCAAGAAGAGATTTCAGCCTCTATGCCCTCAGATGAGATAAAAAAACACTTGGTTATAAAAGATAAAGAAACTCCTGTTTTGATAAGAAAGATGTTGATACATGATGAAGATGGGGCAAAGTTAGCATATAGCATAGGATATTATCTAGCGAACAGATTCGTATTTAATCTAAATATAAGTAGGTAAAAATGGATGAATTGGATATAAGAAAAGAGATCATAGAAACATGTCTAAAGATGGAACAATTGGGTATAAATCAAGGAACATCAGGAAATATAAGTCATAGATTTAAAGATGGTATACTGATAACTCCAAGTGGTATTTCGTATGATTTGTTGAAGCCAAAGGATATAGCTTTTGTCCCGTTTAGTTCGAAAGGGGAGTATGTTGGTGAGTATCCACCATCGAGTGAGTTGGATTTTCATTTTGATATTTTAAAAGCAAAACCTGAGATTAATTGTGTGCTTCATAATCACTCCTCTTACGCCACATCTATGGCGATATGCAGGATGGATATACCCTCTCATCACTATATGGTTGGGGTTGCGGGGGGTAAAAAGATACCTTGTGCCACTTATGCTACATTTGGAACGAGTGAACTCTCACAAAATATCATAAAAGCACTAAAGGGATATAGTGCCTGTCTACTCGCAAATCACGGAGTAGTGACTACCGCAATCACACTAAAAAAAGCTTTATGGATAGCCATAGAGGTTGAAAATCTCGCAAAACAGTATATAATGGCAAAACAGGCAGGAGAGCCTGTTATACTAGATGATAAAGAGATGGATAAAATCTTAGAAAAATTCAAATCTTATGGAATGAAAAAGTAGATTTTTATAACACATTTGTTAAAATATCTCAAAAAAGGTTTATATGTGAAAAATGAATACGATATAGAAAAAGAGTTAGATGAGTTGATAAAAATTAGGACGGATTTTTACAATTTTTTAGATGAAAATATTCCGAAAGACAAGATAGGTGCTACTTATGATTTTTCTAATAATCCAACTTTGGATGCGAAAAGTGTATATAGTCACTTTCATAAACTAGACTATCAGGCTAGAAAACTAAGAGGTTTTTTAGTGAAGGCTTATAACTTAAAAGCTAAATAGATGGCAAGAATAGTCATAAAAAAAAGTTCTTATTTTCACAATCTAGACCTTTTATCTAAAAAAGCAGGCGGAAAAGATAAGTTGATGGCTGTCATAAAAGACAATGCCTATGGTCATGGTTTGGAGTTGATGGCACAATTGGCAAGTGAGTTTGGTATATCAAAAGCCGCTGTTAAAACTTTGGAAGAGGCTCTACATGTAGAGCAGTTTTTTAAAGAGGTTTTGATACTAGCAGACCACCCGCCCACCGAACTTTATAGCCAAAATATCTCCTTTGCAGTCCACTCTTTTGAGTTTTTAAAGAAGTTTCCAAAAAAATCAAATATACATCTAAACATAGATACCGGTATGCATAGAAACGGTGTTGGGATGAGTGAATTAAAAGATGTATTGATATATATAAAAGAAAATGCTCTAAATTTAAAGGGCATCTTTACACACTTTAGAAGTGCGGATGATTTTAATAGCGAACTTTTTTGGCAGCAAGAAAATTGGAAAAAAGCGAAAAAAGAGTCTCTAGTAATTTTAAAAGAATTAGAGATGAAAAGACCATTTTTTCACTCTTGTAACTCTTCAGCACTCCTTAGAAGCAAAGGTGGAATAGAAGATGACTTTGCAAGATGTGGCATAGCGACTTACGGATATACTCATATAGATAAAAATATAGCAACTTTTGATCTGCAACCTGTTATGAGCTTGTATGTAAACAGGTTGAGTACAAGGGTTCTAAAAAAAGGGCAAAAAGTGGGATATGGTGGTGTCCACTTGGCTCAAAATGACAAAATTATATCTACTTATGACATCGGCTATGGAGATGGTTTTTTTAGATATGACGGATTAGGTGATTTGGCTATCGCAAATGGACAGAAGATACTAGGCAGGGTATCTATGGATAGTTTATGCATAGAGGGAGACAGAGATGAAATATGCCTCTTTAATGATGTCAACAATCTGTCAGCATACTTCAACACTATAACTTATGAGATTTTAACCAAGCTGATGCCTTGGATAAAAAGAGAGGTGGAGTAGGTGTTATTTCTAGTTAGGTACTTAATCCCAACTCTTCTTTTAGCTCCTTTTGTGCTTTGCTGACATCGCTGAGGCAACATCCACCACTTGGGTTTAGAACTTCACATGAACAACCCGGGTTTTTCATCTTGGCTTTGATATCTTTAAGAGCATTGGTTTTACCATTTTGTTGCAATTCGTCTTTTATCTTCTCCTTTGTCCATCCAAAACAATAGCAAACTGTTGCCGGTTTAGCTCCTTTTTTAATGCCAGCACTAACGCTCAAATCATTCTGAGTTAAAACAGTATCACTTTTAAAATAGATAGCTTTACATGTAGGTGTTTTACAGTAGTAAAAACCGTCTAAACACTTGAGCCTGGATTTACTATGAGGAGTAAAAAGACTATTTAGTGTTTTACCTAAAACACCTTTTGCTTTTTTGTGGCATATAGGGCAGTATTCCTTGCCTTTTGGCTGAGGTTTACAACAATTGTCTCCTTTATCGTTAAGTGATGTTGAACAAGAAGTTTCACTTGTTTGTTGAGAAAATTTCATTTTGTCTCCTAAATTTATTTTATTATCCTGATTAAATCCTCTTTTATGTCCGGAGTAACAGAGTAAAAAATTGTCATGCCATCTCTTTTAGAGCTAAGTATTCCACCATCTTTGAGTTTTCTTAAATGTTGTGATATTGGTGATTGATTCATCTCTAAAACATCACTCAAGTCACAAACACACATCTTTTCATAGTGTAGAAAAAGTTGCACCATTTTAAGCCTTACGACATTTCCTAATAGAGCAAAAAGTTTTGCTTTCTTCTCGAGCAGCAAATCTTGTTTCTCTATGAAAGTCTTTGCACCTTTGATTAGATTATAATCAACTCCAGTTCTTGAACAAGAAAAAACATTTTCCATTTAGATCACCTTTTTAAGTAAATTAATATATTCTAATATACTATTTATTAAAATATGATTAAATATAAAAATATTATAGAAAAAAGTTAAATATAAAAATGATAGAGTAATTTAAAAGCGAGTATATACAATATGAGAGCCATTACTTTTTTTATATGATTCTGTTTTAATTTAAAATGCATAAAATAGTTGCCTATATATCCTCCTATTATGGCAGATACTGCTATGCAAAAGAGTAAGACCCAGTCAATTTTTACATAACTAGCATATGTAAAAAAAGAACTAAGAGCTGAAAAAGGCACGACAAAACTCACGGTAACTGCTACTTTTTTTGGTTCAAATCCAAGTAGTATGAGAAGAGGTATGAGTATATTGCCACCTCCCACTCCAAGGATTCCTGCTATGAAACCAACACCCGCACCTACGCTAAAAAGTATGAGTTTTCCTTCTAGCTTCACCAAAGGTTTCTTTTTTCCAAACATCATCATCGATGCACTATAAAACAGAAGTAGCATAAAGAAAAATTTGATGATATTCTCATCTATAAATTTACTCATATAAGCACCAATTGGTGCAAAAAATAGCATCATTATCGCAATTGGTATCATAAAATAGTAATCTACTATCTTTCTTTTTATATTCATAACACTGGAAATCATAGTAGTAGATGCTCCGGCAAAGAGTCCTATGGCGCGGGCTAGTGCAAAATTTACACCAAAAATATTTAAAATAGGTATCAAGGCTATACCTGCACCTGCTCCACCCATAGAAAAAATGGTAGACAAAACCAAAGTGATAAGACTAAAAAATATATAATCATGCATATGAAATTATACCATTTATTGGGAAAATATTATGCAAGCTCAACCGTTAAAACGAAAAAATATTTAAAATATAGTATAATGGTCTGAAAATATACCTAAGGATTAATATGAAAGTAATAGAGGGAAATTTATCTCTTAACGGTCAAGAAAAAATAGCAATTATAAATGCCAGATTTAACCACATAATTACAGATAGATTGGTGGAGGGTGCAAAAGATGCTTTTTTGAGACACGGTGGAAATGAAGATAATCTTGATTTGATTTTAGTACCCGGTGCTTACGAGATACCGTTTGTTCTAGATAAATTATTGGCAAAAAACATATATGACGGCATATGCTGTGTTGGTGCAGTCATCCGTGGAAGTACTCCGCATTTTGATTATATCTCTGCTGAAGCAACAAAAGGTATAGCAAATACTGCACTAAAATATCAAAAACCTGTAACTTTTGGTGTTTTGACAACTGACACGATAGAGCAAGCAATAGAGCGGGCTGGAAGTAAGGCCGGAAATAAAGGCTTTGAATCAATGACTAGTTTGATAGAGCTTGTCAGTTTATATAAAAATTTATAAGGATTTTTCTTGGCAACTAGACATCAAGTAAGAGAAAGTATAATAGGATTGCTCTATGCCCAAGATATTGGCAATAATGGTATAGATAAATTTGTAGATGAAATTTTTGAAGAAAAAAAGATAAGAAACAGACAAAAAGATTTCGCACTTTCACTCTACAATGGCGTAGAAGAGAATTTAAAACATATAGATGCCATGATAGATGAGCACCTAAAAGAGTGGGATTTGAAAAATATCGGAAATGTAGAGAGGGCGATTTTGAGACTAGGTACTTATGAATTGTTGTTTACAGAGCTAGATAGTGCAGTGGTGATCAATGAAGCCATAGAGTTAGCAAAAAAACTTTGCAATGATACGGGTCCGAAGTTCATCAATGGTGTATTAGACGCAGTTTATAAAGCAAAGTTGGCCAAATGAAACTTTGCGTTGCACTCGATATGCCAACATTTGAAGCAAATATTGAGCTGGCAAGAAAACTAAAGAAGAAGGATATCTGGCTAAAAGTCGGATTGCGTTCATACATAAGAGACGGCAAAAAGATAGTCAAAGAGATAAAAGACATAAACCAAAATTTTAAGATATTTTTAGATTTAAAAATTTATGATATACCAAATACGATGGCAGATGCAGCAGAATCGATGGCAAATCTTGGGATAGACATGTTCAATGTTCATGCAAGCTGTGGAAAAGAAGCGATGCGTGAAGTGATGCAAAGAGTCTCAAACTCCAAGAAGCCCCCGATTGTTCTTGCTGTTACTGCTCTTACCTCTTTTGATGACGAGGGTTTTAGGAAAGTATATGGTGAGAATTTAGAAGCCAAGGCAGCGCAATTTGCAAAAGATGCATATGAGAGTGGACTCAATGGCGTGGTCTGTTCAGCATTTGAGAGTAGATTGATCAAATCAAATACAGATGAAAACTTTATAACTTTAACCCCAGGAATTAGACTAAAAGATAGTAACGATGATCAAAAAAGAGTCGCAACAGTAGAGTTTGCAAAAAAAGAGATGTCAGATATTATAGTAGTCGGAAGGCCGGTGTATAATGCAAAAGACCCTCTACATGTAGTAGAAGAAATCATACAAAGGATGGAAAAATGAAAAAGTTTTTAATATGGATAGTGGCAGTTTTTGCACTGATTATCGTAGGGCTTGTCATAGTCATATCTATGGTAAATCTAAACAAATACAAACCACAAATCGAAAAAGCAGTAAGGCAAAATTCTGGATATGAGATGAAGATAAATGGCAAAATATCTGCGTCATTTTCACCTGTTGGTATAAGTATCTCAAATGTAGAGATAAAAAATCCACAAATCAAATCAAATCAAAAGTTCTTTCAGATGGGAAAACTAGGAGTTGCTGTTGAATTGATGCCACTTTTAAGCAAAAAAGTCAAGGTAAAGTATATCGTTTTGGATGATTTGAATTTGGATATCAAAAAGTTGAAAAATGGTAAGTTTAACTTTGAAGTGAAGAATAAAAAAGCAAAAACAGAAGCAAAAAAAGAGAATAAAGAGAGTAAAGGTGAAAAAGCTAAGCTCCCTATGGTCAATATAAAAGAGGTGAGAATTAAAAATGCAAATATAAATTTTGAAGATTTAAAAAGCAAAACAGTTGCAAAAGTTCAAGATATAAATGTAGCAATTGACAATATAGGCTTTGACCCTAGCAAGAAGATGCTGCAAGCCATATCTTTTGATGCAAAGACAAAGATACAAAAAGTAATATTTGATAAGTTCAATATAAAAGATATAAAAATTGATCTAAATATGAAAAATGCTATCGTGAATATGAGCAATATGAAGCTGAGCATGTATGATTCGTTAGTAGATGCAAAAGCTAAATTGAATTTGAACAAAAAGATACCTCTTTTGGATATAGAAGTGGATATTCCGAAGTTTAAATTGGCAAATTTTTCCAAAGAGTATCTTAAAAAAGATATGCTAAGTGGTATAGTAAAAGTTCATAAAAAATTTACTCTTAGTTTGGGTGATTTAAAAACAATCAAAAAAACTCTAAGAGGAACTGCTTTGATTGATGGACAAGGTGTTGGTATCAAAGGTTTTGACTTAGATAAGATATTGAGTAAGTACAATAGTACAAAAAAAGCAAATCCTGCTGAACTAGGTATGTCTTTAGCTTCCGGTTTTGCAAAAGGCGGAAGTTTGAGTGGAGTTTTTGGAACAGGAAGTGGAGGAACAACGCTTCTTAAAAGAGTGCATATAAAAGTCAATATAGCAAAAGGTATCGTTAACTTAAGTGATGTAGCCGCAGCAACAGGTAAGAACAGGGTTGCTATAAAAGGAAAACTTGACATCGTAAAACAGAGATTTTTAGATATAAAATTTGGGGTTTTAAATGCTAAAAATTGTGCAAAATTTTCTCAAACCATTGTAGGTACTTTTTCAAAACCTAAAGTAAAAATAGATGCTTCATCAATAAAGAGTACCGTAAATATGGTCTCTTCTCTTCTTGGTAGTTTTGGTGTAAAAATTCCAAAAATAGCAAAGAAAAAAAATGTTAAATGTAAAGTTTTTTATAACGGCGTTGTAAAGCAACCAAAATGATGGATGGAAAAATAAGAAAAAATATCAAAAGCGGTTTGAGAGTAGCCATAGTTTTAAAGCAAGACCAAAGAAGTGGGATTTTGACTGAGGGTATCGTCAGAGATATCCTCACAAAATCTCCAAAACATCCTCACGGCATAAAAGTGAGGCTCATGGATTCTCAAGTAGGAAGAGTTCAAAAGATATTAAGTGAATAACGAAAACGATTTTTCAAAACTCTCTATACCAAGAGAGATGTTAAAGACTTTGAGTAGTATGGGTTATGATAAGATGACACCTATACAATCTCAAAGTCTACCTTTTGTTCTTGATGGCAAAGATGTTCTTGCGCAAGCAAAAACAGGAAGCGGTAAAACTGCAGCATTTGGGATAGGGATACTTTCTAAGCTAGATGTCAAAAAATTTAAAATCCAATCTTTAGTGATATGTCCAACAAGAGAATTATCAGAACAAGTAGCTGCAGAGCTGAGAAATATAGCAAAATTTCAGCACAATATAAAAGTTCTTACACTTTGTGGCGGTGTGGCATTTGGTCCTCAATTAGGCTCTTTGAGACATGGGGCTCATATAGTCGTGGGTACTCCGGGAAGATTATTGGGGCATTTAAACAAAGGCTCGCTTGATTTGCAAAGTGTTGAGATATTAGTTTTGGATGAAGCAGACAGGATGCTAGATATGGGATTTTTTGAAGATATACAAAAGATTATATCGTATATGCCAACCAAGAGACAAACACTTCTGTTTTCAGCTACTTTTCCAGATGAGATAAAAGATCTCGCCCAATCTGTACAGACTGATTCTGTGAGTATAGAAACAATCACAAATGAAGAAGCCAATAACATAGTTGAATATTTCTATAAAACTCCAAAGAGAGAAAAATTTTCAACTTTGACCAAAATTTTAGGTGAGCACAATCCACTCAATGTTATCATTTTTTGTAATACAAAAATTCAAACTGACGAAATAGCCAAAGAGCTTAGACAAAGAGACATAGATGCGCTTGCAATAAATGGCGATTTAGAACAGTACGAGAGAGTAGATGTTCTAGTGCAGTTTGTCAATAAAAGTTGTAGAATTTTAGTTGCTACAGATGTTGCTGCTAGAGGTCTTGATATAAAAGAGCTAGATATGGTTATAAATTATGATTTGCCTAACTCTTTTGAGATATATACTCATCGTACCGGCAGAACCGCACGAGCCGGCAAGGAGGGAGTGGCTATAACACTTTGCGATGAATATGAGGCAGATAAATTAGACGAATATATAGATAAAAAGTACATTTTCAGAGAAAAGGATGATTTAAAAGAAAAAAGAAACTTTTCTATGCAGCCTGAAAACAAAACGCTCGTGATTGAGGGTGGAAAGAAAAATAAAATCAGAGCGGGAGATATATTAGGAGCGCTGACCAAAGAAGCCGGTATAAAGAGTGTCTATATAGGTAAGATAGATATATTTGATAGACAAAGTTATGTAGCGATACAAAAAGATTATATAGCAAAAGCATATACTCAGCTAAAGATAGGAAAGATAAAAGGTAAAAATTTCTCTGTTTGGGTGCTAGAGTAGCAAAATTTAAGTATGCTATTATCTTCAAATGGTATAATTGCGTTCTACTTTTTATAAGGTTGGACAGGTGGGTGAGTTGGCTGAAACCACATCCCTGCTAAGGATGCGTACTGGTAACGGTACCGAGGGTTCGAATCCCTCCCTGTCCGCCAGTTTATTCACAAACCCCCATAAAATCAACATTTCAAAGAATTAAAAAATCTTATTTTTTAAATTGTCCAACAATTGTCCAACAATTGTCCAACTTTTTAAAATTAAAAGATATCTACAAAAGAAATAATATCTATTATTTTTCAAAAAGAATAAATGGAATATCTTTTAAGAAGTCTTTCCATTCTACTAATCTTAATTTCTGTAAAACGATAAGAGATAAAATTATTTTAAATAGGTTAAATAAGTATGAAATTAAAGAGCTACCTTGCAAGCGAAGCTGCCTCAGTCAAAGAGGTACTAAGCATTATAGGTGATATATTGCAGACCAGACAAACTTGCTTGCATTAAATGCAGCTATAGAAGTGGCTTGTGCAGGTGAGCATGAATGCGGTTTTGCCGTAGTCGAAGATGAAGTACAACAACTAGCAGAGCGTACATAAAAATCTCAGCTTCGAAGGTTGAAAATTATGAGATTCGCCCCTATTTGCTCAGTGGTATGGGTGCAGATGGCTCAAAAGGGTTAAAAGTGCTTAAAGATGCAGGGAATTATTGTTGCACAGGATAAAAAGACATCTATAGTTTACGGCATGCCAAAGAGCGCTAAAGAGATAGGGGTAGCATCAGCTATATTCTCAATCGATGAAATCATAAAGGATATAAATGTTTTCTTGGCTTAAAAAAATAAGACGCAAAAAATCCCCGAGACAAAAAAGTTCCAAAAACATTTCGCTTCGATGACGCAGAAGCCAAAATGCTACTTGAAGATTTTAACCAACTACTTACAAAGCCATAATATTAAAAATATTTTATGCGTTCCAAGTTCAAGCAGTGAAGAGGTGTATTCGATTTTAATCTACTTAAAGGAAGAAAACATGCAAGGAGTGAATGTTCTAGGCATAGACGCAAACTTTAAGTGTTCCGCAAACTTTTATCATCAAAATATCTTTGATGATTCATTTTTAAAACTTGGCGGTTTTGAGGTTATTTTTTGTAGAAATATGTTAATATACCTTGATGATACAGAAAAAAGAAAAGCACTTACAGACATCTATGCAATCATGCCTCATGGCGGCATACTCTTTATGGGTTATGCTGATATCTCTTTTGTTCTGGATGGATTTAAAAAAGAGGTAAGTGCTGATGGAACTTACTATATTAAAAGGTGATCATGAGTGAAACAATTTAACTATAGCTATACTTCAAAAAAAGAGTTTTTAGAATATCTGCATGTAAATAATGTCACGCTTTTTGATGATAAAATTTTTATACAAATGTTTACCTCCTTTAAAGATAAAGAAGAGGTGCAAACAATTGTTACGGATATATGTACGATATTGCCAAATGCAAAACTTATCGGCTGTTCAACTGCAGGAGAAGTCCTTTCATCTAAAATGCTTGAAAAGAGTGTTGTTTTAAGTATCTCTATTTTTGAAAAAACCATACCAATCATTTTTTACGCAGATGACGAAGACTCTTATGCACTCGGACAAAAAGTCGCAAAGGAACTGATACGAAAAGATACAAAATGTATCATCTCTTTTGTTGAAGGTTTGTTGCATGTAGGAGAAGAGTATCTAAACGGTTTTAGTAGTTGTAATCCTAGCCATGTGCTCATCTCTGGCGGTATGGCTGCAGATCTTTTTGCTTTTAAAGAAACCTTTGTCATATATAATAATAAACTCCGTACAAAAGGTGCTGTCGCCGTAGCGTTAAATGGAGATGATCTTGAAGCTTATAGTGATTATAACCTAGGATGGAGAGCTGTTGGTCCCAGCTTTACCATAACAAAAGCAGATGGAAACAGAGTATATGAGATAGACAATAAACCGGTAAAAATGCTTCATGAAGAGGTTTTAGGCAAAGAAGTTGCAAAAAACTTGCTTGCTTCGGCATTTGAATTTCCTCTACTTAAGCAAGAAAATGGTGTAACTATCGCCAGATCTATGATACAGATGCTTGAAGATGAAAGTATCGTCTATGCCGGACTTTTGCACGAGGGTGATAAAGTAAGATTTGGCTTGGGAAGCACTCAAATGGTAAATCAGTACCACCCAGAAGAGAATGTAGATATCAATAACAACCATTTTCAAGCTGGATTTATCTACTCCTGTGCAGCAAGAAAACAGTTTTTATCTTTTGAACTTGAAAAATCATTTGCCGTTGCCAATTCAATCGCTCCGACTGCTGGTTTTTTTACCTACGGGGAATTTTACAACAGCACAAAACAGGCAGTTTTGCTCAATACCACAACAACACTACTTTTCCTTTTTGAAAAAGGAACGCAATCTATAGAGATAGAAGAAAAATCGCAACAAGACTCTTCGCAAAGCAAAAAAATAACTGAAAGCGCAACCCTGCATTTAATTGACTATATTTCCAAAAATCTTGAAAAACAGCAAAAAGAGTTTCGGTCTGAAAAATTTAATTATAGTGAGTTTTTGAAAGCTATCAATGGCATCGTTATTATATCGAAGACTGACCTAAAAGGTGATATCACTTACACCAATGAGGCGTTTGAAAAGATAAGTGGTTATAAAAGAGAGGAGCTTTTGGGAAAATCTCACAATATCGTACGCAATCCTGATATCGATGCATTAGTTTTCAAGGATTTGTGGGATACTATTCAAAAAGGAAATATTTGGCATGGAGAGCTCTCAAATAGGGCGAAAGATGGTTCTATCTACTATATAAAAACACATATCTTTCCTATGTTTGACCAAAAACACAATATCGTAGAATATTTAGCCATCAGAGAGGATATAACAGATGTTGTAAAGAGTAAAAAAGCATACGAAAATCAACTTAAGTTTTCCAATATGCTTCTTAACAATGAAGAAAATGTTATTGTTGTTACGAGAAATAATCAGATTGATAAAGTCAATGATGCCTTTTTTAGAACATTTGGCTATAAAGATTTAGAGAGTTTTAAAAGTTGGCATGAGTGTATTTGTGATCTTTTTATAGAAAAAGAGGGCTATTTAAAGAAAGAAAAAAAGCCTAAAATGTGGTATGATACAATACTCAAAGAGCCTTATAAAATACACCTTGCTTTGATAATGGATGCCAATCACGAGGAGCGCATATATAGTATAAAATCTCGTAAAGTTGTTTATGATGACGAAACAACTTATGTTACTCATACACTCAATGATATAACAGAGCTCGAACATTCAAAAGAAAAAGCCCAACAGGCAGAAGCCGCACAGGCGATGTTCTTGGCAAATATGTCGCATGAGATTAGAACCCCTATGAATGGAATTCTTGGATTTGCAGAACTCTTGCAAAATACAGAACTTTCAGATAATCAAAAAAAATATGTAGATATGATTAATAGCTCAACTCGTACACTCTTAAATATCATCAACGATATTCTTGATTCATCAAAGATTGCAAATAACAAAATAGAGTTGGAAAATGTCAAAATCAATCCTTTTGTAGAGTTTAATGCCACTTTTGAGTTGCTTAAATCTCTAGCGGAACAAAAATCTCTCATATATGTCGATAAGCTTGACACAAAGATGTTTGAATGTATATTAAGTGATTCAACAAGGCTTCGACAAATCATAACCAATCTTCTCTCGAATGCTATTAAATTTACACCGAAAAATGGTCAGGTTATTTTTCAAACAGAAGTTCTCAAAGAAAATGACGCATTTCAAACTGTGCGTTTTCGTGTCTCAGACAACGGCATAGGTATACCACAAGAAAAACTTAAAAAAATCTTTAAACCTTTTTCTCAAGCTGACAATACTACAACACGAAAATTTGGTGGCACTGGGCTTGGTCTCTCGATAAGTGCTGATTTAGTGAAAGTATTTGGGGGAGAACTACAGGTAGAATCTATAGAAGGGAAGGGAACAACATTTTTCTTCGATTTAAATTTTAAAAAATGTAATAGAAGCACTATTTTGAAAAATCTTTTGACAGGCTATGAGATTATCATCGTCAAAGATGATAAAAAACTTGCTACAAATACAATAGAGAGCACTTTTGAATCTTTTAACATTCTATATAAGTATATTTCAAAAGAGGATGATTTTACTAAATTGCTAAAAAACAACAGTATCGTTTTTACTCTCGATACACAGACGGGCATGAAGATACGCAAGACTCTGCCGCGAGAACAGATTATCTGTATAACTGATAAATGCAATCAAGAATATCTCGATTGTATAGACCTTACATTTGATGAATCTTTTGGTTCGCATTTATATAACTTTTTACTCTCTAAGATGCAAAATCACACTTTAATGCACAAGGAAGATGCTGATTCTGGCTTTACGCAAAACTTAAAGGTTCTTATCGCTGAGGATTATGATATAAATCGAATGTTGATGGAATCTTTGCTTGACAAATACCCAAATATCATCTATGAATTTGCATATGACGGGGAAGAAGCAGTTGAGAAAGCAACATCGTTTTCTTATGATATGATATTTATGGATGTTAATATGCCTAAAATGAATGGAGTTGATGCCACAAAAATTATACGCTTAAAAGTGAAAAAATATATACCTATAATTGCTCTCACTGCTAATGCACTCAAGGGTGATAAAGAGAGATTTATTGAAGCTGGCATGGATGATTATATAGCAAAACCCATAGAGGTAAAAGAGCTGCAAAGAGTGTTAGCAAAGTATGCACCGCATGATGAGAGACAAAAAGAGAAGCAAAAAGTTACTTTAGATTTTAAAGATTTGCTCAGTATGATTAAATCTCGTCTGGAGCTTGACGATACTATAGCTAAAAAACTCATAAGCGCTTTTGTGCAAAATCTAAAAGATTCTGAAAAAGAGCTTGAAAAAGCATTTAAAAACGGCGATAAAAAGAGCATCTTAAACATAGCACATAAGTTAAAAGGCTCATCTTTAACTCTTGCATTGGATGAGATAGGCCAAACAATGAAAAAAATAGAAGAAGATACGAAAAATAATGTAAAAATTGAGTATAATTATGTCTTACAAATGATAAAAAAATATATTGTTTTATTAGAGAAGGGCTTCAAAAATGTCAAATAAATTAAATGTGGTTGTTGTTGATGACGAAATTGTCAATCTTCTTTTGCTGGAGAGCATCTTAAGCAAAGATGAGTACAAAAATGTTTTTACCTTTGACAACCCTCTTGAAGCATTAGAATATATAAAAAACAATAAAACTGATGTACTAGTAACAGACTTCAATATGCCACAAATGAACGGAATAGAGCTACTTAAAGAGACAAAAGCGATTTATCCTGATTTGGTATCTATCATGATTACAGCAAACAATAACAATGAAGTTATGTATGAAGCCCTTGAAGTAGGCGTGACAGAGTTTTTGATGAAACCTGTATCTCCTGTAATTTTCAAACTCCGTTTTAAAAATATTTTGGAATTAAAAGCTTCATTGAAATTAACACAAAATTTTAACCGTCTTCTTAATGAAAAAGTAGAAGAAACAACTGCTTTACTTAAAAAAAGTGAATATGAAGCCTTAGAGGTACTTTCAAAAGCAGCAGAGCATAAAGATCCAGAAACAGCAAGTCATATCGCAAGAGTATCTCACTACTCCAAACTTCTTGCCAAAGCATATGGATTATCAAAAGAAGAACAAGATATTATCTACTATGCCGCACCACTGCATGACATTGGGAAAATAGGGATTCATGATAATATTTTGCTTAAACCAGGAAAATTAACCAAAGAGGAGTTTACTCAGATGCAAGAGCATTCAAGTATAGGTGGAAGTATATTGCATGGAAGAGAAAATCCTTATCTGCAAGCAGGTGAGGTAGTAGCACTAACTCACCATGAAAGATATAACGGCAAGGGATATCCAAAAGGTCTTCAAGGTAAAGATATACCTCTATATGGTCGTATAGTTGCTGTTGCGGATGTATTTGATGCTCTCACATCAAAACGACCCTATAAAGAGGCATGGAGTTTTGAAAAAGCATTAAATTTGCTGATTGAAGAAAAAGAGAGGCATTTTGATCCACAAATAGTCGAGTACTTTGTAGAGAACTTAGATGAAGTCAAAAGGATTTATAAACGCTTTCAAGAAGACTAAATCTTCTCAAAAGCAACTAAAAACTCGTCCTTATCCACGGGAACAAGTTTTACAAGATAGCTTTGATTTTCTCTGTCGGTGATTTTACTATTATAGCTTTGAAAATTTTTCATAGCTATAATCAAATCTTGTATAAGTGCGGGATGAAACTTTTCAAAAGCCTGCCCCATATTGACAACATTTTCCCCGAATTCCTTATAAAAATTTTTATTTGCATATTTTAATTTTGAATCGGCATAAAATATTGCACTGACATAGAATTTATTTAAAAAATAGCTACAGAGTTCACTGGTTTTAAGGGTGTACTCAAGATTTGTCTTGATCTGTTTTTGTCGAATGACTTGTTCGACTTTTAATTTAAGCTCTTCAGGTGAAAATGGCTTTTTAAAATAATCTAAAACGCCAGCTTTATAAGCATCTCTCATCACTTCTATATCCAAAGTACTCGAGATCATAAAAACAGGTAGATTAAAATTCTTTTCATCATATTTTATCTGTTTTAGTGCATCTAAGCCACTCATATCCGGCATTTGCATGTCGAGCAGCATCAAATCAATATCTGTGTCAGCTACTCTTTGAATCGCTTCCGCACCATTTTTTGCTTCAACAATTGTATATCCGCAGGAAGAGAGGATTTTGTTCATCATTTTTCTTATGACACGGGAATCATCAACGATTAAAAGCGTATAGTTTGGGTTAATCTGTACGCTTTCTATGATAATTTCAATCTCTTTAACAGTTAAGTTTGCATTTCTGCCTTTAAGCAGATAGTCGAGTATGCCAAGTCTAAAGAGCTCATCTCTGCGTAAAAGATCATTTTCAGATGTAAATATTACAATTTTTGTATCTCTGTTTGCCTCTTTGATTTCATCTATCAAATCCTCTCCATCTCCATCGGGAAGGTGTAAATCTAAAATGACAAGAGTGATTTTATTGTTTTGTAAAATCTCCCTCGCTTGCGCAAGGTCATAGCTTTGATGGCAATTAAAGCCTTTCTCTCTCAGGCGTGATGTCAATGTGTTGTTTATAACTCGTGAGTCTTCAACTATCAGGATATTAAAATTCTTATTTTGTACTATTTTCTTTTCTTGTTCACAGCTAAACATTATCACTTCCCAATATCTATAGGTTTTTTCTTCTATTATAGCTTTTTTTCTTTATTGTAAGCTGATTTTGTGCATTTAGGATGAATATGACATATTTGCGAGGTAGTCAAATGATTGCTGCAGGATGCTGTGCATGGGAGATGATGGCTAGGTGTAGAATATCTGTTTATAAAACTAAAAATAGTGTTTATATTTAAATGTTATAATTCTTCAAAATTTAAAAAAAGATGATATTTATGAATACTTGGCAACATATTTACGAGCATTTTAACCCGGTAGCTTTTTCATTTGGCGGTATTAGTGTGCATTGGTATGGCATCATGTATGTGATGGCACTTCTTACTGCACTTTTTTTGGCTAAATATTTTGCTAAAAAAGACAGACTTGGTATTAGCGATAAGGAACTTGACAGCTATTTTATATGGGTTGAGATAGGTGTGATTTTGGGTGCAAGACTTGGATATATATTGTTTTATGACCCGCATACTCTCTACTATCTCACACACCCTTGGCAGATATTTAATCCTTTTATGGATGGTGTATTTGTCGGTATCAGCGGTATGAGTTACCATGGAGCACTTGTGGGATTTTTGTTGGGAACTTGGCTGTTTAGCAAAAGACACAAGGTGAAAGTCTTAAAACTTCTTGACTTGGTTGCTTTAAGTGTGCCTTTGGGTTATGTTTTTGGCAGAATCGGCAATTTTTTAAATAAAGGTTTGATTGGTAGAGAGACAGATGTTCCTTGGGGAATTTACGTAAATGGTACTTTAAGGCACCCTTCTCAGCTGTATGAGGCATTTCTTGAGGGATTTGTTGTTTTTGTTATCCTTTACATGTATAGAACTAAAAAGAGATTTGATGGAGAGTTAATAGCACTATACGGCATGCTCTACTCAATAGCAAGATTTGTGGCTGAATTCTACAGAAAGCCTGATTTTCAACTTGGCTTTATATTTGATGGTTGGATGACTATGGGGCAAATACTTTCTATAGTGATGGCTCTTGCTTCACTAATACTCTATATATACCTTCAAAAAAAGAGGGAATAGGCCTATTCCCTCTTAATCCGCCCTTTGCAATATAACTTAATTTTTCTTTTTTATTAATCAAATATGTAAGCAAATTACATAATTTCACTTTAATAATAAAAGGTGTAACATTATAGTAGATAAAAAATCATTAAAAAGGATTAAGTGTGAGTAACCTTATAGAGGGCTTCTTAGGTAAGTCAGCAGAGGGAAAAAAGAGTAGGATGCCAGCCAAACTTGACTATTGGCAAAGTGCAACTGGATTGATTCTAGCTCTTTTTATGTGGGGACATATGTTCTTTGATTCATCTATCTTGATTAGTAAGGATTTGATGTACCATATTAGCAAGATGTTTGAGGGCGTTCCGCTTATAAAGGGTGGAAATCCAGCTATAGTTTCAGTGGCTGTTGCAATTATTATAACAATTATAGTAATTCATGCAGCGCTTGGTATGCGTAAGTTGCCTACAAAGTACAGGGAGTATCAAGTTTTCAGAACTCACATGAAAATGATGAAGCATGAAGATACAACTCTTTGGTTTATACAAGCACTTACAGGTTTCGCTATGTTCTTTTTGGCTTCAGCCCACCTAATTACAATATTAACAAATCCAGGAGATATCGGACCATTTGCTTCAGCGGACAGAGTGGTTAGTGGATGGATGTGGCCTTTGTATATATTACTTCTTTTAGCAGTTGTGCTACATGGAAATATCGGTTTGTACAGACTATGTGTAAAATGGGGATGGTTTGAAGGTAAAGATACGAAAGCGAGTAGAGCAAAACTCAAGAAATTACAATGGGCAATCATAGCTTTTTTTCTAGTTATGGGTTTTGCAGCACTTGCGGTTTACATAAACATAGGACTTGAGCACAGAGACCAAATAGGTCAAAGGTACCAGCCAACAGCAATAAATATAAAAAATATTAGTAGTAAAACTTACTCTAAAGATGTGAATAGAGATATGAATGCAGAAACTTCGTTTCGTGCTTTAGTCGCGATGAATTTTTCTGGAATTCACTTCCAGAAAAAGGGGGCGTAAGATGAATGTAGTATATTGTGATGCACTAGTAATTGGTGGTGGAATGGCAGGTTTAAGAGCAGCATCTGAGGCAAGAGGCAAGGGTTTAAGCACGATAGTTCTTAGTCTTGTTCCTGTCAAAAGATCACACTCTGCAGCTGCTCAAGGTGGTATGCAAGCAAGTCTTGCTAACTCGATAATGGCAAGAGGCGACAATGAGGATGTCCACTTTTCAGATACTGTAAAAGGAAGCGACTGGGGTTGTGATCAAGAAGTAGCAAGAATGTTTGTAACAACTGCCCCAAAAGCGATTCGCCAACTAGCAGGATGGGGCGTTCCTTGGACAAGAATTAAAAAAGGACCAAGGGAAGTTGTTATAAATGCACAAAGAACAACTATAACAGAAGATGCCCAAACGCACGGGTACATTCAGGCTCGTGACTTTGGAGGCACTAAAAAGTGGAGGACATGTTTTACTGCAGATGCAACAGGTCATACAATGCTTTATGCTGTGGCAAATGAAGCGCTTAAAAGAAATATAGATATTAGGGACAGAAAAGAAGCAGTTTCTCTCATAGTGGAAAATAACCAGTGTTATGGCGCTATAGTAAGAGACCTTATAACAGGTGAGCTTAGTGCTTATGTCTCAAAAGGTACATTGTTAGCGACCGGTGGATACGGAAGAATTTATAAACAAACTACCAATGCTGTGATTTGCGAGGGAATAGGAGCTGCATTAGCTCTTGAGACTGGAGTTGCAAAACTCGGAAATATGGAAGCTGTGCAGTTTCACCCAACACCATTAGTTCCTTCTGGTATATTGATTACAGAGGGCTGTCGAGGAGACGGTGGACTTTTAAGGGATGTGGACGGACATAGATTTATGCCTGATTATGAGCCCGAAAAAAAAGAGTTAGCTAGTCGTGATGTTGTAAGTCGTCGTATGATGGAGCATATCAGAAACGGCAAAGGAGTTCCATCTCCTTATGGCGATCACTTATGGCTCGATATCTCAATACTTGGTCGTGAACATATAGAAAAAAATCTAAGAGATGTTCAAGAGATATGTATAACATTCAACGGAATAGATCCTGCCGATGAGGGTCCAAAAGGATGGATACCGGTTCTACCTATGCAGCACTATTCAATGGGTGGTATCAAAGTAAAACCAACAGGGGAATCTCCGACTTTAAAAGGACTTTTTTCTTGCGGTGAAGCGGCTTGTTGGGATCTTCATGGTTTCAATAGACTAGGTGGAAATTCAGTTGCTGAAACGGTAGTTTCAGGTATGATTATAGGAGACTATCTTGCTCAACATTGTTTAACAACCGATATAGACATAAGTACAAAAACAGTTGAAAATGCATTGGAAAAAGAGAAAAAGTTTTTGCGAGATCTGCTTGAGGGAGATGGTAAAAACAACATTTTTGAGATCAAGCAGGCTATGAAAGATGTCATGTGGGAGAAAGTTGCAATTTTCCGTAATGGTAAAGATTTAGCAGAGGCGGTAGAAGAGTTAGAGGAACTTTATAAGAAATCTCTTGATGTAAATATTAAATCAAAAACATTGGTTGGTAATCCTGAGCTTGAAGAAGCCTACAGAGTACCAAAAATGATAAAACTTGCTCTTTGTGTTGCAATGGGTGCAAGAGATAGAACAGAAAGTCGTGGTGCTCACTATAGGGAAGACTTCTTAAAAAGAGATGATGCCCATTGGCTTAAAAGAACTCTTGCTAGTTGGAAAGAAGGAGCTACTTCGCCAACTATCGAATATGAAGATTTGGATATCATGAAGATGGAGATGCCCCCTGCATTTAGAGGCTATGGAAGAAAAGGTATGATTGTTGAAAATGAACTAAGTGGAAAAAGGCAGGAAGAGGTTGATAAAATAAGAGAAGAGATGGAAGCGGAAGGAAAAGATAGATTCGAAATTCAAACTGCTCTTATGGACTTTAATTTGCAACCATATTTTAAAGTAAAAAATGAAAGATTTGGAGAATAAAATGGGACGAATGATAACTATAAAAGCACTAAAATACAATCCAAATTCAAAGGTTTCAAAGGCTCATTTTGCTAAGTATGAGCTAGAGGAGACTCCTGGAATGACTCTATTCATCGCTCTTAGCAAGATAAGAGAAGAGATGGATCATGACCTATCTTTTGACTTTGTTTGTCGTGCAGGGATTTGTGGAAGTTGCGGTATGATGATAAATGGAGTTCCAAAGCTTGCTTGTCGTACTTTGACTAAAGATTATAAAGATGGTGTCATCCAGCTTATGCCTATGCCTGCATTTAAACTTATCAAAGATTTATCTGTAAACACAGGAGAGTGGATGGAGGGTATGAGTAAGAGAGTAGAGAGCTGGATTCATACAAATGAAGAGATTGACTTTACTAAGCTTGAGCGACCAATTGAGCCTGATGTTGCACAGGAAGTATTTGAGATAGATAGATGCGTTGAGTGTGGTATATGTGTTGCAGCTTGTGGCACAAAACTCATGAGACCTAATTTTGTAGGTGCTGTTGGGCTAAACAGAGTTGCTAGATTTTATGCCGATCCTCAGGATAATAGAACAGATGAAGATTATTATGAATTGGTTGGAGATGACGATGGTGTATTTGGTTGTATGAGCTTATTGGCTTGTGAAGACAACTGCCCAAAACACTTGCCACTTCAAAGTAAAATTGCTTATATGCGTAGAAAACTCGTAGCTTTACGCTAAAAATCCTTTGGGAGCAAAAAATTGCTCCCAAAATCTCTCAAATATTGATATAATAACAAATCTTTTTATTAGGCAGATATGTGCATATACTAAATGATTTTTTTCTTTTAAATTGGGGTGAAAATAGCGAGCATATAGAAAAAGCCCCAAAAGAGTTTTCCGATAAAATATATAAAACATTTAATGACGACTACAAAGAGTTTTGCGATGGATGCTCTATACTTTTTATAGTAAATAGTGAAAATCTCGAAAAGATTATAGAAATAAAAGAGTTTAAAATGATATTTAGTGGACTCTTTGATAGCAATATTGTAGAAAAATATTTAATTCTACAAACACAAAAGAGAGTTTTGCAATTTATAGTTGAACTTGGCAATTTAGAGTTGATTCAAACCATAAAAAATAATTTTGAAATCTTAAGAAAAGAAGGGATTATCACATACTATATAAGCAGGAGGCTTATCGGTCTTTTTGCTCTCATTAAAAAAAGAGAGATTAAAAAGGAGCTGATAAATCTTGAGGTCGCCAAAAAAGATAAAAATTTTTACAAAAACTCTCTAAATATTCTTAAAACATGCATATCAAATCTTTTTATCTGCTTAGAAGTAAAGCCATTGAAAAAAAGACTCGAAATGGTGGAGAAAAAATTAAAAGATGAAAAATTTTCAATAGGCATCACAGGTGTAATAAATACAGGGAAATCTACACTGCTAAATGCGCTTTTAGAAGAGGAAATACTAGGCACCGCAGTTGTGCCTGAAACTGCAAATCTAAGCATACTTAAGTATTCTAAACAGAGATATGCAAAGGTAAATTTTTGGAGTAAAGCAGAATTTTCAAGGATAGAAGAGAGTGCAAAAGAGGTAAAGAGTATAGAAAAGTTTGTAAGAGAGACAAAAAATCACTTTGGCAAGTCGCTAGAGCAATATATACAAAAAGTAAGCAAAAGTGAAACGGTAGATATCCAAAATCTTGATTTATATACCTCGGCACAAAAATCAGATATGCGATGCAATCTTATCAAAAGTGTAGAGATATATAGTGATTTGGAATTTCTAAAGGACGGTGTCGAGATAGTTGATACACCGGGACTAGATGATCCTATAATACAAAGGGAAGAGATAACCATCGAGTATGTAAGTGAGTGTGATTTGATGATGCATTTGATGAGCGTAAATCAATCAGCTACTCAAAAAGATATTGATTTTATCATTGACTCGATTGTGTATCAAAATATATCAAGATTGCTGATTGTTATCACTAGGATAGACATGGTAACGCAAGATGAGCTAGATGAAGTTATATCTTATACTAAAACGAGTATACAAAATAGGCTAAAAGGGCAAAACCAATCATATAAATTTGACACTCTTATCCAAAAGATAGAGTTTATACCTGTCTCGGGCAAAATGGCACTTCTGCTTAAAAGCGGGCAAGATGAATTGGCACGAAAAAATGGTTATGATTTGAAAAAAAGTGGAATTTTAGATATAGAGTATTATTTAGAAAGAGTGCTTTTTGGTTCACATAGTCCAAAAGCAAACTTGATTATACACGGTGCTAAAAACGAACTTTTATCTATAGTCGAGCAAAGTAGAGCTATTTTTGAGGAAGAAGAGATGCTTTTGGGAAAAACAAATCTTGAGATAAAAGAGGAGTATGAAAAACACCAAGCTAAAAAAGACGAGATGATAAAAGCTCTTGATGAGATAAAAAAAATGATAAAGATACAAGAGAGGGAGCTTGGAGGATATTTTAAAACCCTCCATAAATATTCATATGATAAATTAATCGCTATAAAAAATATCATAAAAGCAAGAGTTATAGATGATGTTTCATATGAGATGAGAAAAAATAAAAGAGTGCCAAAAAGAGAAAGAATCGACTATATGGTTGAAACTGCTTTAAAAGATGGCTTGGTAGATTTGATTAGAGAATACAGATATGAATTTGAGAAAAAAATGACAAATTCATTTGATATTTTAACAAGAGCGCTGAGAGTTGATTTCGAAGGTGAAGAAAATACGCCGTTTGATTCTAAAGATTTTTTCGAGGCAAATTTTAAAATGTTAAAAGTTTTTCAAAACCGATCTGTGCTGCTTACAAAAATTTATGAAATTATAAATTTACATGCCAAAAAATCACCTGAAAAATTAGAAACTCTTATGGACAATTTACTACAAAAAAGCATAGATGATCTTTGGTTGGTACTTACCGAAAAAACAGAAAGAACTGATGTCGAACTACTAGATAATTTTATAGATATAAATAGAAAAAGAGTGGCAGATATAGAAAATGAGATGAAAGCAAAAGATGATTTGCTTCAAAATAGCATGAGAGCCATAAAAAACTCTTCTGCAAATAAAGAACAAAGACTAGCAGAAATAGAAAGTAAAAAAGAGGCACTAGGTGCTATCGAAAAAAATTTAAAGGCACTAAATGAGTCTGTTTGAAAATTTTATAAACTCTTATAAGCAAAGATATATAAATCTTGCACCAAAATTTGATGAAACACTTCTTGGTCTGCTAGAAAAGGTAAACTATACCCTACTTGATGATAGACTTTCTCCCTCTTTTCCTCTTAAACAAGCTTTGGATAAGTTGAAAATACGAGCAAAAGAGCCTATGAAAGTTGCTATAACGGGACAGTTTTCAAGTGGTAAATCAACTTTCTTAAATGCTCTACTGGCTAAAAATATACTTCCAACAGGAATTACTCCTGTGACTTCAAAGGTAAATTATATTAGATATGGCGATGACTTAAAGATAAGAGTTAGATATAAAGACGGAAGAGACGAGTATTATGATATAGATCACATAAATAGATTTGTAGACCAAAGAAACGGTGCGGAAGATATAGATTATCTGACGCTCTATTCCCCTTTAAATATGCTAAAAGATATCGTATTTGTAGATACTCCGGGATTAAACTCTGTAGCTCTTGTTGATACGCAAACTACTACAAAAGTTTTAAATGAAGTTGATGGCATTATTTGGTTAACACTGATAGATAATGCAGGCAAGATGAGCGAAGAGAAAATCTTGCAAAAGTACCTATCTTTATATAAAAACAAATCCTTATGTGTGCTAAATCAAAAAGATAAATTTAGTCAAGATGAGATCGACAAAAGTGTCGCACATGTTAAAAAGAATTTTTCAAGTTATTTTAGTGAAGTAGTCCCAATATCTGCCAAAGAAGCGCTAAAATCAAGAAGTAGCGATAAAATAGTGCAGATGAATGAAGCTTTAGAAGAGTTTTTGAAAGCTCTACATGTAGAGCTCGAAATGACTCTACAATCCAATAACCAAGAAGCAGTGCAAGAGCTGTATGAGGGCTACTATAAAAAAATACAAGAGATTGCTAATAGTGATTTGAGTGAAAACATAGAATTAGCCGAAAAATCTAACATAGCCAAGGTGATAAATTTTATAAAAGATGAGATTCAACCACGCTCGATTGAGTCTAAAGAGTATGCTATAAAAAAAGAGTTAAATGCTATATGCCAAAAGACAATGTCTCAATATGAGGTTTTTTTGAAGGTCTATGATGAGCTAAAAGAGGAAATTTTGAGTTTTGATTTGCTCTCTGCTAAGCAAATTGCAAACAGTAAAAAAGAGTTTTCACTTGAGCTCAAAGAAGCGTACTCCGATATAAAAGAGATAATCAATATAATAGCCACCGAAATCTACAATCAAATTACAACACTTAGAAAGTCTAGGTACACTCAGGAAAAAAGAGGAATTCTAAGCAAATCTGAGAGATACTCAAAAATTGAGTATGAGGCGCCAAGTATAAATGCTGACGAAGCATATAAAAAACTTTTTTATGAAGAAAACTTGGTCGGTAAAATGTTTAAAAAGTATGCAAAAACTCTAAGCCAGATAGAGAAAAAAGTCAATGAGACAAATATGGAAATCTATAAAAATTTTCAAGAAAATATATATAGATGGCAGAGTCCGTATAGCATCCTAAGAAAAAAGGAGGCGATACACTCGGACATAGAGTTTGCAAATATAAGAAAATTTGCAGCAAGGGTATATGAGCACATACTGAAGCCATATAATGATGAAATGCTAAAATCAAGAGCATATGTAAGCTCCGGCTTTAAACACATAGCAAGTGCCGTAGAGTTTAATTATCAAAATGCTACAGGTGTTTGTATAGCATTTTTGAACAATAAAATGGAAGAATTTTCAAGACTTTATGAGGAAAATCCAGCAAGATTTTCTCTTTATCATCCAACTTTGGAAGATATAAAAACCAGATTAAATGACAGTTTTTTTATCTACAAACTAGAGAGTTTGATGGATAAGAGAAGGACTTTTTTGAGCGCTGATTATGACAGAATTTTAGAGACATTTCAAACAATCAAACAAGAAAAGTTGGATTTTATAGATAAAACAAAAAATAGACATGAAAAGATAATCAAGGTATTAATTGAGTGTAAAAAAGAGTTGGCTTAGATATCCAAGCCTTTCTCTTTTATGGATTTAAACATAGTCATAAGAGATATGAACAAAGTGGTTATGGCAGGCCCAAGTATCATTCCCCAAAATCCAAAAGTAGTTAAACCCGCCAATATGGCGAAAAATATCAACATTTCATTTGTGGTAGCTTTTACATCCGATAATTTACTGTTTATAAATTTTATAATTAAAGGTTTTATGAAGGTATCAGCGATTATAGATATAACTATAACAGAATAAAGTGCTATGACTATGCCCTCGGTATAGTTTCCATTTGCAAAAGCATAAGCACTCAGAGGTATCCACATAAGAGCACCACCAATTATAGGAATTAAAGAAGCAAAGCCATAAAATATACCAAAAAGAAGACCGTTATATCCAAAAGTTACACTTATAATCGCAAAAAGGGCTCCTTCAAATATGGCTGTTGCGAGGATTGAATAAAATACTACACTCATCACATTTGAGACTTGAGCAAAAATTATATCTATCTCGCTATCTTTCATCGGTAGCAGTGTTCTAAAATAACTACTAAGCTCTTTGGCATTTAAAGTTACAAAAAAGAAAAATATGAGAATTAAAAGCATATCTTTTAAAAAGTTTGCACTATTTTTTCCAATAGAACCAAGATAAGAGAGTGCGGTTTTTGTTATCTCTGTTAAATTTAAACTTTTGATAAATCCATCTAAATCACCCTGCAAAAAAGAGAGGGCACTAGGAAGCTTCAAGTCGATATGTTTTATGTAATTTATAGTGTTATCCACCAAAGAGATGTCAAATTTATTTATCACTTCGCCGGCTGATGTTATTATATATATAATTGGTGCAAAAAAGAGTACAAAAAGAAGAAGTGTAGAAATAGCAGCTGCGAGCGTTCTGTTTTTAAGATGTTTTTTAAGATAAATATTTATATTATATGTGGCTATTGAAAGTAGGGTTGCTACGGCTATCACAACTAAAAAAGGCTCATATAACTTTATAACCCAATAGAGCACAACCAAGAAAAATGCTATCAAAAAACTTCTTTGCGTATTCATCTATTTTCTCCACCTTTTTTTGTAAATAATCCACCGATTTCAAGCGGAGTGAGTTTGAAAAGTTCGTAACATTTTGCTGTAGCTACTCTCCCCCTAGAGGTTCTTTGCATATAGCCATTTGCGAGTAGATAAGGCTCTATGACATCTTCTATCGTCCCTTCGTCTTCACTTAGTGCTGCGGAGAGGGTGCTGAGCCCAAGTGCTTTTCCTTTAGCATCAATGAGAAGTTGAAGGTAATTCAAATCAAGTTCATCAAAACCTAAATCATTTACACCCAATTCTTCGAGTGCATAGTCACATCTAGTTTTTGTGATTTTCTCTTCATCTTCAACATCGGCAAAATCCCTAACTCTCTTGAGTAGTCGAAGGGCGATTCTAGGAGTTCCTCTAGATCTTCTTGCTATTTCAAGAGCACCGTCATCATGGCATATTTTATTTAGTTTGTGCGATGCTTTTATGATTATTTGTGATAACTCAAGTTTGTTGTAAAATTGTAATCTAAAGTGCATACCAAATCTATCTCTAAGCGGTGAACTGATCATGCCTGCCCTTGTAGTAGCGCCTATGAGTGTGAAGCGAGGAAGGTCTATCTTTATGGTTTGAGCCGCAGGCCCACTTCCTATGATGATGTCTAGTCTAAAATCCTCCATGGCAGGATAGAGTATCTCTTCGATAGCCGGTGAGAGTCTATGTATCTCATCTATGAAAAGTATATCTCCCTCTTCTAGGTTGGTGAGTATCGCAGCCAAATCCCCACTTTTTTCTATCATAGGAGCAGCTGTCATCTTGATATTTGCTTTCATTTCATTTGAGATTATGTACGCAAGAGTAGTTTTTCCAAGACCCGGAGGTCCAAAAAACAGTGCGTGATCAAGGCACTCTTCTCTCTTTTTTGATGCCTCTATAAAAACTTTCAGATTTCTTTTGATTTTGTCTTGACCTATATAGTCATCCCACGAAGTTGGTCGCAGAGACTTTTCAAATTCATTTTCAAATGAGATTTTATCTATCTCTACTACTCTTTCCATATTTTCTCCATTTAGTATGTATGCTCATTCGCTGGAAATACTCTATTTTTTACATCTTGCGTGTATCTTTGTAGTGCATCATCTATCAGTTTAGCGCCATCAAGATAGCGTTTTACAAATTTCGGTTTAAATTCATTGAAAAATCCAAAAACATCACTCCAAACAAGTACTTGACCATCAGTGTGAACACCCGAGCCAATGCCAATAGTTGGTATATTTACACTCTGTGTTATCTTTTTTGCAACATCGGCTTTTACACCCTCTATCACCAAACAAAAAGCACCGGCTTTCTCTACGGCAATTGCGTCTTCTATGAGTTGCTCGATATCGTGCTCGTCTTTTCCTCGTATCTTGTATCCGCCTTCGCTTCTGACAAATTGTGGCATGAGTCCTATATGCCCCATAACAGCGATAGAGTTTGATGTAAGCTCTTTTATAATGTGCGCCCTGTGTTTTCCGCCTTCAATTTTCACGGCATGCGCCCCTGTTTCTCTATAGACCCTTGAAGCATTTACTAAGGCCATCTTTTCATCAGTATAAGTTCCAAACGGCATATCACATACGATAAAAGTATCTTTTGCTCCTGAACATACAGCTTTAGTGTGATAAATCATGATATCTAGAGTGGCTGAGAGAGTGTCTGGCTTTGCATTAAAACTCATATTTAAACTGTCGCCCACTAGGATTATATCAATTTTATTATCAAATAAAGATGCAAAGAGTGCATCATAGGCAGTTATCATGGTAAGTGGTGTGTTAGATTTACTTTTTTTTATGGAAGTAATTGTTTGCATAAGAAAAATCACCTATTAGTTTTTTAGTAACTGACCTTAGCACTTTAGTTCCCGCCACTATAACGAGCTTTGCTTATTATAGTGCGTAAAGTCAGTTAGTGATTTTATCAAAAAAATGGTACAATTGTACTTAATATATTTTATATATGCTAGAAAGAGGAAATTATGGGACTATACACACAGCTAGAGATAGATTTTGATTTGGATATTGTTGAAGATTTCATTAATCATTACTCTATAATGTGTGAAAATATGGAACCTCTGATTATCAACCTAAACAAGCAAGAGAATTTTGAAGAAAATATCAGAGAGCTTTTTAGGATATACCACAACCTCAAATCAGCCGGTGGGTTTTTAAAACTTGATCCGATTGTAAAACTTGCTACTCTAAGTGAAGATGTTTGTGAAGAGGCAAGAGTTTTAGAAGGACCTGCAAGCGAAGAGTTTATAGACTGGCTTTTGCTTATTAGCGATCAATTTGAAGTTTATCGCAAAGATATTGAGCATGATGCAGAATTTTTTAGCATGTTAAATCCGCTTATCATAAAAGTACCTCTAAATTTGGAGAGATAATTGAACAATAACAAAATAGATAAAAAACTAGTGGCATATATCACCGCAGGATTTCCTGATGTAGATTTTAGTGTAGATTTGGCTTTGTCTCTAAAAGAAGCAGGAGCAGATATATTGGAGTTGGGCATTGCTTTTTCTGACCCCGTTGCCGATGGTCCCATCATAGAAGAGGCAAACTTAAAGTCTTTGCAAAATGGTTTTAAGATGCAAGATATTTTTGAGATATCAAAAAAGGTTTCATGCAGTATAGATACTTATTGGATGGGTTATTTTAACTCTTTTTATCATAAAGGCATAGAAGATATATCACAACTCGCCAAAAAATTAGGTGTGAAAGGTTTTATCATCCCCGATTTACCGCACGAAGAGTCTGTTCCATATAGGTCAATGTTTAAAAAACTAGATTTGAATTTAGTCAATTTCGTAGCACCAACTGATGATGAAGCTAGAGTAAAAGAGGTAGTAAAACAGAGTGATGGCTTTATATATCTTGTCGCATATACCGGCATTACAGGGCAAGGTGTCGATGAAGATTTGACAAAAATAATACAAGATATAAAACAAGATAGCCAAACTCCCGTGTATGTTGGTTTTGGTGTAAATGAGAAAACGGCAAAAGAGAAGTCAAAAGGTGTTGACGGAGTCATCGTGGGTAGTGCTTTTGTTAAAGTTTTACTAGATGACAGTTTAAGCAAGATTCAAAAAATAACAAAAATTTCACAAATAGCAAGCAATATAAAAGAGGCTATAAACTCCTAGCTAAATGCTCTGTATTTTATAAGTAATTTTGGAAGTAAAAGTAGGGCACTTATAAGTGATGTTAGCATAACAAGTATAGTTAAAAGTCCAAAGTATATAGTTGGTATAAAGTTTGAAAATACTAAAATCGAAAAACCTAGTATAATAGCAATAGAAGTGTAATACATGGCATATCCTATGCTATTATGCGATCTTATCATAGCTTTTATGTAGTCGCCATCTTTTGCATACTCCTCTTTGAATCTTATGATATAGTGTATGGTGTCATCCACTCCTATACCTATGCTGATGGAAGCTATAGTGATGGTCATGACATCAAGCGGTATATCTGCAAATCCCATAACAGCAAAAATGATGCCCACAGGGATGATATTTGTGATTATCGCAATAATTGAGATTTTTAGTGACCTAAAGAGCAATAAGAACATTAAAAACAGTATAAAAACCACAGCCCCAATGGTAAGAATTTGAGATTCAAACAGGGATTGGAGCATATTGTTGTATAAGACCATCAAATTTGAGAGTCTAAATTTTATATTTTTATCTCCTACTATTTTTGGTATATCTCTTTGAATTTTATGTATCAATTCGTTTCGTCTTAAATTTGGATTTGAGTCGATAATCCTCATGGCAAAACGGAGCTGATTTTCTTTTATATTTATGTATGGATTTAGGATTATATTTCTGTACTTTTTAGGAAGTTCTTTATAAAGGACTGCTAATTCAAATGTATCTAGATTTTTGTTGTTATTTAGGCTCTTTGCTACTTCGAGTACAGTACCGAAAGACTCCACATTCCCCACCTCTTTTAGGGATTCGAGATACTTTTGGATTTTTCTTACCGCATCCATTTTGTTTGGCGTAAACCAGTATTGGTTTTTATTTTTATTCGCTTGAAACTCATCTTCAAATTCATCAAAACCGTTATTATTTGCTTTTATTTTTGGCTTTTTGGCTTTTTTGAAAGTAACAATCAAATCAAGCGGAGTTGTTCCACCTAATTTTTTATCTATAACTTCCATCCCTTTGTATATCTCTGTACTTTTTTTAAAGTAACTTATAAAACTGTTTTCAACCCTGAGCTTACTTGCCCCAATAAGCGAAATAAGTGCCGTTAAAATTGCAATTACAATGATAAGGTTGCCGTGTTTGACTACTAGATTGGAACAAGTCTCCGTGAGACTGAAATTTTTGTTGTGCGAGAGTGGTTTTGTGCTTTTTTGAAAGAGCATCATTATGGCTGGAAACAGAACAAAAGAGACTATTAGTGATGTAGCTACGCCTATACTCATCATATAGCCTAGATTTATGACAGGTTTTAGGTCGGATATAATCAAAGATGCGAAGCCGGCTATCGTTGTGATGATAGCAAAAAAAGATGGTTTTGCTTTTGATAAAACAGTACGCAGTATAAGCTCTTTTTGGTTTAGCGTTTTATCATTTGCCAACTCTTTGTATTTGACTATGAGATGTAAAATTATTGAGAGAGTTATAATTAACTGCAAAGATACAAAATTTGATGAAATCACAGTAACATCCCACCCAAATATACCCAAAAATCCCATGGTAAAAACGACAGAAACGACAGAAACCAAGATAGGTATAATTACAAATTTAAGCTCTCTAAATATAACCAAAAGTGTGGCTATAAGCATCAAAAGCAAGATAGAGCCATAAGTTGCAAGATCGCTTTTTATGAAGCCAATCATATCATCGCTTATCATATTTACTCCGCCTAAGAACATTTTGGCGTTGTTTTTATATTTGGCCATAATCTTTCTTATTTTGACTAGGTTATTATGATCTCTTTCTCTCTTTTTATCCTTATAAATTTTGAATCTTTTTTCGAGTTTATCCAGCTTTTGCCTATCTCCATTTTTTCTAAATTCAGCTCTTTTTTGTATGAAATTACTGTATTTTTTATCATTTTTAAGATATAACAATATAGCAGTGGTTTTAAAATCATTGCTTACAAGATTGTCTTTATATATGGGGCTATGCAAAAATTCTTTTTTTGCAAGTTGTCTGTTTACGCTTTTATCTTGAAGTGTTGGAATTTTTTCCAAAAGATCTTTGATTGGTCTAGGAGGGCTTTGCAAAAGAGGAACATTGAGAATTGATATTACCGATGTTACCATAGGTAGTTTTTTAAAGTCACTGCTAATGCTTTTAAGGGTAGAGAGGGATTTTTTTGATAAAAGCGTCTCTTTTGGTGAGTATGTAACAACCAAAAAATTTGGCATATAGTATTGTTTGGAAATCTCTCTTGTAAAAGCCAAATCTTTGTCATTATCCAGCAAAAGAGTATCAGCAGAAGCATCTATGCTCATTTTTGTAGCAAAATACCCAAATAAAGCAGTTAAAACCAACATCGTCAGAAGTATGGTTTTTGCATACTTTAATATGAAATTGCTATATATGGACTTTAGCATTTAGGATTGTTTATTTAATTTTTTTAAAAGTTTATCGAAGCTCATCTTTTTAAGTTCGTCTGAAAATTGTGATCTATAAGTCTGGATGATACTGACTCCTAGCACACTAACATCATAGATATACCATTGCTTATCGTTTGATTCATAAAATTTATAGACTATATCATATTTTTCTTTTTTGCCTTTTAGTTCGCTTAGTAGGTGAATTCTATTGCTTCTTACTTTCTTTATACCTTTGACGGTGATTTTTTGTCCGTTATACATATTGAGTTTATTTTTGTATGACTTTTTAAGCCTGTTTGTAAAAAGAGTAGTAAACCTCTTTTGTTGTCTTTGACTAAGTGTTCTCCATACTCTGCTACCAAGAGAAAGTCTAGCCATCAATTTGTAGTCAAAAACCGGATCAAAAATCTTAAAAATCTCTTTGCTGAGTTTCTCTTTGCTAACATTATTTTCTTTGCCTGATTTGAGTATTTGGACAACTTTGTTAATATTTGTATTCATAAAGCTCTCTATTTTATTTTCCGACAAGGCAAATACATTTATGCTTATTAACAGGGCAACGATAAGGTATTTCATATTTTTATTACTCCGATATCTGTTTTTTTCTTCTTTGTTCATATACATTTTTCAAAAATGGATAAAGATCTATAGCGTCTTTTTTTAACTCCTCATATTCGCCTATATGCAAAGAGCTATAATCCACAATTTCTCCAACTTTGACACCAAGTGACTCAGTACTGTTGTCAAAAAAGTTGTAACCTCTATTTTCTATATAAGTCATAGGATTGATAAGTCCATCTGTTATCATGCCAATCGTATCGCGGACATTTGAGGGACCAAGAATCGGCCACACTATGTAAAAACCACCACCTGCTCCATAGAAGCCTAAAGTTTGACCGAAATCTTCTTGATGTTGTTTTATATGAAAGTTGTCATTTGCTACATCAATCAATCCGCCCAACCCAATAGTGGAATTTAATAGAAATCTTTGAGTCTCTAAAAATGAATTTTTAAATTTCAATTGCAAAAGATTGTTTAGCAGTCTTATGGGATACATCAGATTATCAAAAGCATTTGCCAAACCTTTTCTCAACGGTTTTGGCATTACAGCTTTGTATGCCTTCGCAGTCGGCTCTAGTATATTTGTGTAAAATTTGTCATTAAAATTTGTCATAACCCTATTGTATCCGGATAGCGGATCGACTTCGTTTTTATTTGATTTGTCGGATGCGGCATATTCATTGTTGAATTCATCCATCATCTGAACTTGTGCTTTTTGTTGCGTACTTGATATAGGCAGAGCATAGATGTTCGCCAATGTTAGAAAAATAAAAAATAAAAAACGCATACTACAATACCCTAAAATATAAATTTAAAATGGTGGAGTTGTCCGGAATCGAACCGGAGTCCAAAAATAGCCACTCCTAGCCTCTACATGCTTAAAATAGTTGTTAAATTTAATCTTGTTTTTGCACAACTAGCAAAGCTCAAACAAAACGAACCTCATAATTTCATCTCGAGATGAGATAGTCTCAAGATATATCTATCAAGCTATTATACTTCCAAAATCCTGCTAGATAGAGTCGCAGGAGGAAGCAGTCCAAAGCGGTTAAGCTTATAAGTTAAACTTACGCTACTGCGTAAGCTGGACGATAGTTACTGTTATTAGCAGTTATGTGTTTGAAGGTTTTGTAACGCAAGTCCTTCACTTGCGACATGCAGCCAAAAGTTGACACTATTCCTGTCGAAGCCTTGTCAACCCCATCTAAAAAAGCCACTATTATATCATAAAATTTAAAATTAATGAATATTAAGATACAATTATACAAAATTTTGATTTGGATTGTTTATGAAGTATATATCTATTTTTTTTATTGTGTTGCTTTTTCAAGGCTGTGTTTTCACTACAATTACGACAAACAAGACGGTCAACAGGACAAGTTATAAATCTGTTCCAATTCAAAAATCTAAAAAAACTATGGTTGTAAAAAAAGATAGTTCGAGTTTATATAACATAGAGATTCAGACAGTAAAAAAGCCACAAAAAATCAACTTTTCCAAAACTTTTTATACCGGTAGCATCAAAGGAATTATTAAAAGTTTGACTTATAATAAAAATAAAAAACAGTGGCTATATGAAATAGTTGCAAAAGATACTAGTAACGGAAAGTTACCATATGCAAAATTTTATAATAATAAAAAATTGGCAAGTTTAGGTGATTTTGTATATGTTATATTAGATAATTCTATTTTGAAAGATATATTTTTTATAAAAAAAGCAAATAGAGTAGTTAAAAAAACTAAAAAACCAACAAAACAAAAAAAACATATAAGATTGCATGAGCAAGACAAAATAAGAAAAAATCCGGGAATTAGCGTTCCTACCGTAGAAAATGTAACTTTTTAATTGTGTTAACCACCCATTTACCTATACTTTATACAATTTCATTAAGCAAATTTCAAATACTCCGAATATTATAAAAACCTTGGAGGCGGTTAAAGCCAAGCGCCGCTTCCATCTTTTTTATTGACTTGTTTATATGGCTCCACTACAATTATATATCTCTTTTGAAGGCGAATGAATGTTTTTAAAACTTATTTCTTATATTTTATTTTCAGTTTCTCTGCTTTTTGCAGCACCTACTTATACTATTAGATTCTCACATGTTGTTGCCCCTAGCACTCCCAAAGGAAAAGCTGCTCTTTATTTTAAAAAACGACTGGAAAAGTTGACAGATGGTAAGGTCAGAGTAATTGTATATCCAAATTCAAAACTTTTTAATGATTCTGAAGTTTTAAAAGCTATGAAAGAGGGAAAAGTAGAGATGGCTGTTCCTAGTCTGTCGAAATTAACCTCTCTTGTTCCGCAAGTACAGATTTTTGATTTGCCGTTTCTTTTTGATGATATGAGCCATGTTCACAGGGTGATGAGTGGTGAAGTTGGAAAAACTATAAAGAAACTAATAACAAAAAAAGGTTATATAGCATTAAATTTTTGGGACAACGGCTTTAAGCAACTATCTTCATCAAAAAGGGCTCTTTTTACGCCAAGCGATGCGAAAAATCAACATTTTAGAATTATGAATTCAAAGGTTCTAAAAGCACAATTCAATGCAGTAGGTGCAAAAGCCACCGTGCTGCCTTTTTCTAAGGTTTACGAAGCACTTAAGAGTAGAAAAGTAGATGCTGCTGAAAACCCTCTTTCCAATTTTTATAGTAAAAAGTTTTATAAAGTCCAAAGCAGTCTAGTCTTGAGCTCTCATGGATATCTTGGCTATATGTTGATTATCAGTAAGTCATTTTGGGATAAATTGCCGAAAAAGATACAAAAAGATATAAAAATAGCAAGCGATGATGCGACAACTTACGAGAGAAAACTGGCAAAAAATATGGAGAGTGTTTATCTCTCGAAACTGGAAGCTTATGCCAAAACTCACCCAAATTTTCATATATTAAAATTAAATAAAAATGAGAGAGATGTTTGGAAGAGGGATATGAGCATCATATATCCGAAGTTCTATCCCCAAATCGGTTTGAATCTTATAGATGAGGTGGAGAAGGAAAGAAGATAAACCTGATATTTTAGCTTATGCACAGAGTGATTATGAATCTAGCACCTTTTTCTCTATTTTGTGCTGTTATCTTCCCTTGCATATTTTTTTCTATTATGATTTTTGACATATACAGTCCGATTCCTGTTCCATTAGACTCTTCTTTCGTGCTTATATAAGGTTCAAAAATTTTATCTATAGGTTTGATTTTTATTCCGCCACCATTATCATCGATATAGATTTTTACCTGCTTTTTGTCTGTATCTGTCGAGATGTTTATGACGGGATTTTCTATCTTATTTTCAATCAGTATATCTTTAGAATTCGAAAGTATATTTAGTATAACTTGCTCAAACTCATTTTTATATCCTAAGATTTCTATTTTTTCATTGATGTCTATAGTCAAATCAATCTGTTGATTATGAAGAGTTTTTCCTATTATATTCAAAACATCATATATTGATTTCTTAATATTAAATTTTTTCTTGCTTTTATCCGGCATGAAGAAGTTTCTAAAGTCATCAATTGTATTTGACATGTAATCGAGCAATTTTTCCGCATCTTTGCTTTTTTGTGACATTGTTTGCGTATCTAATTTGTTCATCATATATCTAAATTTTATATTTAAGATGATAGCCGAGAGCTCTGAAAGAGGTTGTCTCCATTGGTGTGCTATATTGCTTACCATCTCTCCTAATGCTATAAATTTTGATTTTTCTATTAGAAGTCTCTCTTGTTCTGCTCTTTTTTGTACTTCTTGTTTTACTCTGATTTCAAGTGTACTGTTCAGATATTCAAGTTCACTTGTTTTGCCCAATATCTCTTTGTTATACTCTTTGAAAAATTTATCTATTTGCTTACCTAGTACAATTGCAAATATGTTTGCAATTAAAGAAAAAAAGAGAAAAATTATGATAGAAGAGGTGATATCGAGTGTCATTTTTCTCTTTAGTGCCTCTTTTTTTTTGGCAATATTTGCATCTATATTATCAAGGTAAGTTCCCGCAGCGATAACCCAATCCCAATCCTTATATAGTTTGAAATATGAAATTTTAGGCCTTATGCTAAAACTGTTCGGTTTCTTATACATATAAGTTACAAAAGAGTAGCCTTTTTTTCTTATGTCTTTTAAGAAAATCTTTCTAAACTCTTTTCCATCTTCATCTTTATAATCATCACTTATAAATTTACCTTCCAAATCTTTTCGATTTGGATTTAGCAACATTTTTGCAAATTTTTTACCGCCTTGGTAGTTTATGATTTTGTATATAAATATATAGTTGTTTTTATCGTCACCAAATTTTATATATTGTACCCATTTTTTAACTTCGTTCTTTAACTTTTTTTCATTGTAATTTTTGAGGGATTTTTTATATTTTATATACTCAACAACAGAATCAACCTCTCGTTTTATCTCTCTTTTTTGAAGATCTATAAAGTTTTCTCTCGTGTCTTTTATCTCGCGATCAAGTATGCCATATTGCCTGGAAATAAAAAAGTAGCTTATGGAAATAACGAGCATACTGATGATAAGCATAGAGCTAAAAATTATAACAGTAGAGATATTGTCTTCTTTAATTATTTTCAAAAATTATCCGTTCTTGCGATATAATAAGTTCAATTATAGCAAAATTATATTATGATAGCGAGGATATTTTTCTTAAATAAGGATTTTTATGGAAGAAACAATGCTTAAAAAACTCTCCAATTTTACAGTTTTATATGCTGAAGATGAAGTCGGTGTCAGACAAAATGTTTCCGAGATGCTCTCTTTGTTTTTCAAGCGAGTATATCTTGCAAAAGATGGCATGGAAGCATACGAGCTTTTTCTAGAAAAAGAACCGGATTTGATAATAACAGATATAAAAATGCCTCTTATAGATGGTATAGAATTGGCGAAAAAAATCAGAGAAAAAGATCATAAAGCACAGATTCTTATCATATCTGCCTATACAGAGATTGATTATATGCTGGATGCTATAGAATTATCTTTGGTACGATATATCGTTAAGCCCATCACTGAGACAAAACTTGTTGAAGCATTAGATAAATTTTTAGTTTCAAAAGAGAATAGTGGAAGTATTGAATTCAGCGAAGGGTGGTTTTATGATATGCAAAACAAGCAGATAAAACACGGAGAAGATGTATTTGATTTGACGAAAAAAGAGGTTAAATTCTTGGAAATGCTGCTAGAGCGGGACAGTGTTATCAGCTATGAAGAGCTAGAGTCGCAACTGTGGGAGGGAGAGTATATGAGTCTAAATGCTCTTCGATTGATGATGAAAAACTTTAGAAAGAAACTGCCTGAGGGAAGTTTGAAAAATATACAGAGTATTGGTTACAAGTTGTAACAAATACTCTTGCTCATCTATAAAAAGTTACATTTTGTAACTTTTTATACGAAATTTTCATTTTTTTTTATAAAATCTTCTTATTATTTTATCTTTACATGAGATAGACACAACTTTTGTTTATAATCGACTCATAAAATATCTTAAAAGGAGATTGACATGACAAAGTTTGTTAAAATTGCTGCAGTAGCAGCGTTTTTAGTTTCTTCAACATTTGCTGCAGAATATACTATTAAATTCTCACATGTTGTAAGTCCAGATACACCAAAAGGAAAGGCCGCTAACTTTTTTGCAAAAAGAGTAAAAGAGCTAACCAACGGCGAGGTGGAAGTCAAAGTATTCCCTAATTCTCAGTTGTATTCTGATAAGGCCGTTATGAAAGCATTGATGATTGGCAATGTTCAAATGGCAGTCCCTAGTTTTTCAAAATTTACAAGACTAGTTCCGCAACTTCAACTTTTTGACCTTCCTTTCTTGTTCAGAGACATGAAACATGTTCATGCTGTCATGGATGGACCTGTTGGTACAAAATTGAAAAATATGGTAACCAAAAAAGGCTTTGTTGCGCTTAACTATTGGGACAATGGTTTTAAACAACTCTCAACAAATAAAAAAGCTCTTATTTGGCCAAAAGATGCAAAAGGTCAAAAATTTAGGATTATGAGTTCAAAAGTTCTTGAAGCTCAATTTAAAGCAGTTGGAGCAAATCCTCAAGTTCTACCTTTTTCAGAAGTTTATTCAGCACTTCAACAAGGCGTCGTCGATGGAGGTGAAAACCCACTATCTAACTTCTATACAAAAAAATTCTATGAAGTTCAAAAAAATCTAACTCTTTCAAATCACGGATATCTAGGTTACCTAGTAGTTATGAGCAAAAGATTTTGGAATAAGCTACCTGCAAATCTAAAGCCAAAAATCATACAAGCTATGAACGAAGCGACTGTATATGAGAGAAAAGAAGCAAAAGCACTTGAGGGAAAATTTTTGGATAATATCAAAGCTTATGCAAAGAAAACTGGTAAGTTAAAAATCTATACTTTAACTCCAAAAGAGACAGCTGCATGGAGAAAAGTAATGGTTGGTATTTATCCGCAATTTTATAATGTAATAGGAAAAAAACTAATTGAGGACGCTCAAAAGTAGCAAATGCGGTTTTGCTGAAAGCAAAAACTTTCTGTGAAAAGTAGCAAATGCGGTTTTGCTGAAAGCAAAAACTTTCTGTGAAAAATAAGAGCATACAAAAACGAGGTCAGAGTTTCTGGCCTCATAAACAAAATAGGGGTTGTTTATGGGAAGGTTTTTTTCTATATTGGATGTCGGAGTCGCGGCACTCAATAGAAATTTAGCAGTTTTAGGTATGACTGTTGGCGTAACACTAGCATTTGTAAATGTTCTAGCGAGATATATCTTAAATGATAGCATTACTTGGGCAGGTGAACTTACAAATTATGCTTTTATATGGGGTGCTCTTTTTGGTGCTGCCTATGGATTTAAAAGAGGAATCCATATACAAGTTACGATTCTATTGATAAAATTACCAGCGCCGATAGCAAAGGCATTGTTGATATTTTCCTACTCTCTCTCTTTTATATATCTTGCTTTTATGTCATATTTTGGTTATCAGCTCATAGTTATACTCCAAGACATGAATGAGATGAGCATAGACTTAAATATCCCGATGTGGATACCAACTCTAGTGCTTCCGTTATCATTTGCAGGAGCAGCATATAGGGCAGGTGAAAAAGTCTTTGAAGTAGCAAGAGAGGATGCAGATAAGGTTATGAAAACTACTGAAGAGGAGATGATACACGATACAAGTGAGCGTTCCGGTGCAGATATACAAGAAGAGGGAGGAGAACCATTATGATGATAGCCACTCTTTTTATACTGCTTTTTGCATTGATGCTTATAGGTGTGCCGGTTGCCGTTAGTTTAGGAACCAGCACCATGGTTACAGCCCTTATGTTTACGGATTTTAATCTTATGGGTGTGCCCTCCGAAGTCTTTGACGGACTAGACCAATACACCTTGATGGCGATTCCTATGTTTATCCTAGCAGGTGCATTTCTGTCAAAAGGAAGTGCTTCAACGAGGATTATTGATTTTGCTAAGTCTATAGTTGGGCATTTGCCAGGCGGTCTTCCTATAGCTGCTATATTTGCAAGTGTAATCTTTGCAGCTGTATCAGGTAGTTCTCCTGCAACTGTTGTTGCTATCGGTTCTGTTATGTATGGTGCCATCAAAGAAGCAGGCTATCCGACAAAATATGCCATCGGAACTATCGCGACCGCAGGTAGTCTAGGTATCTTGATACCACCTTCTATCGTATTTATAGTATATGGTGTGACAGCGGATCAATCTATCGGAAGACTATTTATGGCGGGTGTCATCCCGGGACTTCTTATAGGTTTTATGCTTATGGTTGTTACCTATATCGGAGCAGTAAGATTGGGCTTCAAAAGAACTAAAATGGCACCGTTTAGTTTTAGATTGAAAAAGTTCAAAGAGGCTTTTTGGGCTTTGATGCTTATAGTTTTGGTAATCGGTGGCATATATGGAGGTTTCTTTACTCCGACTGAAGCAGGAGCAGCAAGTGCCTTTTATGCTTTTTTTATATCTGCTTTTGTTTACAAGGATTTAAAGGTTAAAGATATATATAAGATTATATTAGACTCTGCGATGACAAGCTCTATGATTTTCTTTTTGATAGCAAATGCCATGATATTCTCTCATTTCCTAACAGATCAGAGCATACCTCAATACATAACAAGTATCATCATACAAGCACATGTCGGACCTATCATATTCTTGGTGATAGTGAACTTGCTACTTATACTAATGGGGCAATTCATGGAACCAAGCTCTATCGTTATGATTACAGTTCCACTTTTGTTGCCGATAGCTATGAAGCTAGGAATCGATCCTATTCATCTAGGTGTCATCATGGTAATCAATATGGAGATAGGCATGATAACCCCGCCTGTCGGTCTAAACCTCTTTGTTGCGAGCGGTATCACAGGTCTAAGCCTAAAAGATGTAGTGGTAGCTTCACTTCCATGGGCACTGACTATATTTGTAGGACTTATCATAATAACATATATCCCAATCATATCACTATGGTTACCAAATCTGATGTACGGACGGTTTGGATAACACCTCAAAATCTCTACATGTAGAGGCTATATGCTCTACATGTAGAAATGCTATATTTATGTTGCAAATTATGCTAGGAAAACACACACAAGTCTATAAACAATTTCTTCTTTTGACAAAATCTTTCTAAAATATTATAATCAAACAAAACTTTGATAAAAAAGGTAAGATTTGATAAATTATGATGAGATGATAAAGTCCATATTTTGGGAATATAATTTTACCAAAGAAGATATATTGGAGATAGCAAATGGTGAAGATAAAAAGAAGAAAAACTTTTTGTTTGAGAAGATACTCTTAAATAGCAAAAATTTACTAAATGATTTGGAGATTTTTTCAAAAAAAGATTTGAGATACTTGCTTGAAAATTATAAAATTTTACGATTCAACGAAAGCTTTGCAAAAAGACGAAAAGAGATAGCACAGTGCTATTTTTTTGATAAACCTATCACAATTTCAGAGTTAAAATGGATAGCATAAATTATAAAAAGCTATATGCTTTGCAAGATAGCGTGATGCAAGATATCTTTCAGGTGGAAAGTGAATTTTATCTCACAGCTGGAACTTGTTTGAGCAGATTTTATAAAGACAAAAGATACTCAGATGATTTGGATTTTTTCACTAATAACTCTATAAGATTTAATTTTGCAGTTAGAAGCATAAAAGATATACTAGCTAAAAGATATGAATTGAAAGTAGAGGTAGAATCAAAAGATTTTATAAGATACAGACTAGATGATATGCTGCAAATCGATTTTGTAAATGATAGAGTAGAGCACTACAAGGATCTAATTGTAAAAGAGGGCATTATAATAGACAATATAGAAAATATCTTGGGTAATAAACTAACAGCGATAATCAGCCGAGATAATCCTAAGGATATTTTTGACTTGTATCTGATTTGGAGATATTTTTCATTTGATTGGAAAGATATATTAGAAAGCGCACATGTAAAATCATACTTTAGTGATGATGAACTCATCATACGGCTAAAAACATTCCCAAGCGAGCTTTTAAAAAATATCAAGTTGAGCGACAAAGGTTTTTTGGATGATTTTGCAGTAGAATTTCCAAAAATTATCCAAGAGATAAAAACATCCAAACATGCAAAATAGTAATATTTACAATAAAATCCCATTTTTTAGTATCTCACTTTCAAGGAGGAAGTTTTTATTTTTCAGTCTTACTAAGTCGATTTTCAAATCAAGGTCATGTTTTAGCATATAGATTATAAATTTCACTTTTTGTTTTCTAAACTCTACTCTTGGCATATCGGTGTCGATGGCTATATCTATGTCTCCTCCTCGTTTTGTATCGTCAGTGCGACTTCCAAAAAGATATACATCTGCATCGCTAAAACTCTTGGCTAAACCCTCTTTTATGATTGCCAACAGTCTTTTTGAGAGCCTCATGGTATATACTTTTTGGCAAATTCAAGACTATTTATATAGTAGGCTTCAAGCACATTAAAACTATCTACACAAAACTTCAGATTCTCAAGTGCCTCATCTAGCTCTTCAGGATAGTCGTGCTCTAGCTCATTTCTGACTTCGCGAAGCTCAATCCACTCATCTAGACTATCGATGATGCCCTCTTTTTCTATAAGATAGAGAACTTCACTCATCTTTGTATAGCTGATACCAGCAATATCCAAAAGTAGGCTAAATATCTTCGACCCCATAAAATCTTGTATAGAGCTAAATCTCTTCAAGTATGCGTCAAGTATGGCTTTTTGTTCAGGCTTCAAAGATTCAAAATTTTTCAAATCATAAATATCCATATTTTTAGACAAGTTTTCTATGAGAATTTTATAATCTTTTAAAGCAATATAATTTTTTTTGAGCTTATCTAATCTTTTTACCAATACATCAACTTGCCTAGACATCGCAGCACCCTTTTAGAGTAAATTTTGTTTAATTATATCTTTTTGAGACAAAACATTCAATTAGCTCAAAAAAAAGTGTCAAAATTTTTTGTGCAATGTACAATGCTTGTAGAATTAATTATGATATAATACATTCAATACTCAAGGAGAGATTCTTATGCAAACGAAAGATAAAATATTGTCTGTATTAAAAAACTTAAAACCTAAGTATGAAAAAGATGGCGTAGTTCTTTTGGGTTTGTTTGGAAGCTATGCGCAAGGCAGTCAGACAGATTTAAGCGATATAGATATAGTTTATCGTTTGAATTATGATAAATTTTCCAAGAAACATAAAGATGGTTTTTCAAAGCTTTTGAGACTAGATGCGATTAAGGAAGATTTAGAGAAGAGACTTAAAACCAAAGTGGATTTTGTACCTGATAAAAACAAAACTATACTGGATGAGGTTTTGTATGTCTAAAGGCTTAAGAAGACTAAAAAATATATTGAGTGCTGCCAAAATTCAAAAAAATCGTAAATAAAATCATAAAAAACATCTAGCTTTACCGTTCATTTACTCTTATTTGTAACAATACAGTAACTTTTTCTCCAAATCCTCGCTTTTTTATTGTATTTCCAAAAAATTTGTGCTACAATATCCTTGTAAAAAAAATTTTTCAAGGAGAAAATATGAAATTAGCTAAACTTAGCTTGGCGGCTGTAGTAGTTGCAAGTCTTTCTGCGAGCGCATTTGCAGCAGATTCACTTGCTAGCGCATTTAAAGAGGGAAAAGTAAGTGGAAAACTTACTAGTTATTATATGAAAACTAGTAACGATAATGCTCCTGATAAAGGTGCATATGCAGTAGGTGGTTTATTAAATTTTCAAACTGCGAAACTAGATGGTTTTTATGCAAATTTTGAATTTCAAGCTTCAAATACATTAGGAACTACTGTTGGTGATGTAAATGATGGCTCAGTTGGTATCAACAACAGTATGCTAAGTCAAGCATACCTAGGTTACTACGGATATAAAACTGATATCAAAGTCGGTAGAATGCACATAGAAACACCGCTAGTTTCAGACAGTGGTACTAGACTTGTAAGAGACTATTGGAATGCTTTATTGGTAGTTAATAAATCTCTTAAAAACACAACTATAGCAGCTGGTGCTGTTACAGAGTGGACAGATAGAGATGGTAGTCATTTCATGCCAGATGAACCTATATATACTGTCTTGGCAGCGACAAGTTTTTCTGGTGTTAGTGTAACAGGTCAATATGTATATGCAAATAGCTTGACAGCTGGTGTAGATGACACAAGACAAGATTATTATCTTGGATTGGGATATACTGTAGAAGCTGGTATGCCAATAAAATTAGGTGCACAATACATAGGATTTAATCAAGATGGTGCAAAAAGCCTTAATACTTATGGTCTAATGGTTGGAACTTCTATAAATGGTTTAGGTCTTAGTGCATACTACACAAATACAAGCGGAAATAGTGGTGATGGTACAGTCTTTGGTGGTTATGGAGACGGAAGTGATCCATCTTACAACTCTATACAGATACTTTCTGGAAATGGAGCAGGTGTTACAGCTTACCAAGGAAAAGTATCTTATGACTTTTCAAAAGTTGGCGTAAAAGGGCTAACAGCATTTACAAGATATGCTCAATACAATGACTATAGCGGATCTGGCTTGGATGCCAATGAATGGGATGTAGATACAACTTATAACTTTGGTGGATCTCTTAAAGGTCTAAGCGGTCAATTAAGATATGCTATGATAAATAAAGATGTAGCTAATAGTGACTTTAATAACTTCAGATTTATAGTAAAATATAAATTCTAATATAAATAGGAACTAAGATTGAAGTTTCAATCTTGGTTCCTCCCCCTCTCAATAGAAAATGGGGTTTGGTACTCTCAATAAAGAACAATAAAGAATAAAACGGGTCAGAGCTTTACTTTTAACTAAAACTTTTTGAAAAGCTGTTGGTGTGTTCCTAGTCTAGCAAATTTTATGACTTTTATTTCACTTTTGTATATGATTAGCCAATTTGGCTTGATATGTGCTTCAAAATAACCTCGCCAATCACCTAATAGTTTATGTTCTAGGTACTTTTCATTAAGCTTTCTTTTTTCTATGAGGCTATCTATAACCTGCTTAAGTTCACTAAAATCTTCTATTGTAAATTGGCATGATTTTTGATCTCGTTTTATATCTTTTTTAAACTGTTTGTCGAGTTTGATCTCTAACATTTTTAGAGCCCTAAGTCTTCAAATAGCTTATCTTTCGAGTTGTAAGTCTCTATATCTATATCATTTTCAAGATTATCGATAGCTCTGTATGTTTTATCGTTGGCTATTTTATAGATATACTTTTCTATCAATTTGTACTTTTCATAATCCATAACAACAACAAAGGGCTTGTCTCTTTTTGTGACAAGCAAATCACCTCGCAAGGCATCTTGCAGTTTTATACTGTTCTGTTTCAAATCACTAAGCATAAAAAAGGGTCAGAGCTTTACTTTTAACTAAAACTTTTTGAAAAGCTGTTGGTGTGTTCCTAGTCTAGCAAATTTTATGACTTTTATTTCACTTTTGTATATGATTAGCCAATTTGGCTTGATATGTGCTTCAAAATAACCTCGCCAATCACCTAATAGTTTATGTTCTAGGTACTTTTCATTAAGCTTTCTTTTTTCTATGAGGCTATCTATAACCTGCTTAAGTTCACTAAAATCTTCTATTGTAAATTGGCATGATTTTTGATCTCGTTTTATATCTTTTTTAAACTGTTTGTCGAGTTTGATCTCTAACATTTTTAGAGCCCTAAGTCTTCAAATAGCTTATCTTTCGAGTTGTAAGTCTCTATATCTATATCATTTTCAAGATTATCGATAGCTCTGTATGTTTTATCGTTGGCTATTTTATAGATATACTTTTCTATCAATTTGTACTTTTCATAATCCATAACAACAACAAAGGGCTTGTCTCTTTTTGTGACAAGCAAATCACCTCGCAAGGCATCTTGCAGTTTTATACTGTTCTGTTTCATAAGAAAATGGGGTCAGGTACTTTTACTAAATTTTTCTTAAATTAAGCTAAATTATGATAAGCTATTGATCGATAAGGAGAAGTAGTGCCAAGAAAGTATCGTATGACAGAAGTAGGCTTTTATCATGTTGTAAATAGAGGAGTTGAAAGAAGAAACATATTTTATGAAGAAGAAGATTTTGATACTTTTTTAGATATATTAAAATATGTATCGAAAACTTATAAAGTGATTATTCATGCATATTGTCTTATGAGTAATCATTACCACTTACTTATAGAGACAACACAAACAAATATATCTAGTGCGATAAGATACTTAAATGCAAACTATTCAAGCTACTTCAATAAAAAACATGAAAGATATGGACATCTTTGGCAAAGCAGATTTTTTTCAAACTATCTATTTGACGATGAACATTTTTGGATAGTAGCTAAATATATAGAGCAAAATCCAATTAAAGCAAAGATGGTAAATAAGATAGAAGACTACAGATATCAAACTCTTTTCCAATATATGTACAAACAAAAACATTTTGAAGCACTAAAATATTCCAAAATACTCAACATGCAGTCGAGAGATTATTATGATTTTATAAATTCACAGATGAGTGATGACTATCTTCAAAAAGTATATACAGAACCAAAACATCGCAAAGACAAAGATGGGAATATATTAGTTTTAAGCCGTAGAATAGATAGCTTTTTTAAAGAAGATATTGATATAAATAGAGTAGAAAATATTCAAAAGGCTTTTGAATATGGATATACAAAAGCAGAAATCGCAAATTTTTTGAATATTTCAAATACAATGGTTGCAAAGTATCTGAAGATAAAAAGGGTCAGAGCTTTACTTTTAACTAAAACTTTTTGAAAAGCTGTTGGTGTGTTCCTAGTCTAGCAAATTTTATGACTTTTATTTCACTTTTGTATATGATTAGCCAATTTGGCTTGATATGCGCTTCAAAATAACCTCTCCACTCACCCAAAAGTTTGTGCTCTAGGTACTTTTCGTCAAGTTTTTTCTCTTCTATGAGGCTATCTATAACCTGCTTAAGTTCACTAAAATCTTCTATTGTAAATTGGCATGATTTTTGATCTCGTTTTATATCTTTTTTAAACTGTTTGTCGAGTTTGATCTCTAACATTTTTAGAGCCCTAAGTCTTCAAATAGCTTATCTTTCGAGTTGTAAGTCTCTATATCTATATCATTTTCAAGATTATCGATAGCTCTGTATGTTTTATCGTTGGCTATTTTATAGATATACTTTTCTATCAATTTGTACTTTTCATAATCCATAACAACAACAAAGGGCTTGTCTCTTTTTGTGACAAGCAAATCACCTCGCAAGGCATCTTGCAGTTTTATACTGTTCTGTTTCAAATCACTAGCTGTTACCATCCGCATATTTTATCCTTTCTGTCTATTTAGTATATTATATACTTTTTGTACTTTATATCTATTTAAAAGAAAAAAAGTGGTCAGGTGCTTTTAAGCTTTTTATTCTTTTAAACCTTGAAGTATTATAATTACTTATTTACACTAATTTAATCAAATATTTAAAAAATAATCACTTCCCCTTGCAAAAATAAAAAAAAACTGATAAAATTACTATCGTTATAAAATCTAAGGAGAATGAATGAAAAAAATTACAACTATCGTAGCTACTGCTGCTTTGATTGCTAGTGTCTCTTATGCAAAAGAGATAAAAATTGGTGTGGTTTTACCACTAACAGGTCCTATTGCGGCATTTGGTCAAACAAGTAATGATGGTTTGAAAATCGCTTATGCAGAGCGTCATAAACTAAAAAACGGTGATAAAATAAAACTAATTGTTCTAGATGACAGAGGTGATAAAGTTGAGGCTGCAACTGCAACTAAAAGACTCATCGATAAAAACCATGTTACAGCTATATTGGGTGAGGTTGCTAGTTCAAACTCCATGGCTATGGCTCCTATCGCTGAAAGATCTAAGACTCCCATGATAACTCATGCTTCTACAAACCCAAGAGTTACTAAGGGCAAAAAATTTGTTACAAGAGCTTGTTTTATAGATCCTTTCCAAGGAGCTATACAGGCAAACTATGCTTATGATCATGGATATAAAACAGCTGTTATCGTAACAGATGCTAAACAAGATTATTCTGTAGGCGTTTCAAAAGCATTTAAAAAAGCTTATCTAAAAAGAGGTGGAAAAATCCTCGGTAGAGTTATCATTAACTCTGGAGACAAAGACTTTAATGCACAAGTTTCTACTATCAAATCAAAACATCCGGATATTGTAGATTTTACAGGTTATTACCCAGAGGCGGCATTGATGGTTAGACAAGCAAGAGCCATGGGTGTAAAAGCAGCATTTATCGGTGGCGATGGCGTTGGTTTCCCTGAGCTTATTAAGATAGCAGGAAAAGCAGCTGAAGGTTTTATGTATAGTGATCACTTTAACGAAGCGGCAGCAACTTCTCCTGCAGCCAAAGCTTATGTAGATGCATTTCATGCAAAATACCATAAACCGGCTGACTCTATGGGCGCACTTGCGGCAGATGCTTACAATATGATTTTAGATGCTATGAACAAATGTTCTAATCCTGCTGACAAAATTTGTGTAAACAAAAACTTAAGAGATACTAAAAACTTCCAAGGTGTTACAGGTGTAATCAATATAGACAAAAATGGTGATGCGGTAAAATCAGGTGTTGTTAATGTTGTTAGAAATGGTAAATTTGCTTACCTAACAACTGTAAATCCTTAATTATACTATTAGATAGAGGGTTTCCCTCTATCTAACTTCAAATTCTTCAAAAAAATATATAGGGGCTTCCTAAATGGATATTACAACTTTTATGCAACAAATGATCAATGGTATCAGCCTTGGTTCCATGTATGCATTGATTGCTATCGGATATACCTTAGTATATGGGGTACTAAGGCTTATAAACTTTGCTCACGGCGATATTATGATGGTCGGAGCTTTTGCTGCTTATTTTGCACACGCTTCAGGCATTCCTTTTGGATTAGCTGTTATATTAGCGATAATCGCTGCTATGGTAACAGGTATTTTAACAGACAAAATCGCCTACAAACCTTTGAGAAATGCACCAAAAATTTCACTTTTGATTACTGCTATAGGTATCAGTTTCTTTTTGGAAAATCTTTTCAATGTTCTGTTTGGTGGAGTGCCTAAAGCTTTTTCTGCACCAAATTATTTAACAAAAATCATACATTTTCATGGTATTGTGATACCGATGACGGTTATTATAATTCCTGTAGTTACTTTAATACTACTTTTTATTATGCTATGGATACTAAATAAGACAAAATACGGCATGGCTATTCGCTCGCTTGCGTTTGATATACCAACAGTTAAGCTTATGGGTATAAATGCAGATTTTATCATAATGCTCGTTTTTGCTATGGGCTCAGGCTTGGCTGCGATTGGTGGTATATTTTACGCCATCAGTTATCCCTCTATTGATCCACTTATGGGTGTTATAGTTGGACTAAAAGCTTTTGCTGCAGCAGTTTTGGGTGGAATCGGTAGCGTTACAGGCGCAGTTTTGGGTGGTTTTATACTTGGCTTTACCGAGATAGTTGTTGTGGCTTTTATGCCGGAACTTGGCGGTTATAAGGATGCATTTGCATTTGTTTTCTTGATTTTAGTTCTACTGTTTAAACCAACAGGTATAATGGGACAAGATCTAGAACGAAGTAGATTTTAAGGAGCGATGAATATGAAAGCGATAAAAATAGCATTTTTAGTAGTAGCGGTAGTTTTTGTATGGTTTGCTCAAAATCATTTTGATCCTTATGCTGTAAGTATATTGAACAATATAGCCATATTTGCGATTTTGGCACTTAGTTATAACCTGATAAACGGAGTTGCGGGACAGTTCTCGCTAGAACCAAATGGCTTTGTGGCGATTGGTGCTTATGTAACTGCTCTGTTTTTAATCCCTGCTGCCACAAAAATAGATATGTTTGCGCTAGATGCACCGTCTGCAGGTGTGTTAGCTATGCACACATCATTTTTGCCGGCTTTGATCATGAGTGGTGTTGTGGCATCAATTTTAGCTTTTATACTCTCTATACCTGTTTTTAGAGTTAGGGGAGATTATCTAGCTATCGTTACTCTTGGGTTTGGCTTTATCATTAGAATCTTTGCGATGAATCAACCAACTTATACAAACGGAGCATTGGGATTAAATGATATACCTGAAAAGGCAAATCTATATTGGACAGGTTTCATAACGATAGTAACATTTGTGATAATGTTAAATATCATATATTCAAAGTATGGCAGAGCCATGAAAGCCGTAAGAGACGATGAAGATGCCGCTATAGCGATGGGTATAAATACTTTTTGGATTAAAACCTATGCTTTTATGACAAGTGCATTTTTTGAGGGTGTCGGTGGCGGACTTATGGCTTCAATGCTTACAACTATAGCGCCTGATCAATTTACTTTCTTACTTACATTCCAGCTACTTATCATCATAGTGCTCGGAGGTTTGGGTTCCATGAGCGGAACTATACTTGGAGCAGTTCTTGTGATGGGTGGAACAGAGTGGTTGAGATTTTTAGATCAAAATATGGATATATTCGGTTACAATACAGGAGCTCACCCGGGACTGAGAATGGTCGTCTTTTCCATCTTGCTAATAGTGCTTATGCTTTTTGCTAGAAGAGGACTTTTTGGCAACAAAGAGTTAGTAGATGTATTTAGAAGGAGCAAGTAATGGTGCTTGAACTGCAAAATATAACTATGCAATTTGGCGGTGTTAAAGCTATAGATGATTTGAGTTTTGGCGTTAAAACGGGTGAAATATATGGGCTAATTGGTCCAAACGGAGCAGGAAAAACTACACTTTTTAATATCGTAACAGGTAACTATACACAAACAAAAGGAAAAGTTGCTTTTAACCATGAAGAGTTAAGCGGCTTAAAACCAAATATGATAGTTCAAAGAGGAATAGCAAGAACCTTTCAAAACATCAGACTTTTTAAGAGTATGAGTGTACTAGACAATGTTCTCATAGGATTTCATAACCAAGCTAATTATACATATTTAGAATCTATCCTCAGATTGCCAAGATATTTTTTATATGAAAAAAAACTAAAAAGTGATGCTATGAATATATTGGAGAGATTCGGCATAGCAGATCATGCGCAAACAAATGCTGCGTCTTTGAGCTATGGAAATCAAAGAAAAGTGGAGATAGCGAGAGCACTTGCTACAAATCCAAAACTTTTATTGTTAGATGAACCGGCAGCCGGCATGAATCCAAATGAAACAGCAGATCTTTCCCAAATCATTCAAAATATAAAAGATGAGTATGGCCTGACTATACTTTTGATAGAGCACGATATGAAATTTGTCAACAATATGTGTGATAAAGTTTTGGTGCTTGATTATGGTGAAGAGATATTTGAGGGGAGGCCATGTGATGCGATAGTCGATGAAAAAGTTGTGGCTGCATATTTGGGGGATTTTAAACATGCTTAAAGTAAAAAATTTAGAAGTATATTATGGGGTTATCGCAGCTGTAAGAGGCATAGATTTTTATGTGAAGGATACGGAGATTATATCTCTTATAGGCGCAAATGGAGCCGGAAAAACATCAACTTTGCAGGCTTTGTTAAATAGTATAAAAAGAAAAGGCGAGATTGTTTTTGGTGGATTTGACACTAAAAATCATAAAACTCATACTCTAGTTCAAAAAGGATTAGCACTTGTTCCTGAGGGAAGAAGAGTATTTATAAACCTTAGTGTCGAAGAAAATCTTCGCATGGGTGCTTTCAATAACAATGAAAACTATGAACATTTAAAAGATGAGATGTATAAGATGTTTCCAAGAATTGAACAGAAAAAAGCACAAATGGCAGGAACTCTAAGTGGTGGTGAGCAACAAATGCTTGCAATCGCTAGAGCTTTGATGAGCGAGCCAAAACTTTTAATGCTAGATGAGCCAAGTCTTGGACTTGCTCCAAAGATAGTGGGAGAAGTGTTTGAGACTATAACGAGACTAAGAGAAGAGGGTATCACTATACTTTTGGTTGAGCAAAATGCTTACGCTGCACTAAATATTTCTGATCGAGCTTATGTTCTTGAAAATGGTGAAATAGCAATGAGCGGAGATGCAAAAGACTTGATTGGCGATGATACTATAAGGCAAAAGTATCTCGGTGGATAGTTGATTTGAACTATTGATTTTTAAGTGAAATTATTAATTTAATATTTACTTTCATTTGCTAAAATCCCCTATATTTTAAACTACAGGGGATTTTATGCGTAAACTTTTTAAAACACTGCTTTCTATGAAAATGGTAATTCTTCTACTTTTTTTATTTGCGATTGCTAGTGGTGTTGCAACATTTATAGAAAATGACTTTGGTACTGAAGCCGCTTGGGCTGTAGTATATACTTCTTGGTGGTTTGAAGCGATTCAGATTGCTTTGGGAATTTTATTGATCTATAATATTTACAAATACAAAATGTATAAAAAAAGCAAACTTCCTGCTTTTGTGTTTCACCTAGGTTTTATCTTCATTTTAATAGGTTCAGGCGTAACTAGATATATGGGTTATGAGGGTATTTTACATATAAGAAACGGTAATACTGCAAATAGGATGATTTCTAGTGATTCTTATGTGAGTGTTAGTGCTCTTAAAAATGGAAAAATGTATCAAGTCAGCCTTAAAAAACTCATCTCAAGTGTGGGTAACAACAAATTTAACATAAAGTTAAATGTTGCTGGAAATGTTGCAGATATAAAATATAAAGATTTTGTTCCAAATGCAGTAACCAAACTTGTAAAAGTGCCAAATGGTAAACCTGCTATAACTATGTTAGTTAGCATAAATGGTAGCCCTGAAAATATTACTCTAAAGGAAGGTAAATTTTATATAGCAGGAAACAATGTAATTGCCCTAGATACTCCTGTCGGTCCTACAAATAAAAATATTATTGAAATAAAAACTAAAAATAAAAAGTTCTATTTGACTTCACAAAAGCCGATTAGCTGGTTTAAGATGGTTGCTAACAAAAGAGGTAAGTTTGAAGCTAATAAAGAGTACGAGCTTACCACGGGAAGACTATATACGATAGGAAAAGTAAATATAGCTCCAAGGCAGATGTTGTTGAGTGCAAAAGAGAAAATTGTTACTGAGACAAATCCTCTGTTTAAGGGTAGAAAAGGTATGAAACTCTCAGCTCTTATAGTTGATGTAAAATATAGGGGAAAAACAAAAGAGATAGCTATGTTTGGTATGGGTAAAGGCACAAAAGGATTTACAAAAAAAGCTATTATCGTGGGAACTCCTTTTATGTTTGAATGGGGAAGTAAGATAGTAAAATTACCATTTGCGATTAAGCTCATCGAGTTTCAACTAGATAGATATCCAGGTTCCATGTCCCCAATGTCTTATGCAAGCGAAGTAGAAGTAATAGACAAAGCAAAAGGTGTAAAAATGCCATTTAGGATTTATATGAATCATGTGCTAAGTTATAGAGGTTATAGATTTTTTCAATCATCTTATGACAGAGATGGATTGGGAACGATACTCTCAGTAAATAAAGATCCTGGAAAATGGCCTACATATCTTGGGTATTTTCTACTCGGATTAGGTCTATTTTTAAATTTACTGAACCCTAAAAGTAGATTCAGAAAATTGGCTCATATGGTGCAAAGGGATATGAACAAAACCAAATCAATTCTTTTAGCATTTTTCTTGGCATTTAGTCTATTGCAGACTACTTCTGTCAATGCAGATGGTACATTTAATTTTCTTAAAAAGTATGATAAAGCAAGTGCAGAGAAGTTTGGTACAATTCTAGTTCAAAGCGCAGATGGTAGGATTATGCCGATTGATACTGTTTCTGAAAATTTCTTAAACAAAGTCTATAGAGGCTCAAGTTATAAGGGACTAACGCCAAATCAAGTAACACTTGGCATGATGGCATCTCCAAAGGCGTGGCAAACTCAAAAGATTATAAAAGTATATCATCCTACGATCAAAAAAATTATAGGTATGAAGCCAAACGAAAACTATGCAAGTTTCAATCAGTTTTTTACTACAAGCAAGACAAGTTCCGGCTATAAACTAACCAAATATGCTGAGGCTGCAAGCAGAAAGAAACCATCAGCTAGAAATAAATTTGACAAAGATATCTTGAAAGTAGATGAAAGAGTAAATATTTGTTATATGGTATATACCGGTGAAATCTTCAAAATGATACCAAAAGCAAATGATCCGACTCATAAATGGTATGGTCTTGAGCAGGCAATAAGAACATTTCCGAGAAATGAAGTCGAAGAAATTAGAAAAATTCTTGCCAAATATTTTAATGGAATACAAGTAGGATTAACTACAGGAAATTGGAGTAAGGCTGATGTTGCGATAGATGCTATAAAAAAATATCAAGAGCAATACGGTTCTTCGATCATTCCTAGTCCAAGTAGAGTTAAGGCTGAGATATTCTTCAATAAGGCAAAAATTTTTCAAAGATTGATGCCCGTTTATCTGCTAAGTGGTTTGATTTTGTTACTATTTATATTTGCAAAGATGGCAAAACCATCATTAAATATCAGATGGATAACGAAGATAATTTTTTGGATAAATGTAGTAGCTTTTGCAGTTCATACCGGAGGTTTGGGTATGAGATGGTTTATAGCTCAGCATGCACCTTGGAGTGACGGTTATGAGTCGATGATATATATAGCATGGGCCATAATGCTTTCCGGTTTGATTTTTTCACGACAAGCTATCATAGCACTATCTTTGACATCTATACTAGCAGGTGTTACGCTATTTGTTGCACACTTAAGTTGGATGGATCCACAAATGACAACACTAGTACCTGTTCTCAATTCATATTGGCTCAATATTCATGTTTCGGTTATTACGGCTAGTTATGGATTTTTGGGACTCTGTACCTTGTTGGGATTCTTTACATTGCTACTCTTTATCGTCAGAAAACCAGGCTCTACTACAAGGAGAGCCAAAGAGTTAGATAGAAGCATAATTGAAGCTACAAGAATCAACGAAATGGCTATGATTTTAGGTCTTAGTCTGCTTACGATGGGAAACTTTTTGGGTGCAGTTTGGGCAAATGAAAGTTGGGGAAGATACTGGAGCTGGGATCCAAAAGAGACTTGGGCTCTTGTTTCTATTTTGATTTTTGCAGCTATAGTGCATTTTAGATTTATACAAAAGTTGAGCTCACCATTCTCTTTTGCCGTTGCATCAACATTGGCATACTCTTCGATCATAATGACATATTTTGGTGTTAATTATTATCTTTCAGGTATGCACTCTTATGCCACGGGCGATCCTGTTCCAATTCCGACATTTGTTTACTATACAGTTGCTATAGTTTTTATAGTTATAGCATTGGCATTTAGAAACAGAAAAATGGAGAAAAGACTTTAATGTCACGATAAAAGCTTACAACTAATCCTGTTCATAGTGCTATAACATTGTGTGCAGGGTTAGTTTCTAAGTGAAATACCTAAAAGTTTTTGTTATAATATAACATGAATGAAAAATACATACTGATTTCCATAGTAATCGCGATAGTTGCCATAATTTTTATAGTTCTTGTCTTAATAGTTAAAAACAGTAAAAAAGAAGTTGTAGTTGTAAAAAAATCTAGAAAAAAAACAGCTAAAAAAATAAGAGTAACTATAAAGGATATGACTGAAATCGCAGCTAAAAAAAATACATCTTGTGATGATTTGAAAAAGGCTGTAGATGTGGTTAAAAAAGATCTACTTTTCCCCCCAAAAATCAAATATAAATTGCCAAAAGATATAAAAACCTACTTAAATTTTGTTTTACTTGTAGCAAGTCACAAAAATGCAGATGCAAAACTGATAGCATATATGGATAGAGAATTGAAAAAATCAAATCCCGGATATGCAACAGAGATAGATATATATGAAAACGAGGGGTTGAAAGAGAGAACAAATAGAATTTAATGGCGACCCCAAGGGGATTTGAACCCCTGTTACCGCCTTGAGAGGGCGGGGTCCTTGACCACTAGACGATGGGGTCGCAAAAAAATAAATGGTGACCCGTGTTGGATTCGAACCAACGGCCACCTCCTTAAAAGGGAGATGCTCTACCGACTGAGCTAACGAGTCACAAATATGATAAATTTTTTATATTTTCTATGTCTTGATAATCTAATTTATAAACTTTAATTAAGAAGAGAATAAAAATAAAAATGGCGCGGCGGACGAGACTCGAACTCGCGACCCTCGGCGTGACAGGCCGATATTCTAACCAACTAAACTACCGCCGCAACCTTTGTATGTATCTAAAAAGTTTAAATACAATGTCACTAAAATGGTGGTCGTTAGAAGACTCGAACTTCTGACATCCACCTTGTAAGGGTGGCGCTCTACCAACTGAGCTAAACGACCAATTAACAATAAAATATGTCCAGGCACTTTTCAAAGTGTAAGATGGCGACCCCAAGGGGATTTGAACCCCTGTTACCGCCGTGAAAGGGCGGGGTCCTGGACCACTAGACGATGGGGTCGCAAAATAAATGGTGACCCGTGTTGGATTCGAACCAACGGCCACCTCCTTAAAAGGGAGATGCTCTACCGACTGAGCTAACGAGTCAAATAAACAATAAACTATATTCACCCAAAGACATCACCTTTGTAATGAGGTTGAAATTATAGAGAAAAATCATATATTTGTCAAGAGATTTTTTGTAAAAATTGAGATTTCCCTAAAAAAATATTTTTTTATTCTCTTCTAAGAGTAATTTAAAGGCATGATACGCGCTTTGAGTTTCTATGTAGTGTCTGTCTCCTTGAAGAAGCAATCTTTTGATTTTTGCATCTTGATTTTTGCATTTTACTCCGACAAAAACTGTTCCTACGGGTTTTCCATCACTGCTACCTGTTGGTCCGGCGATACCACTTGTTGCTAGGGCAAAATCCGCCCCACTAGCCAAGATTATGCCATCTAGCATCTCTTTGACACAGTTTTCACTCACCGCACCCCATCTTTCAAGTGTATCTTTGCTCACTCCTATCCAAGATTTTTTTATGTGATTGGCGTAGCTAACTATGCCCCCGTCAAATATAGCAGAAGAGCCGGAAATCTTTGTAATCATAGAGCAGATAAGCCCACCTGTGCAACTTTCAACTGCAGTAATTTTTTTACCACTCACCTCTAATCTTTTGACTATGTGTTCTACTATATCAGAGTTATCTATAAACTTATCGCTAAACAAATTTTTCAGAGCCTTAATAAAATTATCAAGGTTGCCATATTTGTAACTTGAAGCATTTATCTTTATCCAGCCATCTATGAGAGGCGTGGCGTCAATCTTTATCTCATAAGTGGAGCATATAGGCTCTATCAATAGTTTAACGGAATCTATATCTATATTTATAATCGTGAAACTTCTGTGACTTAGATTGTCTTTGACTAAAATATCAGGAAGTTTGTCATTCTCCTTTGCACACAGAACATTTATGATTTTTTCATCTTTTTTTATCAAATATGAATTTTTAGAATATACAACAGTTTTTGACGGTATTAACATATCATCTTTTAATTCAAGTCTATCATCGCTGATGGTTGAGATAATTTTGTTGACAAATGTAAAAGAGTGTTTAGCACAAAGTATAACAGTTTGGTCAAACTTGTTGATTAAATCTTCTAATTTTATAAAAAAATCACTGTCGTTTTTATTTAAAATTTCTTGATTGTCAAAATACTCTATATATTTTTTCAGCTCTTCCTTCGCGTATGACATATACGGCTCGTTATATACAAGTTCTTTGCCGATAATGATAAGTGAATTTGTCAAAATAAATCTCCTGTCTTAAGATACAAGACTTGATGCGATAAGTCCAGCGTTATTATAACAAATAAGTGCTTCTTAAATAGAATTTGGATAAAATCATCTAATTTTATAAGATTCAAGGAGTATAAGGATTATGGATTATAAAGATTCATTGCTTTTGCCAAAAACAACTTTTCCTATGAGGGGAAATTTGCCTCAAAACGAGCCAAAAAGGTATGAGAAGTGGTTTAGCAAAGAGAGCAATGTGTATAAAAAGATGATAGAAAACAGAAAAGATGCCAAAAAGAGCTTCTACTTGCACGATGGACCGCCTTATGCAAATGGACATATTCATATAGGTCATGCACTAAATAAAATATTAAAAGACATAATCGTAAAGACTCACTACACTTTTGGGGAGAATGTCAGATATGTACCGGGTTGGGATTGTCACGGACTTCCGATAGAACAGCAGGTTGAGAAAAAGATAGGTAAAACAAAAAAAGAGAGTTTGCCAAAGAGTAAGATAAGAGAGTTGTGCCGTGAGCATGCAAGAAAATTTATAGACATACAAAGAGATGAGTTTAAAGCCTTGGGAGTTGTGGGTGATTGGGAAAATCCATATATGACCATGAAATTCAAATTTGAAGCTGATATTTACAGATCACTTTGTGAAGTTGCAAAAAAAGGTCTCTTGATTGAGCGAAGTAAACCGGTTTACTGGTCTTGGGCAGCAAGAACTGCTCTAGCAGAGGCGGAAGTGGAGTATGAGGATAAAGAGGATTACTCCATATTTGTAGCATATCCACTAAAAGATGAGGCAAAAAAAGCTCTACATGTAGAGGGTGATGTGAGTGTCATCATTTGGACTACTACTCCTTGGACACTTCCTGCCAATATGGCTATAAGCTTTAATCCCGAAGAAGACTATGTTTTAACAACAGATGGTTTTATCGTTGCGAAGCCACTTTACGAGACTCTTTTAGAGCAAGAAATCATAAAAGGCGAGATTAAACAGACTTTTAAAGCAGAGTTGTTGGAACATTTGCATGCCAAAAGCCCACTAAACGGAAGAGATTCTAAGTTGATTTTAGGTGAACATGTAACGATGGACGGTGGAAGCGGATGTGTTCATACGGCTCCGGGACACGGTGATGATGACTACAAGGTAGGGTTGAAGTATGATTTGGAAGTGATTATGCCTGTCGATGATCGAGGTTGCTATGATGAAACTGTAGTAAGAGAATCTCTTTTGCCTGATGCGAGCAGCTTTGTAGGCGAGCATATATTTAAGTCAAATGAGAGAATTTTGGATCTTTTGGGAGATTCGCTCCTTAAAGTTTCAAAATTTACACACTCATACCCGTTTTGCTGGAGAACTCACAAGCCGATAATCTATAGAGCTACAAGACAGTGGTTTATAGCTATGGATAAAAAGAGTAGCGAGAGAGAAAGTCTGCGAAACATGGCAATGAGTGAGCTACAAAATGTAAAATTTTATCCTGATTCAGGCATAAAGAGACTGGGCACAATGATAGAAAACAGACCTGATTGGTGTATCTCAAGACAAAGAGACTGGGGTGTTCCGATAGCATTTTTTAGAGATAAGACAACAGGAGAACCAATCTTTGATGAAAAGGTGATGGATTATATAGCTGATATCTTTGAAAATAAAGGAGCTGACGCTTGGTGGGATTTAGAGATAGAAGATTTGCTTGCTCCAGATTGTGGCTATGAGAGTAAAAACCTTGAAAAGGTGATGGATATACTCGATGTTTGGTTTGATAGTGGAAGTACTTGGAGAGCAGTACTTGAATCAAGCGATTATGACGCGGGAGATTATCCGGCTTCCATGTATCTTGAGGGTAGTGATCAGCATAGAGGTTGGTTTCAAAGCTCACTTTTGGTTAGCACGGCAAACAATGGTATAGCACCTTATGGAAATATTTTGACTCATGGTTTCACTGTCGATGAAAAGGGTGAAAAGATGAGTAAATCCAAAGGAAATGTTGTAGCACCGAGTGATATAGCTAAAAAATACGGTGTAGAGATACTTCGTCTTTGGGTTGGAACGAGCGAATATACAACAGATTTAAAGATAAGTGACGGTATCTTAAAACAAGTAAGTGAACAATACAGAAAAATAAGAAATACCTTTAGATTTTTACTTGCAAATGTAAATGATTTGGAGAGTTTTGAGAAACCTGAGAATTTCTCAGCTATAGACAGTTGGATTTTGAGTAAAGCCGCAGAGGTTTTTGCACAAACAAAAGAGGCTTTTGGCGAGTATGATTATTCTAAAGGAATGTCACTTTTAAACTACTTCATAACCAACCACCTAAGCGGTATCTACCTCGATATTTCAAAAGACAGACTATACTGCGATAAAAAAGATTCTACCACAAGAAGATCATCACAAACTGCGATGGCTCTTATAGCAAGAAGTATGCTAGCACTTTATGCTCCAATACTCACATACACGGTAGATGAGATATTAGAGCATGCTCCAAAGGCTATAAAAGGTGATTTGGATGATGTGTTTGATTTGGTTTATGAGGAGCTACCAAAAGTACAGATGCCTTTTGATGAAGAGTATATGATAGAAGCTAGAGAGAAGTTTTTTGAGATAGTAGATGGTTTCAAAAAAGATAAAAAGATAAAATCCACTCTGGAATTGGTGATATATTCATCTTCAAGTGAGCTGAAAAAACTAAGTGATGCTGACGGAGAAGATTGGTTTACGGTAAGCAATATCATTTGCGCAAGCCAAAGTAACCCTGAGGCAACTTTTAATGTTGCAGGGGATGAATTTAAGATATATTTTGCCAAAAGATTCAAGTGTCCTAGATGCTGGAAGTATAGAGCAAAAGAGGAAGATTGCCTTTGCGGTAGATGTAAAGGTGAAAAGGTAAAAACAAGTTGCAAAAGTGATGTTTAACAATCCTATTTCTTTAAAATTTGTATTTGAAACGATAGGAGTGATTTTTATACTCGTCGCAATAAGTATATTTTTGGTTAAAACAAAAAAGGATAAGAATTGATAACTTTAAAAGAGGCCATGAAGCTTCACAAAAGTGACATAGCACATCTAAGAGATGATTTGAAAAAAGAGATTGAAAAGAAAAAAGAGATTGGTGCCTATGTTGAGCAGTTGACAAATAAAAATATATCTGAGTATATGGATGGTATTCCCATAGCCATAAAGGACAATATCCAAGTCAATGGCTGGGAGGTAACAAGTGGCTCAAGTATATTGCAAGGCTATATCGCACCTTACAATGCCACGGTTATAAACAACCTTCTTCATAGTGGTTTTGCCCCATTTGGAAGAACAAATATGGATGAGTTTGCTATGGGAAGCTCAACTGAAAATTCTTTTTACGGAGTGACAAAAAATCCTCATGATTACTCAAGAGTGCCAGGAGGAAGCAGTGGTGGAAGTGCAGCAGCAGTTGCGGCCGGGATAGCGATAGCGGCTCTTGGTAGTGACACAGGCGGAAGTATAAGACAGCCCGCATCATTTTGCGGATGTGTCGGTATGAAACCAACTTATGGCAAGGTGAGTCGTTATGGACTTGGGGCATATTCAAGCTCGCTTGATCAGATAGGACCCATAACACAAAATGTTGAAGACGCTGCCATACTTTATGATGTCATAGCAGGACATGATTTTCATGACTCTACGAGCGCAAACATAGCACATAAGAAAGTTTCAGATTTTTTAAGTCCGGATAGAAAAATGACTATAGCGGTTATAGAAAATTATCTTCAAGAAGCAAATGACGATGTCAGAGAAAAAATGCTAGATGGTATCAAAGCCTTGGAGAGTGCAGGGCATAAGATTATATATAAAAATTTTATAAATACAAAATATGATATAGCGACATATTATATCATCGCAACAGCAGAAGCGAGTGCAAATCTAAGCAGGTATGATGGCGTAAGATATGGAAACAGAGCTCAAAGCGGCAATCTAAAAGATATGTATCTAAATAGTAGAAGTTATGGTTTTGGGGAAGAAGTCAAAAGAAGAATATTGCTTGGAACTTTTGTCTTAAGTAGCGGATATTATGATGCTTACTATATCAAGGCACAAAAAGCGAGACACCTTATAAAGCATCAGTATGAAGAGATTTTTAAAGAGGCTGATTTGATATTTGCACCGGTTGCACCGACTCCAGCTTTTGAGTTTGGGAGCAAGAAAGATCCACTTGAAATGTATTTGAGCGATGCTTATACGATTTCGTTGAATTTGGCGGGATTGCCTGGTATATCCATACCGCTTGGAAAAAATATTAAAGGACTACCGATAGGTGGGCAACTCATAGCAAAAGCTTATGGAGAGCAAGAGTTGTTTGATGGCGCATTAAGCCTAGAAAGAGAATTAAAAGGGGAAATAGGATGAAAATTCGTAAAAGAGCATTGACATTTGAAGATGTTTTGATGATTCCAAAGTATTCAGAGGTTCTTCCAAAACAGGTAAAACTGAACTCTATGTTGACTAAAAATATACCGCTAAATATACCTTTGGTGTCAGCCGCAATGGATACGGTAACAGAACACAGAGCAGCTATAATGATGGCAAGACTAGGTGGTATAGGAATCATACACAAAAATATGGATATAGAGTCTCAAGCAAGAGAGATAAGAAGAGTAAAAAAGAGTGAAAGCGGCATCATTATAGATCCGGTTTCAGTTCATTTTGACTCTAGCGTGCAAGAAGCACTTGATATCATGAGTGAGTTTAGAATCTCAGGGGTGCCTGTGATAAATGATAAAGATACTCTTATAGGTATTTTAACAAACAGGGATTTGAGATTTGAGACTCAATTTAATAAGAAGGTTGGCGAAGTGATGACCCCTATGCCTCTTATCACGGTTTCAAAAGGTACTACGCTAGACCAAGCGGAAGAGATTTTCAAAACAAACAAAGTTGAAAAGTTGCCTGTTGTGGGTAAAGATAATAAACTAGAAGGTTTGATAACTATAAAAGATTTGAAAAAGAGAAAAGAGTATCCAAACTCAAATAAAGATAAATTTGGAAGACTCAGGGTTGGTGCAGCTATCGGAGTAGGGCAGATAGACAGAGCTACTGCTTTGGTTCAAGCAGGAGTAGATGTCTTGGTGCTTGATTCAGCACACGGACACTCAAAAGGCATAATCGATACTGTAAAAAAGATAAAAGAGCTTTTGGATGTTGATATTATAGCTGGAAATATAGCTACCAAAGAGGCAACTTTGGCACTTATAGAAGCTGGAGCTGACGCCGTAAAAGTAGGAATTGGACCGGGAAGTATATGTACTACAAGGATAGTAGCAGGTGTTGGAGTTCCTCAAATCTCAGCTATAGAAGAGTGTAGTGAAGCAGGAAAAAGCAAGGGTGTGCCAATCATAGCAGACGGCGGTATAAAGTACTCAGGTGATTTAGCAAAAGCTTTGGCAGTCGGTGCAAGTTCGGTGATGATTGGAAGTTTGCTAGCAGGAACCGTAGAGAGCCCCGGAGATGTGATAACATACCAAGGAAGACAGTATAAAACTTATCGTGGCATGGGTAGTATCGGTGCGATGGCGCAAGGTAGCACAGATAGGTATTTTCAAGATGGTACTGCTACAGATAAACTTGTGCCAGAGGGTATAGAAGGAAGAGTACCGCTTGTAGGCTCTATCAGAGATGTTGTGCATCAGCTCACGGGGGGACTCAGGTCGTCTATGGGTTATGTCGGAGGTGAAGACATAGCTGATTATCAAGAAAAAGCTGAGTTTGTAGAGATAACAAGTGCCGGACTAAAAGAGAGCCATGTGCATGATGTTATCATCACCCACGAAGCACCGAATTATAGAATCAATTAGGTAAAAATAGTTGTTAGTACAAACTTCAAGCGAGTATTTTGATGAGCAACTTTATCTTGAGAGTGGGCGTATTTTAGAAGGCTATACGCAAACTTATGAGAGCTATGGCGAGTTAAATAGTGACAAATCAAATGCGATAGTTGTTTTTCACGCACTCACCGGCTCTCATCATGCGGCAAGTAGATATGAGGGTGATTCAAAGCCTGGTTGGTGGGATTCTCTCATAGGTGATGCAAAGACGCTAGATACAACGAAGTTTTTTGTGATATGCGTAAATGTGCTAGGCAGCTGTTTTGGCTCAAGTGGACCGATCAGTGAAACTAAAAAAGGAAATGCGCCTCTTAGGTTAAAATTTCCTGTTATTACTATCAGCGATATGGTGAGTGCTCAAATGTCACTATTTAAGAGGCTAGGCATAGAAAAAGCCTATGCAGTCATCGGTGGTTCTCTAGGAGGTATGCAGGCACTTTGTGTCGCAGTAGAATATCCGAAATTTACAGACAAAATTATTATGCTTGCCTCTACCCATGCTACAAGTCCTTGGGCTATATCTTTTAATAAGTTGGCCATGGAAGGTATAGTTAAGGATGCTAGATTTAAAGATGGTAATTATAAAAAAGAGGATTTTGAAGAGTTGCCTTTAAATGGGTTTGCTATCGGTAGGATGGCAGGGCATATAAGCTTCTTGAGTCCGCACTCTATGGAGAAAAAATTTGGTAGAAACTATGTTGAAACAGATGGTTTGTACGAGCTTTTTGGAAGATTTCAAATAGAGAGATATATGGAATACAATGGATATAATTTTGCCAAAAGATTTGATCCTTTAAGTTATATATATATCATAAAAGCTATGAATATATTTGATGCCTCAAGAAATTATGACTCGCTAAGTGACTCTCTTAAAAATATAGAAGCAAAAATGACTTTAGTATCTTTTAGGGGAGATATGCTTTTTATGCCAAGTGAGATGGAGACAATAAGAGATACACTTAGGGATATGGGGCGAGGTGGGAGAGTGGATTATCACTGTGTTGACAGTGGCTATGGGCATGATGCTTTTTTAGTAGAGCATGATAAATTTGATTTTTATATAAGAAAGGCATTGAACGATGAGTGAAGAGATAAGTTTTGAAAATAGACTAAAAAATGCAAAAGTGATTTTGGAAAAGTTAAGTGACCCCGGCATTACTCTAAAAGATGCGATGAAAGAGTATAAAAAAAGTATATCTATACTAAATGAAGCGACAAAAATGATAGAAGACGCGAAATTAGAGTATGAACAGCTGCAAATAGGTAAGGAATCGGTGTGAAATTAGCAGCCTTACAACTCTCTACATTGCCTATGAGCGAAGCAAAACTTGATTATTACTTTAGAATTTGCGAGCAAAAAGGCGTAGAATTAATTTTGCTGAGTGAATATGCGCTAAACAGCTTTTTTAAAGAGTTGGAGAGCATGCCCATTCTTATGATAAAAGAGCAGACAAATCACAAGATAAAAGTTTTGAAAGATTTATGTAAAAAATACAACCTTACAGTTGTGGCGCCTATAGTTTTGATTAAAAACAAAAAATTGCTAAAAGCAACAGCAAAGTTTACCCCCAAAAGCGTACACTACTACAATCAACAATTTTTGATAAATTTTAAACATTGGAATGAAGAGAGATTTTTTGATAACCCAATAGAAACCTATGTGCCACAGACATTTATGCTAAATAAGATAAGATTTGGCATAATCAGTGGTTTTGAGGCGCATTTCGATATAGCTTGGATGGAAGCTATGAAAAAAAATGTAGATGTAGTTTTGATGCCTTCATCTTCAACATTTGACTCCTCTTTAAGGTGGCAAGAGCTACTAAAAACAAGAGCTTTTTTAAACTCCATGTATATATTAAGAGCTAACAGGGTAGGGACTTATACTCAAAAAGAGGTGTCTTGGAATTTTTACGGACACAGCAAATTGGTAAATCCTTTTGGTGAGATTGAACTCTCATCGGGTCATAAAGAAGAGATACTTTTGTGCAATATAGATAAAGATGAGGTGAACAGAGCTAAAAAATTATGGGGATGGAGAAGAGATTTGAGCAAAAGAGATATGATATGAAATTTGATTTATACCCTTTTGAAAAATTGAGTAGATTATTAGATGGCATAGAGCCTTCTTCGGATTATGAAGAGGTATCTTTAACCATAGGTGAACCGCAGTTCGAAACACCGGACTTTATACAACTTGCACTAAAAAACAACACAAGCTTACTAAAAAAGTATCCAAAAACAGCCGGTGAGCCATATCTGAAACAGGCTCAGTTGGATTTTGTAAAAAAGAGATTTGCAGTTGAACTTAAAGAGAGCGAACTTATACCAACATTTGGTACAAGAGAGGTTCTTTTTAACTTTCCTCAATTTCTGCTTTTTGATATAAAAAATCCTGTTATCGCTTTTACTAGCCCATTTTATCAGATATATAAAGGTGCAGCAAAGGCCAGTAAAGCGGAAATTCTCTATCTAGAGCTGAGAAAAGAAAATGCATTTAAACCGGATATAAATGACAAAAGATTGAAAGATGCAAATCTTGTGATTTTAAATTTTCCAAACAATCCCACAGCTTCTGTTTTGTCTAAAACGCAACTCCAAGAGTGGGTAAAATTGGCGCTAGAGTATGATTTTGTACTTTTAAATGATGAGTGTTATAGTGAGATATATTGTGATGAACCTCAGCCCTCACTGCTTGAGGCTAGTGTCGAAGTTGGAAATGAAAGTTTTAAAAATATACTAGTCATCAACTCTATCTCAAAAAGAAGTAGTGCACCAGGTCTTAGAAGTGGTTTTATAGCAGGTGATAAAGAGATACTAAAAGAGTATCTCAAGTATAGAACTTATGTTGGTGTCGCTATTCCTTTGCCCCTACAAAAAGCAGCAGCTCTTGCTTGGAGTGATGAGAAGCATGTATCAAAATCAAGAGCGATATATAGACAAAACCAAGAGTTAGCTAGTGAGATTTTAGGAGTTAAAAAGAGTGAGGCTACTTTTTATGTTTGGCTTGAAGTTGATGATGATTTGGAGTTCACAAAAAGATTATACAAAGAGAAGAACATCAAAGTTTTACCGGGAAGTTTTTTAGGATTTCAAGGAACGAGAAGTGCTTATGTTCGTATAGCACTAGTTGAAAATAGTGAGAAAACAAAAAAAGTTTTAAATCGCATAAACGACTTTATAAAAGAAGAGAAATGAATATAAAATATTCTGCCCAAAGGGCAAGCTTTAGTGATAGGAATTAATATGAATTACATCCATTTTGTTGGAATCGGTGGTATTGGACTCTCAGGACTTGCTAGGTATCTCAAAAAAGAGGGCTTTGCGGTAAGTGGTTCTGATATAAAAGAGACAAAAATCACAAAAAAATTGAAAGATGAGGGCATAGAAGTATCTATTCCTCATGATAAAAACAATGTAAAAAATCAAGATTTAATCATATATACAGCAGTCGCCAAAGATGATAATGTTGAGCTAAAAGAGGCTAGAAAAAGAGGCATTTTGACGCTCTCTCGCAGAGATGCACTACCTCTCATACTCAAAGACAGAAGAGTTTTTGCTACATGCGGTGCACATGGAAAAAGTACAACAAGTGCAATGCTAGCTTCCTTGGTAGAAGGTACTGTTATCATAGGAGCAGAAAGCAAGCAGTTTGATACAAATATGCACTATATGGCGAGTAATAACATCATATTTGAAGCCGATGAGAGCGATGAGAGTTTTCTGAATTCAAACCCTTTTGTCGCGGTAGTTACAAATGCCGAACCGGAACATATGGAATATTATAATTATGATTTAAAGAGGTTCTATGGCGCTTATGAACAATTTCTAAAGAGTGCAACCATCAGAGTTATAAATGCCGAAGACAAGTTTCTTTCTACCTTAAGTGAGATGGATGCGATAAGGCTATATCCAAGTCGTGATCTAAAAGATATAAAAACTGTTATAAGAAATGATGAACCTTTTACATCGTTTATCTTAAAAGATCTAGGAAGATTTGAAGTTTGGGGCATAGGTGAACACATAGCCTTAGATGCTTCATTAGCGATTTTAGCAAGTCTTAGCGAGATGGATTTGGAGAGTGCAAGAGAGAAATTAAAAAATTACAGGGGTATCAAGAAGAGATTTGATATAATCCAAAAGAGCGACAGTTTTACCCTGATAGATGACTACGGTCATCATCCAACAGAGATAAGAGCTACTATGAGCTCAGCCAAAAAGTATGCAAAGATGGTAGGATTAGATGAGATTACAGCTATTTGGCAACCTCATAAATACACAAGAACTCATGACAATTTAAAGGGCTTTGTTGAGTGTTTTGCAGGAGTGGATAGACTCATTATACTTCCTGTTTGGAGCGCAGGGGAAGAGAAAATAGAGATAGATTTTAAAAATGAATTTAAAAAATACAATCCAATTTTTGCAAATAGTTTGAAAAAAATGAGATGCTCGATTGATCTACTCTGCGATACCAAGGTGCTTAAAAACATAGATAAAGGTTTGATTATCGGTTTTGGTGCCGGTGATATCACATATCAGTTAAGAGGAGCATAGATGCAAATAGTTCTATTTTTACTTTTACTTTTAGCTGTTTTGGTGATTATCGTATCGAAAAAAGAGTCTCTTTCAAACAGTACAAAAATATCCATAATAGTATCTCTTACTCTAGTTATAGTAGCAGGCTGGCTTTATACTGTATATAACCAAAAAAGTGCTCAAAACGATAGGGATATAATCAATGCATACGAACAAGGTAAAACTCTTAACTGTGGAGATTATGAGGTAAATAACAAGAACTTTATCTTTGTAAGTGGAACTCTTAGCTTTGTTGCAAAAGAGAGTGTCAAAGAGCTAAAAGGTGTCGTGGTTGACATCTCTACATGTAAAAGATGAATAGACTCCTTTCAAAGCTGGATTTAACAGATTTTTCCAACTCTTTTTACTCTTTTTTAGCAAGAAGTAAGCCTCTTTTTATGCAGGGTGATTCAAAAATTCACTTTTATTTTATAAAGGAGTTGATGCAGATACAGGGTTTAAAAGCACCAAAAGAGGTTGAAAATCTCGATACTCAACTAGCACATCTAAGTAAAAATGGTATTTTGAGAATTTATGAAATTTACTCTTTTGTAAAAATTATAGACTATTTTACCTATCTTAAAAACACTTTGCAAGATGGCAGACTCGGCGATTGGATGCAAAAAATCGAGATACAAGAAGAGATAGGGGAGATTTGTAGCTATTTTGATGAAAAAGGAGAGTTAAAAAGCAGCATAGATGAGAGTTTTTCAAGTATAGAATATGCACTAAAAAAGATAAAAGATGAGGCAAGCTCGACTCTAAGACGCCTTATGTCAAACTCAAAGCTATCAAACTATCTAGTTGATAGGCAAGTCCACTATATAAATAACCAAGAGACTATTTTGCTAAGAGGTGGATTTAACCATGTTATAAAAGGAAGTGTTGTAGGGCGAAGCAGTGGAGGCTTTTTTTATATATTTCCAGATAGTCTATCATCTCTAAAATCCAAAGAGAGTGGATTGTTAGATAAAAAAGAGGAGTTGATATACAAGTATGCCAAAAAGATATCCTCCCTTTTTGCAAAAAATATAAAATTTCTATCTTTTATAAACAAAGAATTTGATAAATTTGATGCCTACTATGCAAGATTTGCATTTGCAAAAAGCAAAGATTTAGAGTTTGTTCTTGCAGACAGTAGTCATGATATCAAACTTAGTAGATTTTCTCATCCTGTATTGAGCAATCCCAAGCCGATAAGTGTTGACTTCGCAAAGCATGTTTTGATGATTACGGGTGTAAATGCCGGTGGAAAGACTGTATTTTTAAAATCCATCTTGAGTGCAGCTTTTTTGGCAAAGTATCTGCTGCCTATGAAGATAGACAGCACCCACTCGAAAATCGGCTCATTTAAAGAGATAGTTGCAATTCTTGACGACCCGCAGAGTGTAAAAAATGATATATCTACATTTGCAGGCAGGATGGGAGAGTTTAGCAGACTTTTTTCAAAAAAAAGAACTTTAGTCGGTATAGATGAGATAGAACTCGGAACTGATGCGGATGAGGCGGCGAGTCTATTTAAGGTCATAATCGAAAAACTTATTCATAAAGATATAAAGATTGTCATCACGACTCATCACAAGAGGTTAGCATCCTTATTGTCTGCAAATGAGAGTGTTCAACTTTTGGCAGCTATTTATGATGAAAAAAATCGAAAGCCTACCTATGAATTTTTAAACGGCACCATTGGCAAGAGTTATGCTTTTGAGACAGCTCTTAGATATAGGATTCCTGCACCCATAATCAAAGAAGCAAGAGAGCTTTATGGAGAAGATAAAGAGAAACTAAATGATTTAATCCAGAAAAATATAGATTTAGAGCTAGAGATGAAAAAGCAGTCTTTATTGCTTGAAGAGAAGCTTCAAGAGACAAAAAGGGCAAAAGAGGCGTTCAAAGATGAAAAAGAGCGAAGTAAAAAAGAGTTTGAACTCTCAGTACTAAAGATGCAAAGAAATTTTAACGATGCTATCAAAGAAGCAAAGGAGGCAATAAAAGCAAAAGATTCCAAAGAGGGGCATAGAGCACTTAATCGGGCAAACGAGTTTAAACAAAGGGCAAAAAAGATTCATATTGTTCAAAAAAATGAAAAATTAGCTCTTGGTGATTATGTAAAATATGGCAACTCTAAAGGAGTGATAAAGAGTATAAAAAGAGAGATTGCTACGATAGATTGTTTTGGCATAACTCTTAGAGTTCCTCTAAATACACTGAAAAAAAGTTCTAATCCACCTAAAAAACCAAAAAAGGTACTCATATCAAAACCAAATGCTACAAGCTCGGTTACTCTAGATTTGCACGGCCTGCGGGCAGACGAATCGATAGAAAAATTAGATAAATTTCTTTCGGATGCCCTGATAAATGGCTACGATGAGGTTTTGGTTTATCACGGAATCGGCACAGGAAAACTAGCATATGCTGTCAAAACATTTCTTTCAACTTATCCGAGTTTGGTTTCATACGCGGATGCACCCATAAATATGGGAGGCTATGGGGCAACTTTAATTAAATTATGATTAATTTAATATAAGAAATAATATAATAGACCTATTGCCCAACTTTTGCTAGGGCTATAGTGGGTTGCACAAGAAGTCTAATGACACATAAGTTATAAAATATTGGAAGTTTAATGGAAAAAATAGAAAAAGAATTAAATAAGTTATTGGTTGTCATGCTTGTATCTGTATTTATTTTTTTTATCATTGTTTTATTTAATAGTAGTGTTTGCTATTTTTTTAACATTAAAGAGGCAAATTTTAATTTTATATTGGCTTTTTTAACGATAATATTTCTTTTTTTTGCATATTTTAAGATACAAACCAGTTCTAAAAAATTTCAACAAGAGTTTGATAGAGTCGTTTCCGGCAAGGAAAAACAATTACTGCATATAAATAAAAAACTAAGCAAAACAAATAAATATCTAGAGCACCAACTATATAAAGACTCTTTGACGAACTTGCAAAACAGGCAAGCTCTAGAGAGAGATATAGTCTCGATGAAACATCCAAAAATTATTATTTTAGATATCGACTCCTTTAAAGAGATAAATGAGTACTATGGTAACAATGTTGGAGATATGATTTTGCGAGATGTTTCCCAATGGCTAAAAGAGTTTGCCCAAAAAGAGAGTCTGCATCTTTATAGAGTAGGGGCAGATGAGTTTTCTTTTCTTGAAGATAAAGACTTGGATATGGATAGATATGAAGAGTTGGCAGGGATATTGATAGAGACTTTCAAAAATAAAAACATTGAATTAATAGAAACAGGTGATATAATCGACATAAATGTTACACTCGGATTTTGTTTTGATCCGGATAATACCTTGGAAAAAGCCGATATGGCTCTTGAAGAGGCAAAGCAAAAACAGATAAACTTTTTATGTTATTTTAAAAAAATAGATGGTAAATCCAACTACTTAGAGCAAAAAAAATGGTCAAAATTTATAAATAGTGCGATAAAAGACAATAGAGTCATACCATACTATCAACCTATATTTAATGCAAACAAAGAGGTTGTTAAACACGAATGTTTAGTGAGAATATTAGATGAAAATGAGGAAGTTTTCCCTCCAGGACTTTTTTTAGAAATTGCCAAGAAAGTAAAAAGATACTCCGCAATAGAAAAACTTTTGATAGAAAAAAGTTTTCAAAAGATTCAAGGAAGAGAAGATACTATATCTGTTAATTTACTAGCGAGAGATATGAGTGACAGCAATGTAAGTAACTTTGTGATTTCAATGCTGAAAAAATATGATGTTGCAAAACAGATAATACTTGAAATACTTGAAAACGAAAATATTGAAAACTTACAGAGGGTTACAACATTTATAGATAAAGTAAGGAGAATGGGTTGCAAAATTGCTATCGATGATTTTGGTACGGGGTATAGCAACTTTTCGTATTTGACCAAACTTAAGCCAGATTATATCAAGATTGATGGATCTTTGATAAGAAACTTAGAAAATGACAAAAACTCTTATGCTATCGTTGATTCGATTATAGTTTTTGCGCAAAAACTAGGCATTAAAACGATAGCAGAATTTGTTCATGATGAGAAGACTTTTGAGATATGTAAAAATCTCGGAGTCGATGAGTTTCAGGGATTTTATCTAGGTGAACCTTCCCCTCGACTACTATAGGATCGGTATATAATGGATACACAACAGCTTTTTTTAAAATTATTAAGATATGAATCTATCACACCTGATGATGTAGGAGCGTTGGATTTTATAGAAGATTATATGTTGGGCTTTACTGCTCTTAGGATAGATAAAAATAACACTAAAAATCTACTATTATATAAAAAATTTGGAGAAGGTGAACATCTGTGTTTTGCGGGTCATGTTGATGTAGTACCCCCGGGAGAAGGGTGGGATAGTGATCCATTTGAACCTGTTTTGAAAGATGGCTATATCTATGCAAGAGGTACGCAAGATATGAAAAGCGGAGTATGTGCATTTTTGCAATCTTGCCTTGCTGCAAAAAAATTTAACGGAACTCTTAGCATCATACTCACAAGTGACGAGGAAGGTGATGCTCTTTTTGGAACGATTGAAGTTTTAAAATACCTCAAAAAAGAGAATTTTTTGCCCGATTTTGCTGTTGTTGCCGAGCCTACATGTGAGAAGATTTTTGGAGATGCCGTAAAGATAGGCAGACGAGGATCGATAAACGGTATTTTAGAGATTTTTGGAGTCCAAGGTCATGCGGCATATCCTGAAAAATCAACCAATCCCATAAATTTGATATCTCCTATCTTGGACAAACTAGCAGGTCATCATTTTGACATGGGAGATGAAAATTTTGCTCCAAGCCGGTTAGTTATCACAGATATAAGAGCCGGTATGGAAGTGACAAATGTGACTCCTGGGGTGTTAAAGATGATGTTCAATGTGAGAAATTCAACTAAAACAGAGAAGGAAAATATAGAAAATTATATAAAAAGTCTGCTTGGGGATGTTGATTTTAAACTTACGCTTTCCCAAAGTGCGAAACCTTTTGTCACCAAAAGAGACTCAAAGATAGTAAAGTTACTTCAAAAAGCCATAAAAGATACTCTGCAAATTGTGCCGAAATTGACAACAAGCGGTGGAACAAGCGATGCAAGACTCTTGGCCGAATATGGTGTAAAAACAGTAGAGTTGGGTGTCGTAAATGATAGAATTCATGCTCTAAATGAAAGATGCAAGATGCAAGATGTGAGAGATTTAAAGAGAATATTTGATAAAATAATAGAAAAATTTTAAGGAAAAAAGATGGATTATATAGCAACAAAAAAAGCTCCCTCAGCCATAGGACCGTATTCTCAGGCTATTGGTTTTGAAAACATGATATTTACTTCCGGACAAATTGCGCTTAAACCGGATGGATCACTTGTAGATGGCGGAGTACAGGAGCAGACAAGACAAGTGCTTAACAATTTGAGCGAAGTTCTCAAAGAAGCAGGGAGTTCTTTGTCTAAAGTTTTAAAAACTACGGTATTTTTGGCAAATATGGATGATTTTGCACAAATTAACAAGATATATGCAGAGTTCTTTGGCTCTCACAAACCAGCCCGCTCAACCGTAGCTGTAAAAACGCTTCCTTTAAATGTAAGTATAGAGATTGAAGCGATAGCTGTAAAATAGTGAAGGCACTTGATTTATACGCTAAAATAGAGCCATTAATAGGTTTTTATGAAGAGTATAGTCAGCTTTATGACAGATATATAGGTATTTTAAAAGCTCTACATGTAGAGCATATTTTAGATATTGGTTGTGGAAATGGCAAATTTTTGCAGAGATTAAAGAGTGCAAATTATAGTGCTGTGGGTATTGACAGAAGTAAAAAGATGGTAAATATCGCTAACTCTTTAGGCGTCAATGCAAAAAACATAGAACTAAAAGATTTGAAAGAAAAATTTGATTGTGCCACAGCTATAGGTGATGTTTTAAATTACATGAATAAAGAGGAGTTAGAGAATTTTTTTCTTGATTTAAAATGTCATTTGAAAAAAGATTCATATTTTATAGCAGATATAAATACTCTAAATGGTTTTAGCGATGTTGCGGAAGGGCTCTTGCTCAAGGAGAGTAAAAAAGAGTTTTTAGCCATAGAGGCCGATTTTATAAGCTCAACCCTAAGTACAAAAATTACACTTTTTGAAAAAGAGAAAGATTTGTATATGAAGTTTACAGATACGATACTACAATACTACCACCCAATAGAGCTATTTGAAAATATAGATGAATTTAAACTTATAAGAAGAACTAATATTTCTATGTTTGGAGATTTCGACAAGACAATTTTACTCTTTCAAATATAGTTTTTTAAGAAAAAAATTGATATAATAATTAGATATTCTTAGTAATAAAAAAATTTAAGAAAAATAAAAGGATTTGCCATGGCTCAAAGAGCGATTCGTGAATATGATGGAAAAGCAATTTTCTCAAAACACTGGGAAAAATACTTTAGTGGGTTTCATTATGGTTTTAAATCTGTACTAGTAAGTAGTGGGGATGAATTGAAGAAAAAAGCAGAAGAACATGGTTTTGAGTGGCTGAAACAAGAGCCTCTTGTCGTTAAGCCTGATATGCTTTTTGGAAAAAGAGGAAAAAATGGACTGGTTCTTTTTAAAGATAAAAAACCAGGAGATGTCTCTTTGGATGTGGCAGCAAAATGGATAGATGAAAAAATTTCTCATCCCATTACCCTTTTGAGTGGACAGCATGGCACGCTAACTCATCTTATAGTTGAACCTTTTACTCCACACAGTGAAGAACAAGAATACTATATATCTGCTACTACTGTTGGCGAAGACGATGTGCTATATATGTCAACCGAGGGCGGAATGGAGATAGAAGACGGTTGGGAAGAGAAAGTTACTGAAGTTGTGATTCCAATCAACATGAAAAATGCAAATATAGACCATGTCGTAAGGGCAAATGCACCTACTGATTTGCCTGCAGATAAGAAAGAGTCATTTATCTCATTTGCCATAGATTTTTTCAAATTTTACAGAGACTTAAACTTTGCATATCTTGAGATAAATCCTCTTGTTATGCTTGATGATAATGAGATGGCGATACTTGATCTTGTAGCAAGACTCGATGATACGGCAGGTTATTTGATGGAAGATGAGTGGGGCAAGATAGAGTTTCCTACAGCTTTTGGCATGGAAGATCAGTCTGAAGAGGAGAAAGCTATATCTGAAGCTGACGCAAAGAGTGGAGCATCGCTAAAACTAACTATTCTTAATCCTATGGGAAGAATTTGGACCATGGTTGCAGGTGGTGGTGCAAGTGTTGTTTATGCTGATACGATTGCCGATTTAAGTGGCAATGTAGCAGAGCTTGCAAACTATGGCGAGTACAGTGGAGGACCAACTACGGGTGAGACAAAGTTTTATGCAGACACTATATTTGATTTGATGACTAGATTTAAAGACCCCAAAGGCAGAGATAAGATTCTGATAATCGGAGGTGCAATTGCAAACTTTACTGATGTAGCTAAAACTTTTACGGGAATTATCTACTCTTTAGAAGAGTATGCAGATAAACTCAAGAATGTAGGAGTTAAGATTTATGTGCGTCGTGGTGGACCAAACTATGAAAAAGGTCTAAAAGATATAAAAGAAGCAGCCGATAGATTGGGGCTTTATATGGAAGTTTATGGACCTGAAACCCATGTAACCGACATAGTAAGAATGTCTTTAGAGAATGGAGAGTAAGATGAGTAAGCTATTTACAAAAGATACACAGGCGATATTTTGGAACAACAACACAAGTGCAATTCAAAGGATGTTGGATTACGATTATACGATAGGTAGAGAGACACCATCTATAGCAGCTATCGTAGCTCCGACAAGCTCTGCAAAGTTTGATAAGTTTTTCTGGGGTGGTGAAGAGATAATGATACCTCTATATAGAAGCACTTCTGAAGCTGCAAATGAACATAAAAATGCAGATGTACTTCTAAATTTTGGCTCATTTAGAACAGCTTATGATGTTGTAATGGAAGCCATAGAGCTTAATGGTCAGTTTAAGACCATTATGGTCACAGCTGAGGGTATCCCTGAGAGACGAGCAAGAACCATGAATCAAGCTGCCAGAGATAAGGGCGTAACCGTCATAGGACCGGCAACTGTCGGCGCTATAGCTCCAGGAGCTTTTAAGATAGCAAATATCGGTGGAACTATAGAAAACATAGTCAACTCAAAGCTAAATAGATGTGGAAGTTGTGGCTTAGTGACAAGAAGTGGTGGACTTTTTAATGAGATGTCAAATATCATCTCATTAAATGCGGACGGTATAGCTGAAGGTGTTGCTATCGGTGGAGATAGATTTGTAGGATCTGTTTTTATAGACAATCTTCTTCGAATGGAAAGCAACCCTGATGTTAAATATATGATTTTACTAGGTGAAGTAGGTGGAGCCGAAGAGTATAAAGTCATAGAAGCTGTCAAAAACGGCAAGATTAAAAAACCTATCATTTCATGGTGTATAGGCACTATTGCTAAACATTTTGAAAGCGGTGTTCAGTTTGGACACGCGGGTGCTAGTGCAAATGCCGATAGAGAAACTGCTGAAGCAAAAAATAGAGCTATGAAAGAGGCTGGTTTTTATGTGCCGGATTCATTTAATGATATACCGGCAACTATTCACGCTGTATATGAAGATTTGCTCTCTAAGGGAGTTATCGAGCCTATTGTTGAGCCTAAAGTAAAATCTATACCAAAAAATAGAAAAGTAAGAAACTTTATATGTACTATTAGTGATGACAGAGGTGAAGAGGCAACATATTGTGGCATACCAATATCTAAGGTAGCAACTCCTGATACAGGATTTTCTATTGGGGATGTTATGAGTTTGTTGTGGTTTAAACAAAGATATCCAAAATGGGCAGTTGAATTTATTGAGACTGTTTTAAAAACTGTAGCAGATCATGGACCGGCAGTCAGCGGTGCGCATAATGCAAAAGTAACAGCAAGAGCAGGAAAAGATGTCGTTAGTTCACTCATAGCAGGACTTTTGACGATAGGACCTAGATTTGGTGGAGCGATTGACGGAGCGGCAAAATACTTCAAATATGGATATGACAACAATCTTTCCCCAAAAGAGTTTTTATCTTATATGAAGAAGCAAGGTATTCCGATTCCGGGCATCGGACACAGGATTAAATCTGTCAGAAACCCGGATTTGAGAGTTTCCGGTCTTAAAAAATATGCAGATGAATATTTTCCATCCCATCCTGTTTTAAATTATGCTTTAGAGATTGAAAAGATGACAACAGGGAAAAAAGATAATCTTATATTAAATGTTGATGGGACTATCGGAGTTTTGATGGTTGATATGTGGAAAGAACTAAATTATGATGATGATGAAATAGCCACATTTATAGAAGCAGGCGCACTAAATGCTTTCTTTATACTAGGAAGATGTATCGGTTTTATCGGACATATACTAGATGAAAAGAGACTAAATATGCCTATGTACAGACATCCTTGGGATGATATACTCTATGATATAGAGACCGCAGAGATTTAGAAGCTGACTTTATGCACTCCATAGTGCGTAAAATCATTTAAAAATAAAAATAGGCTGATTACATCAGCCTATTTTCTTCATTGTTACCCTTTTGTAACCTTTTAATGATATAATTAAAAGCATAAACAAGCAATCTTGTGAACTATTTTCTAGGTTTTGCTTAGCAAAAAGGAAAAAAATATGAAAAAAACAAAGATTTTAGCTACTGTCGGACCTGCAAGTGAAAGTATTGAGATTTTAGAAGGTCTGCTAAAAGCCGGTGTGGATGTTTTTAGACTGAACTTTAGTCATGGTACTCATGATTACCACAAAAATATACTAAAGAATATAAAAATAGCAGAAAAAAATGTTGGAAAAAGAGTTGGCATACTTCAAGATATCTGTGGTCCAAAGATAAGAGTTGGTAAGTTAGATGATGATTTTAATCTAAAGCCAAAAGACTTGCTGATATTTTTACGAAAAGATATAATAGGTAAACAAATTGGTGAGCACAAATACGAACTAAGCATCAATCAACATAATGTTTTAGATATGCTAAAAGTTGGAGACTATATATATCTTTATGATGGAAATATCCGAGCAAGAGTAGTTAAAAGCGGCGAATACATAGAGACCGAAGTAGAAAATAGTGGAAAATTGTCATCAAATAAGGGTGTAAATTTTCCAAATACTCAGATCAATATAGAAGTAATCACACCCAAAGATGAAAAAGATTTGCAATGGGGCGCAAAAAATGGAGTTGATTTTGTGGCTGTCTCTTTTGTGCAGAGTTCGAAAGATGTGTTACATGTAAGAGATTTGCTAAAAAAATATGGTTCAACATCACGCATAATCTCAAAAATAGAAAAATTTGATGCGGTTGAAAATATAGATGAAATTTTAAAAGTAAGTGACGGGGTGATGGTAGCAAGAGGTGACTTGGGTATAGAGGTTCCTTATTACAGGGTGCCAAATATACAAAAAAGAATCATCTCAAAAGCAAATGCGGCTTCCAAACCAGTTATCACAGCTACTCAAATGCTGCTCTCTATGGTAGAAAACGAGGTGGCCACAAGGGCAGAGATAAGCGATGTTGCAAATGCAGTTTTGGATGGAACCGATGCGGTGATGCTTAGCGAAGAGAGTGCCATAGGTAAAAATCCGGTAAATGTAGTCGAAGTGATGTCAAATACGATAATAGAGACAGAAGAGGTCTATCCATACAATAAATTTGATAAATATAAATTTTTAGATGAGACAGATATCGTATCTTCATCTACTGCAAAATTGGCAGAGCAACTTGATGTAGATGCTCTTATTTCTATAACATCATCAGGAAAATCTGCGCTTAAACTAGCTAGATACAGGATAAAAAATGATATATATGCAGTAACACACGATGAAAAAACAGCAAGATCTCTAAGCATAGTTTGGGGCTTAAAGCCACTTATGTATATAGAAAATCAAAATCCAAGTTTGATGCTTTCTGATATGTTAAAAGAAGCTATAAAAGAAAATATCATCAATGAAGAGGGGATATATCTTGTAACTGCCGGTTTTCCAACCGGTTGTGAGGGAAGTACGAACTTTATAAGGATACTCAAAAAAGAGCAGATTAATTACTATAGAGATTTAAAATTTTAAAGGGAGTGTAGATGAATTATATTTTTTTTGTAGTGGTTATAGCGGTTTTTTACCTGCTAACACGAAACTATAAAAGCGATGGATACAATATAAATATAGATGTAAAACAAAAATTTAATGGAAAATTAGAGGATCATGAGGCGGGATTACTCATATCTTTGATGGCAAAAGTTGCAAAAGCCGATGGGCATGTGAGTGAGCTTGAGGCTGAACTTTTGAGCAATACTCTAACTCAACTCTCATCTGTTTTCCAAAATCAAGCAGATGTGAGAGAAAAATTAAAAGCTATATATAAAAAAGAGTTAAATAGTTTTGAAAACACAATTGATTTGGCAAAAAAATATCTAAAATTGACGAACAGAGATTATCGCAAAAGGCTTTCTACTGTTGAGTATCTTTTAAATCTTGCATTTATAGACAATGAATTCACAAATGAAGAGAAGATGATATGCGAAGATATATCGGATGCTTTGGAGATAAATAGAGCAGATTTCGATGCATTGGTAGCCAAATTTAGAAACTTTTATGCAAATCAGTACAATCAACAGGTAAATACTCTCGAAAACGCCTATAAGGTTTTGGGTGCAAGCAAAGATGATGACATGGCAACTATCAAAACAAAATACAAAAAACTAGTACGAAAAAATCACCCTGATTTATTGATGGGAAAAGGAGCGGAGCAGTCCATCATAGATAAGGCAACTGTAAAACTCCAAGAGATAAACGAAGCCTATGGAATCATAAAAAAGAGTAGGACTTGAAAAGACTAATACTGCTTCTTTTGCCCATAGCCCTTTTTGCTTATCAAATCAAAAATGGAGAGGTTAAGCTCATAAAATTAGAAAAAAAGTCTACGGTTGTTTTTGAAGGCAAAAAGATACCTTCTATTAAAAGTCCAACCAAGAAGGATGCTTACTTTGCGCTTATTCCTATAAAATATAAAGAGAAGCCGGGACTATATAGTATATCCATAAATGGCAAAAAAGAGCCTCTATATGTAGAGCTAAAAAAATACAAAAAAGAGTATATAAAAGTAGCAACTTCCAAAGTAAAACCAGATAAGAAATCACTTAAAAGGATATACAAAGAGTACAAAGATGCCATGAAGATTTACTCTACAATCACACCCAAAAGATATTGGGGTAAACCATTTATCTTGCCTCTACACTCAAAGCTGACAAGTAGTTATGGTAACGCAAGGATGTTTAACCATATGCTAAAGAGTTTCCATAGCGGAGCTGATTTTAGGGCAAAGATGGGTACTTTAATTAGAGCTGCAAATAGTGGTGTTGTGGTGATAGCGAGTAAGAGATACTATGCCGGCGGTTCGGTTGTGATTGACCATGGTGAGGGGCTTTATAGCTGTTATTTTCATTTAAGTAAAATTTTAGTAAAAGTTGGACAAAAGGTTAGGCAAAAGGAGTTATTGGGATTGAGTGGAAAGAGTGGCAGAGTAAGCGGACCGCACCTTCACTACGGCATTAGACTCTATAGCTATGCTGTAAATCCCTTGCAGTTCACAAAAGAGATAAATACTCTGTTTAAAGGAAACAGATGAAGTTTTTCTATATAATACTTTTGACAACTGTCATGCTTTTTGGCTCAAACTGTGCTGATCAGTATAATAATGAAAATTATTCAACCCCATCTGATAGCTTTGGTGACATTGTGGGTATGAGCTTAAAAAAGTATTTTGGCAAAGATATAAAAGAGTTTAAAGAGTTCAAAAAGACAGATATACAGGGTCAAAAATACTATCTAAAAAAAGGCTCATTTGTGAAAAAAATGGACAACTATTATCCTGTGAAAAATGGAGTATGGAAGTTACATATAGATAAAAATTTTAAGATAGACGAGCTAAACTTTGCTCATGACAGGCTATATGTAGATCCTGCCGAAGATATAGCAAATGATCTCAATAGCGATATGGACAACCTTTGGGTGAGGTGGGATGGAGATGCTTATGGACACTATATGGTGCCTGAATATGTCCAAATTCATTATCATAATTTTTATATATCTCTAAAGGCTTTTATCTACGGAAGCGAAGGTGACTCAACTGGGTTAAAGAAGGCTTTTGTGGATTTTTATATCATAAATAATACAAACGAAGTAAATAAATATATAAGGTGTAGTAAAAGATGATTTATAGTATGTTGAACAGGTGTTTGGTTTTATTGTTTGTATCTACTGCGATACTATTTGCTAGTGGGCTTCATTTTGAGCATAATTTTGATAAGGCCATGCAAAAGGCACAAAATCAAAATAAAGAGGTGATGATGATGTACTCTGCTACTTGGTGCCCTGAGTGCAACTATGTGAAAGAGGTTGTTTTCAAGGATAAAAGAGTTATAAAATACATAAATAAACATTTTGTGCTTTTGGGTTTGGATATTCAAAAAGACAAACTGCCTAAGGGGTTTAACTATATGGGTATTCCTACATTTTTCTTTATCAATAAAGATAAAAAACAGACAGGAGAGATAGTTGGTGGCGATAAAGCCGGTAAATTTTTAAAAGAGTTGAAAGATTTAAAATGAAAAATATAATTTTATCTATTCTGCTCATTTCGAATCTACTTTTAGCATATAATAGTGATGATTTGAAGCAGGTTAAAGATGAGGGAGATTGCCCAAAGTGTGATTTGAGTTATGCTGATTTGAGTGGTTTGGAGTTGAGCTTTTCGGATTTAAGTGATGCAAATCTAAGCCATGCAAATCTAAACCGAGCAGTTGCTCACAAGACAGATTTTAGCAGAGCAAATCTGAGCTTCGCAACATTTGTAAAATCAAATATAAAAGGTGCTAAGTTTAGAGGTGCAATCTTGAAAAATACCGATTTTTATGATGCAAGAATTTGGAAGGCTGATTTTACAGATGCCAAGATAGATAGATGTGACTTCAATGAATCCGCATTAGGTTCGGCAGTCTTTGAAAATAACAATTTGTCTAACTCAACATTTCATGGAGCTATACTATACAAAACGGTTTTTAAAGCAGATGTTAAAGGAGTTCCAAAAGCTGAAAATTAGTGTTTCTTGCACCTTGAGCCGTTTTTGGCAAGGTATATCAAATCTTTTATGACAAGAATCAGGCAGTAGAGCCACAGACCTATGAGTATGTAGTTGTTTTTGTACATGCCTTCAAGATAAAAGTACCCAAAACCCAACAGATAGGGCCACTTTAAAAAGTAGAAAAAGAGTATGCCAGCAACATATATCTCTCTTAGGAAATGTTTCATTTGTAGCCTTTTTATAGATTTATACTAATGCCAACCCAAACAGCAGGTCTCATACACTAAGGAAAAGACATAGCCCCCACATTTGAGATAGGTTTGGTTTCAGGTTTAGTATCTTTAAAAACGAGGTTTGGTTCGGTGAAAGGTGCTAATTTCTCCATCAAATCTACGATACATAGCAAAGGTGCGCCATAAAAAAATTTTATCTGCGGGTCAAATTGCCAAAGTTTATCAACATAGTTAAGAACCAAATAGGGAGTATCGCTGATTCCGTCCTTATTTTTGTCTAAACCCATACATCTATCCCAATAATTTTTTTCTATATTATCTTTGCAATATTTCACACTTCTCACACTTTTTACAACATCTTCAAGATTTCCTATAATGTTATTGTACTTGATAGTATTGTTTTTTATAGTGGCGTAGAAATGAAAAGCTATATTATTGTTTAGGATTTTATTGTACTCTATATATCTTTTCACTCCGGTTTTTGCAGCTTTTGACTTGATATAAATAGCTTGGGCATTATCCATTATAGTGTTGTGAGTTACATGTATATTTGTACCACCAGCAAGCATAATACCTATGCCTGAAGAGCGACGATTTTTTGCTACGATATTATTATCTATTTTGATATTTTTGGCGCCTTCACATCTTATACCTACATAGTTTGAGTAGATTTTATTAGACTCTATGGATGTGTTTTTGCTCTTATTGATCAGCATCCCATATCTTCCATTTTCAATGATATTATTTCTGATGATATTGTGGTTGGATCTGCTGATGGCCATGTCTTTGCTTTCAAAAAGACGGTTTCCATCAATGATATTGTTGCTTGAGCCCCATAGTAGTATCCCATCACCTCTGTTATCTACTATTTTTTCTCTATATGATTTCATAGTGTTGTTTATGATTTTTGAGTTTTTTATACCGAAAAAAATAATCCCAAAAAGTGTTCTGTCAAAATTGCAGTTTTTTATCTCGATATCCTGAACATTATCGGCTCTAATGCCGCTATCTAGCTTGTATCTGTGATGCCCACTTCCTCTTAGAGTGAGATTTTCTATGCTTACATGAGAGCTTTTTATAGTTATAATTGTGTCGTTACCATCATTTTCTATGATACTATCTTTGCCGGATCCCGCTAAAATTAATGGCTTATCTATGATGATTGGGCCTTTAAATATGCCTTTTGGTAACTCTATCTTTGAGCCAGCTTTTGCCTTGGCTATGATTTGGTTTAAGTTTTGGCTTGCAAATAAAGATGTGCTATAAAATAGAACTATGCTCAAAAAAATGTTTCTCATCATCTCTTCCTTATCATAAATTTTTGTGCTCTTATGGTTATATCAGTAGTTACAAACGGTGAGTTTATAATCTCCAATACATTTGTGGCTAAATTATCCGGGTCTATATAACTTTGTTTTTCGCTGGAGGGTTCAAACTGTAAGTCATCAAAAAACGCTGTCTTGGTGATGTCAGGATTTACATTTGTCACTCTTACGCCAGATTTTCTCAACTCCTCAAATAAGCAGAGTGAAAAATCTCTAAGTCCACTCTTTGTAGCTGTATATAGAGCCGAAAATTTTGAGTGTTTTGTCGCTTCGATAGAGGATATGTTTATGATATGCCCCTGTGTTTTTTTAAGGCTTCTAAGACATAAATTGCAAAGAAGTATCGGTGCTTTTAGGTTTACATCTATCAACTCTTCTATTTTTTTGAGCGATATCTCCTCGTGTGGCTGAAATATGCCTATTCCGGCACAGTTGACGAGCAGGTCTATATCGGTTGTTTTTAAGAGCTCTTTTACCTTTTTTTCTAAAACCTTGCTATCTTGCAAATCACAAGTGATTTGTGCATCTGTTCTTCCGATATTAAAAACTCTATATCCGTTGATTTTAAGTTTTTCTTTTATGGCTTTTCCGATTCCACTGCTTGCGCCGCTCATAAGGGCTGTTTTCATTTACGCACCTCATCTATGCAATTTTTGTATGAATCAATCATATCTTTTTCCATCTCTTCGTTTGAGCTATACTCATATCCAAATACATCTTTCCATAAGCTGTGGTCCTCCATACAAAGGTAAAAATAGACATCCTTATGCCAAGGTTCAAAGGCATCGTATAGATTTTTAAACATCTCTTTTTTCGTCTCTAATGGATAGGAAAATTTTCCGCTCGCATCTATAAGAGGCATTTGTAAAATCTTACTCTTAAAACTCCTTTGTCTCAGTTTTTTTATGACAGGTTTTATAAATGTCAAAGTTCCCATAGAGACAAGCACCACCTCTTTTGGACTGAAAGTTTTTATGAGTCTTTTAGCTATCTTCTTGTATTCAAACAGATAGTCTTCAAAAACGACGATAGGGTGAAAGTGAAACCCAACCAATACGCCTTTGTCTGCCAATGCTCTAGCAGACTCAATCCTCTCATCAAGCGAGGCACTTAGGTGTTCTTCATTTTCTACTATAATTTCTGGGTTTAGTGACCAAGTGCACAGTATGTTTTTTGGAACTCTGTTTTCTAGTAGATATTTTATATTTTTAGATTTGCTTTTTAACTCTAAAATTACATTTGGATTTTCATCCGCAAACTCAAAAAGTGCCTCCATGATACCCTCTTTGTTTCCCCAAAGAAGAGAGTCGGAACTCTGTCCGGTGCCTATATGGTAGTTTTTATTTGGATCTAATTTTAGATTTTTTAATTTTTTGGCAAAATTTTTATCAAATCCGATTTTATTTTCATTGTAAAATGACTGTATAGAGCAGTAAGAGCAGTCAAATCCACAGCTCTCAACGGCGTCAAGAGTCATGAGGTTGCAACATCTAGTTTTTGGTGATGCTACAGGGCACTTTCCAAGCCCGAGCTCCTCTTTGTCATTTTGTATGAAACTTATCTTTCTTGAGTGGTCATAAGTGGTAGAGTTTGAAAACTCCTTGTAACTTTTTGGTCTGTTTTTTAACTCTTCCCAGATATTTTTTATATGTGCAAATGTCTCTTTTCTATTTTCCTTGTTATGCCAGATATCATAGATTGGTTTCTCATCCCACATCCCAAAATCTATACTCATATCTATGAGCTGTTTTAATTCTTGAAAAGAGAAACCATATCTCAGTGCTTTTTGTCTTATAAACTCTTGTGTTTTTGAATTTAATTGCAAAAAGTAGGTGTTTTTTACATTTTTTTCAAACTTTTCTTTAAACATATTTTTCCCATTTTTTTATACTGTTTTTTATCAACTCTTCTACAAACTCTTTTTTCGGGATGGAGGTATCCAAATAATCAGAAACCACTTTAAAGACAAATATAAAATCCTCGTCTAGCTCTTTTTTGCATATTTCAAGAAAACTTTGTGCTTCCATATCGACTAGGCATGTATCGAGTCTATTTTTATCATCTAACGGCTTAGAGACGGAAGTGATAGTTGCAAAATCTATATCAGGTAGCGTTTTATTTGTACAAAAAAGTGAGCCAATTTTTATGTCTCTATTTTTGCACCCTGCTATACCTATGTTTATGGCTTTAGTGATTTTAAAATCCTTTAAAACAGCCTCTACATGTAGAGCATTTTTTGCACCCATTCCACTTACTATAAGCAGGAGTTTCTCACTTTTATATAGTCTGTATGGCTTTTTTTGCAAACACTGCATCCCAAAGTGCTCAATCACAGCTTTAGCTTCAGCAAAAAAGGCAGTATGTATCAGAGTGTAACTATTCATATATAGATTATAGCAATATTTAGGTAAATTATTGCTATAACAGGGTAGCTAAGCACCCAACTTTATTAGGTACTAAACTTTTTGAGCAGAAGTTTTTTGATTGTATAGTATCACCATGAAGCTAAGAGATCCAAGATAGACCAAGACTTCGATAAGAGATGGATTTGCATTGTATCCAAACAGGGATTTTATAAAACCTCCAAATGTGCCATCTTCGTTTATTATATGGTTTATATTCCAAAGGTGTTCTACAAAAGTAGGTATAATTCCAGCCTCTTGAAATTCGTGAACTCCTCTAGCAAATAAGCCTGTTGCAAAAAGGACAAGAAGAGCACTGCTTATGTTAAAAAGGTATCTTAGATTTATGCCTTTTAAGCCCACATATATACTATATCCTACTGCCAATCCGGCCAATATACCAAAGATTGCAGAGATAAGCGAAATAGAGCTTTGTGCAGATGCCGCATTTAAAAAGAGGGTTGTTTCGACACCTTCTCGTAAAATTGAGATAAAAACTAAAAATATCAATCCAAATTTTTTGCTACTTTTGAGTGCAGAGTCCACTTGATTTTTGATTGCCAAAGAGGTATCTTTTTTGTCTGCCATCCATATGATGAGATATACAATCAAAATTGCACCAAGTATCATGGTGACACCTTCAAAAATTTGCTCATACAATCCATCAAAGTTTCCAACTAAAATGTGAAAAGATAGTGCCCCTACAACGCTTCCTGCCATACCTAAAACTATTCCTATATAGACATATTTCTTTAACTCATCTTTCCCACTCTTCTTTAGGTAACTAAATATAATGCCTATTATTAAGGCCGCTTCTAGTGACTCCCTTAGTGTTATTATAAACTCTTCCATCTCATAATCCTCGTATTGATAATCAGTATCATAATATAAATAAACTTAATCTTTACTGATGAATTTTACTGACCTTACACACTCTAATGAGCAAAGCTCATTAGAGTGTGTAAGGTCACAATTTTATTTTCTTTTACAGACTATCAACTTTGGCAGAGATAAGAGTTTATTATTTAACTCTTTTTTCCAGCAGTCTAAAAATGGATCCGATTTTTTTGAAACAAAGTAATATACCCACTGTTTTTTCTGTATAGTTGTTAGTATGCCGGCTTCTCTCATCTGTTTTAAATGCCTAGATACTAAGGGTTGGGAGAGATTTAAGGTGTCACAAATTTCACAAACGCAAAGCTCGTTATCTCTTAAAAGCAACGCAAATATGGTAAGTCTGTTTTTATCGCTAAATATTTTGGCTATTTTAGTTAGTTTTTCCAGTTTAAGTCCTTTTAAAGCAAAGTTATATAACAATTCTGTTATATAATAAAATTGTTATATTATGTATTTTAGCATAAAATTAAATAATGGAGTAATTTAAAAATGGAAATTATTATTGATTTTTTTCACTCACTGATAGAGCTAAGCAATGCAATGGCGCCTTATATACTTTTTGGACTCATCTTTGCAGGTATTTTACACGAACTTGTACCGCAAAGTTTAGTGACTAAGCATTTGGGAAAAGGAGATATTACTTCAGTAGTAAAATCGACTTTTTTTGGTATTCCGTTGCCTGTTTGCTCTTGTGGAGTGATACCATTGGCTGCGAGTATCAAAAAGAGTGGTGCAAGCAAAGGCTCAACACTCTCTTTTTTGATTTCAACCCCTATAACAGGAGTGGACTCTATATTTGCTACCTACGGTATGTTTGGATGGATATTTACTCTCTATAGGGTTCTGTCATCTATGGTTATAGCCATGATAGCCGGTATTTTGACAAATATTTTTGATAAAGAGGAGCAAAAAGCTGAACCAAAATTTTCACTCGCAAAAGGTGTAAATCTTACAAAACCAAGTTCTACTACATTTGCATCTTTTTCTCAAAATAAAAAAATCGAGGAAAAAATTGAAGTTAAGAAATTTTCACTAAAGAGAGCACTCAGATATTCATTTGTTACACTTTTAGCTGATATTGCCAAGCCTCTTTTTTGGGGTTTGATGTTAGGGGCTGTCATAAGTGTCGCAATTCCTGAAAATTTAAGTAGTATCTTGGTGGATCATGCTTGGATTTCTTATATCATTGCTGTCGCGATTGCAGCACCTATGTATGTTTGTGCTACAGCTTCGCTGCCTATCGCCGCTGCTTTGATGCTTTCAGGCGTGAGTGCCGGCGCTGCTTTTGTATTTTTGAGTGCGGGACCGGCTACAAACATAGTGACAATGGGTGTTGTAAAAAAGACACTAGGTTCTCGTTCTTTGTATATATACCTAGGCAGTATAGTAATAGGGAGTTTGATTTTTGGCTTAGGGCTTGATTATATATTTGATATTTCAAATATTAACCCCCTTTCGATAATCAATACCCAAGAGAATTCAAATTTTATAACTATCTCTAGCAGCGTGATTTTATGGGCTTTTATACTCTATTTTATGGCTAAAAAAATAAAATTTTTTAAATTAAAGTAAGAATTGGGTAGAATAGTAATTATGAGCAAGGAGGATATTATGAAAGATGTGCTTCTAAAACTAGCAAGAGCTGCCATTGCGGAAAGAGTAGGCATCGAACAAAATGTCAGTTTGGAAAATATGCTAGAGAAAAACCCATGGCTAGAAGAGGAAGGTGCCGTGTTTGTGACGCTTAGTACGCAAGGTAATTTAAGAGGGTGTATTGGCTCGCTAATTGCGCACAGAAAACTATATGAAGACATAATTTATAATGCAAGAAGTGCCGCATTTAACGATCCCCGTTTTAAGCCGCTAAGCAAGGAGGAGTTTGAACTTATAAATATAGAAGTTTCTATACTCTCTAAACCCAAGCCTTTGATATATGACACTATAGATGCTTTGAAAAGCAGACTTAAAGTTGGAATTGATGGAGTAGTCTTAAAATCTGGATTCAATCAAGCGACTTTTTTACCTCAAGTTTGGGAGCAGTTGCCGACATTTGAGCTTTTCTTTTCACATCTTTGCCAAAAAGCAGGACTGCAAAGTGAATGTTTAAAACATCACCCCGATATATTGACATATCAGGTTCAAGAGTACAGCGAGGAGATAAAATGAGAAAAGCAAGTGTAGCGGGAGCTTTCTATCCAAATTCATGCGATGAGATAGAGAAATATTTTGAACTTTTCAGTAAGACTTTGGATGAACAAATAGATAGTGGAGATAAGCTTTATAAATTGACTCCAAGAGCCATAGTGTCCCCACATGCAGGATATATTTACAGTGGTTTTACGGCAAATATTGCTTTTAGAATACTAAAACAATCAAAACCAAAAAGAGTAGTCGTCATAGGGCCTAGCCACCAGGTATATCTAAATGGTATTAGCGGGACAGATGAAGCATATTATGAGAGTCCGTGTGGCAAACTGGGTATAGATATAGAATATCTGAAAAAACTAAGTGATAAATTTAATTTCAAGGAGATAAAAGAGGCGTATGAACAAGAGCACAGTACAGAAGTGCAGATGCCATTTATAAAACACTATATACCGGATGCAAAAGTTTTGGAGCTTGTGTATGGAGATATGAAGTATCAAGATTTAGCATTAGTTATAGAATATATCTTAAGCAATAAAGAAAATGTAGTGGTTATTAGTACGGATTTGAGTCATTTTTATGATTTGAAAAAGGCCAATTTGCTAGATGATATATGCTTGCAAGCTATTGCAGACTTAGATATAAAAAGATTTGAACAGGGTTGTGAAGCTTGTGGTGCAACAGGAGTAAAAGCTATGATATCCACCTCCAAAAAGATAGGTCTTAAATCGATGTTGCTAGACTATAGAACAAGTGCAGATGCAAGTCATGATGAGAGCAGAGTAGTAGGATATATGAGTGGACTTTTTTACTAGAGTTACTAGAGTTAATCTAAGCTTAAAGTAAAATTTGCTACAATCTTGCCCTTAATTGAAAAATTATAAATTCTCAGCAAAGGACATACTAATGTATGCAATTATCAAAAATGGCGGGAAGCAGTATAAAGTTCAAGAGGGAGATTTTCTAAATCTCGACAGACTTGACGCTTCGCCAAAAGAGAAGATAGAGGTGACCGAAGTTCTTGCAGTAAATGCAGGTGAACTGAAAGTTGGAGCTCCATTTGTAGATGGTGCAAAGGTAGAATTGGAAGTTATAGCTAACGGTAAAGACAAAAAAGTTATCATTTTCAAAAAGAGAAGAAGAAAAGATTCTAAACTTAAAAGAGGTTTTAGAAGACAACACACAATAGTGAAAGTTTTAAGCATCACTGCTTAATTAGTCTAGTAAAGGAGTTTAAGATATGGCACATAAAAAAGGTCAGGGTAGTACCCAAAATAACAGAGATTCAGCAGGTCGCAGACTAGGCGTAAAAAAATTTGGTGGTGAATTCGTAAGAGCCGGCAATATAATAATTCGTCAAAGAGGAACAAAAACTCATCCGGGAGATAATGTAGGTATGGGGAATGACCATACTATATATGCTTTGGTTGACGGACATGTAGAGTTCGGCAGATATGACAAACTAAGAAAAAAAGTTTCAGTAGTTCCCGCATAAATATTCAAATCAGGCAGAGTTTTCTCTGCCTATCTCTTTTAAAATAGTGCTTTAAGTACTATTTATCCAATTTTATTCTAAAATACAAGTCCCATTTAAGTTTTTAAAGGTTTTTATATGTTTATAGATAATGTCGAACTGACATTGAGTTCAGGAAAAGGTGGAGCAGGAAGCGTCTCTTTTAGGAGAGAAAAACATGTCATACAAGGTGGTCCTGATGGCGGAGATGGAGGAAGAGGTGGAGATGTTTACTTTAAAGTAGATAAAAATACACATACTCTCTCTCACTTTAGGAGAAAGCAACATATAAAAGCAAAAAACGGTCAACAAGGTATGGGTAGAAAAATGTATGGCAAAAGCGGTGAATCTGCAGATGTTATAGTTCCACCAGGTACTCAAGTGATAGATGCAGATAGTGGCGAAATACTCTTTGATTTGCTTGAAGATGGGCAAAGAGTCCTTTTTTTAAAGGGTGGAAAAGGCGGACTTGGAAATGTGCACTTTAAAAGCTCAACCAACCAAAAACCCGACTATGCACAACCTGGTTTACCAGGTGAGACAAAAGAGATAAAGCTTGAGCTTAAACTCATAGCAGATGTAGGTTTGGTAGGTTTTCCAAATGTAGGAAAATCAACGCTCATATCCATCATATCAAATGCAACACCCCAAATCGCAAATTATGAATTTACCACCATAACTCCAAAACTAGGCGTTGTAGATGTTGGTGATTTTCGCTCATTTGTTATGGCAGATATTCCAGGTATCATCGGTGGAGCAAGTGATGGTAAAGGGCTTGGAATCAAGTTTTTAAAGCATATCGAAAGAACAGAATTTTTGCTCTATATGATAGATGTATCAAGCTATCGAAGCATACAAGAGCAGTTTGAAACGCTAAAAGTAGAACTAGACAACTTCTCATCAAATCTTGCAAAAAGAGAGTATGCCATAGCACTGACAAGATGTGATACGCTTGATGCAAAAAGCACAAATGAAAAAGTTCAAGAGATGCTCGATTTAAATGAAATAGATACAAAAATAGATAAGCAAAGTGAAAATTATGAGTATTTTGTGCAAGATATATATGAAAGAGAAAATTCAAAGCCATATTTTGTTATGCCAATATCATCGATTTCAAATATAAACATAAAGCAGCTCAATTATGCATTGGCTGATATAGTCTATATGATACAAAAGGAGAGCTAGATGAAGAGAGTGGTTGTAAAAGTCGGTACTCATGTATTGAGCGAGCAAAACAGACTCTCAAAAACAAGAATGTTAAATTTGGTAGAGTTTCTAGCAAAACTGATGGACAGATATGAGGTGATTTTAGTCTCTTCTGCCGCAGTAGCTGCCGGCTACTCTATGCTAAAACTTGATAAAAACAAACTTCACAATCGTCAAGCTATAGCAGCTATAGGACAGCCACAACTCATATCTGCATACAATAAAAAATTAGAAAAATTTGGAAAAATAGCAGCTCAGTTGCTTTTAACAGCGGATGATTTTGATTCAAGAAAGAGGACATATCATGCAAAATGTACGATTAATACTCTGCTTAAACACGGGATTTTGCCAATTATAAACGAAAATGATGCAACAGCAACGGAGGAGCTTGTTTTTGGAGACAATGATCAACTCTCAGCTAGAGTGGCTCACTATTTTGATGCTGATTTATTGATACTTCTGTCTGATATAGATGGCTACTATGATAAAGATCCAAATAAAAACAGTGACGCTGTGATGAAAAGAGTAGTTCATAAAATAGATGAAGCCCAACTGCAAGTACAGAGCACTACAAGTTTTGAATTTGCAACAGGAGGTATTGTTACAAAGCTAAAATCCGCTCAATATCTTCTACAAAGAGGAAAAAAGATGTTTATAGCCAGTGGATTTGATTTGGACGATATAAAAAGTTATATGTTTGATGGTATCCACAAGGGTGGAACTCTTTTCCAAAGGGAGGTTTAGATGCGTGTAGTTTTCATGGGAACTCCTGATTATGCTACAAAAATCTTAAAAGAGTTGCTAAGTGCCGGCGTAAAGGTTCCGCTTTTAGTTACTCAGCCTGATAAGCCTACCGGTAGAAAACAGATTTTGACACCTCCACATGTAAAGGCTTGGGTTAAAGAAAAAGATATGAGATTAGATATATATCAGCCAAAATCTCTTAGAAGTGAAGATGCTAGAGAGAAAATTAGCGCATATAATCCTGATTTTATAGTTGTGGCTGCCTATGGTATGATACTTCCTGCGGAGATATTAGATATCGCACCTTGTATCAATCTTCATGCATCAATTTTGCCAAATTACAGAGGTGCTAGCCCGATTCAATCTTCTATATTGGGTAGAGATAAACTTACAGGTGTAACAGCTATGCGTATGGAAGAAGGCCTTGATAGTGGTGATATTTTGGCATTTAGATATGTTAAAGTATTAGATAAAAGAGTTGATGAATTATTTAACGATCTTTCTATAGCGGCTGCAAAACTGACACTTTGTGTACTGAGAAATTTTGAATCTATCCAACCCGTAGAGCAATTTGGTGCAGATGCTTCACATTGTACTAAAATCAAGAAAAATAATGGACTTTTTAGTTTTGATGAGAATGCAAAAGATATACATATCAAATATAGAGCATATACCCCGTGGCCCGGAATTTTTCTAGAAAATGGCTTGAAAATTAAAAAAATGGAATTAGTCGATGGTTTGGGACAAAATGAGAAAAGTGGAATAATCAAAGATATTTCAAAAGATTATATCATTGTTACATGTAGAAGTGGTTTATTGAAAATCATAAAGGTGCAGGCTCCGTCAAAAAAAGAGATAAATGCTACAGAATATGCAAGAGGTAAGAGGATAGAAATTGGAAATAGTCTGGTTTAAAGAGATAGACTCAACTCATAAATACTTAATCAAAGAGATCAAAAACGGCAATATATCCATGCCAACTCTAGTGGGAGCAGATTTCCAAAATAGTGGAGTAGGAAGCAGAGGAAACTCTTGGGAAGGAAAATTCGGCAACCTTTTTTGCTCATTTTGTGTAAAAGAGAAACACTTGCCCGAAGATTTGCAATTAGCTTCAACTTCTATATATTTTTCCTGTTTACTAAAAGAGATTTTATACTCCTACGGCTCGAAAATATGGGTAAAATGGCCTAACGATTTTTATCTGAAAGATAGGAAAATAGGTGGTACAATCACTACAAAAATTGGAGATTATATTATAGGCTCGATCGGTTTAAATATAGTAGAAGCACCCCGGGAATTCGGTATTTTAGATATATATTTAGAACCCAAAAAAATAGTAAAAGACTTTTTAGAGACACTTGAGAAAAAAATTTCATGGAAGCAAGTTTTTAGTAAATATAAGATAGAATTTCAAAAGAGTAGAGATTTCGTGTTTCATGTGGGTACTGAAAAAAAATCACTAAAAGATGCTAAGTTATGTGAAGATGGCTCTATAGAGCTAAATAAAAAAAGGGTGTATAGTCTAAGATGAATGAAATAATAGCCATTGCAAATCAAAAAGGCGGTGTTGGTAAAACTACTACGGCGGTAAATCTCGCAGCTTCTTTGGCTGTAGCAGAAAAAAAAGTATTACTTATAGACATTGATCCCCAATCAAATGCCACGACGGGTCTAGGCTTTCATAGAAGTGACTATGAGTACAATATATACCATGTATTGATAGGAAGAAAAAAATTATCTCAAGTTATTTTAGAAACCTCCCTTCCAACGCTCCATCTCGCTCCTTCAAATATTGGCTTAGTTGGCGTTGAAAAAGAGTTTTATGATGCAAAAACAAAAGGTAGAGAACTGATACTGAAAAATAAAATAAGCGAAGTACAGGATAGGTATGATTATATTATCATAGACTCCCCGCCGGCTCTTGGAAGTATCACTATAAATGCACTAAGCGCCGCAAATTCCGTCATTATACCTATACAGTGTGAATTTTTTGCATTGGAAGGATTGGCTCAGCTTTTAAATACTGTGAAATTAATCAAAAAAACTATAAATCCAAAACTTGATATAAAAGGTTTTTTACCGACCATGTACAGCACTCAAAATAATCTTTCAAAACAGGTTTTTGCTGATCTAAAACAACACTTCAAAAACAAACTTTTTAGAGATGAAAAATCATCATCTTATGTTGTAATTCCAAGAAATATAAAACTTGCAGAATCCCCAAGCTTTGGTAAACCGATTATTTTATATGACATAAAATCCGCTGGTTCTCAAGCATACCAAAACTTAGCAAACTCTATATTGGCTAGTTAAGATGTGTGCCAAGAAAGCCTTAGGTAGAGGATTGAGTGCGATAATAGACGATGTTGAAGAGGCATATAGACAGGATATAGATGATTCGAGCGATTTAGTGCGAGAGATAGATATAGATATAATCTCACCAAATCCTTATCAACCTAGAACTTATTTTAATGAAGAAGCACTCGGTGAGCTTAGCGAATCCATCAAAAAGCATGGGCTTCTTCAGCCGATTATAGTCATAAAAAAAGATGATAAATTTGTTTTGCTTGCAGGCGAAAGAAGATTAAGAGCAACAAAACAAGCTGGATTTAAAACTATCAAAGTAATCGTAGCTGATATAGAATCAAAAAACCTTCGAGAACTAGCTCTTATAGAAAATATCCAAAGAGAGGACTTAAATCCGATAGAATTAGCCATATCCTACAAAGAACTTATAGAAGAGTATAGTATTACCCAAGAGGGATTGTCCGGGATCATACATAAAAGTAGAACACAGATAACAAATACGATAAGACTCCTCTCCTTAAGTAATAAAACAAAAAAACTACTCGCAAATGGAAGATTGTCACAAGGGCACGCGAAGATAATAGTCGGTCTTTGCGATAATGATGAAGAGAGTATAGTAAACACGATACTTGGTCAAAAATTAAGTGTTAGAGATACAGAAATACTTGTCAAACAGATAAAAGCCAATGGTGCAAATCCTCATAAACATAAAAAAAAGGAACAATCTTTGGAAGGGCTAAAAAGTTTAAAAATAAAGCTCAATGAGATAGGTTTTAAAAGCAAAATTGGAAAAAATAGTGTTACAATTATGCTCGATGATGAGCAAAAAATAGATAAATTTTTTAAAATACTGTTATAATTACCTTAATTTAATAAAATAATATATATATTTATGTTAAAATCTACGCGTTTTTAATTATTAGTCTTACTGGCTGCAAGTTATTTTCATTTTATATGGCAAACAGTGGCTGATTATCTAAAGATATCTTAAAAAAGGAGCAAAAATATGTTGGATATTGTACCAGCACTTTTATTGGTGACCGGTATCATTTTTTTGGTTTTGATGGTTCTTTTGAACAAAACACTCTACAAGCCGCTTTTGGCTTTTATGGACAATAGAGAAAAGTCCATAAAAAGAGATTTGGATAGTGCCGGAAAAAATAGTGATGAGGTTGCATCTTTTAAAAAAGAGGCGGAGAAAATTATCTCAGAGGCGAAAAATGAAGCAAACAGGATGAAAGATAGTGCTTTGATGGCTGCTAAAGACGAAGCTTTGAAAAAACTGGAAGTAAAAAAGAGTGAACTAGAGAGTAAATATTCTCAATTTTTAAGAGAATTAGATGCTCAAAGAGTTGAATTTAAAAATGCTTTACAAGAACAACTGCCACAGTTTAAAATGAGCGTAAAAGCAAAACTAGATCAAATTTAGGAGATGAAAATGAAAAAATTATTATATATATCACTTTTAATTCTTCCCGTTTATATGTTTGCATCTGGTGGAGAAGAGGCAAGTAAAGGCACAGATATAATTCCTAGAACTATAAACTTTCTTATTTTTGCAGGCATTTTATACTATTTAGCTGCAAATCAAATAAAAGCATTTTTTACAGGAAGAAGAACTTCGATAGCGAACAGACTGAACTCCATACAGGAGAAGTTAAAAGACTCAGCCAAGGAAAAAGTAGAAGCAAAAGAGTTAATTAAAAAAGCAAATATAGAAGCAAAATCGATTTTAGAGACTTTTGAGATTGAAACAAAAATTCTAAAAGCAAAGGTAGATGAAAATCTGGAACTAGATATGGAAAATCTGGAAAAAGGATATGAAGATCAAGCTTCAATCGAAAAAAGAAAGATGACAAGGGCAGTTATCTTGGAAGTTTTGGATGATGTGTTTGCAAAAGATTCACTATCTTTGAAAAAAGATGAGTTACTTGATATTGTTATGAAAAAGGTGGCATAAATGAGTAATCAAATTGCAAGAAAATATGTCAAAGCTCTAATGAAAAGTTTTGATGATAAAGAGCTAAAAGAGGTCTATGAATCCCTAGAAGAGTTGTCATCAGCTTGTAATGTCGATAAGTTTAACAATATCATTGAATCACCGGATATGGATAGAAGAAAAAGAGAGGATTTTATACTCTCTTTAAATGAAAATAGTGATACAAAGTTTATAAATTTTTTGAAATTATTGAGCCAACATGATCGTTTGGAGTTGATGCCTGAGATTTGTAATGAACTAAAGTACCAAGAGGCTCTTAAAAACAATGAATTTATCGGTGTAATTATGAGCGATTTTGATATTACACAAGAGAAGATATCTACACTCGAAGAGAATTTTAGTAAAAAATTTAATTCAAAAATAAAATTAAAAAAATCAAATGATGAATATCCGGGTGTAAAGGTTAAAATAGATGATTTAGGTTTAGAAGTAAGCTTTTCGCTAGAGCGATTAAAAGCACAGATGTCTGAGTACATTTTAAAAGCAATATAAATAAAAGAAGTTAAGGAGTAATTTGTGGGAGCAAAAATGAAAGCCGATGAGATTAGTTCGATTATTAAAGAGAGAATCGAAAATTTTGAATTAAATGTAGATATTGAAGAGACTGGGAAAGTTATATCTATAGCAGACGGTGTTGCAAATGTCTATGGTCTCAAAAATGTTATGGCCGGCGAGATGGTTGAATTTGAAGGTGGTGAGAGGGCGATAGCACTAAATCTTGAAGAATCAAGTGTAGGTGTTGTTATCATGGGAAATGAAACAGACATCAAAGAAGGAACATCTGTGAAAAGATTGGGTAAACTTCTTAGTGTTCCTGTTGGCGATGCCGTGATAGGTCGTGTCGTAAACCCTCTTGGAGACCCAGTAGATGGAAAAGGCCCTATTGAGGCAAGTGAAACAAGATTTGTTGAAGAAAAAGCACCAGGAATTATGGCAAGAAAATCAGTTCACGAACCACTTCAAACAGGTATAAAAGCTATCGATGCCTTAGTTCCTATCGGAAGAGGTCAAAGAGAGCTTATCATCGGTGATAGACAAACCGGCAAGACAACAGTTGCACTAGATACAATCATAAACCAAAGAGGTCAAGATGTAATTTGTATATATGTTGCGATTGGACAAAAACAGTCAACCATAGCTCAAGTTGTTAAAAAACTAGAAGAGCATGGAGCAATGGAATATACTATTATAGTCGCTGCAGGTCCTGCTGATTCCGCTACGCTTCAGTATCTTGCACCGTATGCCGGAGTAACAATGGGTGAATATTTTAGAGATAATTCAAGACATGCACTAATCATATATGATGACTTGAGTAAACACGCTGTTGCATATCGTGAAATGTCATTGATTCTTCGTCGTCCTCCGGGTCGTGAAGCTTATCCCGGTGATGTTTTTTATCTTCACTCAAGACTATTAGAGAGAGCTGCAAAGCTTAATGATGATTTAGGAGCAGGAAGTTTGACTGCCTTGCCAATCATTGAGACCCAAGCTGGAGATGTTTCGGCATATATCCCTACGAATGTTATATCAATTACAGATGGTCAGATTTTTCTAGAGACTGACTTGTTTAACTCTGGAATCAGACCTGCTATCAATGTTGGACTTTCAGTTTCTCGTGTTGGTGGTGCTGCACAAATTAAAGCTACAAAACAAGTTGCGGGAACTTTAAGACTAGATCTTGCCCAATATCGTGAACTTCAAGCATTTGCTCAATTTGCCAGTGACTTGGATGAATCTAGTAGAAATCAGCTTGAGCGTGGTCAAAGAATGGTCGAAACTCTTAAGCAGCCTCCATACTCACCGCTTCCTGTTGAAAATGAAGTTGTTGCTATCTATGCAGGTGCAAAAGGTTTTCTTGATGATATAGCTGTTAAAGATGTTACAAAATTTGAAACAGATCTATTTCCATTTATCGAAGCCAAATATCCTCAAGTATTGGAGCAAATCAGAACTAAAAAAGTCTTAGATAAAGATATTGAAGAGTTATTGAACAGCGCATTGAGTGAGTTTAAAGCAACATTTGTTGTTAAGTAAGGATAAGCTATGGCAAACCTTAAAGAGATAAAAAGAAAAATCAAGAGTGTTGAGAATACCAAAAAAACAACTAGGGCGATGAAACTTGTTTCAACTGCAAAACTCAGACGAGCAGAAATGGCTGCAAAAAAATCAAGAGTCTATGCCCAAAAGATAAATGAAGTCTTATCGGAAATCGCATATAAGATAAATCAGTATAAGGTTGGCGGTATTGACAGTCGCTATTTTGACATAAGAGAAAATATAGAAAAAGTAGATATTGTCTTTGTAACAGCAGACAAGGGTTTGTGTGGTGGTTTTAATATTCAGACTATCAAACAAGTACAAGCTCTTATGAAAGAGTATAAAGATAAAAAAGTAAAAGTCAGACTTAGAGCCATAGGTAGAAAGGGTATAGAGTTCTTTAAATTTCAAGGAATTGACCTTTTGACTAGCGATATAGGTGTTAGCTCATCTCCAACATATGAAAAAGCAGGAGAGATTATCAGAAAAGCTATAGATGATTTTGAAAATGGTGTTACTAATAAGATTATATTAATTCACAATGGATACAAAAATATGATTTCACAAGAGTTAAAGGTTGTGGATATAGTCCCGATTGAAGAGCCGGCAAAAGACGAAAGTTATTCAAAGTCTATGATGGAATTAGAGCCGGAAGATGATGAAACTATTTTAAACTCTTTGATGAAAAAATACTTTGAGTATAATATGTATTATGCACTTATAGATTCTCTTGCAGCTGAACACAGTGCAAGAATGCAGGCTATGGAAAATGCTACAAATAATGCAAGCGATAGAGTGCATCAATTAACACTAGCTTATAATAAAGCTAGACAAGAATCAATCACTACTGAACTGATAGAGATAATCAGTGGTGTTGAGTCTATGAAATAAACTGTTGAAAAAATAAAAGGAGAATATTCTATGAACATGAATGGGATAATAAGCCAAATTATGGGTCCGGTTGTCGATGTGGATTTCGATGGCTACCTTCCAGAGATTAATGAGGCGATTGAAGTAAGATATAGCGTTGAAGGTGTTGAGCATAAACTTATATTGGAAGTTGCGGCTCATCTGGGAGATAACAGAGTTAGAACTATTGCTATGGATATGAGTGAAGGATTGACAAGAGGAGTTAAGGCAAAGGCTCTAGGTAGTCCTATAACCGTACCTGTAGGTGAAGAAGTTCTTGGTCGCATGTTTAATGTTATAGGCGATGCTATAGATTTAAAAGAAGATGTAAAAGTGGGTAAAAGATGGTCTATTCACAGAAGTCCTCCACCGTTTGAAGAGCAGAGCACAAAGAGTGAAGTTTTTGAAACAGGAATCAAGGTAGTGGATCTTTTGGCACCTTATGCAAAAGGTGGAAAAGTTGGGCTATTTGGTGGTGCCGGTGTTGGTAAAACGGTAATTATTATGGAGCTTATACATAATGTTGCTTTTAAGCATAGCGGTTATTCTGTATTTGCCGGTGTTGGTGAGAGAACTAGAGAAGGAAATGACCTTTATCACGAAATGAAAGAGTCAAATGTACTAGATAAAGTTGCACTGTGCTATGGTCAAATGAGTGAGCCTCCAGGAGCAAGAAATAGAATCGCTTTGACGGGTATCACTATGGCTGAATATTTTAGAGACGAGATGGGATTGGATGTTTTGATGTTTATCGACAATATATTCCGTTTTTCTCAAAGTGGAGCTGAGATGAGTGCGCTTCTTGGAAGAATTCCTAGTGCAGTTGGTTATCAACCGACACTTGCTAGTGAAATGGGAAGGCTTCAAGAAAGAATTACATCTACAAAGACTGGTTCTATCACTTCAGTTCAGGCTGTATATGTACCTGCAGATGACCTTACTGACCCAGCTCCTGCGACTGTTTTTGCTCACCTAGATGCAACTACGGTTTTAAATAGATCGATTGCTGAAAAAGGTATATACCCTGCCGTTGATCCACTTGATTCAACTTCTCGTATGCTTGATCCTCACATTTTAGGAAAAGAACACTACGATATAGCAAGAGGAGTTCAGGCAGTTTTACAAAAATATAAAGATCTTCAAGATATCATTGCTATCTTAGGTATGGACGAGCTTGGAGAAGAGGATAAACTTGCAGTTGACAGAGCTAGAAAAGTGGAGAGATTTTTATCGCAGCCGTTTTTTGTTGCGGAAGTATTTACAGGAAGTCCGGGAAAATATGTAACACTAGATGAAACAATTGCTGGTTTTAAAGGTATAATCAATGGTGATTATGATCATCTACCTGAAGCAGCATTTTATATGGTAGGAAGCATAGAAGAAGTTGAGAAAAAAGCTGAAAAATTGAAAAATAAGTAAGCTTTATATAAGGTAAAATTATGGAAACATTAAGATTAGAAATAGTTACGCCCGATGGACAGATATTTGCAAATAATGTAAAAAGCGTAACACTTCCCGGAAGTGAGGGTGAGTTTGGAGTTCTCCCTCATCACGCTTCTTTGGTCTCTTTATTAAAAACCGGTGTGATTGATATAGAACTTACAAGTGGTGGGCACGAAGTGGTAGCTATTGATTGGGGTCATGCTGAAATAGATGAAGAAAAAGTGACAATTCTAGCTGACGGTGCTGTTGCAATTGTTGGCGAAAATGATAGTGAAATTGCGAATTCTATAGATAAAGCAAAAAAACTTATAGAAAGTATGAGCGATTCTCCTGTTGCTATAGCTATGGCCGAAGCAAAGATAGATGCAATTCTTAAACATAAGACATATTAGAGATGTCAGCAGTTGATTTACTTATAAATTATATATCTAGAAGTAGCTATATTACTGTATTTGTTTTGCTTTGGCTCTCTTTTTATTTTATTGTTACTTTTACTGTTTTAATTGCTAGGTATTTTTATTTAACTGCTTGGCTAAAGACAGAGAGAAATTCACTCGAATCTATGCTGATGGGTGCAAAAAATGTAAGAGATGATTCAGTTTTAAAAAAGTGCTCTAGTAGAGTAAAAATATCAATAAATTTGTTAAATGTATGTAAGAGCGTCGCTGAAAAGAACGCTACAAATGGGTTGTGGCTGCTCTCTATTATAGCATCCACTTCTCCATTTATCGGATTGTTCGGTACAGTTGTTTCTATACTAAATACATTTAGTGGACTAGGTCAAAGTAGCAGTGCATCTCTTGGAGTGATTGCTCCGGCTATTAGTGAAGCATTGATAGCGACTGCTGCTGGTATATTTGTGGCGATTCCTGCGTATAGTGTGCATCTCTTTTTAAAAAGAAAAGCTTACGAAGTTATTGTGAGTGTCCAAAGAGAGATAGATCTACTGCTTAGTAACGATGAAAAGCTATCAAAAGATACAGATTAAATCATGAATGATTGGAATGATACTCCTGAATTAAATATAACCCCCTTAGTTGATATAATGCTTGTTTTACTAGCCATATTGATGGTTACAACACCTGCTATGGTTTATCAAGAAAAGATTGTGTTACCGGATGGCTCAAAATCATCTGTGGTAAGAAAGTTACCAAAACTTGAGATTCGTATCACTAAAGATAGAAAAGTTCATATAAAAAAAGATACTTTTAAGCTTGGAGAGTTTCCCGACAATTTTACGATGATAAAAAATAAATATAGTGCAAATACACAGGTTTATATAAAAGCAGATGAATCTCTAAGGTACAAGGATGTTATGTATGTATTAAAAAGTGTAAAAGAAGCAGGTTTCACCAAAGTATCACTAGAAACAAATGGATAAAAGATGCCCAAAAGGACGAATTATAATTTAATTGGTTTTACACTCGCTATTCTTCTATACCTATTGGTTGTTCTTTCTCTTGCATTTTATCTCCAGGATAAAGCTATAAAGAATGTTAATTATACGATTAAGAAAAATAGTATAATGGATATCACTCTCGTTGAAAACAAACCAAAAAAAACATTAAGACGCAAGAAGAAAATTGTTAAAAAAACTGCAAAAAAGAAGATAGTATCAAGCAAACCAAAACCAAAAAGTGTAGCTAATAAAACTCAAAAAAAGATCTCCCTGCAAGGAATGTTTAAAAAAATAGATATTAAAAAAATCAAAGAACCAAGGCAAGAAGCACAAAGGCAGAGCAGAAAAAAAAGAGTTGTAGCAAAACAGAGTGTTCAAGAGCCTAAAAAAGATAATATCGCAAAAAAGATGGTAGAATCACTGAGCTTTGAAAAAAAAGAAAATTTGAATTCCACCAAAAATGGGATTTACGATAAATTTAGAGGAAAAGTACAAAAAATTCTATATGATAATTGGCAGAATACTATCGATACGGTTTCAGGAAACAGTGCTACGGTAGAAATTTATATAGACAAAACCGGTACTTTTAGTTATAAAATAGTAAAACTTTCATATAATGATGAATTCAATTCAAAATTGATTGATTTTTTAGAGAAGATGAGAGATAAAGAGTTTCCTCCTTTTAGCGAGGGTGGGGTATTTAAACTACAAGTTGAATTTAAGGATTTAAGAGATGGTTAAAAAACTGATATTACTAATGTTTTTCTCGTATTCACTTTTTGCGTATGATGCAACTGTTGAGATTGTAAAAAAGTTGGATACATTACCAAGTATCGCTGTGCAAGATGCAAGCGAACCAAGTGAGAATATGTCTTTAAGAAAAAAGTTCTTCAAGATTTTAGTAGGAGATTTGAGAGTAAGTGCACATTTTAGGCCATTGAATGAGTACTTGCAAAGCAGTTATGACGGAGATATAAGTGAGAATTTTCTAAGTAAAAAAAATGTTGATTTGATTTTGAGATTTAGACTTAAATCTGTTGGAAACGGTTTGGTTGCAAATGTTAAACTTATCAATGCAGGTAGCGGTGAGGTAAAAAATGAAACAAACTATAAGATGCAAAATCGCAAAAGATTTCCATTTTTAGCTCACAGAATTATAGTAAATACAAATGATCTGATAGGAGCACCTCCGATAAACTGGATGGAACAATTTGTAATTTTTTCAAAATATACCGGCAAGAGAGAGTCTGAAATAGTTGTTTCGGATTATACTTTGAGTTTTCAAAAAACTGTCGTAAAAGGTGGTTTAAATATCTTTCCAAAATGGGCTGATGCTCTTCAAGATGCATTTTACTATACATCTTACAATGGGTACCTTCCAACACTCTACAGAGTTGATTTAAACACTGGTGAGAGAAGAAAGATACTTTCGGCAAAAGGTATGTTGGTTTGTTCGGATGTTTCAAAAGATGGTGAAAAATTATTACTTACAATGGCGCCAAACGACCAGGCAGATATATATCTTTATGATTTAAGATTTAAACAGCTGGAGAGAATCACGAAATACCCTGGAATAGATGTTAATGGCAACTTCATTGATAATGATAAAAAGATAATATTTGTATCGGATAGATTAGGGTATCCAAATATATTTTCCAAAACTATCGGCTCAAATGTAGTAGAGCAGATGGTATATCATGGTAGGAATAATAACTCTGTTTCCGCGATTGATAACTATATAGTTTATTCAAGCAGGGAAAAGAAGAGTGTATTTGGAGGCAATGTGTTTAATTTATATCTGATTTCTACAAAGACTGACTATATAAGGCAGTTGACTGCAAATGGTAAAAATTTATATCCAAGGTTTGCAAGAGACAAAGATACAATTATGTTTATTAAACATTTTAAAAATCAAAGTTCTTTAGGTGTAATAAGATTAAATGCAAACAAAAGTTTTCTATTTCCTCTTAAAGTTGGCAAAATACAGTCAATTGATTGGTAATTTAAAAAAAATATGATAAAATAACAAGAATATAAAATAAAAGGTGGTGATTATGAAGAAATTAGTTTTAGCAAGTATGAGTGTTGCTGTTCTGTTGTTTACGGGATGTAGTCAAAAAAATCCAAATGTGGATATGACAACTAAAAATCAGAAAATAGAAAAAGTAAATAGTGCAAACACAAATGCATCAAATACAAGTGGTATGAATTCAAGCAATATGGATTCAAACAATATGAATAGTAATGCAATGACACAAAATAATGAAAATGCTGTCAAATACTTGATTGCAAATTTGGAAAATCAGTTAAGACCTATTAATTTTGATTTTGATAAATATAACATAAGAGAAGATATGAAGCCGGTTGTTGTAAATAGTGCAACAATCTTAGATGAAGACAAAGCTCAAAAACTTTCAATCAAACTAGAGGGAAATTGTGACGAGTGGGGAACGGACGAATATAATTATGCACTTGGTCTAAAAAGAGCTAAAACTGTTAAAAATGCATTAAGTGCACAAGGTGTTGCAACAGATAGAATGATGATTATAAGTTATGGCGAAAGCAATCCTGTTTGTACAGCTCAAACAAAAGCTTGTTGGGCAAAAAATAGAAGAGTTGACATTAAATTACTACCATAAAAATATAAAAGCCATACATTATAAAATGGTGTATGGCCGCCTCTGCGATTTGATATAAACTCCATTTTTACTAAAGGGGACAGTTGTGAATAGATTATTAGCTTTTTTCATTGTTTTACCGATTATAGCGTTTTGCGCAGAGCCTTCTATGTATGGAGCCGGGAATTTGGATAGTACCAATCCTTATGGTTTAAGCCCTAGTGAAAAAAAGATAGTTAAAAATACAAAAGCATTAAAATCCCTAGAAAAACAGTTTAAAATGTTGCAATTTAAATATAATGATTTACGAGGAAAACTTGATGGCACGAGATCTGTAACGCAAGCCATCAGTGATAAAATAGGAAAAATAGATAGTAAAATCCGTGAAGTAAATATGCGAGATAGCAATAAAAGTGACACAATGCATAGTTTGAGAACTGATCTAGAGTCACTTAAGCAGCAGTTTAATGACAATCTAGCTGCACAAAATGAAAATCAAGATAAAATCAAAAATGTTTTAACAGAATTAAGTTCACTCATAGATTCTATAAACACCAACTATGTATCAAAAGAAGATTTTAACAAATTTATTTCTCTACAAAAGAGTTTTCAAGAAAAAATAAATCAGCAAATTGAGGGAATAAAAAAACAAAATATTAAAAAAACACTCTCAAGGAAAAGTGGCGCACTGCTACTCAAAGAAGCTGAGAATTATCTAAAAAAGAAGCAATACGCTAAAGCAAAAATAAGATATACACAGTTGGTAAAAATGAGATATAAACCGGCTAGAAGCAACTTTAAATTAGGTGAGATAGCCTACCGTGAAAAGAGATACAAAACGGCGATAGACTACTATAAAAAAAGTATAGCCTTATATGAAAATGCCTCATATACCCCAACCCTTTTGTATCATACCGGTATATCTTTGAGCAAATTAAAAAGAAATTCGGAAGCATCCAAATTTTTTAAGGCACTAAAAACAAACTACCCAAAATCCAAAGAGTCAAAAAGCCTAAAGAAATAATAATTTTTATTCCTAAGGTATTATAAAAATAAATTATGCTACAATCGCATGTTTTAAGCTAAGGAGATTTTATGGCTATAAATGAAAACCAAGTTGTTTCTATTCAATACGAATTAAGAGATATTGACGGTGGTGAGGTATTGGATTCTAATCTTAATTCTGCTCCACTATCTTTTATCGTTGGAAAAGGACAGATTATACCTGGTTTAGAGAGTGAAATTAAAAAACTATCTCTAAATGACAGTGAAGAAGTTAGAGTTTCTGCTAAAGATGCATATGGTGAATATGATGACAAAGCGGTACAAACATTGCCAAAAGAGCAATTTGCCGGACTTGAGCTTAAAGAGGGAATGACTCTTTATGGACAAGGTGAAGATGGTGGAACGGTTCAGGTAACTGTAAAAAGTTTTGATGAAGAAAATGTAAATGTTGATTTCAACCATCCATTGGCAGGAAAAGATTTACTATTTGTTTTGAGCGTAGTTGAGGTAAGAGATGCAACTGCGCAAGAGTTGATTCAAGGCTATGTTGGTGCTCCTGAGGGAGGCGGTTGTGGATGTGGTACAGGTGACAGTTGTCACACAACAGAAGATGACTCGCATTCATGCTCTTGCTAAAAAAGCAAAAATATCGTGGCTAAAAATAGCTACATCGCAAAATCTAGGGCTTCACTTGAAGCCCTAAAATCAGCAAATTTACTAAAAAGTTTAAATTTAAATGTTATCATAACAGGAGAGGCGGGAGTTGGAAAAAAGAGTCTAGCAAAATACATTTACGAGGATGCCCCCGTAATTGACGCTTCATCTTTTAAAAAGCTTACTAAAGCGATAGAATTAAACGATAGATTGATAATTAAAAATTTTGATAAAATCAGTAGTTTTGAAAAGATTAAGAACTTATTTAGTGTAAATGAAACTAAATTTATAGCCACTTCACAAAAAAATCTAAGTACAAAAGTAGAAGATGATTTTTTTAGCTTAAAGATATATATACCGCCTTTAAGAAAAAGAAGTGAAGATGTCAAAGCTCTTTCTAAACTATTTTTGAGTGAGGCAGAAGAAATTTTTGGTGATTTATCTATCGATTTTAATCTGAAAGATCTAGACTTGGATTTAAGTCAAAATTGTTATTCTTTAAAGAAATCCATATATAAAGCCTATTTTAAAAGCTTACTTTCCAAAGAAGATATGTTGGAAATTTTTGAAGATATTTTGTATGAAGAAATTGGTACGGGAAATGATTATAGAGAGCTTTTGTATCTTTTTGATGTTCCTCTTATCAAAAGTGGTTTTAAAAAATTCGGCTCACAGCTTTCTATGAGTAAAGCTTTTGGTTTAAATAGAAATACACTTAGAAAAAAGATAAATGAATACGGATTGGAAGAAGGAAAAATATGAAATATATAGCGATATTTCCTGGTCAAGGAAGTCAAAAAATTGGTATGGGTAGAGATTTTTTTGATAACTCTCAAACAGCAAAAGATATAATTGAAAAAGCAAGCAAGAGGTTGAATATTGATTTTGAAGAGCTACTTTTTACAAAGAACGAAAAGCTAGAACTTACTCAATTTGCTCAGCCCGCTATCTTGCTTGTTAGTGTTATAGCATATAAACTTTTTGCAAAAGAAGTTGGTCTAAAACCAGAGGTTTTTTTAGGACACTCTTTAGGCGAATTTTCAGCTATCTCTTCTAGCGGAGCATTGGATTATCTTGATGCTGTAGAGTTGGTTTACAACAGAGGCAAATTTATGGCTCAAGCTTGCGAAGGAAAAGATGCAGGAATGATGGTGTTGCTTGGACTAAGTGATGAAAAAACCAAAGAAATAGTGAAAGCTGCACAGAAAAACTCCAAGCAGATATGGGCTGCAAATTTCAATTGTGACGGACAAATTGTGATTGCAGGTGATAAGAAAGATTTAGCTAGTATGGAAAAGAAGTTTAAGGACGCAGGAGCAAAAAGAGCGATGTTGCTAAATATGTCAGTAGCTAGTCACTGCCCTATACTCCAAAGTGCCCAAGGAGAGCTAGGTGTTTATCTACAAAATTTTATAAAGGATGATTTTGATGCTCCGATTGTATCGAATGTAACTGCGAGATATTATGAAACAAAAAAGGATGCGATAGAGCTCTTGAATGCTCAGTTGGTAAGCCCCGTTTTATATAAACAGTCTATAAGATATATCGAAGATAAAACTGATAAGTTTATAGAGTTTGGTGGAAGTGTATTAAAGGGCATAAATAAAAAAATAACACAAAAAGAGACTATGTCTATCACAGATATGGATTCATTGCAAAAGGCTGTATCGGAGTTTAAATGAAGTTAACATTAGCACAGATATCACCAAAATTAAAAAAAATATCACTCGATGAATTTGAGACTTATTTTAAGAGTGTGGATAAAGAAAGTGATTTGGTGTTTTTTCCTGAACTTGCATTAAATGGATATATGTTAAAAGATGCTGTTTTTGAAGATGCCTATACTTTGGATGAAATAAATAAATTTGCCGAGTTCTCAAAATCATATGATTTGATTTTTGGTGCTGTTTTGAAAGAGGAAAATAAGTTTTTCAATAGTGCATTTTATTGCTCAGGCGGTCAAATCTTGAAAGTACACAAAAAAACTACTCTCCCGAATTATGGACTTTTCCAAGAGGCTCGCTTTTTCTTTAAGGGTGGGGAAGTTAAGTCTTTTGAAACAAAATTTGGAAGAGCTTTTATCGTTATTTGTGAAGAGCTTTATAATGCTCACATAATAGCAAAGATAGCAGATGAAAAGCCAGATATGGTAATTGTAATTTCTAATTCTCCTTCAAGAGGTTTTGAAGATGATGGACTCTTAATTCAGAAGCAATGGGAGTCTTTATTGTGTTCAACTGCACTTTTGAGCGGTGCAAATGTTGTATTTGTAAATCGTGTTGGTTTTGAAGATGGCTTAGGCTTTTGGGGTGGGTCTTGCGTAGTTAATGCAAAAGCACAGATTATCAAAAGAGCAAAACTTTTTGAAGAAGAAAATTTAACACTAAGTATAGACAAGAAGCTTTCAGATACACAAAAATACCTACTTAGAGAGTATTAGATTCTAAAATTAGTTAGTAACTAATTTTCTTGGCGAAGCCAAAGCTTTAGTAAAAATAAATAGTAAATTTCTCTGCGCTAGCAGTAGCTTCAGTCGCGAGGAATTTTTTAGGAGCTTTGCTCCTAAAAAAGGGGACAATAAAATGAATATAGCAATTATGGGCGCAATGCCTGAAGAGATTGAACCACTTTTGGTACATTATAAAGAGTATAAGTTAGTAGAGTATGCAAAAAATAGTTTTTATGTTGTTAAGTATAACGAACATACATTGGTTATAGCATATAGTAAAATAGGAAAAGTAAATGCTGCGATAACAGCAGTAACCATGATAGAGAAATTTAATTGCGAAAAGCTACTTTTTAGTGGTGTTGCAGGTGCTGTGAGTGATGAATTACAGATAGGAGATCTTGTTGTTGCTACCAAGCTAGCTCAACATGATTTGGATATCTCTGCTTTTGGACACCCGTTTGGATATGTGCCCGAGGGTTCTGTTTATGAAAAAACTGATAAGCGGTTGATAGATATAGCCAAAGAAGTGGCGATTGAGAAAAAACTCTCACTAAAAGAGACAATTATAGCAACAGGTGATCAATTTGTTTGCGATTCAAATAGAAAACAATGGATAGAAAAAACATTTGACGCAGGAGCTTTGGAGATGGAAGGAGCAGCCGTTGTTTTGGTTTGCAATGCTCTTGATGTACCCTCTTTTATACTTCGCTCAATCAGCGATGCGGCCGATATGGATGCTGGCTTTGATTTTGATAAATTTTTAGAGTCATCAGCGAAAATCAGTGCAGATTTTATAATTTCTATGGTGGATAAAATAATTGATAAAACTAAGTAAAAAACTTCTCAGAATCACAGGCAGGACAAATGCTAGATATAATCTTATCAAAGAAGGAGATAAGATTTTGCTTGGACTCAGCGGTGGAAAGGACTCACTTACACTAGCACATGTGCTAAAACATATGCATAGTGTTGTACCATTTGATTTTGAGTTTCAAGCAGTTACCGTTGCATATGGGATGGGTGAAAATTTAGAGATACTTCATGATTATTGTTTGAAAAACAACATACCTCATAAAATTTATGATACGAAGATTTATGATTTGGCAAAAGAGAAGATAAGGGAAAACTCCTCATTTTGTAGTTTTTTCTCGCGTATGAGAAGAGGAGCACTTTATAGTTATGCACTAGAAAATGGCTACAATAAGCTTGCACTCGGTCACCATCTTGATGATGCGGTAGAGAGTTTTTTTATGAATTTTTCATATAATGGCGCCCTTCGTTCGATGCCTCCAATCTATAGAGCAAAAAATGGATTAGAAGTGATCCGACCGCTCATACATATAAGAGAGAGACAGCTTATAGATCAAGCTAAAGAGGCTAATATGCCGTTAGTTAGCGATGAAGCTTGTCCTAGTATGAGATTCGATGTAAAAATGCCGCTCAACAGGGCTAAGACAAAAGAGATGTTGAAAAAAATGGAAGAGGAGAATCATGCTCTTTTTACATCATTAAGGAAAGCATTCGAAAATATCAACTTATCTAGTTTTTGTGATGAGCAGTATTTAGACTAGAACCCTTCACAGACTATGTCCCATAGTATATCTATATCTGAGTCGCTAAAGAAAAGTGTGCTTTTGTTTAAGAAAAGCTCCTCTACATGTAGAGCATTGAAGCTGTGAGTATAGACACACTCTTTATGGGCAGTCAAAAATGCCCTGACAAGAGATATTTCATTTTTGATTCTATTTTCGCACTTAAAACAGATGAAATCATCGTGCAGTCTTCCCTCATACTCAAGAAGTTTTACATAACTCTCTATTGCAACTCTTTTTGAGTTTTGTTTATCCCATAGACTGTATGATTTTTCAATCAAATTAAAATAAAATTCATCTATATCATCTACATCTTTTAAGTGTGTATAAAAAAGCTTTATAAAGTGTTGCCAGATAAACATTTTTTCTCTTTGTGATATCCATTTTGTTGCTAAGTGAAGTATATTTCTAAGTTGTGGAATTTTTGATTTGATTGAATGTTGCAATTCAAAATCTATCTTGTATCCCAGATTTATAGTTGAGTGTCTTGCTCCATAAAACCTATAGGTTGTGTATTTTTTATTTTTTGATAATATTGTGACGATTAAATCTTCATCTTTTGCTCTGTTTATATTAATTATATAGCCTTGCATAGATGAAATTTTATCGAAAATATCTTTTATTAGAGATTAAGTTTAAATAAGATAATGATACTTTGCGAAACAACCAATAATTGGTTATTTACCACATGTTAAGCAAATTTATTGTATATTCATCATTCTTAAAGAAAAATAATAAAAGGTTGCTAAATGGATCTTATAACTGGTTTTAAAGATAACTGTGGTTTTGGATTGCTTGCAAATATAGACAATATTGCAACATATCGAAATACAACAGATGCTGTTTTAGCGTTAGAGCGCATGATGCACAGAGGTGCGATTGCGGCAGATGGTAAAAGTGGAGATGGAAGTGGACTTCTCTTCTCTCTTCCTAAAGATTTTATGAAAAAAGAGGCAAAAAAACTAGGTGTCGATTTGCCTAGACAGTTTGCGGTTGGTATGTTGTTTATGCAAGATGAATCCCAAAAAGAGATTATCGACGGTATCTGTACAAAAAATGATTTAAAAGTTGTTTTATATAGAGATGTGCCGGTTGATACGGATGCACTTGGAAAACAAGCATTAGAGCTTTTGCCCAAAATAGTACAGGTGTTTATAGAGCCATCATCTTTAATGGCTACAAAAAGATTTGAATCACTCCTTTATCTAACTAGAAAAGAGATCGAAAAGAGGCTTGAAAAAGATAAAGATTTTTATATTGCATCATTTTCAAATACCGTCATATCGTATAAGGGTTTGGTTATGCCGACTCACATAAAAGAGTTTTACCAAGATCTAAATAATAAAAATTTTAAAACAAAATTTGCTCTATTTCATCAAAGATTTTCTACAAATACCTTGCCACAATGGAAATTGGCTCAACCTTTTAGAACTTTAGCACATAACGGAGAGATAAATTCCATATCTGCAAATAGAGCAAATATCAAAGCTAGATACAGTTCATTAAAGAGCTCTATTTTCTCAGATAAAGAACTTCAAAAACTATTTCCTATAACAAGTGATGATGTTAGTGATAGTGCGAGTTTGGACAATATGTTTGAATTTATGATTGCCAATGGATATGATTTTTTCAAATCAATCAGATCTCTTATACCAATGCCTTGGCAAAATGCACCATACATAGATAGTGAGTTGAGGTCGTTTTATGAGTATTCTAGTATAAGCTTTGATCCATGGGATGGACCGGCTGCCGTCTCTTTTACAGACGGCCGATATATCGCCTGTGTTTTAGACAGAAATGGTCTAAGACCCGCAAAGTATATCATTACAAATGACAACAGAATTGTTATCACAAGTGAATATGGCGTCTTAGATATCTCCGATTCAGATATCAAAGAGCAAGGAAGATTGCAAAGTGGGCAGATTATAGGTTTGGATTTAAAATACAACAAGGTTTTGAAAAGTAAAGATATAGACGATTATATAAAATCATCAAAGCCTTACGGTACTTGGCTAAACAACAATCTAATCTACCTTCAAGAGTATGTTGAGACACCGTTTGAAAAAACAAGTGATTATGAAAAAGATGATGTTGTGTATTCTCAGAGATTTTTCAATATAACCCAAGAGTTTTTAAATATGGTTATAAATCCGATGATGAAAGATGGTAAAGAGGGTGTCGGTTCCATGGGCGATGATACACCTTTGGCAGCATTTAGTAAAAAACAGAGAAATTTTAGCGATTTTTTTAAGCAAAAATTTGCACAAGTGACAAATCCACCGATAGACCCGATAAGAGAGAAAATTGTTATGAGTCTAAATACAGGTTTTGGAAAACTGAGCAATATACTAGAAGAAGCCCCGGGACATGCCATCAGAATCAAAACAATCTCACCAATTTTGATGCAAGAGAAGATAGAAGTTTTGCAATCGTTTGGAGATAAGAGTAAGCCAAGATATATGCCATCTTATAAGTCACGAATTTTTTCTACACTTTTTGAAGATAACTTAAAGGGTAGCTTGGAAGATTTGGCTTATGACGTTGTTGAGGCTGTTAAAAACGATGGTATTACGATGGTATATCTTGATGATAGAGGTATGGATGATAAAAACAGACCTATGCCTATGCTTATGTGCATAGGAAAAATACATGAGATTTTACTTGAGGAAGGCATAAGAGATATTGTGAGCATTATCGCTATATCCGGTGAAGCTCTTGATTCGCACTCTTGTGCCTGTATGATTGGTTTTGGCGCGAGTGCCATATATCCATATATGCTGTTTGCCTCTGTTTTGCAAGAGGCTAAAAGAAGAAATTTTAGTAAATATGAGATAAAAACCAGTTTGAAAAATGCTAGTCTTGCGATAAATCAGGGCTTGTTAAAAATAATATCCAAAATGGGAATTGCTACTATATCATCATATCGAAATTCTGCATTGTTCGATTGTATTGGACTCTCAAATGAGGTAGTAAAGGATTGCTTTAACGGTGCTTATGCGCTACTTCCCGGTCTTGGTTATGATGATATAGAAGAGAAGATAAACTTTAACCATAAAAAAGCTTTTGATATAGATATAAATAAGAGGCTTTTTCCATTGGAAATAGGAGGTTTTTATAAATATTTAGATGGAAATGAGTATCATGATTTTAATCCAAAAGTAGTAAAAGCCATACACACTTTGGCAAAAAGTGGCGAGAGGGATGATTATAATGCTTTGGTTAATTTGATAAACAGTCGAGATAAAAAAGTCATACGGGACTTTCTTGAGTTTTCATCTGATAGAAAACCTATAGATATTGATGATGTTGAGCCAGCAGAGAGCATATTTAAAAGATTTAATACTGCTGCTATGAGTTTGGGTTCTATCTCTCCTGAAGCCCATGAAGCATTGGCAGAGGCTATGAATAGGCTAGGTGGTATGTCAAACTCTGGAGAGGGTGGAGAAGCAACGCAAAGATTAAAAAGCATAAAAAGATCTAAGATTAAGCAGATAGCAAGCGGTAGATTCGGTGTTACGCCAGAGTATCTAAGAAGTGCAGAGGAGATACAGATAAAAGTAGCCCAAGGTGCAAAACCGGGAGAGGGTGGACAGCTTCCCGGACATAAAGTTTCACCTCTTATAGCAAGTCTTAGATATACGACTCCAGGAGTTACACTCATCTCTCCTCCTCCTCATCATGACATTTATTCTATAGAGGATTTGGCACAGCTTATATTTGATTTGAAACAGATAAATCCGGATGCCATTATCACTGTCAAGCTTGTATCGACTGCCGGAGTCGGGACGATAGCAGCAGGAGTGGCAAAAGCTTATGCAGATAAGATTATCATTTCAGGCGGCGATGGAGGAACTGGTGCAGCACCACTTAGCTCTATAAAGTTTGCAGGAAATCCTTGGGAACTAGGTCTCAGTGAAGCACACAATGCTCTAAAAGCAAATCACCTCAGAAGCAAGGTGCATCTGCAAACCGACGGAGGCTTAAAGACAGGTTTAGATGTCGTAAAAGCAGCGCTTTTAGGAGCTGAAAGTTATGCTTTTGGCACCTTGGCTTTAACTATGCTCGGATGTAAAATCTTAAGAATATGCCATTTAAATAAATGTTCTGTCGGAGTGGCTACCCAAGATAAGAAACTAAGAGAGTTTTTTATAGGCAATGTAGATAAATTGATAAACTTTTTTACATATTTGGCCCAAGATGTAAGAGAAATACTAGCAAGTCTCGGATACAAAAGCATAGAAGAGATAGTCGGTAGAAGTGATCTTTTAAAAGTGATAGAAGATGACATGGCCAAAAAATTTGATTTCTCTTCTGTTCTTATGAATATAGAAGGAGAAAATACCCATTCAAAACTTAGAAATAACCCGTATGACAAAAATGAGTATGAAAAAGATATTTTGAAAGAGGTATATAAAGCTATACAAAATCCAGAACAAAAAGTTGTCATACACAAGGAAATAAAAAATATCAATAGAAGCTTTGGAGCCTTGGTGAGTGGTGAAATTGCAAAATATTATGGCAATGAAGGCTTGAAAGAAGATAGTATAGTATTTAAACTCAAAGGTACAGCAGGACAGTCTTTAGGCGCATTCTTAACAAATGGTATAAAGATTGATTTAAAAGGGTCGGCAAATGATTATGTCGGCAAAGGCATGAATGGGGGCAAAATTGTTATAACCCCGACATTCCAAAGAGAAGATTATGCATGTGCCGGTAATACTTGTCTATACGGAGCAACAGGTGGAAAGCTTTATGTTGCCGGTATAGTTGGAGAGAGATTTTGCGTGAGAAACTCAGGTGCTACTGTAGTCGTAGAGGGAACCGGTGATCATGCTTGTGAATATATGACAGGCGGAATTGTTGCGATTTTGGGAAGTACAGGTGTGAATTTTGGCGCAGGTATGACAGGTGGAATTGCTTTTGTATATGATAAAGGCAGAGAGTTTATCGATAGATTAAATCAAGAGTTGGTTATCGCTGTAAGAGTTGATATAGATGAGATGGATGAAGCCAAACATTTTTTAAAGAGATTACTAAGGGCTCATATAAATGAAACAGACAGTGTGAAGGCAAAAGCGATACTGGAAGATTTTAGGCACAATGTGAGAGATTTTTGGATGGTGATGCCAAAAAACATGAAAAAGATACCGTTGAATCCAGATGAGGGAGATTAGTAATTATGCAAGAATTTATAAATATAGAGAGAATCAGTGCTAAAAAAAGAGAGAGTAGTGATAGGATAGAGGACTTTAGAGAGATATATGATATTTTGGGCAAAGAAGATGCATCTATACAGGCAAGCAGATGTGTTCAATGTGGTGATCCGTATTGTCACAACAAGTGTCCTTTGCATAACTATATCCCATATTGGCTAAAATCAACAGCAGACATGGACTTGAATTTGTCATTTAAACTATCAAATGAGTCAAACCCGTTTCCAGAGATAACAGGAAGGATTTGCCCGCAAGGAAAGCTTTGTGAGGGAGATTGCACTCTAAATGACGGACATGGGGCTATAACTATTGGAAATATCGAAACTTTTATCTCTGAAGAGGGTTTTAAAAAAGGCATGAAGCCATTCTTTCCCGGAATTACAACCGATAAAAAAGTGGCTATCATCGGTAGTGGACCAGCCGGTATTTCAGCTGCTACTTATCTTTTGAGAGCCGGTATAAAAGTAAATATGTATGAAAAAGACTCTCGAGCAGGCGGGCTTTTGACCTATGGGATACCAGGATTTAAACTAGACAAGATGGTAGTTAAAAGAAGAATAGATTGGCTGATTGAAGCAGGGATGAGTTTGCATGTAGATACAAATGTAGGCAAGGATATAACTTTTGATGAAATTGTAAGCTCAAATGATAGTGTTTTTATAGGTATTGGAGCGCAAAAGTCAAGAAAAGCAAAAATCAACAATGAAAATGCACAGAATGTCTTTATGGCTATCGATTATCTAAGAGCTATACAAAAAAAACTATTTAACGAAAATTATGATAAAAAGTTTAATGTAAAAAATAAAAGTGTTGTGGTTATCGGTGGTGGCGATACGGCTATGGATTGCGTAAGAACAGCTCTTAGGGAAGGTGCAAAAGATGTCAGTTGTCTTTATCGAAGAGATAAACATAATATGCCCGGAAGTAAAAAAGAGTTTAAAAATGCTAGAGATGAAGGGGTAAAATTTATCTACAATGTAAGTCCAAAAGAGATAATTATAAATAACGACAACAAGGTTATCGGCATAGGAATGAAAAGAACACTTCTTGGTAAAAAAGACAGTAGCGGAAGAAGTAGTGTTGAGATTATAAAAGGAAGTGAGTTTAAAGTTGATGCAAATGTTGTTATATTTGCCTTGGGATTCACACCGTCAAAACCAGACTTTTTAGCTTCAAATGGCATAGATATAAATAAATGGGGAGAGATAATAGTTGGAGACGAATATCAAACTACCAAACTTGGAGTTTATGCAGGCGGAGATTGCAAAAGAGGTAGCGATTTGGTTGTTACTGCCGCAAAAGAGGGAAAAGATGCTGCAAAATATATAATAAAGAGTTTGTTAGAATAATGAAACTTTTTTTAAATGCTGCTATTGAGGCAAATACTGAAATACTTGAATTTATAACTTCAAATAAACATGAATATCTTTGCGAAGAGTTATCTTTGGGTGCTGGTGGAGATATCAGCCGAAAGGTAGATTTGATTGCAGAAGAGATTTTTGTAAAAAATTTGGAAAAATTTGGAAATATATACTCGGAAGAGTGTGGTTTCTTGCCAAAAGATTCAGAGTTTGACATCATTATAGACCCTATAGACGGGAGCGATAATTTTGCATCAAATATACCGTATTTCGGGACATCTGTTGCCTTGAAATATAAAGATAAATGTGTAGCCGGAGTTATAGTAAACCTTGCAAATGGAGATATTTTTTATAAAGATGAAGATTTGTTTCAAAAAGCCAATATGCGAAGTTTGGTTTTTGAAGATGTAAAAAAGAATACAATGTCAAGAGTAGGAATTTTTGAGCGTGTATATCGCTCTAAAACTATTTTTGATAGATTTAGAAAAGAAAATATAAAATTTAGATCTCCTGGGGCATTTGCTCTCTCTTTGGCCTATGCTCACGATGTAAATTTTGTAGTTTATGAAGGTGATATGAGGGTTTATGATGTGGAAGCTGGACTCTATATGTGCAATGATTTATATAAAATTATAGAAGATGGTTTGTTGGTTATAAGCAAAGATAAGGAAATTTTCGATAGAATATCCCAATTGTTTAGAAAGGGGGAATAAAATATTATGAAATTTGGTGATTTTCTTGGAAATTTTAGAAGAACACAACCCTCCCCGAGTGAAGCACCTACACACTGGGTAAAATGCAAAAGCTGTCAATCTTTAATGTATTATAAAGAGGTGGAAAATCAGCTTAATGTATGTCCAAAATGTGGTTTTCATTTAAGAATAAATGTAGAAACAAGGATAAAACAGTTGACTGACGAAAGTAGTTTTATAGAGATGGATGCAAATCTTATTCCTGTAGACCCGCTTAAGTTTGTAGATAAAAAGTCATATAAAAAAAGAATCCAAGAGGGACAAAATAGAACAAAAAGGACATCATCAGCGATTGCTGGAGAGTGTGAGATAGATGGTGTTAAAACACAGATAATTGTATTTGATTTTAGTTTTATGGGCGGAAGTTTAGGTTCTGTTGAAGGTGAAAAGATAGTAAGAGCAGTCAAGAGAGCTATAGATAAAGAGCAAGGTTTGGTTATAGTCAGTGCAAGTGGAGGAGCTAGGATGCAAGAGAGTACATTTTCACTATTGCAGATGAGCAAAACAGCAGCTGCCCTAAAGGAGCTTTCAAACCATAAATTGCCTTATATATCTCTCTTGACCGATCCTACTATGGGCGGAGTAAGTGCCTCTTTTGCTTGGCTTGGAGATATAATTATCGCTGAACCTGGTGCTTTGATAGGTTTTGCCGGTCAAAGAGTTATTAAGCAGACCATCGGTGCTGAATTGCCAGAGGGTTTTCAAAAGTCAGAATTTTTATTAGATCATGGTTTGATTGATATGATTGTCAAAAGAAGTGAATTGAAACAGACGATTTCCAATATGTTGAGATTCCTACAAAATGATAAAGATAGTTTTAAGTTGAAACTTAAGGCCAATCTTGCACACCATGTCACCGAGGATGTGATTTAGTGCATAAGGGAAGTTAAAGGAGAAAGAAATTAATATCAAAGTTTTTACTGTTGAGAAGAGTAAAAGTGAGCTAGTTGAAGTTTTAGTCAAAGAGTATATGAAGATGATTAAAAGATTTGCTAAAATAGAAGATATGGTGCTTTTTGACAAAAATGTCGCTCAATCTCAAAGCAAAGGTGAAAAAGAGGCTAAAATATCATATACAAAGATTTACGAACCTTTTTTAAAAGGATTTAACATCTCTTTAGATGTTAAAGGTAAAAAAATAGATAGTTTTGAGTTTAGTAAGATATTTGATGACAATGCCAATATAAATTTTTTTATTGGTGGGGCGTATGGTTTTGAAGATAAGTTTCTTAAAAAAACTCAAAGAGTCATAAGCTTAAGCAATCTTACTTATGCACACAAGATTGCAAAAGTAGTATTATTTGAACAAATTTATAGGGGGTTTTGCATTAAGTCAAATCACCCTTATCATAAGTAAATATGTTTTGATAATATTATTAATAGGTGGAATTAGATGAGAAAAAATGAATTAAAATTTTTTGAGGATATGTTGCTTGAGAGAAAGAAACAGATATTAAAAAATATAGAAGAGTCGCTAAAAGGTATATCTTCATTAAAGCATGATGATGTTGGAGATGAGGCTGACCATGCGGCTGTAAGTACAGACAGGATGATAGAAGAGGCTATAAATCAACAGTTAACAAAAGAGTTACACGAGATAGAATATTCTCTTGGAAAGATAAACGCAGGTACTTATGGTGTATGCGAAATGTGTGAAGAGGATATAAGTTTTCAAAGATTAAAAGTAAAACCACATGCAAAATACTGTATAGCATGTAGAGAGATTATAGAAAAATCAGCAAATAACAACTAAGACAAAGGTGGTAAAAAAATGGGAATAAAACGATATGTATTGTTATCAATTATTTATATATTGGCAATCGGACTTTATGTCTATAGTTTTAATGGAGATAGCTATACCCTAAAGATATTTACCGTGTCCCTCTCTATGCCGGTAGCCGTATGGATTGTTGTGCCTGTTATTGTCCTATTTTTTGCTTCAGTATCACATTTGGCTTATTATGCTTTTAAAGATTTTTTCTATAAAAGAGCACTTAAAAAAGATTTGGATACATACATAAAGGTTTCTAAAAAGATTATTTTAGGAGAAAAGAGTGGTCTTAAGTTTAAAACCGATCTTTTTAAATTGCCTAGCTTTATATCCAAAACACTTAATTATGTAAAAAAAGCCGATATTCAAAATCTCGAAAATGAAGAATTAAAAGAGTGCTATATGTTGGTTGATAATATAAGGGATGGTAAATATGAAGATTTGAAAAAGTTTAAATTATCTCCAACAAACGATCTTTTTATATTAAATGAAGAAAATAGATTAAAAAGTGAGCCAAAATACGCATATACTATACTGAAAACTTGTGAAAATCTAGAGAACGATTTGTGCCAAAAGGCATACAATGAGCTTTTAAATATAGGAACTTTTAGTGAAATTAAAAAATACAAATTTCATATAAATAAAAATATCTTTAGAAGAATGATGGAGAGATATTTAGATGATGAAGATGACTTTGATATGGACATAAACTCTATCAAAGAGATGCTTGAGACATTTAATGCGAACAGTGAAGATTATCTTGAGCTAGCGCAGGAGATAAAAATAAAATTAAATCCTGATGATTTGATTGAGCTTTTCAAAAAACTCTACAATGAAAAAGGTCATATAGCTGCAAATGCATATCTTTACACTCTTTTTGAACTTGAAATGATAGATAAAGTCAGAGAAATTTTAGAAAACTCAGAAGAAGAAGACTTTTTGAAATTTAAAACTCTACTATTCTTGAGAGATCACGGTAAAAATATAGACACAATCAAATATCTTAGAGAATGTTAGATTTTGACAAAGGTATATATGTATTAGCCCCACTTGCAGGCTATACTGATCTCCCTTTTAGGTCATTGGTTAAAAAATTTGGTGCTGATTTGACTATATCTGAGATGATTAGTGCCAATGCGCTTGTGTATAATTCCAAAAAAACATACGATATGCTAAAAAAATCTTCACTAGAATCTCCATATATAGTCCAAATCGCAGGCTTTAAAACAGAATCCATAAAAAAGGCCGTGGAGATTTTAAATGCTATCGATAGTATAGACGGTATTGATCTCAACTGTGGCTGTCCTGTGCCAAAAGTAGTTTCACAATGTGCCGGTTCCGCCTTATTGCAAGATCTTTCTCAAGTCCAAAGAGTTATAGAGACTATAAAAAAATATTCCCAAAAAAGATATGTAAGTGCAAAGATAAGATTAGGATTTAACGAAAAAATACCGGATAAAATTGCACTTGCCTGCGAGAGCGCAGGAGCTGATTTTATAAGCATACACGGCCGTACAAGAGCTGGGAGATATAAAGCAAAGGTGGATTACGAGGCGATTGCCTGTGCTAGAGAGGCTGTAAATATACCGGTGATAGCCAATGGTGACATAACAAGTCTTGAAAAAGCAAATGAAGTTAAAAAGATAACCGGTTGTAAGTCTTTGATGATAGGCAGAGGTGCAGTTGGAAATCCGTGGATATTTTATCAGTTAAAGAATAATCTTGAAAAAGTAAGTAAAGAAAAAATATGCGAAATAGTTCTGGAGCATTATGATAATATGCTTGATTTTTATGGTATTAAAGGAGCATTTATCTTCAGGAAGCATCTCCACACCTACTCTAAAGGTTTTCCTGAAGCAGCAGCATTTAGAGATAAAGTAAACAGGATAGAAGATACCGTAAGGATGAGAGAAGCTATAGAGAATTTTTTTAGGTAAAGTATTTTTTTGTAAAAAATTCTATTGATTTGTTAATCATTGTGTAGAGAATTTTTATGCTTAATTTTTTTGTAGATTTTTTTATTTCGGTTTTTTTCTATAAGGTTTACTTCTTTTAGAAGCAGGTTTCTTTTTTCATCGGTCTTTAAGTTATCATTTTTGAGAGTAGCCATAGTCAGTTCTGCAAAAATTTGCAGAGATTTAAAATATCCGGAGTCAACTCTTATGTTGTCTATTTTTTTGATTAAATTATATATCTTAAGTGATCTTTTTTCAAACAAATCATAATTGAAATTTTCTAGTTTTAATATAGTTATCGAGCTCTTTAGAAATTTTTCCAAAAGTCTCATATATTTTACTCTCTGATTTTTTTCACTTGCTTTTATCATTTGTAAAATTCAAATTCCTTATGAAAATCACTCGAAGCCTTCTCTTTGTAGTTCTCCAACTTTTGATCTTGCAATTTTAGGTAATCATCTAGTTTTTTTCTATTGTCTTCAAATGCTTTTTCAAATTCACTTTTGTCTTTTAATTCACTTTCTCCGAATGTGTCTAAAAGTAGATTTGAGTTACCACTCATCACTAAGTATCTTTTGTCTTCAAACTCTAGAAGGATGACAGAATTTTTCGGATCAATCTGTTTCTTATAAATCACCTTGATATCCATCAGATTGTTTCTAGATTTTTTAAATAGCCAAGATTTGGAAGATGATAGATTTTTTGTTGTATATCTCTTTTTTATCCAAAGCATGATAATTATCATAAAAAAGAGTATCGCTATTACGATGATATATCTTGTGTCGAGTAGGTTGTCGTTTGCATACATGGCTTTTTTTGTATTTTGTGACAAAAATGTTGTGGTCTGAGTTTTGTATTTTGGTTTGTTTAAAGATTTGATTCTTATTCTTAGTCCAAATCCATCAGTTGTTTTTGAAGCAATTACACCTATTTGGTTTTTACTTTTGATTGAGATTAGAAGAGAGTTTTTATCTGGTTTTATCGTCAATTTTTGTACAATTTTTGAGTTTATATCTTTTGTAATCAATTTGTTAAAACTTAGATTATTAAGTTTTAGTGTTGTTGTATCACCTTTGTTTTCCTGAAAAATTTGACCGTCATATGGTGAATCAAAAGAGAGCATTACATCAACACGGTCACTTCTGTTATAAAGATTGTAGGTTAAGAGGTTTGCTGCAAATATCTGAATTGCGATTGTCAAGAAGAGTATTAAAGATTTCATTTTGTATTATATCTCTTTTTTGAAGTATTGTATTACACTTTTTGAGTCTAGTATCTCATTTATTCTGATTGCAAGGTTTTTTTCATACACCATAACTTCACCTTTGCCAAAGATTTTTTTATTTATAAAGAGTTCCACACTTTCTCCAGCAGGTTTCTCCAAATCTACAACAGATCCCTTTTCTAATTTTAAAATTTTATCTATAGAGAGAAATGTTGTACCAAGTTCCGCTATAAAATCAACATTTATATCAAGTAAATTTTCATAACCTGATAGTAGTTTTTTCTCCAAATACTCTTTATCTTCTTGATTCATTTTACCCTACTGTTTTGAGTGTCATAATTTTGAGCTTCCATAGCAACAAGGAAAGTTCTGTTTTTTATCTTATATAATAAATTATCTTTAAATTTTATAGGCATAGTAGCAGAAATATGACCTATGAACTCCGGTGTTCCTAATTTATAGTTTATATTTTGATTTTTTTCTTCAAGTTTTACTTTTGCTATTCCTATTATTTGGTTTGATACCTCTTTAAGAAGGTCATCAAGCTCATCTTCGTTTAGATTATCTTCAAGAAGAAGAATTTTAGCTATCTTGTTGAGGGTTGGTTTTTTGAAGAAAAGAAACAAATTTTTTTCATTTCCATCTTCATATATAGGGATAGATGCACCATAAAAGTTGTTTCCTATAGTTTTTGCATCTTCTAACTCGAGCCCAAGTATATTTTCACAAAAAATTTTTACAGCTTCTTTTACAGCTTCTTTCATAAAACCTCTTTATTTTAAACAACCCCTGCTCTTATGTTTTGCGCAAGAAGTCTAATGGCTATATTATAGTTTAAATTGTTTATTAAGAGCTTAAATAGTAGAATGTCTCTTTTAAAAGGATAGACAAATGATTGTAATTTTGATAATCTTGGGTGCACTTGTTGGTTTTGCATCCGGTTTTTTCGGTATAGGAGGTGGTACTATTTTGGTGCCAAGTCTTATCTATTTGGGATATGATGTTAAAACGGCTATTGGCATATCTATTGTTTTGATGGTATTTAGTTCTGTTTTTGGTTCATTTGTAAATTATAAAAACCAAATGCTGAGGCTTGAAAACGGTATAGTTCTTGGCTTAGGGGGATTTATAGGTGCCCAATTTAGCGGTTATATAGTCTCTTACTTGCCCTCTTATGTATTGCTTAGTTTTTTTGCCGTATCTCTCTTGGGATCATTATATAAATTTTTTAAAGCTCCCGCAGAGCCAAGTGATGCTCCAAATGAATCAAAAGTGCTTCTATTTTTAGTGGGTTTCTTTGTTGGTATGATTGCTATAAGCATCGGTATAGGCGGAGCTCTGTTTTTGACACCTATTATGGTCGGATTTTTGCATTTTGACATAAAAAGAGCTGTCTCCACTTCACTTCTTTTTGTTGTATTTTCCTCAGTTTCAGGACTTATCAGTTTTTCTATACATGGTTTGATGGACTATCGTTCAGGCATAATACTTGGTCTTGGTTCATTGGTAGGAGTATATTTTGGTGCAAAGCGTTCACATGTAGTAAGAAGAGATTTGCAAAAGAAGTTGTTGATGATTTTATATGTGGTATTGTTTGCTTTAACACTAAATAAGCTTTTGACAGGAATTTAATGATAAAAATATATGGCGCGAAAGAGCATAATCTCAAAAACATAACTTTGCAAATTCCAAAGAATAAATTGGTCGTAGTGACAGGTATCAGTGGAAGTGGAAAAAGTACGCTAGCATTCGATACGCTTTATGCAGAGGGACAAAGAAGATATATAGAGTCTCTCTCTTCTTATGCCAGGCAGTTTTTAGATAGAGTAGGCAAACCTGATGTTGATAAGATAGAAGGTTTAACTCCTGCTATTGCGATAGACCAAAAAACAACTAGTAAAAATCCACGCTCAACCGTGGGAACGATAACAGAGATATATGACTATTTTAGACTTCTTTTTGCTAGAGTAGGTACTCAGTACTGCCATAAATGTGGCAAACCAATCTCCTTTATGAGTGGAGCAGATATCATAGAGCAGATACTTAAACTACCTCAAAATTCAAAATTGGTCTTGATGGCTCCTCTGATAAGAGAAAAGAAAGGCACATTTGCTGATTTGATAGAATCTCTTAGGCATAAAGGGTATGTCAGAGCTTTGGTAGATGGTGTGATGGTTAGACTAGATGAAGAGATGGAACTTAGTAAAACAAAAAAACATACTATTAAAGTTATAGTAGATAGAGTTGTTTTAAGAGATGAAAATGAGAGTAGAATAGCGAGTGATGTAGAAAAAGCGCTAAAAGAGAGCTATGGTGAGATTGAAATTGAGGTGTTAAATAGCGATGAATTGGGGCTTAAGAGTTCTTTGATTCACTATAGCGAACACAGAGCATGTTTTGATTGTAAGATCAGTTTTGATCTTCTAGAACCGCTCTCTTTTTCATTTAATTCACCAAAAGGTGCCTGTCCTATATGTGATGGATTAGGCATAAGATATACGCTTGATATGAAAAAAATCATAGATGAAGACAGGAGTGTGGACGAGGGTGCAATAAAGATATTTTATGGTTTTAACAAGAGTTACTATGGAAAATATCTAAAAGCTTTTTGTGAGGCTAGTAAGATTGACACGAAGGTTCCTTTTAATCAACTCCAAGAGCACCAAAAAAAGGCCATTTTGCACGGTGGAGTTGAAGATGCAGTTTTTACTTGGAAAAGACACAGGCTTAGAAAAAAATTTGATGGAGTTATCAAGATAGCATATAATATGCTAAAAGATGAAAAAGATATCGGTGAGTATATGAGTGAAAAAGTTTGTGATAACTGTGGTGGCCATAGACTAAAAAAAGAGCACTTAGCAGTAAAAGTAGGAGGCAAAGGCATAGGCGATATACTCGAAATGCCCATTGATAAAACTTTGGAATTTTTTCAAGATGAGAAAAATTTTGATTATTTTACCGCTCAACAAAAAATGATAGCAGAACCTATACTAAAAGAGGTGAGAGAGAGACTGTTTTTTTTATATAATGTAGGTTTAGGATATATCTCTTTGGGTAGAGATGCGAGAAGCATAAGCGGAGGAGAGGCTCAAAGAATCAGAATAGCCTCGCAGATCGGAAGTGGACTCACGGGTGTCATGTATGTGTTAGATGAGCCAAGTATCGGACTGCATGAAAGAGATACACTCAAACTAATAAAAACGCTAAGAGATCTTCAAGAAAAAGGCAATAGCGTCATAGTAGTAGAACATGACAAGGAGACGATAGGTGCGGCTGATTTTATAGTTGATATTGGTCCGGGAGCTGGAAAATTTGGCGGAGAGATTATCTTTAGCGGAGATTTTAAAAAGTTAAAAAGAAGCGATACTTTAACAGCCCAATACCTAAACGGTACTAAAAAGATAGAGTATAAGCACGATACACCTCAAGACAGATGGATAGAATTAAAAAATGTCAATGTAAACAATATAAAAAATCTTGATGTCAAAATTCCTCTAGGAAATCTAGTCAGTGTTACAGGAGTCAGTGGAAGCGGAAAGAGTTCTTTGGTACTTCAAACCTTGCTCCCTGTTGCCAAAGAGCTCTTAAACAGAGCAAGAAAAGTAAAAAAAGTCTCAGGTGTGGAGTGTCTAGGATTAGAACAACTTGATAAAGTGATATACCTTGACCAAAGTCCGATAGGCAGAACTCCAAGAAGTAATCCGGCTACTTATACAGGTGTGATGGATGAGATAAGAGTTCTCTTTTCAAAGACAAAAGAGGCGCAACTAAGGGGTTATAAGATCGGAAGGTTCTCTTTTAATGTCAAAGGCGGAAGATGTGAAAAATGTCAAGGTGAGGGAGAAATCAAGATAGAAATGCACTTTTTGCCAGATATCTTAGTTAAGTGCGATACATGTAGAGGTAAAAGATACAATGCCCAAACACTAGAGATACTCTACCGAGGTAAATCAATCTCAGATGTGTTGGAGATGAGTGTAGAGGAGGCTTATGAGTTTTTTAGGCCAATTCCAAAGATAAGGCAGATACTTCAAACACTGTGTGATGTCGGATTAGGTTACATCACTCTTGGACAAAATGCAGTAACGCTAAGCGGGGGAGAAGCTCAAAGGATAAAGCTCTCAAAAGAGTTGAGCAAGCGAGATACGGGCAATACCCTGTATATACTTGATGAACCTACTACTGGGCTTCACTTTGCGGATATAGACAGATTAACAAAAGTTTTACACCATCTTAGGGATTTAGGCAATAGTGTGTTGGTTATTGAGCATAATATGGATATAATAAAAAACAGCGATTATGTGATAGACATGGGACCCGAGGGTGGTAACTATGGCGGAAAAATAGTAGCTACGGGAACCCCTGAAGAGCTGGCAAAAAATCACAAAAAAACTAAAAGTTTCACAGGAAAATTTTTAGATAAAGAAATTAAGAGTTGACCTTACGTACTACTTTCTCAAAAAGTTCTGCTTTTGTAGCTTTATGGTTAGGTACTTATAAGTTTGTAAGGTCAATTAGGAGTAAAAATGATAAATGATATAACAGATAGGATAAGATCACTTCCCCCACTTCCAAAGAGTTTAGGACAAATTAATAGTATCTGCTCAAATCAAGATAGCGGGATAGGTGATTTGGCAAAGGCTATAGAATCAGATCCGATGTTGGTTGCGAATCTTTTGAAAGTTGCAAATTCACCACTTTACAGTTTTCGCAAAGAGATAAGGAGTGTTTTGCAGGCTATTTCACTTTTTGGTATGTCTACTACAAGATCTCTAGTAACAAGTATATCTGTCAAAAAACTTTTAGGGGTAGATATGGAGCCTTATGGTGTGAGCCCTGAAGAGTTTGTACACATATCATCTTTGCAAAGTGCGCTTATTATGAAATGGTATAAGAAAGTTGATGCCGGTAAAGTAGATGATCTCTTTTTGGCAGCCCTCCTTCAAGAAACAGGTAAGATTTTGATAGCTGATGAGATAGTAAGAAATGATGAGGTGTATCAATTTAGATCTGAAATACAGACAGCATACAGTATAGCAAATGTTGAGAAAATGTATGTAGGGGCTACAACTGCTGAGGTAACTTCAGAAATATTTCAACATTGGGGATTTGATGAGAAGATGGTTAAAATAATCAGGTTTTCAGATGATTATGAAAAAGCAGAAGAGTTGAGAGATTTTTCACTTGTTTTGAAGATTTTAAAAACGGCTGTACCTATAAACTCGCCACTAAGTGAAAGAAGTGTCAACATGGCAGTTGCTCTATTAGAAAAAGAGGGAATGGATACACAACTGTTCTTAGACACAATCGAAGAACTATAGGAAGATATTTTGAAAGTATTAACAATTATAGATACATTTGGATTTTTTTTTAGAAACTATTTTGCATTGCCAAATCTTAGAAATAGTGATGGTTTTCCTACCGGACTTTTAACAGGATTTGCAAACTTTATATACTCTTTAAAAAGTGAATTAGGAAGTGATTACATACTTTTTGCCTTAGATGCAAAAGGAAAAACTTTTAGACATGAGATTGATCCAAACTACAAAGCAACTAGACCGGAAGCACCACAAGATTTAAAAAAACAACTTCCCGTAGCAATTTCTTGGATAGAAAACATGGGTTTTAAATGCTATTTTAAAGAGGGATATGAGGCAGATGATGTGATAGCCTCAGCAGTCTCATTTGCTAAGAAAAATGATATAAAAGTCCGCATAGTAAGCCATGATAAAGACTTGTATCAACTTATAGATGATGATATAGTCACACTTTATGACCCTATTAAAAAGATGGATATAAACGAGCAAAGATGTTTGGAAAAATTTGGAGTATATCCAAACAGAGTAGGTGATTATCTTAGTATAGTTGGTGATAGTGCAGATAATATTCCCGGAGTCAAAGGCATAGGGCAAAAGGGCGCTAAGACGCTTTTAGATGAATTTGATTCTTTGGAAAATATATATGACAATATAGACAAAGTGAGAAATCCCAGGGCGGCAAGATTGCTTTTAGAAAGCAAAGACAATGCTTTTTTGAGTAAAAGACTAGTCAAGCTTTATGGAGATTTGGATATATCCGATAAGTTTGAGAGTTTTTACTTCCCGCCAAACCAGCCTTTAGCCAAGATAGCTGATGAGCTTCAAAAATACGGACTAAAAAATATATTGAAAAAGATAGATATAGCACCGGTAAAAAAAATAGAAAAAAGAGTAGATTTTAGCTCAATTTTGCTTGATACCAAAAAGAAACTTTTTACCGTGCTTGATGATAACATAAAAGAAAATACACTTTTAGCATTTGATACTGAAACAGACTCACTAGATGCTTACAATGCAAATATAGTTGGCTTCTCCTTTGCATTCAATGAACAAGAGGCTTATTATGTTCCTATTGCTCATAGTTATCTAGGAGTTGGCGCACAAATTAGCAAAGATGATGCAAAAATTGCTATCAAAAAGATATCTACATGTAGAGTGGTTGGGCAAAATTTAAAGTTTGATTTGGCTGTTGTCGAAAATAACTTTGGACTAGAGATGAATATATATGCAGATACTATGATTCTAGCTTGGCTTTTAAACCCGGAAAAAAGCATAGGACTTGACACATTGGCTTTGAGATTTTTTAATCACTCTATGGTAAAATTTAAAGATACTGTCAAAAAGGGAGAAACATTTATATCGGTAGATATAGAGTCCGCTTGTAAATATGCTAGTGAAGATGCATGGATGACACTCAAGATTTATAATAAAATTATAGATTTTTTAGAACCAAATCTGCTTGATTTAGCTCGTTCTTTGGAATTTCCTTTTATAAAAACTCTGCTTATTATGGAAAAAGAGGGCATAAAAGTAGATGTCAGATACTTGGAAGTTTTGCTTAAAAGAAGTTCAAGCGTTATAGAGACTCTAAAAAAAGAGATTTTTAGTCTGTGTGGTTTAGAGTTTAATGTAAATTCAACCCAACAGCTAGGAAAAGTTCTTTTTGAAGATTTGGGACTTCGAGTAGTTAAAAAGACAAAAACAGGGTATAGTACAGATGAAAAAGTATTAAATGAACTTTTTGATGAGCATCCAATTGTACCAAAGATTTTAGAATACAGAGAGATTTATAAATTAAAATCTACCTATATAGAACCTCTATATAAACTTGGTTTAAAAGACAAAAACAACAGAATCCATACTTCATTTTTGCAGACGGGAACAGCCACGGGAAGGCTCAGTTCGAAAAATCCAAATCTTCAAAATATACCTGTTAAAAGTGAACTTGGAAGAGAAGTAAGGGCAGGCTTTGTTTCTAAAAAAGGATACTCGCTTGTTGGTATAGATTACTCGCAGATTGAGCTTAGACTTTTGGCGCACTTTAGCAAAGATGACGCACTCGTAAATGCTTTTAGAGATGGGAAAGATATCCACTATGAGACAGCTTTGAAGATTTTTGGCGAGCAAGATGCAAAAAACAAAAGAGGTGTTGCAAAGAGTATTAATTTTGGACTTTTGTATGGCATGGGAGCTAGAAAACTCTCACAAACTATACATGTAAGTACAAAAGAGGCAAAAGAGTATATACAAAGTTATTTTGCATCTTTTCCTACAGTTAAAGAGTTTTTACAAGAGGTGGGTCAAGAGGCCATGGAAAAAGGCTACTCTAGTACACTTCTTCATAGGAGAAGATATTTTGACTTTGAAAATGCAAATGCAATGGTACACGCTTCATATCTGAGAGAGGCGGTAAATACACTATTTCAAGGAAGTGCGGCTGACCTTATAAAGATGGCTATGAATAAAATAGTCTCAACAATCATAGATGATGAATCAAAACTTCTTTTGCAGATACACGATGAGCTTATATTTGAAGTAAAAGATGAGATTGCACCTGCTTTTTCACAAAAAGCAAAGGAGATTATGGAGGGTATCTACAAACTCAAAGTGCCGTTAAAGGTCTCCGTAGAGATAGGAAAAAACTGGGGAGAGTTAAAGTAGCTACTCCTCGGAAAGTCGGCTCATAACGAAAGATTGTAGGTCACTCTTTTTGATCTCTTTTTTCATCGCTTCGTTAAATATATCTTCAACTTTTTTGCTATATTTTTCATAGCTGAAGTATGGAAAATGTACTTTCCATGCATCTTTGATTCTCTGTTTTGCCATCTTGTCTTTGATACAGGCATGAAAATACTGAAATCCAATAAAAAAAGCAGAAGTTACAAGAGCTGTTCCGATGATGGATGCATGAAAATCTATCTTTTCAAAAATTGTATGAGTGATAGCGAGTAGTGGCAACAAAATTACCATACTCACCATCGCATAGACTATATAGGCGTTTTTTATCTTCATCCTAAAGCCCAATTTTTCGGGGTCAACATGCATGCCTTCATTGTGATATGCGTTGGCAACCAAGAGATCTTTGAATCTTATGGGCTGAGTGGAAGTTTTAAATATAAACTTTAATATTTTGTATTTTAATTTTGTGTTTTCTAAAAATTTCATAGGCGTATTTTAACATAATAATAGTAAATATTTAACAATAGAGCTACCCCTACAGTATAAGACTATTTTTTCAATAACTTTTTCGTGACTTTTTTCGCTTTTTGCTTTTTTGTAAATTTTTTATTTAAAACATTTTTTAGAACTCTCTTGGCAACTTTTTTTGCATCTTTTTTAGATACAATATCTCCTTTGACTGCTTTTTTAGTTGCTTTTTTAACTATCTTGGAAACAACCTTTTTCTTCAGAGTTTTTGACATATTTTTTCCTTTTGTTTATTAATTATTACTAATAGTAATAAATTATGGTAATTATACATCTTTTATATATTTTTGTCAATAAATTTGATATAATATGTAAAATTTTTCAGTCGGGGGATTTTTATGACATTTATCGATTTCAAAAAATTGCTGCTAGATGCAGAAATAACTCTTCCAAAATTTAGTAAACTTATAAAAGTTAGTGAAAAAAATATACAAGCCTACAAGAAAAAAGGCGAGGTACCAAATACGATAGCTGTCATAGTTACATGTTTTGCACAAATGCATAAAGAAGATATGGATTTTCGTTCATATATAGATGATTTAGGTCTGATTGCAAAGGTAAAAAAAGGTGCAGGTTTTGCTAAAAAACATAAAAAAAGTGAAAAATAGGGGAGTTAAAAGATGTCAGATAATCACAAAGGAAAAGAGCAAGTTTGGGTCAAAAAAGAGACCATAGAATATGAAAAAGAGTTGAGGAAATTGCAAGTTGAATTGTTGAAATTTCAAAACCATGTAAAAGATGAGGGTTTGAAATACCTCATAATTTTTGAAGGTAGAGATGCTGCGGGCAAGGGTGGAACCATCAAAAGAGTAACGGAGCATTTGAATCCAAGGGGTGCTAGGATAGTAGCGCTTGAAAAGCCAAATGAAAAAGAGAGAACTCAGTGGTACTTCCAAAGATACGCAAAGCATCTCCCAAGTGCAGGTGAGATTGTGCTGTTCGATAGAAGTTGGTATAACAGAGCTATGGTCGAGCCTGTTATGGGTTTTTGTACCGAAAGAGAGCACCATAAGTTTCTCAAAGATGCACCGGATTTTGAGCGCATGGTTGTCGAAAGCGGAACGAAGATATTTAAGTTTTATTTTTCCGTATCCAAGGATGAGCAGGCAAGAAGATTTAAGGCGCGAGAGACAGACCCGCTCAAGCAGTACAAGTTTTCCCCTGTTGATAAAGCGAGTCAAAAATTATGGGATGAGTACACACTTGCAAAATTTATGATGCTAAGCTCCACTCATACAGAATATGCTCCGTGGACGATAATCAAAAGCAATAATAAGAAAAAAGCCAGGTTAAATACCATAAAACATATCTTGAATTTTGTAGATTATCCGGATAAGATCAATTCAAAAGAGATAGAAGTGGACACAGATATTATAGTATACGGCAGAGATGAAGCGATAGAGATGGAAAAAGGCTTCAAATTTAAAGGTGAAAGAGGTTAGCTTATAGCAGGTGAGTAGTTTTTTAAAATCTCTTCTTGCTTTTTAAAGTTTGGCATCTGTTTCTCTATGGTTTTATAAAACTCTTTTTTGTGGTTTTTATGAAGTATGTGAGATAGTTCATGTATGACTATATATCTGATGCACTCTATGGGTAGTTGAGCCAAAGATATAGTGAAGCTTAGCTCATTTTTATGGCTGCAACTTCCCCATCGTCTTTTTGTCTTTCTAAAAGATATTTTTGAGGGTTTTAAATTCATTTTAGTGGATATTTTCTCTATCTCCAAAAGCACTATATCTTTTGTTTGCGTTCTATAAAAATTTTCCAATACCTCTACATGTAGAGCCTCTTTTTTTCCAAGATATAGAACCTTACCCTCCTTTTCATATATTTCTAATATATCGTACCTATTTTGTGTGGTTTGTAGTTTGTCGTATATCCATTTTGATTTTTTATTTACGATTTTTTGTATCTCTTTTAAAGAAAAATTTGGATTTTTGATGACTACCCCCAGATGGGGGTTTATGGTGATATATAAATTTTTTAATTTTTTGTTTGTTATGATTTTGTAGGGTATCTTTTGGTCATTATAAGAAAAGAAATATTTAATTAAACCAACCTTTTATCTTTTCAAATACTCCGCCAAAATTTTCATCTTCATTTGGTCTGTTTTTTATACCAAAACTGTCTTGAAGTTTCTCCAACAGTTCTTTTTGTTCACCATTTAATTTTTTAGGATATTGGATTTTTATCTGTGCTATCAGACTTCCTAATTTCCCTGAGTGCACATTTTTGATACCCTCTTTTTTAAATATAAACTGCTGCTTATCTTTGGCACCCATAGGAAGTTCAAGTGTAGTTTGTCCTCTTAGTGTTGGTATCTGTATGCTTTGGGCTAGGGCTACTTGCGTGAAGAAAATAGGAACTTCTATATATACATCATCATTGTGTCTTACGAAGTGTTCATCTTCTTTGACTTTTATCAAGATATATAGATCGCCTCTTCGTTTGTATTCGTCAATATTTCCTTTATTTGCAACTCTTATACGGTTATCGTTGTCTATGCCCTCAGGTATATCTATGCTGACCTTATCATTTACCGTAGTGTATCCGTGTCCGCTACATGTAGAGCATTTGTTTTTTATGCTTTGTCCGCTTCCGCCACAAGTTGGGCAAGTTTGAGAATAAGTCATAAATCCTTGTCTATAAAAAACCTGACCTTTGCCGCCACAATCGGGACACTTGTGCGTGGTTTTATCAGCACTTCCCGTACCATCGCACGCATCGCAAGGTTTTTTATAGCTGAATTTTATCTCTTTTTTGCAACCAAAAGCAGCTTCATTAAATTCTAGTGTTATTTCTGATTCTAAATCGAGATGATATTTTTGGCTTTTTTCTCCTCTTTCACTTCCAAAACCTCCACTAAATCCACCTCCAAAGACAGATTCAAATATACTCCCTAAATCACCCATTATATCCTCATAATTCATATCTGAGAAGTGGCTAAATCCCTGAGAATCTAGTCCCGATTTTCCATATCTATCATAAGTAGCTTTTTTTTGCGGATCACTTAAAACCTGATAAGCTTCATTGACAAGTTTAAATTTTTCTTCTGCTTCCTTGTCTCCTTGGTTTCTATCAGGGTGGTATTTTAATGCCTGTTTTCTATATGCTTTTTTGATGGCACCACTATCTGCATCTCTGGTTATTTCAAGTATTTCATAGTATTCTATATCCAATTTATTTCTCTTTCGTGTAGGGTTGTTTAGAAGGTGCAATTTTATCAAAATTATAGTTATTTTTCAATTAAACATAAAATGGTATAATTACACAACTATATACTAAGGGTTTAAGTATGATAAATGTACTAATGATAGAAGACGATACGGAATTTGCGGAGATTTTAAGCGAGTATTTGGCTAAATACAATATAAAAATCACAAATTACGAAGATCCATATCTTGGATTGAGTGCCGGAATAAAAAATTACGATTTGTTGATACTTGACTTGACATTACCAGGAATCGATGGGTTGGAAGTCTGCAAAGAGGTAGTGGAGAGATACGATATACCGATTATCATCTCTAGTGCAAGAAGCGATATAAGTGACAAGGTTATAGGGCTTCAATTAGGTGCCGATGATTACTTGCCAAAGCCTTATGATCCCAAAGAGATGTATGCAAGAATTCAAAGCTTAATAAGAAGATACAAAAAATTAAAATCACAAGGTGATGGAGGTGGAGCAGGAAATGACAGTGATTTTAGGATTGATGAAAAGCGACATCAGATATTTTTAAAAGAAGAAGCATTAAATCTCACTCCGGCAGAATACGAAATACTCACATATATGGTAAAACACAATGGCTACTCCATATCAAGAGAGCAATTGGTGTATAATTGTAACTCCTTAAAAGACAAAGGCAGCAAGAGCTTGGATGTTATAATGGGGCGATTAAGAAGCAAGATAGGAGACAGTTCGAAAAACCCAAAATACATACACTCTGTGAGGGGTATAGGGTATAAGTTGGTCGGATGAGACAATCTCTTAGCACAAAGATTACTATAATATTTGTTTTCTCACTCGTGCTGCTTGGTATGTTTTTCACCCTTTTGGTAAGATATCAAGATGAAAAAAATATAGAGTATATGAAACAAAGACAGTTTCAATCTGTAAATTACCTATTTACGCTTTATCAAAATAACTATACGCCTAAAAATATTGAAGAGTATTTTCACACATTTGGTTTGAAAAAAATCCAAAATCCGGATTTAAAAAATGCAGTGCTCACAAAAGGTGTTGTGCTTTTTAGAAAATCCATCAATTTTAACAGATTTTCATCTATAAAATATAACGATAGGTATTATTTGTTGGTGGACAATATGATGGCAAGTGTTCTTTTGGAAAGTCAGGGAGTAAAGAGCAATGATGAGCAACTTTGGATAGGTTTTATCATAGCTTTAATCATCTTTGTATCTATGTATATATCCATATTGAGAAGTATATTACCGCTTAAAGAGTTGAGTTTAAAGATAAGAGAGTTTGCTAGCGGAAATATGCAAATCGACTGTAAAAGTGATCAAGATGATGAGATTGCTGAGGTTGCAAATGAATTTGATGAAGCTGTTCGTAAAATTTCTGCTTTGATGAACTCACGACAACTTTTTCTAAGAACGATTATGCATGAGCTAAAGACTCCTATCGGCAAAGGAAGAATTGTTTCGGAGATGCTTGAAGATGAAAAAGCGAAAAAAAGACTTATAGCTATCTTCGAAAGATTAGAGATTTTGATAAATGAGTTTTCTAAAATAGAACAACTCGTTTCAAAAAGCTATACACCAAATTTTAGGGAATACAATCTGGTTCATATTATGGAGCATAGCATAGATTTGTTGATGTTAGATGGTGAAAAAAGAGATGAAATTGTTGAAGTAGATATAGATAGTGATTTTGAGATAAAGGCTGATTTTGAATTGATGGCATTGGCGATAAAAAATCTGATGGACAACGCTATAAAACATAGTACAAATAAAAAAATAGAGGTTACAACAGAAGAGAAAGCCATAGTGTTTGAAAACAAAGGAAAAAAATTGCCCATGGGCATAGATGAGTATTTTAAACCATTTGTCTCGGGTAATTTAAAAAAAGGCTTGGGATTAGGCCTATATATAGTAAAAAATATAGTCCAATTACACAATTTTACACTTGAATATGCTTATTTTGAAGATAGAAGTATTCATCAGTTCAAAATAGTGACAAAATAGGCAGGACTTATGAAGGATAAATATTGAAACATAAACTAGAAAAGTTTGACAATCTAGTTGAAGCTTTTGAAGCCATTCCGACTGTTGGAAAAAAATCTGCTCTTAGATTTGCTTATCATTTAGTTTTAGATGATACTTTTTTGGCAATGAAGCTTTCAAATGCGATAGAAAGTGCAGTCAAATCCATCAGAAAATGTCAAATATGTGGAGCTATAAGTGAAAATGAGATTTGCGAAATCTGCTTGGATGAGCAAAGAGATAGAAGCAAGATATGTATAGTGGAAAATGCCAAGGATATATTTGTGCTTGAAAAAAACGGTCTTTTCGACGGAAGATATCATGTTTTGGAAAATCTTGAAAATGAGAGCATACTAAAGCTTAAAGAGGTGCTTGGAGATGATGTTAAAGAAGTGATATTCGCTCTCACCCCATCTTTATCAAATGACGCGGTTATGCTTTTCATAGAGGATAAATTAAAAGATTTTGATATAGCTTTTACAAAAATTGCTCAAGGTGTGCCTACGGGAGTTCATCTTGAAAATGTGGATATGCTCTCTTTGTCAAAAGCGATGGATTTAAGAGTGAAGATTTAATAAAAGTTATAATTAATATTTATTTGCACTGTATAATGTTATAATAATCATGTAAACAAAATATTTTTTAGGGTTGTGTGTGTTCCAAAAATCATTTAAATTTAGAATCTTTTTAATTTTTCTGCTTCCTACTATTGCGTTGGTTTATTTTTCTTTTTACTTTATATCTATGAAATATAAAGAATTAAATATGACTTCAAGATTGTTGTTTTCATCAAAAATGACAAAATCCATAAGTCAATTTGTGCATAATATACAATTAGAAAGAGGTTTGAGTGCGGGCTATATAGTAACTAAAAACAGTGAAAAATATAGAGAAGAGTTGTTAAGGCAACAAGGATTTACAGATAAGGCATATGCCAAGTTTCTTGTTGAGTTAGATTATTATTCAAGCAATAAGGAGATGGCAAGCCAATTATCATTTTATAAAAATAAATCTAAGATAAAAAATGTCTTAAAGCAATTGCACCTGTTACGAGATACAAGAAATTCCATTTTGAATTCATCTATCGACTTTAAAAAAGAGATAGGTTATTATACAAATATCAATAAAAATCTAATCGGAATAATACGCACACTTTCAAGTCCTTTTTTAAACTATAATGGTAACTCTATGGATATATATAAGCTCCAGCGCCTTGAAGAGAATGCCGGTTTGGAGAGAGCCTATGTTTATAGTCTACTTCTGTCAAAAAGTTTTATAAAAAAAGATTCAAAAAAAATAGAGATTTTGATCATAGCTCAAGAAAATTTTTTAAAAGAATTTCTAGCAGATGCTTCGCTTGAAGATATATCTCTTTATAACAACTTTGTTAGTGTTAAAGCACAAAAAGATATACAAAAGCTTAGAAATCTTTTTTTTCAAGGAAAACTAAATGCCAAAGATGCAAAAGAGTGGTTTAAGGTAAGCAGTAAGAGAATCGATGAGTTCAATAAGCTCTCCATTAAAATCATAGATGTTTATTTGAAAAATGTGTCAAAAATTCACAATGATGCAACAAATGCACTTTTTATAACACTTCTTTTGTGGATACTAGCGATATCGTCTTTTTTATTTTTGATATTTATATTAAACAAATTGATAGATAGTGAAGCAAGGCTTTTAGAAAATCTAAGAGTAGCCTCTTATGCATTTGATGCTCATGAAGCTATGACAATAACAGATCCAAATGGAACTATTTTAAATGTAAACAAAGCTTTCACGGAAATAACAGGATATGATGCAAAAGAAGTAATTGGAAAAAATCCAAGGGTTCTAAAATCATTTAAACACCCCGATGAGTTCTACAAAGATATGTGGAGAGATTTGCACACAAAGGGTTATTGGAGTAGCGACATATACAATAAGAGAAAAAATGATGAAATATACATGGAAAGACTCTCTATAACAGCTATAAAAGATAAAAAAGATATAACTACACACTATATAGCTCAATTTTTAGATATATCTGAGTTGAAAAAAGCCCAAGAAGATGCTGCTTATCAGGCAAAACACGATTCCTTGACAAAACTACCAAACAGAAGTGCTATGATAGAAAAACTTCAAGAAGAATTAATTAGAGCAAGAAGGCACAATTTTTTAGATGCTTTTTTATTTATAGATTTAGATATATTTAAGTCAGTCAATGATAATTATGGACATATGGTAGGAGATAAACTTCTTTTTAGTGTAGCTCAAAGATTTAAAAATTCTATAAGAAAAGAGGACTATCTAGCAAGAATAAGTGGTGACGAATTTTGTATAATATTGCTAGACCTAGGTAATAATGAAGAAAAAACATCAATTTTTGTTAAGGAGATATGCCGAAAAATTTTGTATAGCTTATCAAAACCATTTTTTATCGATGATTATAAGATAAAAATTAGTGCTAGTGTCGGAATAAAAATATTTCCACAAGATAGCGACGATATAAATGATGTGATAAATGGTGCTGACGCTGCTATGTATAAGGCAAAGAGTAGTGGTAAAAATCAAAGTGTCTTTTACAATAAATTGATAGAGCACAGAATTAAAGAGATATCTTTGCTAGAAGATGAATTGAAAGAGGGTTTTAAAAAACATCAATTTATATTTTATTTTCAACCAAAAGTCAGCGTTGATATGAAAACTGTTTTGGGAGCTGAGTTGTTAGTTAGATGGAGACATCCAACAAGAGGACTGCTCTGTCCAAATGATTTTTTACAGGCGATTAAAGATATGGGAGTTATTTCTAAGATTACCGTATTGGCTTTGAAAGATGCATGCAGGTTTATAAAGACAGATGAAAAACACTTAAATGGAACGCTTTCGATTAATATCAGCTCTTTTGAACTTATATCCGATGGTTTTGTAAAAAAGATAGAGGATATTATCTCGTCTTACGAAATAAACCCGTCTTTTGTGGAACTAGAAATTTTAGAAGACGAGTTTATAAAAGATTTTGATGCAATCATATTAAATATAAATAGATTAAAAAAATTTGGAATAAAGTTTTCTATAGATGATTTTGGTACAGGATACTCATCTATCAGCTATCTTAAAAAATTACCGGTTGATACATTGAAAATTGATAAGTATTTTATACAAAATATAAGTGACGATTCAAATAAAGAGTTAGTAAAAATGTTGATTAATATCGCTAATATATTTAAATTGTCAATAGTCATAGAAGGAGTTGAAGATAAAGATCAGTTGGAATTTATCGTGCAAAACGGTGCAAAACAATTTCAGGGCTTTTATTTTAGCAAAGCCGTAGATGTTTTGGAGTATAAAAAATTGTCAAATTGTCTTTAAATCTTAGGGCGTATCTGAATCTTTTTTGGACTAAATAAATCGGTTGCTTTTTTTATGAAAGGATTGCTCAAAATTTCATTTGCATCTATCTCGCCCTTATCTTTTGTCAAGTGTTCAGCTACGCAACTACCACAATTTTCTCCCTCTTGATTATCTGGATTTGCTTGCATATTTTGCTCTTGTGTTGCAGGTTTTTTCTCCTTGGGGGCATCTGTTGCTTCTCCTTTTTTCATTTTTATCACAACATCTATGCCAAATATTTTTTGAACAAAGTGTTTTATGATGCTTGAGGCATGACGCAGTACTTTTTTGCAAGATTCATCTGCATGCGACTCCAATATCAAGATTTCGTCATCAAAACTTAGAAGTTTGATTGAATCCTCGAAGCAATTTCCCATATCTAGATTTCTATCTTTCAATAAAGAGACTAGCTCCATAAATTTATCTTGATAATTTTTTGTTTGAGGGGGTTGTTTTGTCTCTTTGCTTTCCATCGGAGTTGGTTGGATTGACTTTGAAGGCTTTGTGATAGATTTTTGAACTTCGGGCTCAACTCTAAATTTTTCATTTTCAAGGTTTTCTATGATCTCGTCTATGGTTTTTATATTTGTAGCCTCTATCATTTTAAAAAATACAAGAGAGAGCACAAAAGAGTTATTTGCATTCAAGTATAATAAATTTTTTGCTTCACTAAGAATTCTAAAAAATCTTTCTGTTAATAGTAGTGAAAACTTTCCCTTGTCATCAAAAAAAGCATTTTTAAGATAAGCTATGATCTCATCAAGTACGACCTCGCATTCATAACTTTCAAGCTCTTTTATGATTTTTATGATTTCTACTCTATCTTTTGCTAAAATAACATCAAATATAATATCAAGCTCCTTTGGATCTAATAATCCAAGCATAGATGCTATAGATGGCGCTGTAATATCTCCCCTTGAAAATATAATAGCCTGGTCAAGAAGAGTTAATGTGTCTCTTAGAGAGCCATTTCCTGCGCGGCTAAGCATTTGAAGTGCTGTTGTTTCGTATTTTACACCTTCTAAATTTAAGATATGTGAGAGATGGTTTATAGCATCTTTTTCCCCTATTTGTTTAAATCTGAAGTGTTGGGTTCTTGAAAGTATAGTTGGAGGAAGTTTTAAGGGGTCTGTGGTTGCTAAGATAAATTTTACATAAGGAGGTGGCTCTTCAAGTGTTTTTAAAAGTGCGTTAAATGCCTCTTTTGTTAGCATATGGACTTCATCAATGATAAAAATCTTAAACCTAGCGCTGTTTGGTTTGTATTTCGTATGCTCTATCAATTCTCTTATATCGTCTATCTTTCTACTACTTGCTGCATCCATTTCTATGATGTCTATATGCCTATTTTCGTTTGCCATTTTACAGTTTTCACACTCTTCGCAGGGTGTAGCTGTAGGACCTTTTTCACATATAAGAGCTTTAGAAAAAATTCTAGCCGTTGATGTTTTTCCACTTCCTCTAAGACCAGAGAACAGATACGCATGTGAGAGTCTATTTTGATTTAATGCCAAAGTTAATGTTTGCGTAACAGAGTTTTGACCGATAAGGCCATCAAATGATTTAGGACGGTATTTTAATGCTAGAACTTGAGACAATTTAAAAACCTTTATATTTTTATGCTATTATTATATCTTAAAAAAAATTAGAGGTAGTTATGATAAAAAAATTTCTTATATTTTCATTTTTGATTCTTTGCGTAGGAGCGTTTTTTGCGGGTTGTGAAAAAACGGATTATCAAAATCCTTTTCACAGAGCCGCAAAAAATAGGTAGTTATTTTCTAATCGTTTAGTGTAGAAAGTAACTCTGTATTGTCTTTTGTTTTTAGCATTTTAGCATATAAAAATTTTAAGGCTTCTATGTCTTCCATCTGCGCTATTGCGGATCTTATAGCCCAAATTTTTTGTAAAGTATCAGGGGTTATCAGAAGTTCCTCTTTTCTTGTGGCCGATTTCATTATATTTATGGCTGGGTATATTCTTCTGTCGGATATGTTTCTATCTAGTACGATTTCACTGTTTCCTGTCCCTTTGAACTCTTCAAAGATCACTTCATCCATCCTGCTTCCTGTCTCTATCAGAGCTGTTGAGATGATAGTGAGGCTTCCGCCGTTTTCTATATTTCTAGCGGCTCCAAAAAATCTTTTTGGTTTATGAAGAGCATTTGCATCAACACCACCACTTAAGATTTTACCGCTAGATGGTGTTACTGTATTGTATGCTCTTGCTAGTCTAGTGATGGAATCAAGCAGTATCACTACATCTTTTCCCATCTCAACTCGTCTTTTTGCCTTTTCTATGACTAAGTTTGCAACTCGAACATGGTTGTTTGCCGGCATATCAAAAGTGGAGCTATATACTTCGCCCTTTACGCTTCTTTGCATATCTGTAACCTCTTCAGGTCTTTCATCAACGAGTAAAACTATGAGCTCAACCTCTGTATGATTGCGAGATATGCCATGAGCTAACTCTTTCATAAGCTCAGTTTTTCCACTTCTTGGAGGAGCCACTATCAATCCTCTTTGCCCCTTTCCAATAGGTGTAAAAAGATCCAAAACTCTACCTGTTATCTTCATTGAATCATACTCTAGCTTTAATGGTTCAGTCGGATATAGCGGGGTTAGGTTTTCAAAAAGAGGTCTTCTTCTGCTCTCCTGCATAGGAAGGTAGTTTATAGCTTCTATCTTGAGTAGTGCATAGTATCTCTCTTGCTCTTTTGGAGGTCTTACCTGACCGGTGACTATATCTCCAGTTCTAAGTGCAAATTTTCTCACTTGCGTAGCACTGACATAAGCATCATTTGCACTGTCGCTGAAGTTGGCATCCGTGGTTCTTAAAAAGCCATATCCTTCATGAGTTATCTCTAAGATACCTGTAAAAAGTATAAAACCGCCCTTGTTTACTTGAGATTTAAGTATTTCAAACATCAAGTCTTGTCTTTTGAGTTCATTTGGGTTTTCAACATTTAGGTTTACTGCAATTTCAACTAATTTGTCGAGAGCCATATGCCTAAGGTTTTCTATCTTGTATCCCTCTACTGGTATGTGTGTTCTAGTTTTTCTGTGGTGATTATTGTTCTTTCCATGCTCTGATGACGAATTTGCGCCCATTATTGCCTTCTTTTTGTAAGTTTTTATTCCATGAAGCTTGATCTCAATCTAGTCTATTATAACTTTAGTAGAAAATCTAATGCACATTGAAGTAAAATATTTTGCAAAGCGAGTATCTTTGCTAATCTTGTTGTAATTTTATAATAAAGTAGAAATTTTGTCAAGAAGCTAAAAGGCAAGTCACGATATAATAACATTTTAAGTTTGGCTATCAAAAGGATATGTATCTATGCAAAAAAGACGATGTGACCATTGTCATCTAGAATTTGATGAAAAAGTTTTAGTAAAAGATGATAGTTTCAGTGATGGTGCTAGGTATTTTTGTTGCAAAGGTTGTCAAGGTGTTTTTCATCTTCTAAAGAGTGAGGGATTGGATGATTTTTATGAAAAGATGGGAGATGCAAAACTCGATCCGGCAAAAGATGATATTGGAGATGTGCAAAAATTTGATTTAGATGGTTTTAATCAAAAATATATAAAAAACAAAGATGGCTTCAGTGAAATATACCTCATTATAGAAGGAATCCATTGTTCTGCTTGTGTATGGCTAAATGAGAAAGTATTGCACCAAAAAGATGGTATTGTTGAAGCAAGTATAAACCAGACTAACAATAAAGCAAAGGTAGTTTGGGATCCAGATACCATTAAACTATCAGAGATAATACTAGCCATAAGAAGTATAGGATATAATGCTTACCCTTATGATCCTAGTATGCAAGAGGTACAGGCAAATGCCACGAGGAGAGATTACTACTCAAAAATGCTAGTTGGTGTCTTTACAACTATGAATATCATGTGGATAGCCATAGCTCAATATGCAGGGTACTTTACAGGCATGAAGAGCGATATAAAAAATATACTGAATTTTGCAGAGTTTGTTTTGGCAACTCCGACACTTTTTTATACAGGGTCTGTTTATTTTAAAGGGGCATATTATGGTATAAAAAATAGATATGTAAATATGGATATTTTGGTGGCAACTGGGGCATCTTTGGCTTATATTTACTCTGTTTATGCTATGTTTTCGCATAAGGGAGAGGTCTATTTTGATTCTGTGACTATGATAATCACTTTTGTTTTCACAGGTAAATATCTTGAAGTTTTAAGTAAGAAAAATGCTGTTGATAGGATAGATGGTTTTAATAGCTCTACTCCAACTGAAGTGCTGATAATTAAAAATAATGAAAAGATGCTTTTGGGCGTTGAAGATGTAAAAATTGGAGATACTATAGAGGTGAAAGCAGGTGAAAAAATAGCAATAGATGGAGTTATCGATTTTGGTGAGGGTTCTTTTGATACATCTAGTTTGACTGGCGAATCCATCCCTCTTTTCTTGAAAAAAGGAGACAAAGTCATAAGTGGATATATATGTCTTGATAGTGTGGTTAGATATAGTGCATCAAGCGATATACACTCTTCTGCTTTGAGTAAGATCACATCTTTATTGGAAGACTCTATGAACAAGAAACCAAAAATCCAAAAAATTGCAGATGTTATTTCGGGGTATTTTTCGACTGCCATTTTGCTTTTGGCTGTTGCCACATTTGCTTTTTGGTATCTTGATGGGAGTTCGTTTGAACGCTCTTTGATAGTTGCTATCTCTGTGATTGTTATAGCATGCCCTTGTGCCTTGGGTCTTGCAACGCCCGTTTCTACTCTTGTTGGACTTGGATTGGGAGCCAAAAGAGGGATACTTTTCAAAGAGGCTTCATTTTTGGAGACGATGGCAAAGTGTGATATGCTGATGCTAGATAAGACAGGAACTATAACAGAGGGAAGGCCAAAAATTATAGAAAAAAGATACCTAAAAGAGTTCGACAAATCACTACTCTACTCTTTGGTTAAAAATTCTAACCATCCAATCAGCAAAGCCATAGCAAGATATTTTGAGCAAGAGACAGAAGTATTAGAATTAACAGATATAAAAACTATAGAGGCAAAAGGGATTAGTGCCAAATACAAAGGATATACTCTTTATGGTGGAAACCAAAGTTTGTTAAAGGAACATGGTATAGATTTCAAAGAAGATTTTGCACAGTTTAGTCAATTTTATTTTGCTTTAAACAGTGAAGTTGTAGCTATTTTTGGACTAGAGGATACTCCAAGAGATGAAGCAAGACAAAATATAGAGGCAATTGAAAAGTTGGGCATAAAAGTTGCTATGCTTACAGGAGACAATATGGAAGTTGCTAAAAAGATCGCCGATGCTGTCGGGGTAGAGAGAGTCTATGCTTCTTTGCTTCCAAAAGAAAAAGCAGATATAGTTGAAAAGGCTAGAGGGAGTGGAAGTAGAGTAGTGATGGTAGGAGATGGTATAAATGATGCATTAGCACTTTCTAAGAGCGAGATAGCGATAACTTTAGGAAGTGGTACAGATGTAGCTCTGAATGTAAGCGATGTAGTTTTGATGAATAATTCATTTAGTTCACTCTACTATGCCTTCTTGATTTCTAAAAAAACATATAGAACTATCAGGGAAAATCTCATCCTCTCTGCTGTATATAACTCTATTACAATTCCACTAGCGATGGCTGGATATGTTATACCACTATTTGCAGCTCTTTCGATGTCGCTTAGTTCACTTTTAGTAATAGGAAATTCGATGCGTATAAATTTTGCCATTAAGACAATAAAATGAAACCATACAGAAGTTTACTTCGTGCTTCAGTCGCGAGGAATTTTTTCGGAATTCACTTCCGTAAAAAGGGGCAATAAAATGAAACCATACAGAAGTTTACTTCGTGCTTCAGTCGCGAGGAATTTTTTCGGAATTCACTTCCGTAAAAAGGGGGCAATAAGATGAGTTCGTGGATTATAGCTATGATGCTTGGAGCTTCCATATTGTTGGGAGGTTTTGGTTTATGGGCATTACTCTGGGGTATAAGAACCGGACAATTTGATGATAAAAATAAATTTATAGATGGTGCTTTGCAAGATAGTGAAGAGGCACTGCATGATGCGATTATGATGGAAGAAAAAAAGAAGAAAATAGTTCAAAAAAGAAAAGAGAAAGGCTATCGTCCACCGGATTAATTTTTATTTTAATTTTGATATATAAATTGCTACAGCTTCGATTTGTGCATTACTTAGTTTTGAAACTTGTTTGTTCATGACTCTTGCAAATTTATCATATTTGGACATATTTTTAAATATATTTAATACGGATATTGTTTGCTTTATTTTCCATCCTGCTATTCTAGGAGATTTTCCAAACGCCCTATGCTTTCCATTTACACCATGACACATCGCACATTTAGAATAAACGGCGGCTCCGTCAACAGCAAACAGTGCGGATGATAATATCAAAATTAACAATAATTTTTCTTTCACAACTCTACCCCTTTTTCGCTTAGGGTCATATTATACAAAATAAGACTTAAAATATCTTTTGTAAAAAAAATGAGGAAAAGAGGGTGGTTATACCACCCTTGTTATTTACTTACCGATAGTTTTTGAGAATGCTTCCAAGTCAGCATCAGAATATTTTGAAATTTGACCTTTCATAATACCTTTCATGCTTCCGCCAAATGTTCCGGCCTTGTAACCTTTAAGTGCAGTCGCTATCTCTTCATGAGTCATATTTTTTACAATTTTGGATTTACCTAGAGCATGTTTTTCAAAGTGTAAACCATGACATCCTTTGCAAGCAGAAGGGTTAACGGCAGCCATAAGAGCAGTTCCAGCAGCTAAAGCTACTATTGAAGTTAAAATGATTTTTTTCATTTTGATTCCTTTTAGATTAAGATTGGTCGTCATTCTAACACAATTTACTTTAAAATTCCTTGTAATTCTTCAATTTTACTTATGTTTAGCAGTCAAATCTAACGAAATTTTAAAAATATCTTAAGCAAGAAGCTGGAAGAGAATTTGCTTTAATTGCTCAAAAACAGGAGTACAAGATACCAACAAAAAAACATATAAATTTTTGTTTTCTATAAAAGATAAATTTAATCAAAAAGAGTATAATAGTCTAACAAATGAATTGCTTATGGAGAAATAATGGAAAATGAGATGATGAATTTAATCCAAAGTGAAATAACTGCTCGCAAAAATCTTATGGGTGAGATAGAAGATGAGCTGCAAAATTATATATATACTGCTTGTGTGATAGCAATTGAAGCTATTAACCATAATAAAAAAATTATACTTTTTGGAAATGGAAACAACGCTGTAAATGCAAGATATATAGCAGCTAAATTGATAGGTGGAAACGATATAGATAAGAGAGGATTACCTGCTATCTGTCTTGATACAACCATTTCAAATGAGGAAGATAGAGTATTTGATAGGCAGATTGAGGCTTTGGCGAAAGAGGGTGATATGCTCATAGGTATATCAAAAAGCGGAAATAGTAAAAATGTCTTGAGAGCATTGAGTTTGGGAAAGCATATGGGGTGTAGAACAGTAGGTCTTAGCGGATATGAGGGGGGTGCAATGAGTGAATTTTGTGATGTAAATATCATAGTACCAAGCGATGATATCTCTTATATTTTTGAGGCACATATAATTATAGGAAATACTATTGTCTGTGCTCTAAAAGACTCTTTGAGTCTCTAGAGATACTCTTTTCTTCTTTAGGATATTATCATTTTCTTTTGTAGAGGATATGCTATTCTTGTTTTTTTGTATATATTTTTGAAATAAATGTGTTATTTGAGAAAATTCAGAAAATAAAATACTTTTTAATCTTTTCAACATACCTTTTTGTTCTAAATCCTGCATATCTAAAGAAATCAGGAAGGTGCCTGACTCTCATGATTCTTCTTGAATATATCTTTTGATTAGGGGTAAATTCTTCTTTTTTGGCATTTTCTACAATCTTGTTTATCATTGCAAGTATATTGTACTCTTCAAGCACAAGTCTTCTAGCTTCTTTGACAGCAGTCAATCTTTTTTCATACTCTCCTTTTTTGGAGATAATTTCTTTGATTTTCTTTATGGAGCCTGGCATATCGTGTATATCTATTTGAATTAGGCTATCTTTTGGAAAATAATCATATACATTTGGACAGCCGCAATAAATCGGAACAGTGAATCCCAAGAAGGCATCTGCTAGTTTTTCTGTCCATACATTTGGGGCTATATGATTTTCAATCGCAACATGAAATTCATAATCATCAAGTGCTTCAGCCTTTATATCAATCCAATTATATCCTTTGCCAAATCTTTCAAGCTCGCTAATCTCTTCTTGCATCAACTTGGTAAATTCATACCTTAGTTTATGCATGGTATGCCCTTGTTGCTTATTGGAGCATACTGTGGAGATTTTTTTTGTTTTAATTTGGTTTGTTACACTGACAATTTCGTCATAGTCTTTGCCGTAGAACCAGACATTTCCTGTTTGCGAACGCAATGCATTTGGATGTGGCAATATTTTTTCACTCTGGTTTGTTATGAGATGGTGGAATTGTTTAGCAAAGGCTCTTCCGTATCTTGTTATAGGCTCCGGCTCAGATGTTATAAGTATTGTGTTTTCTTTTGGGCACTTTAATTCTTCAATTCTTCTTGGTATGGCAACAGTCACATCATCCACTATAACAAGCCAATCATAGTCTTTCTCTAAAGGGTCAAATGTGAAGGAGCAACTACCCCATTTGGCACTGTTGTTTACTGATTGTCTCTTGAAGAGTGACTCTCCATCTAATCCTGAACCTCTTGATATAAGTTTTACTTTGATATTTTTATTTGATTTTAATTCCAATATTCTTCAATCCATTTTGTTGGTTTGCAAACTTTGTATAATCTTTTCCATTTTTGATTTTTTTTGATATTCCATATTCCTTGTATCGCCTCTTCAGGTTTTGGAAGACCATGAAAGATAATCGCTTTTAAATGTTTTTGATTTTTTGGTATTTTAGGTGTGATAAAATGTCTTAGAGGACCAATTTTACACATACAATGAAATCTAAATGAACAAAACCAGTCTTTTGGCCAAAAATTTAATGAGCCGAATTTTTCTATAACTTTGCTTGACAAGTACTCTTGAGAAGCAGTAAAATATTTATCTGTAACTTCTTTTGGGTTTTCTTCGTAATAAGTTTTTATATATCCTAGTGTTCCTATAACCCAAGAGTAGCAACTAGCTTGGCCAACTGTTTTACTGCCGCTGTTCCAGTCATTTATGATATAAAAATTGTCATTTTTCGGATAATCAAAAAATTCATCTAAATTTGAAACTATTATAACATCCAAATCAAAAAAGAATACTCTTTCTCCATTTAAACCGCCTAAGTTATCATCGCAAAGTGCAGCTTCTTTTCTATAGGCATATTTGGTTTGATATTCTTTTTCTGTGTCCAATACGGGAAGTTCTTTTGCTATTATATTTTTGTTGAGATTATTTGAATCGTCTGTAAAGCAATAAAAATTAATATCATAAGATGTATTTCTTGCAACCATGTTATATAATTTATTAACATAATTAGCATCATATACTTTTCCCCATTTTATACATATTACATTTTTCGTATTATTCATTTAATATCGTGCCCTTTTAATTTTGATTTATAAATATTTGCCGGTCTGTTTGAAATAATTTTTTATTGTGAAATTTTTCAATATTTTTTACTGTTTGTATTATATCTGATTTGCATAAAAAATTAAAGTTATTTTATAATAGGTTGTGCGAGGTACATAAAGATATATATAAAAAAGAATATGATAGTATGGCACCAAGAGTTCTTCTTCATATAGATATGAGAAAACGAGATTGCATATAAGGGTTGGAAAATGGCACATGTAAAGTATAGTTTTAAAAAATTAACAAACCGGATGATGAATATAGCAGTTGGGGTAAAGAAATGAAAATTGCATTAATCGGCAAAAGAAATCATTTGTATTGGGATTATCATACAAAAATAGCCTTAGAAGAGTTGGGTCATAAAGTTTTTCATTTTCAAATAAATAAACGACCACTTTCTCTTAATATAATGAGAAATATTGTTAAACCTTTCGGAAAAAAAGAATTAAGCGATAAAATATATGCTTTATTGTTGCAAAAAAGATTAAAAGAATTTAAGCCAGATTTTATTTTTTTAACACATGCATTTTTTATTCCTGTCGTATACTATAAAACTTTAAAAGAATTAAATATTCCAATTTTTGCTTGGGATGGTGATGGTGGAGCTAATTGTGACGCAATGAAACAGTATAGGGATTATATAGATATTTTATTTGAGTCAGAATTAAATTACGTGAGAGAGAATAGAGTCGGTTTCAAGCAGATTGAATATTTGCCTTTTTGTGCAAATCCAAAGATTTTTAAACCAATGGATTTAAGAAGAGAAAATTATATTTTTTTTGCTGGAGCAGCTACACCAAAACGAGTTGAAACTATAAAAAAAATAAAACATTCTATGAAAATAAGGGGATGGGGATGGAGCAATATGCAAAATCCGTTATTTGATGTAAAAAATAATAAATTGGATATGCATGTTTTAGTAAGTGAGTACAATAAATCTCTTATTGCACTCAATATTCATCAAGAGGTTAATCATATAGAAGCTTTAAATATGAGGACATTTGAGGTGCCAGCGTGTGAGACACTCCTTATATGTGATTATAGAAAAGAGTTAGAACTGCACTTTGATTTAGAGAAAGAACTGCTCGTATATACAGATGAGAATATAGGGAATATTATTGAAAAATTACAAAATAGAGACCTGATAAAAAAGATTACCAAAAATGGATACAAAAAGGTTTTAGCATCACATACATATACGCATAGAATGCAAGAAGTTTTGAAATATATAAATTAAAAAAATACTAATGGCAAAAATCCAAATATAAATTCGTAGCTATTGAAGAGCATCTGTCTTTTTGTCTTGAGAAAAAATAAAAAAAGCAAATATTGTAAGAGAAGATAGAGGTACTATGCCTTTTATGATACTTTCATCAAATTGTGTTATGACTAAAAATCCAAAAAATAGTGCCAGCTGAATTTTATTTTTATTGGATAATATTTTTTTTAATATTTTCCAAAGTAAGTTTGTGTAAGCAATAAAACCGAATAATCCAAGAAAGAGTGTGATTTCAAGTATGCTATTGTGAACACCGCTAAAGTGTATCCCATTTACTTTTCCTACAGAATTTGAAAATGTCATAAGTCCATGACCAAAAAAGAGTTTTTGTTTTATGGTCTCTATCGTTTGTGCCCATATTGCAAATCTATGAGAACTGTCTTCTTTTATCAGGCTATGAAATCTTAATAGTAGGTTTTCATTTGTTATAAATATTATTATGATAATAGATAAAAAAATTAATATAGAAAGTAAAGTATATTTATTGATTCTTTTGTAATTCAGCAAAAGTAAAACAACAAGATATGATATGAAAAACAGCCAAGATGCTCTCGAATAAGAAAAAATCAAATTGAAAACAAAAATCATAAAAAAGATACCCAAGGGTATTGTTCTTTTTGATATAATTTGTTTTTGATCAGATATAAACCCTATGCTTAGCGATGCACCCAACGCCATGAGCATTCCAAAAGGATTTCTATTAAATACAGCTCCGGTTAATCCTTGTTGAAGATTTCCTAAATAATCTTTTATGAAATCAAAATGATATATAGCTTGAAAAATACCGTCTATTCCTTGAAACAATAATGAAATAAAAATAGTAATAACTAAAAATCTTTTGGTAAAAATTCTTTCTCTGTAAAACAATAATAATGTTAAAAACATAATTAAATATCTAAAAATATAATGAAATTCTGTTTTCCATGAAAGAAAAGTAGATATAGGGCTTATAAAATTTGAAATTGTCATACCCAATATTATAAAAGAAAAAGCGATAAGAATTGCTTTTTGTTCATGTATGATTTCTGTAAATTGTGTAGTTTTTTTGTAAAAAAAGATATATATTAAAAATAGTAAAATCATAAGAACATAGCTTATCTGATAAAAAGAGGTTTTCATTGGGATAAAAAGCACCCAAATAAAAAGAGATATTTTAAAAAAGATATCTAAATTGAGATTTTTTATTTTTAACATTATAACACTTTATTCTTTCTTGAAAAGTTTGTCTATCATATTTTTTGAAACTACTTTTTCATTAAATATAGAATGAGCCTTTTCCCATCCATTTTTTGCTATTTGTATTCTCTCTTTTTTATGTGACAAATAATACTCTATTTTCTCTTTAAAATCTTGATTATCTTTAAAGAAAACTATTTCGTTTTGTGAAAAAAGTTTATCAAGTTTTGGTATTTTGGGAGAAAAAACCAGCACGCCGTTTGCCATTAGATGAATAATTCTATCAGATGAATACATACTGATATCATTTTTTCTACTATAATTAATACCGATTTTTGAAGAACCGATAGTTTCTAAATATTTACTTCCGCTAATTATGCTTGTTTTTTCTAATCCGAATAATCCAAGTTTTACAGAACCAAATGCTTCTTGTAAAAATTTGATAAAAGGCTCTCTATATTTATCGTATCTTCCGATAAACAGCAGATCATAATCATAATTTTTTGACTCATAAGCTTTAAAAATATCTATAGAATTATCACAAAAATTTGGCATATAGCTACATTTTTGAAGTATATCATCTTTGACATTCATCTGTTTTAACTCAAGAGGATCGGTGGTAATAAAAAAATGATCCAATATCTCCAGTCTAGAAGATATATTTTTTAGATTAAAAATCCAATCAACCCACCACATCGCAATTTTTATTTTTGGAAACAATTTTTTAATCTTTATGAGTGTTTCATCCAGAATTAACTCGCTATGACCCAACAATAATAAATCAGGCTTTATATTTTTAACAGTCTCTATCAAGTCGTTGTTAACATGTTTGATTCCAAATTTTTTGCTTTTAAAAATAGTTGAGTTCCTGGCTATTTCTCTATAGCTAAAATCATATACAAAATTGTTGTTTCTGATAAGACCATTGCTTATTTTTCTGTCTATTGCATAATATACAGAGCCTTTTTTTGATTCGCTAAAGTTTGCACAATGAACTATTTTCATGATTTTAAGAATCCTACTATTTTAGAGCATGCTTTACCGTCACCATAGGGATTTACTGCTTTGCTCATGGAGTTATATATATCTTTTGAATTCAGAAGTTTTGTTGCTTCTTCAATGATTGTTTTCTTGTCTGTACCCACCAATTTAACTGTTCCAGATTTTAATGCTTCAGGTCTTTCGGTGGTATTTCTCATAACGAGTACAGGTTTTCCCAAGCTTGGAGCCTCTTCTTGGATGCCACCGGAATCAGTCAGTATTATATATGATTTGCTCATCAAATACACAAATGGCTCATACTCCAAGGGCTCTATAAGAAAGATATTTTGTATACCTGCTAGTATCTTCTCAACAGTTTCTCTCACATTTGGGTTTAAATGCATCGGATAGATTATGTCTATATCTTGATTTTTTAACGCAAGCTCTTTTAAAGCTTCACAAATATTCACAAAACCTTCACCAAAATTTTCTCTGCGATGACCTGTCACTAAGATAATCTTTTTTTCATTTTTGAGTTTTAGATTGTAATTTTGAAAAATAATGTCTATTTTTTCTTTTATTTTTGCGTCTTTGTTGATTTTTTGAATAACTAGAAAAAGAGCATCTATGACCGTATTTCCAGTTACTACGATATGACTTTGTGCTATATTTTCATTTAGTAAATTTTGTTTGGAATTAAGTGTCGGCGCAAAGTGATATTTAGCTAAACAAGAGGTTAGTTTTCTATTCCCCTCTTCCGGCCAAGGCGAGTATATGTCTCCCGTCCTAAGACCTGCTTCAATATGTGCAACATCAATCTTTTGATAATACGCCGCAAGTGATGTGGCAAATGTTGTAGTAGTGTCCCCATGAACGAAAACTATATCGGGTTTTACTTCTTCAAGAACTTTTCTCAAACCGTTTAGTGCATTTGAGGTTACATCATATAAATTTTGATTTTTTTTCATGATATCCAAATCATAATCAGGTTCTATTTCAAAAAGATTTAGTACTTGATCGAGCATCTGCCTGTGTTGAGCAGTTACGCATATTTTCATATCAAATATATCAGGGTACTTTTCAAACTCCTTTATGAGAGGTGCTATTTTTATCGCTTCTGGTCTTGTGCCAAAAACTATTAGGATTTTTTTCATAATACTCTCTTGTATTCGTTGATAACACTTTTGGCTATTGTGTTCCAGTCGAAATCTTTTTTTGCTATATTTGCAGCATTTTCACCCATTTTTTTATAGTTGTTTTTGAGTAGTAAATCTATTTTTTGTGCCAAATCCTGAGGATTCATGGGTTTGCACAGATAACCTGTGATTTCATCTTTCACCAATTCAGGAATTCCTCCGACAGTTGTTCCTACTATTGGCAAAGATGCAGCCATAGCCTCAAGACCGCTTATACTTGTTGCCTCCATCAAAGATGGCAAGATAGATATATCGGAAGCGCTGTAATACTCTATAATATCATCATGTTTTTTGGAGCCAAGCATAAAAAATCTATCTTTAAAGTTTTTTTCTAAAATCGATTTTATCTCATCAAATTCTTCACCATCGCCGATAAAAAGTATTTTAAGATTTTTATTTTTTATGTATTTTGTTGCCTGGGCAAGATACTTTACCCCGTTTTTCCAAACCATTCTTCTGGTTACGATTGCAAGTATATCCTGGTCTCTTAAGTTTAAAGTTTCTCTTATTTTTGCCCTATTGTCTAAATTTCGTTTGTATTTTTCACTAATTACACCATTTGGGATATATGTTTTGATTGCTTCTGTATCAAAAGGAATCTGAAGTAATTCTTTACTTGGCGCTAAAAACAATTTTGGTTTTTTAAATAATCTCTTTAAGATGGGTATTCTGTATCCTCCTTTTTTTATCCTTTTAAGATAACCGGATGTGTGGTTTGTGTAAACCAAAGGTACTTTTTTGATATTGTAAAATTCCAAAGGTCTCATGCCGTGAATATGAATTAAATCAGGATTTATTTTTTCTAAATGTTTCTTTATGTAGTTGTTTATTTGCAAGCCATAACTCATTCCCGCAAATTTTAATTTTATTCTATATACATCCATGCCGTCGATTGTCTCAAAATTTTCTCTCCCTTTTACTGCTCTGGTTATGATTGTTACCTTACAGCCTTTTTTTATAAGAGCACGCGAGAGTTCGTAAACATGTGCAGTTATGCCTCCAACAGTAGGAATAAAATCTAAAGATACCATTAGAATATGCATTTATTTCTCCAAATCTTCATATATATTTATAGTCTTTTCTACCATCTGTTTTAGAGAAAAATTCTCTTTTATGTAGTTAAAACCATTGAATTTTAACCCTTTTGAAAGCATAATTTTATCAGCAAAGTTCCTTTCGTCTTCTGGTTTGACAAAGTAACCGTTTATGCCATTTTGTATTATATCTAAAACCCCGCCGTGATTTGTAGCAATTACCGGAGTATTGAGCGCTATAGCCTCAGCTACACTTCTTCCAAAGCTTTCGGGTTTTTTTGAAGTGCTTACTACTGCATTGCTTAGAGCGTATATTTCAGATACATTAGGCGTAGAGCCTGCGAAAATTATCTCTACATGTAGAGCTTTTGCTAAAATCTTCAAAGAGTTAAAATACTTTCTTTTATCTTCTCTGACCCCTCCTACTATCAAGCCTGCTGTATTTGGTATCTGTTTTTGGATAATAGCGATAGCTCTTATAAAAGTCTCCAAATCTTTTAGTTGGGTAATCCTGCCAACAGAGGAAACTACAAACTTTCCGTCTAAATCAAATCTCTTTCTAAACTCTTTTATAAAATTTTTATCAAGATTTTCAGGATTAAATTTTACCAAATCTATCCCTCTTGGTATAATGGTTATCTTGTTTTCATCGGTATTATAGTTTCTTTGTATATACTCTTTTATCGCTCCGCTGACACATATAACTTTGTCTGCTTTAGTCATAATTTTACTGTAAAAACTTACCGAATTAAAACCATGTACAGTAGAGACGATAGGGATTTTTAACTCTTTGTTAGAGAAATATACGAGCCATGCAGGGACTCTGCTTCTTACATGCATAATATCCGGTTTCAGTTTTTTGAGGACTTTTTTTAAAGCCAAAACTCTGCCAAAAATACTCAAGGGATTTTTACTGCAAACATCCAACTCTACATGTAAGCTTCCATCTTTTTCTAGCTGTTTGACTAATTTGCCGCCATGACTGATGACTATGGAATTAAAACCCCTTTTAACCAATTCTCTTGCTAACTCAACCGTACCTCTCTCAACACCACCCTCGTTTAGCTCCGGTAAGATTTGGACTATTTTCATAAAACTACCTGCTTGATATAGGGTTTATAGTCAAATTTACCTTTTAATTTTGATATATTTTTTGCCAGGGTGTGAAATTTTGTATCTCTCTTTTTTGAATTTAATTCTATGATATGTATGTTTGCTTCCGAATTTGCCCTTGCTTCACTAAGCATTGAAGTGGAATCTATGGTTATAAAAAGCTCAGTACAAACCTCTAAAAAATCTGGAATTGGGTTGATATTTGGATTTTTAGAATATATGATTTCATAATCAAATTTGTAATTTTCCAATAATTTATCTATCCCTTTTGGCGTTCTTCTTGAAGTTGTTATGTATTTCAGATGATTTGGAAATTTTTTAAATATTTCATCCAAATATCTTTGAATAATCTTTTTGTCCATTTCAAAAATAGAATTATTTCCGCCTATTATGATGCCGACAGCATCTTTTGTATCTTTTTTTATATACCCTTTTGGTTCACTCACGGACAGATTTAGGGGAATGGAAATTATATTTTTCAAGTTTGGAGGATTATCGTGATTTGAAGCTATGATATAATCATATTCACTATATCTAAAACCTTTTGGAAGCATGATGGCTATAGATTTTATACCTAATTTTTTCGCAATATATTTATTGGCATAATATGTTGATGACCCTGTTGAGACCACGGCTTTGTAATTTTTAGGCTCTACATGTAGAGAAAAAAAATCGACATATATTTTGAAAAAATCAAGCAGATAAGTAAGTGGTTTGATATTGTTGTTTATAGGAAGTATATCATATTTGAGACCTTTTAGCTTTGCAAAGGCGATTGATTGATTTAAGTGTCCGGCTTTTCCATCGCTTATAATTAATATACTCAAACAAGCCTCCATCTGTTATGCATCCAAAACCATTGCTCGGGGTATTTTCTTACCACTTCTTCAAGTATGTCATTATATTTTTGAGTTATATTTTTTATCTGTTCATCCGTGCTTTCTTCATCTTTTGCTATGTATTCTACCGGCTTATAGACTATTGGGATATATTTTCCATTTTTTTGTCGAGGAAAAAATATCGGTAAGATGACAGGATTAAATTTTAGTTTCAGTTCGGCTATGGATTTTGTTGTATCTGCGGGAAGATTAAAAAAATTGACTTTGACACTATTTTCACCACCTGCTTTTTGATCGAAAAGCAATCCTGCAAATTTACCTCTTTTTAGAGTCTTTATGATGTTAAACATCGCCCTTTTTTTATATACATTTCTATTACCGTATCTTTGCCTAAAAGGAGTGGTGATATTTTTTTCTATCAGTTTATTGTTTCCTTCTCTTCCGATTGCCAGCATGGGGTATCCGTGAAGTGGTAAAAATTGAGCAGCTAATTCCCAATTTGAAAAGTGGGCAGTGATGATTAGTACGCCATTTTTTGTGTCTTTTGTGTATAGCTCCATTTTTTTTAAGAACTCTTCTTTATTTTCTACCATATCATTAAGATTTATTTTATTGTTTAGCATCAAAATAATTTCTGATATAGTTATGGCAACGCTTTCATAAGAATCCAAAGCCAGTTTTTTGATTTCATCTCTATTTTTATCGGGAAAGGCAGATTTTAGATTTAATTTTGTCAGTTTCGAGCGTCTTTTTTCATATTTGAAAAGTAATTTTGATATTGATTTTAAAATTTTATACACAGCAGAGTTTGGCAAAAATCCTACGATAGATATAAAAAATTTTACACTATAGTACTCTAACTTATCCCGCATATAACCTCTTTCAAAAAAAATAATAGATATAATCATACTAAAATTAGACTAAAGAGGTGCTAAATGATTTGTGTGTTTGATATAGAGACGATTCCTGATGTTGATTTGATAAGAAAAACTCTACATGTGGAGGGTGATGATATAGAGGTTTCAAATATTGCTATGGGTGAGCAAGAGGCTAAAAGCGGAAGTAGTTTTTTGCCTCTACCTTATCACAAGATTGTGGCAATTTCGGCAGTTATCGCCGATGATTTTGGAGTTTTTCAAAAGGTTAGCTCTATGGATGGCGAGAATGAGGGGGATATGATAAGAGATTTTTTGAGATTTTTAGATTCTCATAACCCAAAGCTCGTCAGTTTCAATGGCCGTAGTTTTGATGTGCCTCTTTTGATGATAAGAGCTATGAAATACAACCTTACATGTAGAGCTTATTTTGAGGTTGAAAATCGTGAGCTTGGCAAGAGTAAATGGGATAATTACAGGTATAGATTTTCGCATAGATTTCATATAGATTTGATGGATCACATCAGCGAGTTTGGAGCAACTAGAGGTTTAAAACTAGATGTTTTATGCTCACTCATAGGGGCGCCTGGAAAGTTTGATGTTAAAGGTGATCAAGTGATGGATATGTACTATAAGGGAGAGTTAAAACAGATAAAAGAGTATTGCGAAAGCGATGTTTTAAATACCTATTGGCTCTACCTTAAGTATGAACTTTTAAAAGGAAATCTCATAGTAGAGGATTTTAAACGAAGCTTGGATATAATGGGTGAAAAATTAAGTGATGAAAAATCATATACAAAAATATTTAAGGAGGCAGTGAGCAATGAAATCAATCTTTAGAGAGTATGACATAAGAGGAATTTTTGAAAAAGAGTTAAATGAACAGATGACAAAATTGATCGGTTATTTTTTGGGAAAGAGGGTAAAAAAGATAGGTGGTTCGGTTGTTGCGATTGGTTACGATGCAAGGAGCCACTCTCCTGTGCTTTGTGACTATCTTGTGAGTGGATTTAATAAAGCAGGCTGTGAAGTTTTAAATATGGGTATGGTTGCAACTCCGGTAAATTACTTTTCAAATTTTCAAGAGTGGGATGGAGTCACTACGGATGCCTCTGTTATGATCACAGGCTCTCATAATCCTAGCGAGTACAATGGATTTAAGATAACTATGGATAAAAAGCCTTTTTTTGGAGAGGATATTTATGCGCTAGGCGATGAGATTTTAAAAAATATAGAATTTAAAGTGGAAGATAATATCGCTTGTAAAACTATAGATGCAAAAAACAGATATATAGATTTTCTCACTAAAGAGTTTGAACACTTAAGGGGTTTTGATAAAAAGTTTGTTATAGATTGTGGCAATGGAGTAGCAGGAGTGGTAGCACCTCAGATTTTTGATAATCTTGGATTTGACTATAAGAGCCTTTTTACCGAACCAGATGGAACATTTCCAAATCATCACCCTGACCCTACAGTTGAGAAAAACTTAATAGATATAAAAAGAGAGTTAGAGGGTGAGTTTGAATTTGGATTTGCTTATGATGGAGATGCCGATAGAATCGCGTTTTTGACAAAAAAACACAATGTCAAAGGTGATATAATGGCGATACTCTTCTCAAAATCCATGAAAAATCCAACAGTTATAGGCGAAGTAAAATGTTCACAAGTTATGTATGATACTATAAATTCCTATGGAACGGCTGTTATGTATAAGACGGGGCATAGTAATCTAAAAGTAAAAATAGCCGAACTAAATGCTGACTTTGCTGCCGAAGTGAGCGGACACCTCTTTTTTAATGACAGATACTTTGGTTATGATGATGCCATATATGCTTCATTGCGTATGATTGAGTTGATTAAAAACGGTCTTGATGTGGATAAAGAGATAGAGGCGTTGCCAAAAGTTTACTCTACCGAAGAGATAAAAGTAGAGACAAATGAGAGTGAGAAGTTTCCATTGGTTCAAAAAGTAAAAGAGTTGCTAAAAAATCCACCAAGTGATTTTCCTCATATTAAAGAGATAGTAGATGTCGATGGTGTAAGAGTGATATTTGATGAGGGTTGGGGCTTAGTGCGAGCTAGCAATACTACACCCGTACTTGTCACAAGATTTGAATCTACAGATGAGGCAAAAGCGATAGAGTACGAACAAAAACTAAATGCCCTAATCCAAAAAGCAAAAGAAGAACTTAAGTGATAGGGATCGTTGATTACAATATGGGGAACCTTCGAAGTGTCTATAATGCTTTTGAAAAAATCGGTAAAAAAGTTTCCATAGTAAAAGAGGCTTCAAAACTAAAAGGGTATGACAAGATAATCCTTCCTGGAGTTGGGGCTTTTGGTGATGCTATGTCGAGTCTGAAAGAGAGTGGTATGAAAGAGGCTGTGCTTGAGTTTGCGGATAGTAAAAAACCACTTTTGGGTATCTGTTTGGGTATGCAACTTCTTTTTAACAAAAGTTATGAATTTGGAGAAAATAAAGGTTTGGGTCTAATAGAGGGCGAAGTGGTTGAGTTTGATAAATCAAAATTTTCAACAAGGCTAAAAGTTCCGCATATGGGTTGGAATGAGATATTTATCCAAAAAAATTCTCCACTTTTAAATGAGATAGACGATGAGACTTATCTGTATTTTGTGCATAGTTTTCACGCTACATGTGCAGAGGAGTTCATAGTAGCCAAGACAACTTATGGATATGATTTTCCAAGCGTTGTACAAAAAGAAAATATCTTCGGTTTTCAGCCCCACCCAGAAAAATCACATGAAAATGGTTTAAAAATACTAAAAAATTTTATACAATTGTAAAAAAGGATAAAAGTGTATATATTACCGGCGATTGATCTCAAAGACGGACAAGCAGTAAGGCTCTCAAAAGGGCTTATGGACAGTGCTAAGATTTACTCAAATGAGCCTTGGGTTTTGGCAAAAAAATTTGAAGAGTTGGGTTCTGTTTGGCTACATTTGGTTGATTTAAATGGAGCATTTGCAGGAGAGCCTAAAAATCTTGAACAGATAAAAAAGATAAGAGAAAATTGCAATCTTAACCTTGAATTGGGTGGAGGTATAAGAGATGAAGATACTATCAAGAGATATGAAGACTTGGGGATAGATAGGGTAATTTTAGGCTCAATCGCTCTTAAGAATCCGGATTTTGTCAAAGAGATGTGCCAAAAGTATAGAGTTGTAGTAGGTATAGATGCGATAGACGGTTTTGTAGCCGTTGAGGGTTGGGCCCAAAAATCTACTATGAGAGCAGCAGAGTTAGCAGCAGAGTTTGCAAATGCCGGTGTTGAGGCTATTATTTGTACAGATGTTGAAAAAGATGGTATGTTAAGTGGTGTAAATGTTGATTTTACATTGGAAATTGCCAGGGCTTCGAAGATAGATACTATAGCTAGTGGTGGTGTAAAAAACTTGGACGACATAATTAAACTTCAAGAGACAGATGAGGTCTCAGGAGTGATAGTTGGAAAAGCCTATTACGAAGGGACTATAGAACTAAGAGAAGCCTTTAAAGTAACTTCAAACTAAAATAAGCTAAAATAGTGCCTAAATTAAAATATAAAAGGATAAGTATTGAGACTGTTAGTAGTGGATGATAGCTCAACAATGCGAAGAATTATAAAAAATACATTGGCAAGGTTGGGATACAGAGATGTTCTTGAAGCTGAACATGGTGTTGCAGCCTGGCAAGTTATGCAAGAAAATAGTGATATTGATATGCTCATTACGGATTGGAATATGCCTGAGATGAATGGATTGGAGCTTGTTAAAAAAGTAAGAGCAGAATCAAAATATGAAGACCTTCCTATCATAATGGTTACGACAGAGGGTGGAAAAGCTGAAGTAATCACAGCTTTGAGAGCTGGAGTCAATAACTACATAGTTAAGCCTTTTACACCGCAAGTTTTAAAAGAAAAGCTAGAGGATGTACTAGGTTAATATATGCGTAGAACTTACAATGAACTTTACATAGTCACTTCTAGTGCTGTATTTGAGCATATCACGGATTTTATCTTTACCCTTGATTTTGATGCTATCGAAGAGAAAAATGGCACCATAATCGTAAGAAGTGAAGATTCTCTTGATATGCTAGTTTTTGCACTAAACGAATATGTAAAAAAACTTTCAGATAAACTAAATATTAAAATAGATCTCAAAACTGAGTTAAAGACAAAAAAGAGTGAAGATTGGATACAAAAATATAAAGATTCTATACAACCTGTAGGTGTTGGTAATTTTTATATTAGACCTGATTGGGAAAAGGCAAATAACTCTAAAATAGATATAATTATAAATCCAGCCCTTGCATTCGGCTCTGGTCATCATGAAAGTACATATGGATGCATTCTTGAGTTACAAAAGTATTTAAAAAAAGATGATACTCTTTTGGATGTAGGATGCGGAAGTGGGATACTGGGCATAGTTGCTGCAAAACTTGGAGCTAAAGTTGATATCTGTGACACAGATGAGCAAGCCGTACGGAGTGCAAAAGAGAATTTTTCTCAAAATAGAGTAAAATTTAACTCCTCATGGGTAGGTTCCATCGGTAAGCAAGATCATATTTATGATGTAGTTGTTGCAAATATAATAGCAGATGTACTAGTTATGATAAGCAATGAGCTAAGCACTAGCGTTAAAAATGGTGGCTATTTGATACTTTCTGGTATCTTAGATAAGTATGCACGAAGAGTTGAGGATAAATTTTCTCAGATGAAATTAATAGAAAAATATAAAAAAAACGAATGGTTTACATTGGTTTTTAAAAGGTAATAAATGGCACTGAATAACAAGAAAAAAGATACGAATAAAAAAGGTGATAATAACTTTTTTAATCAAAATCCTTTGATAGTTTTTGCAATATTCTCGATAGTGATAATTGTGATATTTAAAAATTTTATAACTCCGGATGATGGTATAATGGGTAATTCTATGAATAAATCAGCAAATACTATCACCAAAAATATAAATTATTATCAGTTTAAAGAGATGGTAAAAAAAGGAACTTTGAGTTATGTGGCTATCGGTCAAACTACGATAAGAGCATACAAACAAAGTGGTGCATCAAAAGATGTCTATATTGTAAAAAAAGTTTCGGGTGATAATAAACTAATATCTCAACTTGAAGCAAAAAAGATACCATATGGTGGTTACAATGAGACCAATATCTTTAGTCAGATTCTCTTTTCCTGGGTATTGCCTATATTTATATTTTTTGGTATTTGGATACTTTTGGCAAATAGGATGCAAAAAAACATGGGTGGTGGAATCCTCGGAATGGGAAGTAGTAAAAAACTTGTCAATTCTGAAAAACCAAAAGTAAAATTTGGAGATGTTGCAGGTGTAGAGGAGGCAAAAGAAGAGGTTAAAGAGATAGTTGATTTTTTGAAGCATCCTGATAGATATATGAGTTTGGGTGCAAAAATACCAAAAGGTGTACTTCTAGTAGGACCTCCAGGTACAGGAAAGACACTCCTTGCAAAAGCAGTCGCAGGTGAGGCTGATGTGCCATTCTTCTCGGTTTCAGGATCATCATTTATAGAGATGTTTGTTGGTGTTGGTGCAAGTAGAGTAAGAGATTTGTTTGAAAATGCAAAAAAAGAGGCTCCCGCTATAGTCTTTATAGATGAGATTGATGCCATAGGAAAGAGTAGGGCGGCAAATGGTCAAATGGGTGGAAATGACGAGAGAGAACAAACACTAAATCAACTTTTAGCAGAAATGGATGGATTTAATTCTGATAAATCACCTGTTATCGTTCTAGCGGCGACAAATAGACCCGAAGTCTTGGATGCTGCACTTTTGAGACCAGGAAGATTTGATAGGCAAGTTCTCGTGGATAAACCGGATTTTCAAGGCAGAATAGATATTTTAAAAGTTCACATAACAGATATAAAGCTTGCAAAAGATATAGATCTAAAAGAAGTTGCAAGACTTACAGCTGGCTTAGCCGGTGCTGATTTGGCAAATATTATCAACGAAGCAGCGCTTTTGGCCGGTAGAAAAAGTAAAGAATATGTAGAACAAAAAGATATGGTTGAAGCAGTTGAAAGAGCTATTGCTGGGCTGGAGAAAAAGAGTAGAAGAATCAACCCAAAAGAGAAAAAGATAGTAGCTTATCATGAAAGTGGACATGCTCTTGTTGCTGAAACTACAAAAGGCGCAAAAAGCGTATCTAAAGTTTCTATCATACCAAGAGGTTTGGCAGCACTTGGATACACTTTAAATACTCCTGAAGAAAACAAATTTTTGATGCAAAGACATGAGCTTATAGCTGAAGTAGATGTTCTTTTGGGTGGCCGTGGTGCAGAAGAGGTTTTTTTGGGTGAGATTTCAACCGGCGCAGGAAATGATTTAGAGAGAGCTACAGACATAGTTAAGTCCATGGTGGGCATTTATGGAATGAGTGATGTAGCAGGACTAATGGTGCTTGAAAAACAGAGAAATACATTTATAACAGGTGCCAGCTCTAAAGAGTATAGCGAAAAAATGGCTGAAAATCTTGATGGCTATGTAATCTCTTTGCTTAATGAAAGATACAAGATTGTCAAAGAGAGACTCGAGACATATAGAGAATGCATAGAAAGAATTGTTCTTGAGTTAAGAGAGTATGAGACAATAGATGGAGATAAATTAAGAGAGGTAATATCTACATTTGAAAAAGAGAAAGATATGCCAAGTCTTATGCATTTCAAAGAAGATAAAGAGCCGATAGATACACAAGAGAGTTAAAAAATGATAAAGACACATACCACAACAGAATTTATAGCCAAGGAAGGCTGGAAGTATGTTGGTGTATTTTTTATCCTGTTTTTATTTTCACTGAGTGTTAATTTTTTTCAGTGGGTTTTTTTATTTCTTTTCCTAGGAACTGTATTTATATACAGAAATTTTGAAAGAATTTCTGCTGAAGATGATAAAATGGCACTTTTGGCTCCTGCTGATGGACATGTTGTGGACATATCTAAGGTTATTCTCCAAGATGGAAAAGAATTTTTAAAATTAGAGATAAGAAAAAATATATGGAATATGTCTATACTTAGATCCCCAATATTGGCAAATATATCTAGCACAAAAAGAGTTCATGGACTTCTTTTAAATAGTGAGAGCCCACTCTTCAAAAAATTAGGAGAGAGAGCGATTATTAAGTTGGAATCCGAACACAAACCTATGTTTATAATCGTCACAGCGGGTATTTTTAGCAGTGGCATAGAGCTATTTAAAAGTATAGGGCCTCTAAAATTTTCCCAAAGATTTGGTCTCTTGCTTGATGGCGGTGTAGAATTACTTTTGCCAATAGATATCAGGGTTAAAGTTAGTTTAGGAGATAGTGTTAGGGCTGGTGAGAGTGTTCTTGGATACTTTGCTTATGGTATAAAAAATGACAAACAGTAACAAACCGCAACTCATATTTATCATTCCAAACCTTTTTACTGCTGCTAGCGCTTTTGTGGGAATTATCAGTATATTGGCATCAGTAAAAGGAGATTTTAAGAAGGCAGCTATTTTTATACTTATATCTCTAGTTTTTGATGGACTTGACGGAAGAGTTGCAAGGCTTACAAAAACAACAAGTAAATTTGGAGCGGAGTTTGATTCTCTTGCCGATATAGTTGCTTTTGGAGTAGCTCCGGCTATGCTTTTTTATTACAGTGTCGGGATAAACTATGGGAAAGTTGGCTCCTTGCTTACTGCTATGTATGTTGTTTTTGGTGCCATAAGACTTGCAAGGTTTAATGTAATGGTTGGAGTCAGCGAACCTTCAGTATTTATCGGTGTGCCTATTCCTACGGCAGCAGTTGTTCTGGCAATGTGGACACTGATGCATGAAAAATATATTTTCTTTAGGAATTTTGATTTTATCATCGTTTTAGGGGTTATAATATTATCATTTTTGATGGTGAGCAATATAAGATATCCAAGTTTCAAAAAGATAGATTTAGAAAAACAAAATCTCTTAAAAGTGCTAATCTATCTCATAATGGTTTTTTCTATTATATATATATATCCAATAGAGAGTGTGACGGTAATTATAACAATATATCTTTTTTATGGACTTTCTAGGGCTATATATAACTTTTGGATTGCAAAATATAAAAAAAATCAGTATAATGGCGAACAATAAATAATTTAAAGGAGTCGTGATGAATAGTATCCATATCGGCATAACTAAATCAATCAAATTTTTACCCAAAATAGAAACAAAAAACGCTCTCCTGCAAAACTTACTCTTTCTCTCATAAAATAAAAATCAGATGCAACAACAAAGGTTTGTGTTAAAACACAAAATATAGATAATATAAAAAAGGTAATAAAATGAATAATTACAGAGCGTCAGCTCGTGCTTCAGTCGCGAGGAATTTTTGCGGAATTCACTTCCATAAAAAGGGGACAATAAAATGAATAATATAATAATATTTGATACAACACTAAGAGATGGTGAGCAGAGTCCGGGAGCTTCAATGAATACTGAAGAAAAAATCCAGATAGCCTTACAATTAGAAAAATTAGGAGTAGATGTCATAGAAGCAGGTTTTGCAGCTGCTAGTCCCGGTGATGCTGATGCTATCTCAAAAATAGCACAACAGGTTAAAAACTCTACGGTATGTTCCCTAGCAAGAGCCTTGGATGGTGACATAAAAGCTGCAGGAGAAGCCATTAGAGAAGCAAATAAGAGAAGAATTCACACTTTTATAGCTACAAGTCCTATACATATGGAGTATAAACTCAAAATGACACCACAAAAGGTTATACAAAAAGCCGTAGATGCAGTAATGTATGCTAAAACATTTTGTGATGATGTAGAGTTTAGTTGTGAAGATGCAGGAAGAAGCGATGTGGGATTTTTAAAAGAGATATTAGATGCAGTCATCATAGCAGGTGCTAAGACCTTAAATATACCTGATACCGTTGGCTACAGAATGCCCGGTGAAATGGGAGCCATTATAAAATCTCTATATGAAAGTGTTGGTGATAGAGCTATACTTTCAGTACATTGTCATAACGACCTAGGCTTAGCAACTGCTAGTTCGATAGAGTGCATACAAAATGGTGCAAGACAGATAGAGTGTACGATAAATGGTTTAGGAGAGAGAGCTGGAAATGCTGCTCTTGAAGAGATAGCTATGATATTAAAAACTAGAAAAGATATCTTTGGCGAGTATAATACAAATATAAATATAAAAGAGATATATCCGACAAGCAGACTAGTCTCCACAATCACAGGAATTGAACCGCAACCAAACAAGGCGATAGTCGGTAAAAATGCTTTTGCTCACGAGAGTGGAATCCATCAAGACGGTGTTTTGAAAAATGCACAAACTTATGAAATTATGAGTGCAAAAGATATAGGGCTTGATAAAAATTCTTTGGTTATGGGTAAGCATTCCGGTCGCCATGCTTTTAGTGAAAAGTTAAAAGATTTGGGATTTAATCTAAAAAATGAAGAGATTCAAAAAGCTTTTGATAAATTTAAAATTTTAGCTGATGCTAAGAAAGAGATATTTGATGATGATATTAGAGCCTTGGTCGCCTCTGAAATAATCAAAATTTCTGAAGTATATGAGTTGATTACACTTCAACTATCTGACTGCAACCCAGGAGGTGTTCCAAGTGCGGCAGTTACTATCAGACATGATGGAAAAAATACTACAGATGCTGCTATTGGTAATGGAACTATGGATGCCATATTTAAAGTTATAGATAGAGTTTGTGGTGCAAAAGGAAAATTAAAAGAGTATAAGGTTGACTCGGTAACTCAAGGTAAAGATGCGCTTGCACGCGTAGTCGTAAAAGTTGTATTTGATGAGAGTAAACCGGCAATTATGGGACATGGACTTAGCGTTGATACTATGTTGGCAACAGCAAAAGCATATATAGGTGCTTTAAATAGTTATATATCTATGAGAGATGGTTTGAGGGATATTAAAAACAGGTTAATATAGATATATTTAAGTAGAGTAAGTTTACTATTTTTTCTCAATTTTGAAACTGAAAAATTTAGATTTGAATCCTATATCTCCTATTTTCGCATATTGTATTGAGGCTCCATCAAAGTTTTTAACTCCTTGGTAAAGGAGCCCTAATGCATATCTGCTTTCCATGTTTGTTGGATCTATAAGTTTGGATAGTTCTAAAAGTGCAATTGCATTTTCAGTATGTTCAGCTCCGATAGATGCCACAGAGGCTAAAAATATGGTTTTACTGTCTTTTTGCTTGTATCCATCTATAAGTTTGTTATATAAAACATAAGACTCTTCAAAATTATGAGTAAAAATATCAAGATAGGCAAGAGTATATGTAAGCGACATTGGGTCTTCTCTCTCGAGTGGAAGTCTCTTTTTGATTTCGTCTCTTTGATGGAAAAGCAAGCCTGAGATTTGAAGAAGTTTTGTGTATTGAACTCTAGCTATTTTTGCTCCATAATAAAAACTGTCCAAATTTAATTTTTCGTCTTTAAAATAGATTTGAAATGATTTTGCATACTCTTTTATGTTTTTTTGACTATTGTTCATATTGAAATACAAAATATTACTCATCAAATCATATGGGAGTAGAGTTTTAAGTTCTTGAGTCTTTAATCTATAAAATTTCTGGTTAGATATTTCTTGTGATATTATGATGTCAAAGGCTAGATTGAGTGGGCTTTGCACTTTGTCTGTTTCTATCCATCTTGACAAAGAAAATTTGTTATTTTCACTTAAATTTATCAGCGAAGAGTATATGTTGACATTTGGAAGATTTTTTTCTAGGTGTATGCTTGCTTTTACATCGTCACTCAGTTTTGATATATCTTTTTTTATAAGTTTTCCTGTAAAAATTGCATAAACTCCAGCTAAAAAATTTGTATTGTCCAGGTGATAGCTTGTTGCAAAATGTTTATAAGCAAGATTATAATTACCCATTTGTGCATAGGTTAGAGCCAAATCGTAGTGCAAGATAGAATGCTGAGGATAATCTGATAATAGTGATTTAAAGATGATATTAGCCTGAAGAGTATGATTTGCCAAAGCTTTTTTTATGCCTTTACTTATGGAAACATTTATTTTTGAGATAGATGAACTTGCTTTTAAATATGAAAGGGCAGGTCCTAATTTGTCAAGAAAAACATTAAGGCTACCCTTTCTTATGTACTCAACTGTTTGACTTGCATCAAATATTTTGTAAGGAGAAAAGTAGAATAGTAAACCATATATATTTTCTTCGTTGAAAAATAACTCTTTTGTAAAATTTCTTTGAGCTAGATTGACATCAAAAAGAGAATCTTTCAGTATGGCTTTTATGGGATACATCTCTTTTGCTTTTTTTTCATTAAGATGTTGAGCATCTTTTAATAACTTTGCACTACTTCCTAGATTGCCTAGTTTGTTTTCAACTAGAGCTAGTGCAATTTTTATTTTTATTGGTTCGTTGGTATGATTTAGGGCTCTTAAGAGATGTTTTTTTGCTATTTGGTATTCTCCTATTCTTGCATATAGAAGTCCTAAAGGTAAATTTGTTATATCGGAATTTATGTTTAAAAGCATATCAATAGCGTCTTTATTATTGTCAAAATATGCAAGGATCTTAGAAGCAATGTATTGCTGTTTAACTTTGTAAAATTTACTACTAGGATGCTTCAGAGATGAAAGTGCTTCATAGTAAAAATTTCTATAATAATTTATTAAGCTCATTTGATATGAATACAGAGGTGAATTTGTCTCGTTTGGAATGTAGGCATATGCTAAATCAATATAATAATTAAAAAGTTTTGTATTTTTTAGATGCAAAGCACAGACAGCTGCATTTATAGCGCTGATAGTCTTTTGCTCTTGATTTAAGATAGCCTTTTTAAATGCTTTGATTGCGTCTTTATAGTTTTTCTCCTTCATTTTAGCCACACCAATATTGTATGAAGATATAGCTTCGTTAAAAGTAGAAATTTCTCCATAAATTTTTAAAGCTTTTTGTTTTTGACCTTTTTCATATAGTAGATTTGCCTTTTTTATCATATTTTCTACTTTTGATTTGGAAAATTGACGAGTATTCTCTTTTTTTGTAAGTTTTTTTACAATCTCCTGAGTGTCTATATTTCGCGCTTTTGGTATTTGTTTACTTCTGAGAATAAGTATTACGACAATAAATATAACAATAATCAGCAAAGCCACAAGAGAAACAATAGCAATAATCAGCTTTTTATTTTTATTGTTTTTTTTGGAGTTATCAGTGGTTTTGGCAGTAGTTTTTTCATCCTCCGTTGATATAAGTGGAGCTATATCATTCTGCGATTCGAGAATTACTACTTCTTCTTCTGCCATTTTTTGCCTTTGTTTTTACATGTAGCTTTTTAAAACTTTTGGTATCTCGATACTTCCATCTGCTTTTTGGTAATTTTCCATTATGGAGATAAGCGTTCTACCGACAGCGAGTGAAGAGCCGTTTAATGTATGAACGAGTCTGTTCTTTTTGCCATCTTTGTATCTTATCTTTGCTCTTCTTGCTTGGAAATCTCTTGTATTTGAGATAGAACTTATCTCTCTGTATCTATCTTGTCCGGGAAACCAAGCTTCTAAATCCACGGTTTTCGCCGCTCCAAATCCTAAGTCTCCGCCACAAAGCATCAAGTGTCTATGGGCAAGCCCTAGAGAAGAGAGTAGGTCACTTGCACACTTTACCATCTCATTAAAAATTCTATCGCTATCTTCTGGCTTTGTGATACAAACAAGCTCTACCTTATCAAATTGATGTTGTCGTATCATACCTCTAGTGTCTCTGCCAGCACTTCCTGCTTCTTTTCTAAAACATGCAGTATAAGATGTCATTTTTATTGGAAGTTCATCTTCGGAAATAATTTCATCCCTAAATAGATTTGTGACAGGTACCTCCGCAGTCGGAATTAAAAACAACTCCTCACCTTCAATTTTGAACAGATCGTCCTCAAACTTTGGTAATTGCCCTGTACCGGTTAGTGTTTCACGATTTACTATATATGGAACCGCCACTTCTTTGAATCCTCTTTTTGTATTGAAATCCAACATATAATTTATCAAGGCTCTCTCCAATTTAGCCGCCTCATTTTTTAGTACGGAAAATCTACTTTTTGAGAGTTTTACTCCCCTTTGAAAATCTATCCAATTTTCACTGATTTCCCAGTGTTCTTTTGGTTTGAAGTCAAAGGTGGGCGGAGTAAGGACTTTTTTAATCTCAATATTATCGTTTTCATCTTTGCCTTGTGGCACAATATCATCAGGAAGGTTTGGTATAGTAAGAGCTAGATTTGAAAGTCTCTCTTCAAGCTCTTTAACATCTTTGCTAAGAGTTGCTATTTTCTCTTTATTTTGGCTTAATCTCGCTTTTAGCTCACTTATGTCTTTTCCCTCTCTTGCCCATACTCCAAATAGTTTGCTACTTGCATTTTGCTCTGCCTGCAATGGTTCAAGTTCGGCTCTTTTACTCTTTAGTTTGAGTGAAATTTCCTTTAAGCTCTCTATGATGTCTTCATTGACATTTTTCTTTCGCAGTTTCTTGCACACATTTTCAAAATCATTTTGTATCAATTTTATATCTAACATATTAACTCAATATCCCAACTTTTTCTTTTATAATTTCCATCTTTTCAACAGCTAATTTTCTTGCTTTTTTAGCACCCGTATGCAGAATATCTCTGACTTCGTCTTTATGATTCAAATAATACTCCCTCTTGTCTCTTGCTGGTCCGAAATAGTCCCAAATCAGCTCTTTTAGATACATTTTAAAGTGACCATATCCCTCTGTGCCATTTTGATATCTTTGCTTTAGCTCTTCTTGTTCACTTTCATCTAAAAATAGTTTAGCCAGTGCAAATACATTGCAAGTAGCATAATCTTTAGGCTCTTCAATAGGAGTAGAGTTTGTTACTATCTTACCTGTGGCTTTTTTTAAGGCCTTATTTGTGCAAAATATATCTATAGTATTTCCATAGCTCTTACTCATCTTGGCTCCATCGATTCCAGGAACAGTTGCTACTTCTTCATCCACTTTAAATTGTGGCATAGTAAGTATATCGCCAAACTCATTATTAAATTTTATAGCTATATCTCTTGTGATTTCTACATGTTGGATTTGATCTTTTCCAACAGGTACAATTTGTGAATCATAAAGTAAAATATCGGCAGCCATAAGAACGGGATAAGAGAAGAGGGCATGATTTGGTGTTAAACCTTTTGCAACCTTATCTTTATAACTATGAGCTCTCTCGAGCAATCCCATGGGTGTAAAGGAGGAGAGTATCCAGTACAACTCCAAAACCTCTTTGACATCAGATTGTAACCAAAAAGTACTTTTGTCTGGGTCTATTCCTAGTGATAGAAAGTTGATGGCAGCATCTAGTGTATTTTCTTTTAGTGCTTTGCTGTCTTTTAGTGAAGTTAAGGCATGATAATTTGCTATAAATATAAAAAGGTCACTACTATCTTGAAGCTCTTTCATCTGTCTTATAGAGCCAAAATAGTTTCCTATGTGTAATGCACCTGAAGGCTGAAGTCCTGTTAAAACTCTCATTAAAATCCCTAATATTTTTTTAGAGATTATATCTAAAACATATTTAATATCTCTTTTGCTATATCTTTTGAATCTTTTTTTTCTATATTTATAGTTATATCTGCACAATTCTCATACTCTTTGATTCTGCCTTCAAAGAGATTTTGTGCATTTTTTAAGTCTTTAAGTAATGGTCTTTTTGCCAATTTTTTCTTTGCATTCGGGTGGTTTAAGATTCTCTCAAATATAGCATCAAACGAGGATTGAAGATAGACAACGGCTCCTATCTTTTTTAGATTTTTTACCTTATAAAAACCACCACCTGTTGATATGATAGAATTTTTTACACTCTTTTCTAGCCATTTTGCAGTTTTTAATTCCAAGTTTCTAAAATAATCCTCACCACTATCTTTAAAGATATCTTTTATTTTTCTGTTCTCAAGACTCTCAATGAGATCGTCACAATCAATCGCAAAGAAAGAGCTTTGTTTACTCATCTCTCTAGCAATCGTCCCTTTTCCAACACCCATAAAACCTATAAGAACTATATTTTTGAACTTCACTGATCTTCGTCCTTTTCGCCTTTTGCCCTAGGGTATAGAAGCACAGGGGTGCCCTCTAAAAGGAACTCTTCTCTTAGTTGATTTAAGAGATACCTTTTGTAACTAAAATGCAAAGCTTTTGGTTTATTCATTACAAGTGCAATTTTTGGAGGTTTTATGTCATATTGGGTAGCAAAATATATCTTGATTCTTTTTGTTTTATCTGCAGGAAGTTGGTGTCTAATAGTTGCTTTTTTTATTAATTCATTGAGCTTTGAAGTAGGTATTCTTCTTTTGTAATTTTCATAAACACTTAATATTAAATCTTTTATTTTATGTACTCTTTGTTTTGAGAGTGCGGAGACTGTTACAATGGGAGCAAAGGCTAAAAACTTGAATCTGTCTCTTATCTCGTCTATGCTCTCTTCGTAGCTCTCTAATCTTTTGTCCCATTTATTTAATACTATGATGACTCCGAGTGAATTTTTGTCTGCCAAGTTTGCTATTTTTTCATCTAATTCTTTGAAAGGCTCGCTTGAGTCAAGCACCAAAAGAGCAATATCTGCATTTTCTAGCATGGCATTTGTACGCATAAGAGCGTATTTTTCTATACCTTCAATTTTGCTTCTTCTTCTCACCCCTGCCGTATCAACAAAATTGATGATTTTATCTTTGTATGTTATATTTTCGTCCACAGGGTCTATTGTTGTGCCGGCAATTGAGCTTACAACTGCTCTTTCTTCACCTACAAGGGAGTTTAAAAGCGAGCTTTTACCAACATTTACTCTGCCTATGATAGCAACATTTATCTCATTTGTCTCTTCTTTGTCTATCTCTTTTAAAACAGGCTCTTTTTCCGAAAAATCATCCAAATCAAACTCATTATCATCCTCTTGTATAACAATTTTGGTTTGATTTTCCGGTAAATTTGAAGATATCCATTCTAAAAGCTTTGTAACACCACGATTATGTGAAACGGATATTGGAAATACATTTTGAGCGCCAAATTCAGTAAATTCCCAAGCTCTTTGCATCTCTTTATCATTGTCTATCTTGTTAATTACTAACGCGATCGGTTTGTTTTGAGACTGCAGTGAATAGTATATCTTTTTATCTTCATCATCAGGTGGCATCTTTCCATCAATCATCATGACTATAATATCTGCTCTGTCTCCAGTTTCTAGTGATTTTACCCTTATATTTTTAAAAAGTTCGTCTTTGTCATCCAAACCGCCCGTATCTAAGATTTTACATGGCTTTTCAAATATCTCAACTTCATGAGTTTTTACATCTCTTGTTGTACCGCTAAAATCAGATGTTATGGCGATTCTTTGTTTTGCTATCCTGTTAAACAGGGAACTTTTGCCGACATTTGGTTTGCCTATTATTGCTATAGTTTTGATCATTATTTAAATCCATAAAAGTGTGGGAAAAATATAACAGACAACAATACTAATACCTGTATGATAATAAAAGGCACTACGCCTTTATATATATCTGTTGTCTGTACGCTAGGAGGTGCGACACCCTTTAGGTAAAAGAGTGAAAAACCAAATGGCGGTGTAAGGAATGATGTCTGAAGGTTTAGTGCCATCAGTATAGCAAACCAAAGAGGATCCAAGCCTATAGTATGAGCTATAGGTAGTATGATAGGAAGAACTATATATGAAATTTCAATAAAATCTATAAAAAATCCCAGAAACATAACCGCAAGCATAGATAGAGCCAAAAAGCCCCACTTGTCACCGGGAAGATGAGTCATAAAATTTGCAGTTATATCATCGGCTCCACTATATACAAAAACCATAGAAAAAGCGGTTGCGCCTATCAAAATAGCAAAAACCATGGCAGTGATCTTGATAGTTCCGATAGAAGCCTCTCTTACCATCTTGATATCCAGTTGTCTATAGCCTGCAGCCAGCAATAACGCTCCGACTGAGCCTACAGATGCTGATTCTGTAGGAGTTGCAATTCCTACAAATATGGAGCCTAAAACTAAGATGATTAAGACCAATGGCGGTATGATTGCGATTAGTGCTTTTGTTATATTTTGTTTTTTTGTCATAGTGAGGTCTAGCTCAATCGCCGGTGCAACATCTTTATCTAAAAAAGCGATAATCAATATATAAATGATATAAGCAGCAACAAGTGTAAGACCCGGAAAAAATGCGAATTTAAAGAGATCTCCAACAGGAAGTTGAAAAACATCTCCAAGTACGATTAAAACGATAGATGGCGGGATGATTTGCCCAAGTGTTCCAGCTGCACAAATTGTTCCTGTACTCAACTTCTTCGAGTATCCGTATTTTAGCATAACGGGTAGTGAAATCACACCCATGGCAACAACACTAGCACCTACAACACCGGTTGATGCAGCTAAAAGTGCACCTATTAAGACAGTGCTTACGGCCAAACCACCTCTGACTCTGCCAAAAAGTACACCCATAGACTCCAAAAGTCTAGTTGCTAGTTCTGATTTTTGTAAAACTATACCCATGAAGATAAACAGAGGTACCGCCATGAGAATTTTGTTTGTCATTATAGAAAATATACGAAATGGCATCATGGAGAACATCTGTAAAAATTCATTTACAAAGTCATTCATCGTGCCGCCATCGGGAATAACTTGAAAAAATGCGGATAGAGCTCCGAAAAACATAGATACCGCACCAAAAGTAAACGCAACAGGATAGCCGACTACTAGCAGTACCAGAGCGGCTACAAACATAATAAGACCTATCACGACAGTGCTCCTTGAGGATCATTCTTTTTGGCTTTTTCTATGCCTCTATAGATATTTATATTTTTAATTATGTAGTTGATTCCCTCTAGAAACAGTATAATGAACGACACGGGAATCGCGGCTTTTATAAGCCACAGATACTTTAGTCCTCCGGGATCTCCGGAAGTTTCACTTACGCTATATGAATCCATGACAAAGGCGTAAGATCCATAAATAATAAGTGTGGTAAATGGGAGAAGAAATACAAGAGTTCCGACTATATTTATGATAGCTTTTGTTTTTTCACTAAATTTGTCATACAAGAAGTCAACTCTGACATGTGCGTTCTCTTTTAGCGAATATGATGTTCCAAAAAGAATAATCAAGGCAAAAAGGTGCCACTCCATCTCCTGCATAGCGATTGAACTATCGTGGAAGAGGTATCTCATCAAAACATCATAAAAGACATTTAATATCATTAACAGCAGAACCACAACAAGAACATTTCCCATGTAATCCATAAATTTATTGAATTTTTGTTCGATTTTTATAAGCATCTATTTTCTTTCTAAGAGGTTTTGACCGGCTATTAAACCGGTCAAAAAAGTTTTATTGTACTTCTTTTGAAGCTTTTAGGTAGTAATACCTTGACATATAAGACCATTTTCTAGCTTTTGACATAAAAGCTTTTTGGTCATTCCAAATTTCTTTAAAGAGAGGATTTTTCTTTGCGTAACTTTCCATAACTTCGTCAGTTGCTTTTTTCATAGCTTTCAGGACAGGCTTTGGAAAAGTTTCAACTTTGATGCTAGGATACTCTTTTTTCATCTTTGCCCAAGCAGTTGCACTCTCGGCAAAATTTTCCATAAACATGTCAGCACTTACTGCCTTCATAGCAGTCTTTAGTATAACTTTGTAGTTCTCAGGAAGCTTGTTATATGCTTTTTTATTGATTAAGAAAGTCATTTCACTTGCCGGCTCATGCCATCCTGTATAGTAGTATGGTGCAACTTTATAGAAGCCCATTTTTATATCCATTCCCGGTCCAACCCACTCAAGTGCATCAATGGTACCTCTATCAAGTGAAGTATAAAGCTCTCCTCCTGGGATATTTACAACATTAACACCAAGTTTTGCCATAACTTTACCTGCAAATCCAGGGATTCTCATCTTGAGACCTTTTAAATCATTGACAGTGTTGATCTTTTTTCTGAACCAGCCACCCATTTGAACACCTGTATTTCCACCAGGAAATGCTAGCATGCCGTACTTACCATATACTTTTTCCATATATTTCATTCCATTTCCATAGTAGTACCAAGCATCTTGTTCAGCTTTAGTCATGCCCCAAGGAACTGTAGTAAACCATACGGTATTTGGATCTTTTCCTATATAGTAGTAAGAGCCTGTATGACCCATTTGATATGCTCCACCTCTAACCATATCAAATACGCCAAGAGCTGATTTTGTTTTTTCAGCACCTTCAACTTTAATTATAAATTTTCCATTTGTCATTTTTTTTACTAGTTTTGCCAATTTTATAGGTGGGCTTGCAAGTGGAGTCATGGTACTTGGCCAACTCATAGCAAGTCGCCAGTGAACTCTTTTTGCAAAAGCATTACTAGAGAACAGTAAAATTGTGCTAACAATCAATACTAGCTTAAAAATATTTTTCATATTTTTCCTTTAAGTTAAATTTTGATTTCTATTTTATTGTAAATGTACTGAAAATATTATAAAACGGTTGCATATCTCATATATTTTTCTATATCTTCAAACTTAAATTTGTTATTATAGAAAAGGTTAAAAGCTAAAACAGCTTGAAACAGAAGCATGTCGGAGCCATCTTTATAAATCAGTGAATGTTTTTTAGCCATTTTTATAAAAGGTGTGATTCTACCATAAATAACATCAAAAGCATATTTTGACTGACTCATAAGGCCCCCAAGAGTCTCTACATGTAGAGGTAGATTTTCATCTTTCAATCCCGCCGGAGTAGTATTGATAATCAGATCAAATTTTTTAATCTTAAAATCTTTCCAAGTGAAAGCTTCAAAACCACTCTCTTCAAAGAATTTCAACCTTTGATTTGATCTGTTGAGTATTGAAGTTTTGATACCTTTGTCGTTTAAAATAAAGGCTATTGCTTTTGCTGTTCCTCCTGCCCCCAAGATAAGAGCATTGTTTATGTCTGTAAAAGATTGTATGGATTTATAAAAACCGGGAGCATCTGTGTTGTAACCAACTATTTTGCTACCGTCTTTAACTAGTGTGTTTACAGCTCCAATTTTTTCAGATATACTTTTTGCTTCGTCGCAAAGCTTAAAAGCGTGCTCTTTGTGAGGGACTGTTACATTTGCACCGTCTAGTTTTAAATTTTTAAATTTTTCTATTATTTTGCTACCGTCATCTAATAGTTCTCTTGTATAGCAGGCATTCAAATTTAGATTATTGATGGCGCTGTTATGCAGAAGTGGCGATATAGAGTGAGATACTGGATTGCCAAATATAGTAAATAGTTTGATTTTTATGCCTTTAAGTCATCAAGTGAACTTGTCATTGCAGCCAATTTGTTTGTGACTTCTTGATACTCATATTCTGCCGTACTGTCGGCTACTATACCTGCACCTGCTTGAAAAATAATTTTTTCATCGTCTAAATAAGCAGTTCTTATCAAAATTGCGCTGTCCATATTTCCGTCAAATCCAAAGTATCCGACCGCCCCGCTATAAAAGCTTCTTTTGAGTTCCTCAAATTCGCTTATGAGCTCCATGGCTCTTATTTTAGGGGTTCCTGTCATGGTGCCAGCTGTAAAAGTGGCAGAGAAGAGGTCAAACATATCGTATTTTTTATCTAGTATAGCTTCTATGTCTGTCACTAAGTGCATCACATGTGAGTATCTTTCGACTCTCATCATCTCTTTTACTTTGACGCTTCCTATGCTAGCAACTTTGCCTACATCATTTCTGCCTAAATCTACAAGCATCAGGTGTTCGGCTCTCTCTTTTTCGTCATTTAAAAGGTCTTGTGCAAGTTTTAAATCTTTGTCAAAATCCTCACCTCTTTTTCTTGTACCGGCTATGGGTCTGAGTGTTATGTGGTTGTTTTTTAGGCCGACCATTACTTCAGGAGAACTGCCTATGATAGAAAAATTTCCATAGTTTAAATTAAACATGTATGGGGAGGGATTTTTATTTCTTAAGATTCTATAAAAACTAAGTCTGTCTATCTTAGCATATTTCACATATCTGTTAGACATCAGGATTTGAAAAACATCGCCACTTCTTATCATATCTTTGGATTTTTTTACCATTTCAAAAAATTTGTCTTTTGAAAAAGCGAACTCTCCTTTAGCACTATTTATGTCGCTTTTGATTATAGGCATATCTATGTGGGGCTCTTTTAAAAGATTTATAATTTGATCTAATTTTCCCCCAAATTCAGGCATAAAAGTTAGCAATGTTAAAGTGTTCGATTTATGTGAAAATGCACAAATCAATTTTGGTCTTATAAGATGCAAATCCGGTATGTCTAGTTCATCTTTGAGGTGATTCATATGTTTTTGCAATACAGGTTCAAATGTTTTTACGCAGTCATAACCCACATAACCCACAAAGCCATCTGCGAAGCCTATGTTCAATTGTTTGGTTATTTTTTTGTATCTGTCTGTGTTGATATCTCTATATCTTTTTTTTAGGAAATCAAAAGGATTGCCATCTACTTTTTTTCTATCTCCTAGTTCATCAATATGAAAACTCTGCAAGTCTTTATGGATAATTTCTTCTCTAGCACCGATAAAAAGAAAACTAAAGTTACCCTCTTCAGAGTTGATTGCACTTTCAAAGAGGAAAGAGAGCTCATTTTTAAAATTTTCTTGCAATTTTTTAAATATTGTAATTGGGGTCAATTGATCAAACAAAAGAGTTTTAAAATACAAATCAATTCCTACCTTACAATATAAATAAAGGCATTTTTATTCAAGTGTTTTTTGACTTTTGACAAATTTTCTTTTGCAATTTTACGACTATTAAAAGGACCGACTAAAATTTTGGTAATTTTTTTGCCTTTTATGGTGATTGGAAGCAGTCTATAATCAAGCTTTTGAGCAGAAATCTTCTTTAGAAAAGTTTTATCAGGGCTATGTTTTGATGTGGCGCCTACTTGTATATATGTACCTTTCTTTGCAAATACTTTTTGGGTTTTTGTTGTTTTGTTCTCTTTTTTCTTCGGTTTAATTTGTGCAACTTTTGCTTTTACAATCGGCTTTACAACAGGTTGAACTTGAGTTTCATTTGTGGCCATAGCAGTTTTGTTTGCCTTTTTAGTTTCTAGTTGTTGTGCTTTTGTTTCTTTATTTTTTAGGTTTTTGACAATATTTTCGAAATTATCTTTTTTAGTATTATTCTCTTCTATGATTGGTACTTGTTTGAAAAGTTCTTCATCTTTTTGTATATTTTTTACGCTAGCGGTTGGTGCAGGAGGTAGTATTAAATTTGGAGTTTTGCTATTGTCTGTACCATTGAAAAGTTTCATAGATAAAATCACAGCCAAAAATAGTATTATTAGTATGGCTATGATTATTAGCACTCTTTTTGCTTTTAGGATTTTCCCATCATCTTTTTCTAAAACAATATCGCTTAATTCATTTTTATTTTCCACTTCGTACTCCTTTAAAGCCTACATATGTTTGGACCAAGATGCGCCTCTCTCTTTGTTATATACCTTATATGGAAGTGTTAATATATTAAACTCCCTCGGCATATCAGTATTTGGAAACATTTTCCACTCTCTTGGCATTTTCTGTGCCAGTTTCATAGAAATCAGTTTTGCTATTTGACAACCCTCCTGAAAAGTCGTATGACCTTTATGAATATAAAGGTGAAGATGACCTGGAGTTTTGCTCTCATAAGCAGTGAAATTTATGTACCCCTCTTCTCTAAGCAATAACTGTGCCCTATGCCAAAATCTTTGAGTATTTCTACCATTATAATCTATAACAATATTTTCAACTTTGTTAGATTTATTTATCAAAGAGTGAGCAACAGTAATATTGCCCGAAAGATGTTCTTTTACTATTTGGTTTGTTAATTTTTCATCAACTCTCTCAAATTTATCAAAAAAAGTTCTACCGTTATGAGAAATTTTTTGCACTATTTTATCTCTTTTTATCCAATAGTGAGAAGTGTCAATCTTTATCAAAGTTGTATCAATATTGTACATAACAACTCCTAGTAAGTTGGTCTGTCATAAATTATAAAATTACTAGCTAGCTCTTTCATCTGTGCTTTTATCTCTTTTTGCAATTCCAAATCTTCTATATTGTCCAATACATCAGCTATCTTATTTGCTATAATTTTAAATTCGTTTGTGCCCATTCCTCTAGCGCTTAAGGCTGCACTTCCTATTCTTACTCCGCTTGTTACAAAAGGACTTCTTGTCTCTCCCGGAACTGTATTTTTATTTACTGTTATACCGGCATTTCCAAGTGCGATATCAGCTTCTTTTCCACTGAAACTTTTATTTAAAAAAGATACGAGAATGAGATGATTGTCAGTTCCTCCACTCACCACATCATATCCTCTTTTGAGAAGAATGGCGGCTAAAACTTTCATATTTGCTTTTACATTTTTTGCATACTCTTTCCATTCCGGTTTCAGGTTATAGGAAAATCCAACAGCTTTTGCAGCGATTACATGCACAAGTGGTCCACCTTGAATACCGGGAAATATAGCACTGTTGATTTTTTTTGCAATATCTTCATCGTTTGTCATTATAAGTCCGCCTCTAGGGCCTCTTAGTGTTTTATGAGTCGTGGTAGTGACTACATGACAATGAGGAAAAGGACTAGGGTGTTCACCTGCAGCCACAAGTCCTGCGATATGGGCTATGTCGGCAAATAGGTATGCTCCTACGCTATCTGCTATAGCTCTAAATTTTTCAAAATCAATCACCCTCGGATAAGCACTAGCTCCGCAAACTATTATCTTCGGTTTTACTATCTTTGCGATTTGTTCTACTTTTTCATAATCGATTCTACCGTTTTCATCTACGCCATAAAAGAAACTCGAGTATGTTTTTCCTGAACTGCTTACTTTTGAACCATGTGTAAGATGTCCACCCTGACTTAAATCCATACCCAAAAGCTTATCGTAAGGTTTTAAAAGAGCCTGATATACGCCTTGGTTTGCCTGAGAACCAGAGTTCGGTTGGACATTTGCAAACTTGCATCCAAACAGTTCGCAAGCCCTATCAATCGCTAATTGTTCAACTTTGTCGGCAAACTCGCAACCGCCATAATACCTTTTGTTTGGGTAACCTTCGGCATATTTGTTTGTAAAAACACTTCCCATAGCTTCCATAACTGCAGGATATGTAAAATTTTCACTTGCTATCATCTCTAGATGGTCAGTTTGTCTTCGTAACTCTTTTTGTGTTAAATCATAAATTATTGGGTCTATATCTTTTAATATGCTCATCTCATCATCCTTTTTATTTAATATCTTCTTCTTTTACTTCACAATTGAGTGGTTTCATAGCCGGGAACAGTATAACATCTCTTATGGATTGCTGATTTGCTAAAAGCATGACTAATCTATCTATACCTAAGCCTTCGCCTGCTGTTGGAGGAAGTCCATAACCCAAGGCTCTTACATAGTCTTCATCCATCTCGCAGGCTTCATCATCTCCTGCATTTTTTGCCTCTATCTGTTTTAAAAATCTTTCGTATTGGTCTAGTGGATCGTTTAGTTCATTAAAGCCATTTGCCACTTCCCGGCCTGCTATAAAAAGCTCAAATCTCTCTGCTATATTTGGATTTTCTTCATTTCTTCTAGCTAGCGGACTGATTTCTATCGGGTAATCTATGATGTAGGTTGGATCTATTAATTTGTCTTCTACAAAATTATCAAATAACTCTTCGTATAGTTTCCCAAGCAGAAGATTTCTCTCTACATCTATATCATTTTCCTTTAGATAGCTTACAATCTCATCTGTGCTGTCCAATATATCATTTGGTACTTTTCCAATTTGAACAAGTGAGTCTCTGAATGAGATTTTTCTAAAAGGTTTTGAAAAATCTATCGTGATATCACCAAATTGAAGTTTTTTGGGCAATTTTAATTTCTCTAGGAGAGTATTAAAAAGCTCTTGTGTTAAATTCATAAGATCGTGATAGTTGTGATATGCCCAGTAAAATTCAATCATTGTAAATTCAGGATTATGAGTAAGGTCCATACCTTCGTTTCTGAAGTTCCTATTAATTTCAAAAACAGACTCAAAACCACCTACTACAAGCCTTTTTAAATAAAGTTCCGGTGCAATTCTTAGAAATCTTTCGACACCTAGGGAGTTGTGATAAGTTACAAAAGGCTTCGCGTTAGCACCACCCGCTATCGGATGCATCATGGGAGTTTCTACCTCTAAAAAATTATTTTCTTCAAAAAAATGTCTAATAGTGCTTACGATTTTACTTCTTAACTTAAAAGTTTCTCTTACATCCGAGTTCATAATCATATCAAGATATCTTTTTCTATATCTAAGCTCTATATCTGTCAGACCATGAAATTTTTCAGGTAAAGGTGTTATAGATTTTGTTGCTAATTCCAAACTCTTTACATGTAGTGAGAGTTCACCGGTTTTTGTCACAAAAGGAAATCCTACAACAGTTATGATATCGCCGACTTCTATCAATTTTTTTATCTCTTTAAACCAATCGGCACCTATTTCATCTCTGCTAAAATATATTTGAAGCAATCCGCTCTCATCTTCGATTTTTGCAAATGCTGCTTTCCCCATATGTCTTAAAAATTTGATTCTTCCCGCAACAGTATGAGATTTTGTCTCATCTCTTTTTAGCTCTTCATCTTTTAAATAAGTGTAATTTTCTAAAAACTTTTGTGTTGTAGTATCTTTTTTTATATTGTGTCCGTATGGGTTTTTGCCCAAGTCTCTTAGAGCGTTAGATTTCTGTATTCTTTGTTGTTCATACTGATTTTCAAATACCAATTTATTTGCCTTTTTGTTAAATTTCTTTTTTATTTAGTTTTTTTTGACACTGCGGGCATATGCCGTAAAGTTGCATTATATGATTTGTCAAAATAAATCCATTTTTTAAAGCTATATCATTTTGTCTTTTTTCTATATTTTTATCCTCAAACTCTAGGATTAAACCGCAGTTTTTACATATGATATGATCATGGTGAGGTTTGTTAGCTAGTTCATATTTTTTACCATTTTTTCCAAACGATATCGTAGTGACTATATCTGAATCTTCTAAAAGATTTAGAGTCCTATATATAGTTGCTATGCCTATATTTGATTTTGGATTATTTTCTTTTATGAGCAGATAAAACTCCTCAGGTAAAAAATGCCCCGGAAAATTATAGAGCGTTTGGAGTATTGTTTCTCTTTGTTTTGTAAATTTTAGTGAATTTTTCTTAAGAACAGTTTTGAATTCATCTATTAAATTATCATATTCAATATTTTCTAAAAAAGGCATTTGCAAAATCTCCAGAGCTATAGTTTCGACGAATTGTTGTCTTTTGCCGATACAACTTTTTCTACGATATGATTTGTATCTAATTTTACTATATATCTACCAACTTCTATAAAAATCGGGTACATAAAGCTCTTATTCATATATTTATCAGCCCGAGATTTTATGAAAGCTATGTTTGAAAGCGCAATTGCCAAGATGGAAAATACTAAAAAGATTTTTAAACTACCGACCAAAAATCCAAATAATTTATCGAGCCCGCCAAGCCCGCTCATCTTAAGTAGCTTTGCTATGATAAATCCTAAAAAAATGCTAAATATCCAAAACAGGATAAGTACAGCTATAAACCCAATTAGATATAAAGATGCTTTGTTTTCAAAATTGTAAAAATTATTCTGTATAAATTCACCTGCATTTTGAGCATATCTTGAAGCTAAAAAGATACCGCCTACGATTCCAATTAACCCAAATACCTCTTTTATAAAGCCGTTTATAACGCCTTTGATTCCTAAAATCAATATCAATGAAAGAGATATGATATCAAAAAGTGATATATTTTCCATGTAAATTTAACCTATCTTGCAGCAGTTTTTACCTGCTTTTTTCGCTACATAAAGAGCATTGTCAGCTCTGTCTATTATGGATTCTGCCGTATCGCCTTTTGCATGTTTAGAGATACCGGCACTAAGTGTCAGGTGTATTGTATTTCCTTTGTATAAAAGTTTACTTTCATCTGCATTTTTTACAATTCTTTGTGCTACTCTTATGCCATCATTTTCTTCAACTCGATTTAGGATTACTATAAATTCCTCTCCGCCATATCTATAGATTCTTATGCCTTTTCTAACAGAATTTTGTATGAGTTTGGTGATATAAATAAGAGTTTTATCCCCTGCTATATGTCCAAAGGTATCATTTATGTTTTTGAAATCATCTGCATCAAACATTATGATTTGTAAATCAAGATTTTTTTCTTTCCCAATCTCTAAAATATCCTCTAAATCTTTTATGAGAACTCTTCTGTTGTAAGTTTTTGTAAGAGGATCTATATTAGATTCTCTCTCTAGTTTTTCTATTTCTAGTTTTAATCTTGTGATGGTTCTGTCTGCATTGTCTAATTCTTTAGTGATTTGCCTTTGAAAACTATCAAAACTATGGAGTATTTTTTTTGCATCTACATTATTTGGTTCTTTTCTTATTTTGTCAATATCGATAATATTCTCATTGGAAATATTTTTCAAAGTTGTATTTGAATTTTCAAACTCCAATACACTCTCTTTTGTTATGTGAAAACAACCATCCTGCATGTTTGGATCCATATCGTTAGTCGAGAAAAGATAATTGTATTTTTTGGACAAATCCAAAATATCTTTATTCGTTGAATATGTTAAAATATCCATAAAAGTATCGTGATAATATTTTGGATAAGGAGGAATTTGTAGCTTTTTTAACTTTTTAAATGTTTCACTTCCAATCTCTTCAATCTTACTTGAAATTTGTTCGTTTTTATTCATTTTGGTATTTCCTCTAAAAATATTGACTAAAGTGTATCCTTTTTTTACTGTGAAACAGTTAAAACATTAAATTCCAATGCTATTCATAAGCTCTTGGGGCTGCGTAGAAAATCTTATCGCGTTATCTTTGGATATGGTTTTGGCCTGCAGATTTTTTATCATAGATTGGGTTTGTGTTATCATTCCGGTTTTTTGTTGGTTTAATTGCATTTGTGAATATATCTGGTGAAGCTTATTCTCTCTGATAAGATTTGATATAGCTGCATTATTAATCAGAATTTCATGTATAGCAACCCTTCCACTACCTACTTTTGGAAGTAGGGCTTGCGAAATAATAGCATAAAGAGAAGCAGAGAGCATGTTTCTTACTTGAACTTGTTCTGCACCCTCAAAACTGTCAACTATTCTATTTATAGTTTGAACTGCCGAATTTGTATGAAGTGTGGCGAAAACCAAGTGACCTGTTTCAGCAGCTGTGATGGCTGTGCTGATAGTCTCTTTGTCCCTAAGTTCACCTACTAGGATAACATCAGGGTCTTCACGAAGTGAAAATTTGAGACCTTGTGCAAAACTTTTGGTGTCAGTTCCCACATTTCTGTGCGAAAAAAGAGATTTTTTATTTAAGTGAACAAATTCGACAGGATCTTCAACAGTGATTATATGCTTGTTTTCACTTGTGTTTATTTCATTTAAAAGTGCAGCTAGTGTTGTTGATTTTCCACTGCCCGTAGGTCCTGTGACCAAAATCAATCCTTTCTCTCTTAAAATCAAATCTTTAAATACTGGGGGGCATTTTAAGTCATCTAGGGAAGGAATATCTATAGGAATGATTCTAAATGCAGCAGCAAGTTCACCATTCATAGTGTAGTAATAATTTGCACGAAAACGGCCGATATCGGGAAACTCTATGGCAAAGTCTAGTTCCCTATTTTCTTCAAGTGCTTTTTTCTGTTTATCACTAAGGAGTGTATAGCACATCTCCTCTATGGTTGTTCCATCAAGTTTATCCATATCTAACGGTACGAGTGAACCGTCTATCCTGATTTGGGGTTCGCTTCTGCTTACAATATGCAGATCGGAGGCTTTGTAGTTTACAACATTCTTAAGAAGTGCTTTAATGTTCATTTTTATATCCTATTCTATAATTTTTGGTACAACAAAATACCTATTTTCACTTTTTGGCGCATGTTTCAAAATAGTATCAATGATTTCATCATTGACATGCGGATTATCCTCTCTAAAGGGAGTTCCTCCTTTGAGTGTTGTAAAAGTAGCTTTTTCTTGGCTTAAGTCAAGTTCATTTAGAATCTCAACAAAACCAACAATTTTATTTAGCTCCTCTATCGCTTCTTCTCTTTTGTTACTGTCTATTTGCACAGCAGAGAGTTTTTCTAACTTTGTTAAAAGCTTATCATTTATTTGCATATAGCCAATCCTTTTATTATATTATTTTTAATATACTTCTTTGGAGTCTATTATATCATTTTCTTCTATGTCAAAAGTGTAATTTTGATGTGATTATATCAAAAAACAGACACAAAGAGATAATTTATATATAATATGATAAAATATCGACTTATTACCACAGAGGGTAATAATAATCAATAGGCATATTAAAGATAGATGTCTAGCTTCAAAGGAATAAGTTTGAGTTTAAAAGAAAATATGAATATCATCAAAGAGGAAATTGGCGCAGAGGAACAGTTTTTAGAGAGTATTATCAAAGGTGAGAGATTCTATAAGAGATATAAGAGACAGATTCAGGTTTTAGTAGTTGTTGTTATTTTGGCTGCTATTGGGTATGCCGGATATAGTATTTCAAAAGATAGAAATCTAAAAATATCAAACGAAGCATATGAGACATTAAATAAATCACCAAACAACAAGGAAGCTCTAGCTACGCTAAAAGATAAAAATCCTAGTCTATATGAGGTTTATCTTTTTGAAGAAGCAGTTAAAAACAACAACATAGGAAAGCTTGAGGAGTTATCAAAAGATAAAAATAGTGAACTCTTGTCCGACTTATCTTTATATCAGGTTGAGCAACTTAAAAATTCAAAGATTGTAAATAGTAGGCTGCTAAATGGCTTCTCTCTTTTGGAGGAGGGTTTTGATTTGCTAAAAGATGGAAAAATTACTGAAGCAAAATTGAAATTTGCTCAAATAGATTCGAATTCGCCTCTGTTTAAAATTGTTAAAAACTTAGAACATTATCAAGGCAAAACAAAATGAAATTTTTTAGCTTAATATCGATTTCATTAATTGCCCTTATAGTGATTACCGGTTGTGGCACCAAAAGACAATATTTTGAACCCAAAAATGTCTCTTTTGCTATCAGTTATGATGGGACACTGCCAAGTAGTATAGTTGATGTCACAAGAGGTGGTGCAACATTAAAAAATGGACAAATTATCACTAGCAAAGGTTTGCAAGATATTAAATTGCCGCAAGGCTTTACATTTTTGGGGGATGACAACGGAAAATACCTTGCTGCGTCCAAATGTGGAGATTTAATTGTCTTAAACAATAAATCCAAAATAATATATAGAAAAAAGTTTGCTGTAGGAGTTGCTTCTGCAGATATAAAAAAGTCGAAAATAGCGATAGTATTGGCATCAAACAGAATACTGCTTCTTGATATGAAGACAGACAAATATATAGTGGATTTGCAAGGGGATGCCATATATGCTGTCGATTCTAGGATAGCAGCACCCTACTTTTTAAATAGTTTGATTATATTTCCCACTCTAGATGGAAAGCTTTTGATTGTAGATGCGAAGAATGGCAAAGTGATTAGAAGTGTGGTAGTAAGTAATGCAAAGTATTTTGGGAATATAATATATTTAGGAGTTTTAGGTAATCACTTGGTTGCTGCAACCAAAAATAGAGTTATATCAATCAATCCAAAATCTATGGGTATACTAGATGAAGATGTAAAAGATGTCATAGTTCTGAAAAATAGAGTTTTTATTTTTACAAAAGATGGCACGGTTATACTGTGTGATGCAAATTTGAAAGTTTTGAAAAGAAAAAAATTTCCTTTTGCTGTTTTTGCCGGAGTTATCTATGGGAACTTTGTCTATATGATAGAAAGAGGCGGTTATCTGATAGCTACAGATGTAGATTTGATTTCAACCAATGTATACAAGATGCCGGACAATATCGATTCGTTTCTTTACTTTACAAAAGATGCGCTTTACTACCAAAACAAATACTTTAAACTCTCAAAGAAGAGATAGATTGGATAGTAAAAAATTTGGTTTAAAGGCTGATATCTTTAAAGTGATAGTAGATATTTTAAATACAAAACATACGGTATTGCATAGTTTGGAAGAGATAGATTTAACACTATTAGGTACGAGAAAAAAGATAGAAGTATTTTCAGGAGTAACAGAAAAAAAATATTATATTTCTATCTTTTTCATAAGACAAAAGAGCAGATTTTTAAAAAAAAATGCAAGTGAAATAGTTGACTTGGAAAAGAGACTTGAAAAGCTGAAAAATCATGTCTTTAAAAATAAACTTTTAGTTATATCTTCGCCATTGTGTTCCAAAGCGAGTTTTTTTTTAAAGGAAGAGGGGTGGAGCGTTGTGGAGGCAAAAGATGATACTTTGTGATATAGGAAATCATAGTATTGATTTTTTTCATGACGGTAAGATTTGGAGCATGAATCATTCCGAATTCCAAAATTATAAACCAAAAGAGAAAATTTACTATATAAGCGTAAATAAAAAAATTACCAATAGATTAAAAAGTGACTCTAATTTCATCGATATAGAGCCATATTTTAACTTTGATACTATATATCAAGGTATGGGAATAGATAGGATTGCTGCGTGTACTACTATCAGCGATGGTATGATAGTTGATGCAGGAAGTGCTATAACGGTTGATATAATGTCAAATAAATTGCATTTGGGTGGTTATATATTGCCTGGTTTGGCAGCTTATGAGCAATGCTATTGTGGAATTTCAGATCAGTTAAACTTTAGATTGAAGCCAAATATTGATTTAGATGCTTTGCCGCAAAAAACTACAGATGCGTTATCATATGGAGTTATCAAACCTATATTGATGATTTTGAAGGATTCTTGTAAAGATAAAATGATTTATTTTACAGGAGGCGACGGAAAATTTTTCTCTAAACATTTTCAAAATTCTATATATGATAGAACGCTGATATTTAGAGGTATGAAAAAAGCAATTGAAGCTTTAAACTAGGAGTATTTATGTTGAGCGTAGCGTTGCCAAAAGGCAGAATTGCAAAAGAAACTTTAGATATATTTGAAGAAATTTTTAATAAAAAGTTTGTTTTTGAAGATAGAAAATTAATATTGAAAACGAGTGGATTTAAGTTTTTGTTAGTTAGAAATCAAGATGTTCCTTCATATGTCTTGCATCAAGCTGCCGATATAGGTGTTGTTGGATTAGATGTATTGGAAGAAAAAGAAGAAGATTTAGTAAGATTATTAGATTTGGGTATTGGTAGGTGTAAGGTTTGTGTTGGAGTTAAAAATGACATGGAGATTGACTATTCCTTGCCCGAGATAAAAATTGCTACAAAGATGTCAAATATAGCACAAAAATACTTTTCAAGCAAAGCGATGGGTGTAAAAATTATAAAATTATATGGCTCGATTGAACTTGCTCCTTTGGTCGGACTTAGTGATGCGATAGTTGATATCGTTGAAACTGGAACTACTATGAAACAAAATGGTTTGAAAGCTGTGGAGACGATTATGGAGTCCTCAGCGTATTTAATAGCAAATAAAAACAGTTTTATAGAAAAAAAAGAGGATATAATCTCTTTATATGAAAAAATTTCAAAAGTTATATAGGTCTTTATAGTAAACTTTTAACTTTTGCTATTTTTTTATATAGCTCATGCTCTCTGATGGGCTTTACCAAAAAGTCAAATGCTCCGCTGTCAAATGCTTTGTGTTTCATTGTTTCGTCGGTAGTAAGTATGATAATCGGGATATTCCTTTTTTTAGGAATAAGTGAAATGTTTTCCATGAATTCTATACCATCCATAACGGGCATTTTTATATCTAGAAGAATTATATCTATATCATCCTCATTTTTGATTTTATTGAGAGCTTCCAAGCCATCTTTGGCCTCTATGACCTCTCTTATATCAGGACTATTTTTTAACATAGAACGAATCAATTTTAAATTTATAAAATCATCATCAACTGCTAGTAATTTAAGTTTTTTATCCATTCTTTGTTAACCTTTATCTTAATCGTTATTCTACAATTCTTTATCTATATATTTTCTTTAATGATGGCATCAAGGTCATTTTTATTTATCGAATTTGATATTATGGTATCAAAAAGTTGCTCTTCTGTCTGTAAAACTGTTGATGATGAGTCAACAAATAAGATTATTTTTGTTTTGCCTGCATTCTGTTTTTCATTGCAGCTTTTTATAAATCTTGCAATCTCCTCTATGTCTAATCCCGAAACTTCTTTGTCAAATATAACAAGTTTATAGAAGTTGTTTTCAATTTTTTCTTTAAAATCTTCTATATTTTTAGCTATATTCACATCATCATACATCTTTGAAATTATGCTTGAAAATATCTTTGTTTCTATAGGGCTTTTTTTGAAAATCAATATATTTTTCTTTTCAACCTCTATATGTTTCTCTTCTTCTGAGTTCTTTTCTGTATCATTTACTTTTTGTATGATTATTTCATCAAGTTCTTCGCCTTCATCATTAACAATTTTATTTGGTATGAACATATTTAAGACATTTAAGATACTATCTCTTTTTATCGGCTTGGTGATATATTCATCTAAGCCCTCTTTCATAAATCTTTCCCTATCTCCTTTGAGTGCATTTGCTGTTATTGCAATGATTGGGATATGTGGAACTCCTTTTTTTTCTTCATATTTTATAATTTCCTGAGTTGAAATCACCCCATCCATAACAGGCATTGCTATATCCATAAAGATCAAATCATAATTATTTGCTTTTCTCTTTTCTAGTGCTTCAAGTCCATTTCCCGCGATTGTGATGCTTAAACCCAAATCTTTTAGAGTTCTTCTTATGAGCTTTTGATTTATTTCGTTGTCTTCGGCAACAAGAACTTGAGCGTTAAACTTTTTACCAAATGTTGATATAGTCTTTGGTTGTATTTTAGGTGTTTCGTTTGATGGCAGAAATTTTCTTCCTGCTTTCAAAATTCTGATAATTTTTGTCATATTTATAGGTTCGTATATTGGTGTGATATATTTTGATTTTAACGAATCAAATTTTGATTGTTGCGAAGCTTTTAGTATAATGATGATAGGAAGTTTAATCTTGCTATATTCATTTATCTCATCTTTGCTTAAGTCTTCATAGTCTGCTACTATTATGTTGCAACCTGATCTATATATTAAATTTTTCAAATTAGAAAAGTCATTGTAAAATTTTACTTCAGCTCCGAAATAGTGAAAGTAGTTATATATAAATTGGCTGTGTGGTTTTGGTGTTTGCACAGAAGAGAGTACGGCACAGTTAAATTCGCTAAATGATCCCATATAGTCTTCACTGCTAGAAGTTGACTCGTCAAATTCTAATGTAAAGTAAAATTTTGAACCTTTTCCTATCTCACTCTCAAGTGCCAAGACTCCACCCATCATCTCAATATATTTTGAAGATATTGTCAATCCTAAACCGGTTCCTCCGAATTTTCTTGTGATAGTAGAGTCTGCTTGAGAAAAAGCACTAAATATATCTTTTAGTTTATCTCTTTCGATTCCAATTCCAGTATCTTGAACACTAAAATAAATCTTAGCCTTGCCATTTTCTGTTTCTTCAACTCTTTTGATTTCTGTCGTTATATAGCCGTTTTCAGGAGTAAACTTTACAGCATTACTTAAGAGATTTATGAGTACTTCTTTTATCTTTGTGACATCACCTTTGACATATTTATTTAAATTCGGATCTATGTAAGCTGAGAGATGTATGCCTTTTTCTGCTGCTTTTGGTCCATAAACTTCAATGGCATTTTCAAATTCTTCAATAGGTGCAAATAGTATATTATCTATCTCTACTTTATTACTTTCAACTTTTGAGAGATCTAAGATATTGTTTATGATTGAAAGAAGGTTTTCAGAGCTTTTTTCAATCACATCTACAAATTCTCTCTTTTCATCATCTAAATCAGTGCCTTTTAGTAGTTCGGTAAAACCGACAATCCCATTCAGCGGTGTTCGGATTTCATGCGACATATTTGCTAAAAAGATACTTTTTGCCGCACTAGCTTCTTTTGCCGAGTCCTTCTCTTTGGCTATGTTGTCAATCGCCTGATCGATTATTTTATATGCTTGATTCATCCCCTCAGAAGTGCTAAAATCAACATCCTGTTTTGTTTCTGCCAACTCTTCTACTTTTTTAAATACGCCCTCTAGTCCGTTTATATTTTTTTTGAATTGTCCAGAGAGAATGATTCCCATGAACATAAAGACGATTGAGACAAGCCAGGTGATGCCTGCAGATATAAGCTGACCTACATTTTGGTTTTTATAAATTTTTACATCATCTAGCAGAGAATTTTGTATATATTTTGAGCTTTTTTGTAATAGTGTAATTTTTTTCGTCATAAGATTGAACCATAAAGTAGGGTCCATTAAATATTCACCGCTTTGTGATGCTAGCATCAAATCAGTTCTAGCATCTAATACCTCTTTTAAGACTTTTTTTGCTTGTCTTGAGTTATATAGACTCTGTATTCTCATCTTTGATACAGGGTCTTTTAATTGTTCTGCGTTGAATGTATTTGTTTTTCCCGAAATTGATAACCAGATTTTCATATTTTTTTGACTAAAAGGAACATATTCGCTGATGATTTTTGATACGAAATCCCTCTCTTGACCATTATACTCGGCATCATTAACCGTAGCTATCAAAGAGGAACTTAGTGAGACTATGTCAGAGTTTGTTACGACATCCTTGAGTGTTTTTAATTCCGAAAGAATATTTTTGTTGATTTGTGAATAGTAAGAAAAAAATATTTTATCATAATTTATATCTTTTAATGAGTCGATTTTTTTTCTGATATTTCCTATCTCATTGAGCTGTTTTGTGATTATTTTTATTTTGTTGTTCGATCCTCGACTTTTGTAGAAATTATAAAATTTTCTCATACTTTGATTTACGAGCAGTCTTTGCTTCATAAGTATTTTTTTGGCTATATGCCCATTGCTAGCGATATATGTAGAGCTAAGTCCTCGCTCTTTTGCTATTGCACTTGAGAGGTTTTCCAAGACACCTGTGCTTTCTAGTTTTTTCTCTATAAATATAGCTTTATTGTATTGATTATATGATAGGTATAAAAAATATGATGAAAATATAAAAAGTATAACAATAGGATAAAGGCCAATTATCTTTAAAGTATTTTGCATTTTTAATTTCATTTTGTTGTTCCTTGTTTTATTTTGATATTGTATATTCTCTGAATTCTTTTGCACTCTTTAAGGTTTCTTTCTAGCCCTTTTTTAAGCAAAGAGACGACTTTATCTCTATTTGTATTGTTTTTTAGATATGCCTCAGATAGATAACAATTTGCTCTTATATTACCGTCTTGACTCGCTTTTTTGAGATATTTTATAGCCTTGTCTCTTTGTGGTAAAACGCCTTCTCCATAAAGATACATTTTTCCAAGCATAAAATTTGCCTGGATTACATTGTCCCGGTTAAGAGCCAACTCAAAAGATTTTTTTGCCTTTTTAAAATCACCGTTTTTATAAAAAAGCATACCATCTCTAAAATTATCTGCTAGTAAAAATGTAAAAATAATTAATAAAAAAATTAGTATTTTCTTCAAAACAGCTGCTCCTCCAAATTTTTAATTTGTTTTTTTAGTAATTTAAGCAAATTATTTATCTTTTTCTCTTCAGTGTTTTGCAATATCGAATTTAGCGTATTTGTTATATTTGTAATTTTTAAATTTGATGCCACACCTTTTAGTTTGATAGTTTCATCCTTAACAAAATCAATATTCTTGACATTTTCAATATTATTTAATTTCTCAAGGTAGCTTTCCGCCTCTTTTGTAAAACCTTCCATAAATTCAGCTATATCACCAAGGTCCATACCAGTATCTTCTGCTATTTGTGTTAAATCAATACTTTCATTCGGCATCTCTTGAATTTCTTCATTATCATTTGAAGTAATATCGGTAATATCGCTTGTTTGGGTATATTCATCTTCGCTTATGGGAGATATTTCTAGTTTGTTTTCCGGTGTGTAATCATCGTCATCATCGAAAAATACTTTTAATTTGGCAGGATGTTCATCTTCTGTTTCACCGAAATGTACAGCAGGACTCTCTTCCGTATAAATTTCCTTATTATTGTAAATATTATCTTCTTCATCTTGCTTGATATTTATCTCGTCATCAGGCATTTTTGTATGGATATCTTTGGTCTCTTCTGTGTTTTCTTTATAGTCATCAACCAATATTTTATCGAAATTATGCATCTGAGTATTTTCTTCTATGTGATGTTTGTCTGTATCGGTCTCTGTAGTTTTGATCTTTTCTTGTGTGGTTGTATCTTCATCCGGTAGTTTTATAGTATGTTTGACACCCAGGTCTGATGAAGGAACATTGATTCCTAGTTCTATGCAGTAAGCCGCAGACTCGTCATTGATTTGCTGAGCTAAAAATATTTCCGATATCTTCAGCGCTGTCTCTATGTCTGTACCGTTTTTATGTTTGAGTAGAACATTTTTATTTGGTGCTCCACTATGTAATGCATAATCTATCCAAGAGAAATTTTTGAATTTTGATATATAGCCCGGATGGTCAACAAACAGATCGGCAAAATCATCAAAATAGCTTTTAAACTCTTCCATATCTTCATAGCCTAGTATAGAGAGCTCACTTTGACCCATGCCTAAGAAATTACTCTTCTTGTCATATAAAATCAAACTATATCCTTTGATTGGCGTCTTAAATCTAGCATAAAACTTAATTCTAACTAAGTCTAGCTTAAAGGTAAATTATTATTACACATATATATTATTATCGGACAAAATCATAAATTTTTTTAGCAAGATTGTTATTTAATACAATTTCCAACTCTTTTATATTGGCTTTGTATATCGCATCGAAGGAGCCAAAATATGATATAAGTCTCTTTACTGTAGCATTTCCTACACCATTTATTGAGGTTAGTCTATCGCTTAAATCAATCTCTCTTTTCTTTTTTTGATGAAAAGTAATTGCAAACCTATGAGCCTCATCTCTTAGTTTTTGCAAAAATTGCAATCTTTTATCATTTGTAGGCAGATTATAGTTTCGGTTTGATGTATGGATTATGTCTTTTGCCCTACCTTTTGATCTTATTGATTTTGCATCTAATTTTTCTTTTGAGATTGCAAGAACATCTAGAATTATCTCTTTGTTTTTGAGTAATTTTTTTGCCAGTTGAAGAAGTGTATTTCCACCATCAATCAACCACAGATCTGGCTTTTCATCCATCGAAAAATTTTCAATTCTTCTGCTAAGTAACTCTTTCATTTGTGAATATTCGTCTTTTGAATGAAGGATGTATTTCCTATATGAGTTCTTTTCCCATTTACCATCCCAAACCACCATGGCTCCAACAGTTGCCACGCCACCCAAATGGGAGTTATCGAAGACTTCAATCCTGTATGGAGTTTTTATCAATTCAAAAAGATTTTGCAAGAGTGGATGTATATCTTCTCTTTCTAATTCGAGCGACAGTAGGTAATTGGCATTTTTTTTTGAAATTTTTATAAGATTTGCTTTGTCACCTATTTTTGGATGAGTTATTTTGATGCTTTTCTTAAAACTGTTTTGAAGATAATTTTGTATTTCATTTCTACTGCTAAAGTCATCACCAACTATAATTTGATCACAAAGCAGAGGCGAATTATTGCTATAAAACTGCAAAAGTGCTCTTTTATAGAGCTCATCTTTTTCAAAACCTTGTTGATTTTTTAAGATGTTGTGGCTTGTTGATATTATTTTACCATCCCTCATAAAAAGCCTCATGATTATCGCCTTATTTTGCACGGATTGTACACAAAAAATATCTAAATTTTCCAGTTTTGCAAAATCTATACCACTTACATGTAGAGAGTTTTTTATCGCTTTGATTTTGTCCCTTATGTTGGCTGCTTCTTCAAAATTTTCTTTCTCTGCTGTTTTTTTCATCTTCTCTTCTAGCATCTCGATCATAATTTTTCTCTCTTTAAGTGCTAAAATTGAGCTTTTAATAATCTTGTGGTATTGTATTTTATCTATTTTCCCTACGCACGGAGCGTGACATCTTCCCATCTGATGAAACAAGCAGGCCTCTTTGCTTTTAAGACAATTTTTTTTCTGGACAAGATTGAACAGTAGATACAAAGAGTCTATGATGTCTTTGGATGAGTTTGTAAAGGGACCATAATACTTCATCCCCTTTTTTTTGACGATTTTTCTTACAATTTCAAATCGTGGAAAATCTTCTTCTAAATTTATGGCTATGTAAGGATATGTTTTGTCGTCTCTCAGAAGTATATTGTATTTTGGTTTTAACTGTTTTATGAGGGAGTTTTCCAATATAAGTGCATCATGCTCATTTTCAACCAAGATGTATTTTATCTGTTTTGCTTCAGATATCATTTTGTGAATTCGCATACTCAAGTTTGATGATGGTGCGAGTGAAGGTGTGAATCTAAAGTAGCTTTTGACTCTGTTTTTAAGATTTTTTGCTTTACCTACATATAAAAGTCTCTCTTTATCGTCAAAATATTGATAAACTCCACTACTAGTAGGTAAATTTTTTAAATCTTCAGCTAAGTTCATTTTCTCGTTTTTGTTTGATTTGTAACCTTATCTCTTCAATTATTTTATGTAGCTCTTCGTCTTTGGTATTATTTTTAAACGCGCCGTTTGCCCTTTCTTTGTACTTTGACTTTTTGGTTTTTGAATTTTCTGTCTCTTTTATAACTGATTTATTGCTTACAAAAGCTTTTATTTGAGACGATTTCATAAAAATGCACTCAGGATTGAGTTCAATTAGCTTTTTTAATATACTCTTTATCAAATTACTCTTATAATTAAACTCCATTTTTATGCCCGGATGACTGAGTACAAAAAAAAGAGTATCATTTTTTTGATATATAAATCTTATATTGTTTCTCAGGTTTTTGGGTAAAAGTGACAGCAGACGATTGTGACAGTCGATATGCTGTAAATTTTTTAGATAAGGTTTAGTTTTTAAATGCGAAATTATTTGATTTACTTTTTTCATGCGATAATTATAACATCTCTCGCCTTTAGTTTTTTAGGATGTGGATACAAGACATCTCCAAAGTACAATTCACAAACTAGCAGTGCAAAGACCCTTAAGTGATGCACTATATGTATAGTATGAGATATCGCATAAGTAGTTTTGCTTTTTGTTTGATAAATAAGGGAATTTACAAATGAAACAAATATATAAGGATGTTCTTATAGTAGGAGCCGGTGTAGCGGGACTGCATACTGCTTTGAGCTTGGATGATGATATTGATGTTCTTGTTTTAGCAAAAGATTATGCTTGGGAATGCAATACTTTTTATGCGCAAGGAGGGATTGCAGTTGCTGTCGATGAAGAAGATATACCATACCATATAAAAGATACACTTAGTGCAGGTGCCGGCCTCTGCGATGAGGGGGCAGTAGATATTTTATGTCATGAAGGACCTGTCGTCATCAAAGAATTTATAAAAAAAGGCTTTGAATTCGATAAAGACAGATATGGAAATCTGCTCTACACAAAAGAGGCAGCTCACTCAAGAAGCAGGATATTGCATGCAGGCGGAGATGCAACAGGGAGGTATGTGCATCAATTTTTAATGGATATGCTAAAATTTCCTATTTTATATAATACACAAGTAACAGATCTCTTGATTCACAATGGTGTATGTTATGGTGTCAGGGTTTTTCATAATAACGAAATTTTTAATATATATTCAAAGAAAATAGTTATAGCTAGCGGTGGCGTCGGATCTGTTTATGAATATCATACAAATGCAAGAACAATCAGTTCTGATATGCAAGGTATTTGTGTGATGCACGGTATTTCTCTTAGAGACATGGAGATGATGCAGTTTCACCCTACGGTATTTGTTGAAAGTGGGGCTGTAAGAAAGCAGTTGCTAAGTGAGTCACTAAGAGGAGAGGGTGCAAAAGTAGTCGATGATGAGGGCAGAAGATTTTTGTTTGATTATGATGACAGAGGAGAATTGAGTCCTAGAAATATAGTTTCTCAAGCCATTTTTGATTACCGGCTTAGAACCAAAAAAAGAGTATTTTTAGATCTTAGCAACTTTGAAGAGGGGTTTTTTATGAAAAGATTCCCTAGTATATATTTTAATATGGGCAATATAGGATACAATCTTCCTATAGATTTGGTGCCGATTTCTCCCGCATTTCATTATGCTATGGGCGGAATTAAGAGCGATCTGTTTGGGAGAGTTGAGAGTGTTGATTCTTTATATGTAGTTGGAGAAGCCGCAAATACAAGAGTTCATGGAGCAAACAGACTTGCAAGCAACTCTCTTTTAGAGGGATTGGTATTTTCCAAAAGAGTAGCTTTGGATATAAAGCTTACTTTGAAGAATAAAAAAGATATAGTTTTATTTGATGAAGTGGAACCTAGTTTGATAAAACAGGTTGACAAGGAGCTGAAAAATGAGTTAAGAAACTTGATGTGGAATTATGCAGGAATCAAAAGAGACGAAAAAAATCTTCAAAAAGCTTTGAATAGAGTAGAAGAAATGTTAAAATTGCCAATCGGAAAACTTTTAAGACTTAGACTTCTAAGTTCAAGAGAAATCATAAAAAGTGCACTGAAAAGAAAGGTATCTTTGGGAGCACATTATATAGTAAAAGGAGATGGTGTATGAAAATATTAGGTTTGTTGTTGCTTTGTTCATTAAGTGCATTTGCAGAAGGAGGAGAGCCTTTGACCGGGACTTGGGTCGGTATAGTTTCTTTGATTATATTTATTGCCGGTTATTATGTTATAGCGACAGAAGAGAGTTATCATATAAATAAAGCAAAACCCGCTTTATTTATAGGAACATTTATATTTATGCTCATAGGTTTTTACTTCTATATAAATGGCTTAAACAAAGCGCCATTGTCAGAAGAGGTTGATAAGCTTATACTTGAAATTGCAGAAATCTTTTTCTTCTTGATGGTGGCTATGACTTATATAGAGACTTTAATAGAGAGAAATGTTTTTAATGCTCTAAAATATAATCTTGTCTCTAGAGGATACTCATATAAAAAACTATACTGGATAACAGGTACTTTGGCATTTTTTATAAGTCCGGTTGCAGATAATTTAACAACAGCTTTGATACTATCTACAGTGTTGATAACAATTGAAAAAGAGAAAAGAGATTTTTTAGTGCCGGGTGCGATAAATATAGTAGTTGCGGCAAACGCAGGGGGAGCATGGAGTCCTTTTGGGGATATCACAACTCTTATGTCGTGGACAGCTGAAAAAGCCGGTTTTGTTGATTTTTTCTATCTTTTTCCTGCGGCATTTATTGGTTGGATTACAACTGCGTGGTTGTTGTCTCTTTTCGTGCCAAAAGATAAGCCGCATTTTGATGTGAAACAAGAGAAAAAAGAGAAAGTATACCAAGGAGGCAAGGTTGTGATGGCATTGGGTCTTGCTACGATAATTAGTGCTGTTTTAGCTCATCAAATGTTCCATCTTCCTGCTATGTGGGGTATGATGTTTGGACTCTCTTTGCTTAAATTGTATTCATACCAAATGAAAAGAAGACACAATACAGATATAAATATATTTAAGTCTATAAGCAAGATTGAGCATGATACACTTCTGTTTTTTGTGGGTATTTTAGCAGCAGTCGGAGGATTGCATTTCTTAGGATATTTGGATATGGCTGCAAAATTATATACGATTGTAGGACCGGATGCCGTAAATATCGGAGTCGGCTTTCTGTCCGCCATTGTTGATAATGTGCCGGTTATGAGTGCTGTACTAAAATCAAATCCTAACATGGGTATGGACCAGTGGCTTCTAGTGACGATGACAGCAGGTATAGGAGGGAGCCTTATAAGTTTTGGTTCGGCTGCCGGAGTCGGCGTAATGGGTAAGCTAAGAGGTATCTATACTTTTGGAGCACATTTAAAATATGCATGGACTATACTTGTAGGATATATCTTATCCATAATAGTGTGGTATATGCAATTTGAAGTTTTAAAAGATTTTTAAAAGATATCTTTAAGCAGATAAAAATTTAAGATGCCTTTTGCAGGCAAAGGAGAAATAAAAATGAAATTATACAGAGCGTCAGCTCGTGCTTCAGTCGCGAGGAATTTTTTTGGAATTCACTTCCATAAAAAGGAGAAATAAAAATGAAATTATACAGAGCGTCAGCTCGTGCTTCAGTCGCGAGGAATTTTTTTGGAATTCACTTCCATAAAAAGGGGACAATAAAATGAAACATGTCCCAATTGTAGTGTTGGATTTTGGCTCACAATATACACAACTTATAGCTAGAAGGATGCGAGAAGAGAAAGTATATTGTGAAATTTTGCCTTATAATGAACCAATTGAAAATATAAAAAAGAAAAATCCACAAGGCATAATACTGTCAGGCGGACCAGCCTCTATTTATGATGAAGATGCGTATAGGACAGATGAGGGGATTTTTGAATTAGGCTTACCTATTTTAAGTATATGCTATGGAATGCAACTTTTGATTGATTATTTTGGAGGTGAGATTGTTCCTGCTTTGCACCATGAGTATGGAAAGGCAAATATAGAGTTTGATAAGTTAAATGGCTTGATTAGTCCTATATTTAAGAACACTCAAGACAATCAAATAGTTTGGATGTCACATGCAGATAAGGCTGAAACCCTACCAAATGGATTTGTAAAAATTGCACACTCCGATAACTCACCTTATGCCGCTATAGCAAATGAAGAAAAAAAGATGTATGCCCTACAATTTCACCCTGAAGTTTCCCATTCTGTTTATGGCGGAGAGATACTTAAAAACTTTGCTAAATATATTTGTGGATGTGAAACAACTTGGAATATGGGCTCATTTGCAAAAGAACAGATGGAAAAAATCCGCTCAACCGTAAAAGATGGAAAAGTTTTATGTGCGGTTAGTGGAGGAGTCGACAGCTCCGTTGTAGCAGCACTATTGAACGAAGCTATAGGAGATAAACTGATAGCTATATTTGTAGATACGGGACTTTTAAGGGCAAATGAACGAGAAGATGTAGAAAATATGTTCAAAACCAAGCTGAAAATTCCACTCATAACGATAGATGCTAGCGAAACTTATCTTACACGACTAAAAGGGGTGGTTGACCCTGAAGAGAAGAGAAAGATTATAGGGCACACTTTTATAGAACTTTTTGCCGCTGAGGCGAGAAAGCATGACAATATAAAATACTTGGCACAAGGGACTTTATACCCGGATGTTATAGAGTCTGTTTCCGTGAAGGGACCAAGCAAAACCATCAAATCTCACCACAATGTAGGGGGTCTTCCTGATTGGATGAAGTTTAAACTAATAGAGCCTTTGAGGGAGCTTTTCAAAGATGAGGTAAGAGCACTCGGGCTTGAATTGGGTATTCCAAAAGAGATGATAGCTAGGCATCCGTTTCCAGGACCGGGACTTGCTATAAGGATTATGGGTGATGTAAAGAGTGAAGATTTGAAGATACTTAGGAGTGCAGATGTGATAATGCTGCAAGAGCTTAGATCAAGCGGTTATTATGATAAGACTTGGCAGGCTTTTACGGTATTGCTAAATGTAAAAAGTGTAGGAGTTATGGGCGATAATAGAACTTACGACAATACAATTTGTGTTAGAATTGTAGAGAGTGTTGATGGAATGACAGCAACTTTTGCACATCTTCCACACGAGTTATTAGAGAGAATGAGTAGTAGAATTATAAATGAAGTAGAGGGGATAAACAGGGTGGTGTATGATATAAGTTCTAAACCTCCTTCAACTATAGAGTGGGAATAAAATTTGAATAAGATATATCTTCTAAATGATGATAAATATGAAGATATAGTAAATTTACCTATGATTCAGATCAATTTTTTTAAAAGAGAGATTGATCTGAATCTCTATGATGTTTTAATATTTACATCAAAAAATGGAGTAAAAGCTATAGAGAAAATAGACAAAGCATGGAGAGAAAAAGAGATATACTCAATCGGTCAAGGAACTTCAAAAGAGATTAAAAAATATAGTTCAAATCTTGCTTATACTGCTAAGAACTCCTATGGAGATTCTTTTGCACAAGAGATAAAAGAGATACTTCAAAATAAAAAAGTTCTTTTTTTAAGAGCAAAAAAAGTAACTTCAAAGCTAAATCACATACTAAAAACAGCACAGATTGATCTGCATGAGGAGATTGTGTACGAGACTACATGTAGAGCTTACGAAAAAGGAAAAGAGCCTAGAGATGATTCTATTGTCATCTTTACATCTCCTTCAACAGTTAAATGTTTTTTTAAAAATTTCAAATGGAATGATACATACAGAGCAATTTCAATAGGCAAAGTTACGGCAAGTTCGCTTCCTAGTTATGTCAAAAACTCTCTGTCTGAAAAACAGACAATTTTGAGCTGTATTGAGTTGGCAAAAAGCTACATATAGCAATCATTCAATATTATCTTAAGCAAAATTGCTTTATAATTACACTGTATCTGAGTGAAGCGATAGCGTTTTATGAGGGTCCAACATATTGTTATTTGTGGAACGAGTATTTTGTCGGTGTGTCTGTGTTTTTGTTTGAGTCTTTTGCGAGATTAGAATCCGCAGCCTAAAGACAAAATTAGCTCTGCATCGTTGGCTTGATTAGGGCCAAAGAATAAACGAACGCCCACTTGGGTTAGCAGTACATGCTTTTGCATGTGCTGCTATTTTTTTAGGAGAATTCTCAATGGATATTTTGATAGTTGGTAGTGGTGGCAGAGAGTACTCCATAGCTCTTGCATTAGATAAAGACAAAGATGTACAAAATGTCTATATGGCTCCGGGAAATGGTGCAACAAACAAATTTGCTAAAAATATTGATATAAGTGATTTTGAAAAATTAGCTGATTTTGTTGAAGAAAAAAAGATAGATTTGACCATAGTCGGACCTGAAGCTCCACTTGTGGATGGAATCGTGGATATCTTTAAAAAAAGAGGACTCTTAATCTTTGGTTCTTCAAAAGAGGCATCCAAATTGGAAGGCTCAAAAATCTATATGAAAAATTTCTTAAAAAGATACAATATTCCAACAGCTTCATATATACAAACTGATGATTTTGAAAAAGCAGCGAGATTTATAGATACTCTAAAAGAGCCTATGGTGGTAAAAGCAGATGGCTTATGTGGAGGCAAAGGTGTGATAATTGCACAAAGTGCCGAAGCTGCGAAAAACGCCGCCAAAGATATGCTTAGTGGAGATAGCTTTGGGGATGCGGGCCGTTCTATTATCATAGAAGAGTTTTTAGATGGATATGAACTGTCTGTTTTTGCTATTTGCGATGGAAAAGACTATAAAATACTTCCAGCCGCTCAAGACCATAAAAGACTTTTAGATGGTGATAAAGGACCAAATACAGGTGGTATGGGTGCTTATGCACCGACTCCTTTGATAGATAAAGAGTTATATAAAAAGATAGAAAAAAGAGTTATTGAACCTACACTTTTAGGGATGCAAAAAGAGGGAACACCATTCGAGGGTGTACTTTTTATTGGATTGATGGTCATGGATGGTGAACCTGTTGTGCTCGAATACAATGTTAGGTTTGGAGATCCTGAGTGTGAGGTTCTAATGCCACTTTTAAAGACTCCTGCTAGTCAGCTTTTTTTTAAAGCAGCAAGTAAAGATTTGAAAAATTTAAATTTGGAGTTTTACGACAAATTTGCAGTTGCGGTGGTTGTAGCAAGCCAAAATTATCCATACAAAAGCTCAACACCATCAGAAATAATAATAGACAAGTCCATACATGTAGAGCTAGAAGAGACTCATATCTCTTATGCCGGCGTAGTACAAGAGGATGGAAAACTTTATGCAACTGGCGGTAGAGTTCTACTTTGTATTGGCTTAGGAGATAGCATAAAAGAGGCTAGAGACAGAGCATATATGCTCTGCGGACAAATTCATTTTGCAGGTAAACAATTTAGACATGACATTGCATATCAGGCGTTAAAAAATGACAGATGAACAGATAATAGAAAGGTTTGAACAAGAAGAGATTACGCTTGCGACTATAAAGCGAAGGGTTTGGGCATATAGTATTGATGAGATTTTGATTTCAGTTTTGTTTATGATTATATTTTTTGGAAAAATTCCTCAAGACGCCTCATACGAGCAGACTCTAAATCTTTTGAATTCTCTATTCTCTTATGTGATTTTATTGAAAATTATATATCAGACTTTTTTTGTTTGGTATTATGGCGCAACACCTGGAAAAATGCTAATGAAAATACGGGTTATTTCCACCATAGATCTGGAAAATCCTGCTATGATATATGCTCTAAATCGTGCTATAGTGAGAATCATAAGTGAGACTTTTTTCTATATCGGTTTTTTGTGGGCTCTTACGAATCCCAAAAAGGAGACTTGGCATGATAAGGTAGCAAAAACATTGGTTGTGAATGTATATTAGATTTTTTCTCTTTTTTATACTTTTTTTAGTCTCTGCTTTTTCACAGACTCAAAATGTTGAAGTTTTAGCAAAAAAAGTTAACAAAAAAGGTGATGTCATACATGCTAAGGGCGATGTGGTTTTATACTCACAAAAATACCTAATAACAGCTGACAGGGCAGATTATAATCAAAAAACCGGAGAACTCAATCTTTTTGGAGATATAACGGTTTTGGAAGGGTTGGAGTACTCCTCCAAAAGTGGTAGAGTTACTCTAAATCTTAATAGTGATATAGGTTCTTTTGCCCCGTTATTCTTTTTTGAAAATACAACAAATTTATGGATTAGCTGTCAGAGTGCAAAAACTAATCCGAAGTATTATTTGACAAAAAAATCTATAGCTTCTAGTTGTGATGTGCAAGATCCAGATTGGAAGATAGATTTTAGTTCCGGCAAATTAGACAAGAAAGAGCATTTTTTAAGTATATATAACGCTCTTTTTTATGCAGGGGATGTACCTATATTTTATCTTCCTTATTTCTCTTTTTCAACTGATAAAACAAGAAGATCAGGACTTCTAAGACCAAGATTAGGCTTTGGAAGCTCGGAAGGACTGTATTATATGCAGCCCATTTATTTTGCACCTAGTGTTGATTTTGATTTTGAATTGGATCCGCAAATTAGAACAGATAGAGGCGTGGGTATAAATTCTACACTGCGATATGCAGATTCACCATATTCTGAACTAAAGGTCCAAACAGGAGTTTTTAGCGAATACGCCAAATATAAAAAGAAAAACAACCTTATCAACGGCAGTCATTATGGTTTTGAACTCCACTACGATAGAAGCCAACTTTTTAGCAAAATTTTTGATAAAAACTATGAAGATGGACTCTACCTAAACTTTATATATTTAAATGATATTGACTATCTAAACACTAAAAAAAACAGTGCAGAAACATACAGTAAACTTGTAACATCTACTCTTAATTATTATTTCAAAAAAGATAAAGACTACTATGGTATATATGCAAAGTATTATATTGACACAGCAAAAATATCAAATAGCGATACACTGCAAGAGTTGCCAACACTGCAATACCACAGATTTTCAAATCCAATATTTTTAGATAACTTGCTATACTCTGTAGATTTAAAGTCAAAAAATTACTATAGAAAAGATGGTTTAAATGCAACACAATATGAGTTAAATGCACCTTTTACATATTATTTTTCTCTTTTAGATGATTTTTTACATTTTTCTATCTCCGAAAATATATATATGACTTATGCTGACTACTCAAATGATTCAAACATTGATAGCTATGGACAATATTATAGAAATTATCATAAATTTTCAGTCTATTCAGAGCTTTCAAAAGCTTATGATAACTTTTTTCATACTATCTATCTAAATCTTGATTATGTAGTGCCGAGTAAAGAGAAGAGAACAGGATACTTTGCAGATTTTATTCCGCTAGATACAGAAGTGAAAAGTTTAAGATTAGATTTAGCTCAATATTTTTATGATTCTCAAGGAGATAAAAGGCTTAGTCATACTCTCAGAGAGCGTTATTATTTCAGTAATTACAGATATAAATATGGTGATTTGGAAAATAATATAAAGATATATTTTAGTGATAAGATAAACTTCTCAAATACACTTTTTTATTCATTTCAGTACTCTAAATTTTCAAAGATACAAAACAGTCTAAATTATGAAAATGATCTTTTTAATGCCAGTATAATCCATACATATGAAAATTTACCGACAATTGATACAAATTTTGTCACACTCTCTGTGAGTACAAAATATTATAGAAATTACAATATATTTAGTTCATTTGATTATGATATAAAAAATTCTTTTCTAAAATCATGGAAATTTGGCTTCAAAAAGAGGAAAAAATGTTGGGATTATTCTATAGTATATAGCGAAAATACAACTCCACAGTTGACAAGTTCTTCAGATAACTCCATAAATAAAAAAGGCATATATATTATGTTTAATCTCTATCCACTCGGAAGTATCGATTATACATTTGAAAAAGAGACGCAAGCAAATGGTGTTATATGATGAAAGAAGATAGTTTTACTCTTATAAAAGATGCTCTAATTACTATGGAATTGCCTGTTTTGATAAGCATTAAGGAGCTCAAGCAAAGATATAAAGTTTTGGCTAGTACCCATCATCCCGATTTAGGAGGTGATAGTGAAAAGATGGCGAAGATAAATGATGCCTATAGGCTTTTAAAGAGTTATATGGATAATTTTAAATTCACTTTTACTCAAGAGGAGATTTATAAGCAGTTTCCACAGGAGGACTATGTCTCAAGATTTAGATTTTAATTCTTATTTTCAAGATTTAAAAGATGCAAGCAATCAGCTTTTAGATATATTGCCAAAATCAAGGATGCAAGATGATGATTGGTTGATAGTAGCAGCAGATCAAAGAGCAGTTTTGTTGGCAAGTATAATCTCTTTGAGGTTAAATTTGGATTATGATATTTTTTTCAACAAGCCCATAATGGCACCAAACAATAGTGAATGCGAAATAGCAATTGTTAGTGAAGCAGAAGAGATAGTGATAGATGAAGCATTGTTGAACTCATTTCAGATCAATTTGGATTATGTTTATGGGCAGGCAAGAAGAGTGCATGAAGAAAAAATCATACCAATGGTTTATAAGTTTAGAAAAGGAGAGTTAATCGGTTCGATAAAAAATAGAAATGTTCTATTTGTGGACTTTGGGTGCGAAACAGGTTTTAATATAATTTCTTGTGTAAAGAATGCGATAAAAACAGAAGTAAAATCAGTGATGTATGCTACACCTGTGATGGCTCAAGATGTTTATGAATCGTTAGAGTTGATCACTGATGAGATATTTTGTGTAAAAAAGAAAGAAAATTTTGTAAATGTTGATTTTTATTATAAAAAGATGCAAAAAGTATCGCAAGATGATATAATAGAGGTTTTAAATAACGATAAAAGGTACTTACCTTTTGTGAAAAATAGGAGTAAAGATGGAATATAGTGTTGAGGTAAATAATCAAGTAGAGATATACGATATAGGTAAAGTTGCAAGACAAGCAGCAGGTGCTGTGATGTTAAAGATAAAAGATACAGTGATTTTGGCAACTGTTGCTAGAGATGACAATCAAGTAGATGGAAATTTTGTACCATTGACTGTTCAATATATAGAAAAAACTTATGCTTTTGGAAAATTTCCCGGAGGTTTTATAAAGAGAGAAACAAAACCTAGTGACTTTGAAACACTTACTTCAAGAGTTATCGATAGAAGTCTTAGACCACTTTTCCCTGATGGATATGCATATCCTACACAGCTGACAGTTTTTGTACTTAGTTGTGATCCTGAAGTTGATCTCCAAGTTGCTGCTCTAAATGCGGCAAGTGCGGCTCTTTTTATATCTGATATCCCTGTAAATAAGTCAGTATGCGGTGTAAGAATAGGAAAAATTGATGGTGAATTGGTGGTAAATCCATCCAATTCTGATTTAGAAAACTCGAGTTTGGACCTCTATGTTGCAGGTACAAAAGAGGAGTTGCTGATGATTGAAATGAGATCTATCTCTACCATGAAAACAGAAGTGATTCCTGCTATCGCAATTGATCCTATGATCGACCCTACGATGAGTGAAAATCTAATTCCTATCCAGAGTATAAATGAATTTAGTGAAGATGAAATCCTAGAAGCTATTGATAGAGCTCAAACTTCCATAACAGATGCTACAACTGCTTATGAAGAGGTTTTTACACCTCTGAAAAAAGAGGATGCAGACCTAGAGTATAAAGAGGACTTATTGGATGATGGAATATCAGCCTATATAGATGAATTTTATAAAAATGATGTAAAATATGCTATAAGTCAAATGGCAAAAAGTGAGAGAGCAAGTGAACTTAACGACATAGTTAAGAGAGTTTTAAACGATGATATTGCAAAAGAAGAAGAGTGGAACGAGGATGTTGTTAAAAATGTGATAAACGAGTATAAAAGAGACATCGTCAGAAAGATGATTGTAAAACAGAGGGTTAGAGCAGACGGCAGATCTCTTACCGAAGTCAGACCTATTTCTATAGAGACAAATCTGCTTCCAAGAACTCATGGTTCTTGTCTCTTTACAAGAGGGCAGACTCAAGCTTTAGTGACTGTTACGCTAGGTGGTGACAAAGATGGACAAATGTATGAAAGACTCACAAAAAAAGGGAATTTAACAGAAAACTTTATGGTTAACTATAATTTCCCCGGATTTTCAGTAGGTGAGGCGGGTTTTATAAAAGCACCCGGCAGAAGAGAATTAGGTCATGGAAATCTTGCCCGTCGTGCGTTGGAGCCAACTTTAGATATAGATAGACTACAAACCATACGACTCGTTTCTGAGATATTAGAATCAAACGGTTCATCTTCACAAGCGACTATTTGCGGTGGTTCTCTCGCTCTTAAAGCAGCTGGCGTTGAAGTAAAAAAACTTGTAGCAGGAATCGCGATGGGAGTTATTTTTGAAGATAATGAGCATGCGATTTTGACTGATATCATGGGATTGGAAGATCATGACGGTGATATGGATTTTAAAGTTGCAGGTACAAAAGACGGTATAACAGCACTTCAAATGGATATAAAATTAGGAGGCATATCTAGAGATACCTTACAAGAAGCATTATATCAAGCAAAAGATGGTAGAAAACATATACTTGATATTATGGAAAAAGCAGCCGACGAGATACATATAAATAATAAAATTCTACCGAAACTTGAGCTTTTCAGTATAGATCCGTCCAAGATAGTTGACATCATCGGTCAAGCAGGAAAGACTATAAGGGAGATAATAGAAAAATTTGAAGTATCTATTGACCTTGATAGAGATAAAGGTGAAGTGAAGATCGCAGGTGATAATAAAGAAAAAGTAGAAGCGGCGAAAAATCATATAATAGATATTGTGAATAAACCCTCAAGAGGAAGAGATGGCAGAGGTGGAAGAGACAACAGAAGAGGTGGAGGGCATCATGAAAGAAAGCCTGTACCGGAGTTTGTTAAAGATGAGGTAGTCGATGGGGTTGTTAGAAGAATAGTTGACTTTGGTGCGTTTGTTGAGCTTCCCGGTGAGATAGATGGACTCTTGCATATATCAAAGATTGCAGATCATAGAGTTGAAAAAGTGAGTGATTATTTAGAGGTTGACCAAAAAGTCAAGGTAAAGATTTTGAAACAAAATGGAAATAAAATAGAGCTAGGATTGGTCAAATAGGTTTATTTAAGGTGCTTTTAATCATATTTTAACGATTGTTTGGTTAGAATACCGCCGATGCAAAGTGATAAGTAGGGATACGCAAGCCGAACGGACTTTGTAAAAATTAAAATTAAAGATTTCGTATCTTTAACAAGGAGAAAATGGATGAAGAAGATTGTATTTTTATTGGTAGCATTTGCAGGATTCGCATTTGCAGGAGAAGGCGATAGTATGATTCAAGCATACTCTGTTGTTGCTGCTGGACTAGGTCTTGGTCTTGCTGCTCTTGGTGGAGCTATCGGCATGGGACATACTGCAGCTGCAACTATAGCAGGTACTGCAAGAAACCCGGGTCTTGGTGGAAAATTGATGACAACTATGTTTATCGCTCTAGCGATGATCGAAGCACAAGTTATCTATGCACTTGTTATCGCTTTGATAGCACTATATGCAAACCCTTTCTTAGGATAATTTTACTTGTAGAGAGATTTAAAAATCTCTCTACATTATCTTACAAATAAGCGACCATGGTGGAATTGGTAGACACGCTACCTTGAGGGGGTAGTGCCGCAAGGTGTGCGAGTTCAAATCTCGCTGGTCGCACCATTTGATAAACTCTTTATAATATAATTGATAGGTTTCATATGAAGCAACTTGTATTTTTTATTTTTGCAACACTTCTTTCTGCTCAAGATACACCATATTCTTTAGAAAAATTTCAAAATATCTTAGATATATCAAAGCTTCAAGCTCCAAAGAGTAGCTTTGATCCGCTTTATAGTGTAAAATATGGTAATTTTGCAGACTATTTCAATAAATATTTTTATTTGCAAGATAGTAAGTATATAGTATTTTTTATGTGTGGTAAGAAACATAGAAGTGAACTTCGCATGAAAAAAGAGTGGAGAGTGGATACAAAAAAAAGTATCAGCTTGTATGCAAAAGTAAAGCTTTTCCCTCTTAACGCTAAAAGGGAGTTTACATTTTTACAAATCCATGCTGACTCTAATCTTAAAAACTCTATCAATAAGCCTTTGCTTAGAATAGTTTGGATGAAAGAACTTCATAATTTTAAAAATCATATTTGGGCAGTCATAAGAAAAAGCCCCAATGCTTACAAGCAAAGCTATGAAAAAGTAGATTTAGGATTGATGCCAAAAGATTTTTTTGATATAAAAATTATAGTAAAAGCTAATAAGCTAAACATAATAGTCGATAATGCTAAAAAGTATAATTTTGATATTTCGTATTGGAGTAGATATTATAATTACTTTAAAGCTGGTGTCTATTTGCAAGATGACGGTTGCGCAAAAGTATTGTTTGACAAACTTATACAAAAGGATTGAGGTGAATATTTCTATGGTCGGATTAGGATATGTAGGTGCGGTTTGTTGTGCTTGTTTTGCAGAGGAAGGGCATAATATAATAGGAATGGATATAGATAGAGTAAAAGTTGATTTGATAAATGATGGAAAGGCTCCTATTGTTGAAAAAGATTTGGATGAATATATATCAAAAAATGTAAAAGAAAATAGACTCAGAGCTACAACTGATTTAAAAGAAGCCATTAATAACAGTGATGTTACTATCATTTCGGTTGGAACTCCTTCAAAATCAAACGGCGATATTGATTTAACATATATAAAAGAAGCTGCAAAAGCTATAGGAGAAAAAATAAAACAAAAAGATGCTTTTCATATAGTTTCGATGCGAAGCACAGTCCTTCCCGGAACCGGCAAAAATGTTGTCATTCCTGTTATAGAAGAAGTTTCAGGCAAAAAAGAAGGTATAGATTTCGGATATGTTTCAAATCCGGAATTTTTACGTGAAAGTTCTGCAATATATGATTTCTACAATCCTCCCAAAACCGTCGTAGGAACTGATGATGAAAAAAGCGCATCAGTTTTTAAAGAGCTTTATGCTTTTTTAAAAGCTCCATATTTTGAAACAGATATTGAAGTAGCCGAAATGATAAAATATGCGGACAATTCTTGGCACGCGGTAAAAGTTACATTTGCCAATGAGATTGGCTTGATATGTAAAAGAGTTGATATTGATGCCCGCAAGGTTATGGATATTTTCTGTACGGACAGAAAACTTAATATTTCACCATACTATTTAAAGCCGGGGTTTGCTTTTGGCGGGTCATGCCTTCCAAAAGATGTAAAAGCCATAACCTACAAAGCAAAATCATTGGATGAAAATACACAACTTCTAAATTCTTTAATACCAAGCAACCGATATCAAATCGAGAGAGTTTTTTATCATTTTATAAAGCCTCTCAAAAAAAGAAAGATAGGGCTTTTGGGGATTAGCTTCAAAGCAGATACAGATGACTTGAGAGAATCTCCCGTTTTGGAGCTCGCCGAAATCCTCATAGGAAAAGGATATGAAGTCAAAATATATGACAAAAATATATCACTTTCTAAAGAAAAAGGAGCCAATAAACTTTTACTTGAAAATGAGCTTCCCCATATCAATGTAAGATTGAAAAATGATTTAAACGGGGTTATTGAAAATAGTGAAATATTAATCATCGGAAACAGTGATGACAAATTTAAAAATATTGACTTTTTGTCATATAAAGATAAAACTTTTATAGACTTAATGCGTATCAATTCCGATATATCGCATGATAACTACATAGGGATAGCATGGTAGACTTTTGGTTTTTTCTTATATACACCTTAGCTTTGACAGCAATGGGATTTTCTCTGCCTTCAATATATTTTGACCCTTATCAAAAAAAGCTTATATTTGTACTTGGACTAGTTGGAATATGGAGATACAGTTGGTTTTTTATAAATGTTATCAGAGCTACAATATATAAAAAGGTTGTTTTTAAAAAAATAAGAAAAATAGAGGAGTCCCACAAAGATGAAATAGACCCTGAACACGTTTTTTTACTTCTTACGACATTTCGTATCGGTACGGATGTTACCATCAGAGTTTACAGGGCTGCTATCGAAGAAGCGATTAGATGTGGGTATAATGTAACGATTATTGCTTCCATTGTCGAAATGTCAGAAGAGAGGTTGATTAGAAAAATTTTTTTACAGCACAAACCGCCGCCTCGTGTTCGCCTTACTATTTCAAGGATAAAAGGTACAGGAAAAAGAGACGGTCTTTCCATAGGATTTAGAGTTGTAGCCAACGCTTCCAGTATTAATTTGGAAAAAAGTGTTGTTGCCGTTATAGACGGAGACTCTATACTTAGAGAGGACTTGATAAGAAAATGCGCAAGACTTTTTGGTATGAATGAAAATCTTGGAGCACTTACAACTGACGAGGATGCTATCTTAGCCGGAGATGACTTTCCTCACAATGTATATAGACAATGGTATAAACTCCGTTTTGCTCAGCGTAATATCTCTATGAGTTCTATGTCTCTTTCCAATCGTGTTTTAACACTTACCGGAAGAATGTCTATGATAAGAGCAAATATAGTTGCCTCAAAAGACTTTATTGAAACTGTACAAAATGATCATGTAAATCATCCCATACTCGGTAAGTTTAAATTTTTAACAGGTGATGACAAGTCAAGTTGGTTTGATGTGGTCAAGGAAGGATGGGATATGCTTTATATCCCTGATGTGGTTGTTTATACAGTTGAAGAAATCCCTGACAGAAACTATTTTAAAGGCTCCATTGCTTTAATGCACAGATGGTTTGGTAATCAATACAGAACCAACACAAGAGCACTTAAGCTTTCTCCAAAGACATTTAACTGGTATCCGTGGTATGGGCTGATAGATCAAAGGGTAACTATGTGGACCGCTCCTTATGGGCTTTTTATCGCATTGTTTGGCTCTTTAAACTGGGGTATAGAAATCTTTTATGCTTATATATGGTGGGTACTTTTCAGCAGGCTTCTCATGACATATGCATACAGGCTTTCAAGAGAAGAGATATTGCCCTCATGGCCGTTTTTTTTATATTACAATCAAATAGTCGGCTCTTTTGTTAAAATATATATTTGGAATCATTTGTACAAACAGTCATGGACAAGACAGAAAACAAAACTTAGAACAGAAGACAGATTTATTCAATGGTATAGAAAAACTGCCGGTGATACATTAACAATAGTTAAACTTTTATTTTTTATTATTGCTGTAAATGTTTTAGTCCAAAATATTACATTTGATGAAATATGGTCATTTTTTGATATTATCATCTAAAAAGGAACAAGTATGCCTGAAAAAATAGAATCTATTGACAATACTGAAGAAAAATTTTCTCCACAGATTGTCCATGAAGCAGAAATAACACGCCAAAATGCCAGATTCAAAATCCCTGCAAAGATGGAAATAGATGGAAAAAAATATAAACTAAGGGATTGGTCTTTGACAGGATGTTCCGTCATCGATATGTCTGAAGAATATGTTAAAAAACATACAACCGTCAAAATGATTTTCAAATTTGACCAGTTTGAGACATTAATTGATAATCTTAAGATGGAGTGTTTATATAAAAAAGAAAATTATATAGGATGCCGCTTTACAGATCTTACTCCTCAGCAAATATCAATACTTAACCAAATCATAACTGCTTATATAAATGGTGATATTATTACGCAAGATGATATCATAACTGCTGTTACCAAAATTCAAATGTATCCTAAAAAGAAAAAGATAGATGAGGTTGAAAAGAAGAAAGCTAAACTAATACTTTTTCTTATTTTTACAACCCTCGCGGTTATTATCATATTTTTATCATATATTGTTTATAAAAAAGTATTTATCGTAGAAAGCGTCAATGGATATGTTGATAGCAATATTACTACTTTACGCTCTCCTTATCCCTCTTTTATAAAATTTCAAAAAAACTATCAAACTGACCAAAATATTTCAAATAGTGAAACTATAGCCGTTGCATATCTTGTAGGCGGAGGTGTGAGTCGCATAGTTTCTCCAGTTGATGGAAAAATATTTAAGATTTATTCAAAAAACAGTGAATTTGTCAATACCGGTGAGCCAATATTGTCTATAATTGATCTAAATGCAACTCAGTATATTCATGCAGTATTTTATTCTAAAGAAATCAAAAAGATTGAAATAGGCTATATAGTTAAAATAATATTTGGCTCAAATATATATTACGGAAAAATTATCAAAGTCCTTTATCCTGAAAATATAAGTATTATAAAAAGCAAACCTATTGAAAATATTTATGCAAATCCAAGAAATTTTATTGATGTTATCATTATGCCGTTACAAAAAATTGATAAAAAATTTATTGGGAGTAGTGTATATGTAAAGCTGGATACTTTTATTAATAAACTTGGATTTATCAATGAGAAAAATACTAATAATTTCTTTACTTATATTTTTTGATTTTGCATCAGCAAAAAATAGTTGCTACTCTATTAAAACAGAAGTGGGTTTATTTACACCAATATATCCTGACAATATGCTTTTGCAAAGAACTTGCCATCTAAAAGAACTTCCTCTAGAGTTTTTTGGAGACAAGGCTTATATAGGATGTTACAAAACCCAAAAAGAGGCATATATCAGATTTAATTTTTTAAAAAGAGTAGGTTTTCGTTTTAAAAATGAAAAAATTGTAAAAATTACTCCGATGCGCCATACAAAATTTATTATCTTTCCATATTTTGCAAAAAGTACTCAAAGAAAACTTACAAAATATAAAAAAGAGTTTTTATCTAAAATAGATAATTTAATGCCAAAAAAACTTGTTAAAAAGATTCCTAAACATTTTTATGGCAACGGCATAGAGGTAAAAAATATCGATAGTATATCTTTGCTCCCTATCCCAAATATATTTACATATTATAAATATTACAAAAAGTATCATTTGTCAATGAGAATGATAGTATTGTACAATGGTATTTATTCGCTAAATGATATTTATAAAAAATTTCCAAGTTTAATCAGAAAAATATCTAAAAATAGATTTTTGATAAGAGTACCTATATATATTTCAAAAACTGCATCTTTAGTGATACAAAATTCAAAAGTTTTGCTTGAAAGTAAACCAAAGCCTATATTCATAATGTATCATGGAAATCTTTATATTAATAATGCAAGCTTTATAGTCTATAATGCAAAAACAAAAAGCTATGCAAAAAGAGAAAAAATACCTAAAGAAGAGATTTTGTTGGTAGGCAAACAAAAACCAAGACCATACTTTTTGGGACTTTCAAACTCTTATACTCTCTTTTTAAATTCAACTTTCAAAGGGCTTGGCTTTCATAATAGTGTATCAACTTTTGGGATTTCTCTTGCACAGCTTCCTACATCTATACTGCATGTTTCTAATGTTTTAAATTTTTTAAGAACAAAAAGACCTGAAGGTACTTATGTCGGAAATGAAATGTATGATTCGATGATGGGTTTTTACAGTTCAAATGCACAAAATGTAAATATTGTAGGAAATTATATTCATGATAATATAATTTATAATATTGATCCACATGATTATTCAGAACATCTTTTGATTGCAAGAAATCTTTTAAGCAAGGCTCATTATGCCCATGGAGTGATAATTTCAAGAGGAGTAACGAAAACATTTATCGCGCAAAACATATCTATCAGAAATCACTCTAACGGTATAATGCTCGATAGAATGTCTTCGAATAATATTGTTTATGACAATCTAACTTTTGCTAACGGCTATACGGGTATATCTTTTCAAGAGAGTGACAATAATATCATAGAAAAAAATATCGCGGCATACAACTTAATAGATGGAATTATTATCAGAAACTCGCTTAATATACTCATTAAAAAAAATAAAATTTTCAAAAATGGGAAAAACGGTATCGAGGTTATGAGTAAAAATATAGATGATACTATATATCGTGATTTTGGGAGAGACCCTTATCATAAAGCTACTTCTTGTGTCGTTACTAAAAATAGTATAAAAAATAATTATTTTAACCAAATTACTGTTAAAAATTGGGCCGCTATAGAATTTTATAATAACTATTTTAAGAAAAAAGATATTAATTTATTTGGAGATAATCTTTCGTTGTTTATTGATGAAATTATAAACAATAATTACGATTTTAAACTTTATGGAGCAGGAAACAGGTTTCATGCCATAAGTATAGATAGACTTAGGATAAGAGATACCTTTTATGATATTTTTTCTAATTTATCATATTATAATGGCGATAGTGGTCTGAGTTTGGCAGAGATTTACAGGCGTTTAAATCTACATGATTTAGCAAAAAATGAGTTGAAAAGAGAAGCATCAAATCTTGTTGCAAAAGCTCTTGAGGCTTATGCTTTTTATGAACTGAGTTTAAATAAAAATAGCAAAAATTTTATTAAATATTTGAGCTATATTATCGAATCAGCCATTATGCAAAACAAGGATGCTGCCTTGTCTGTATGCGAAATAAAATATGTTTTGCCTGTAAATAAGAAAAATATTCAAGAAGCCTTTGAAATTGCTAAAAATAGAATGCAAAAGGGTGAGATTTTTGACGATAAAGATAAAAAAGGAAAAATTGCATGTCATTTTTCAAATTTTTCAAAAAAAGTTATTAAATCATATATGGATATATTTATATATAAATATAAAAAAAGCAAAGCAAAAGATATCTTAGAATATTTTAATATATTAAATAAATATTTTTCTCTAATGCCCCCAAATATTTTTAAAAAAATGAAGGATATTTACAGGAAAAAAAATCTTCCCAAAATAAGATATTACCATTTTATTCAATATAAGCTAAATAAAATGAGAAAAGACAAGCTGTGTAAAAGATATTTAATTAAAAATAAATATTTTCAAAAAGAAACTAAGGATATATTGAAAAATGACTTGCAAAATAATATTTATAGATACAAGCCACTTTTTGAACGCTATCTATCACTGATAAATAGATACAGGAATAAAAAACTTAATTTTAAACAAATCCTAAATATTTTAAATATACAAGGCAAGAAATGAAAAGAGTATTGTTAGTTTTTTTACTTATAGCTTCCGCACTGTTTGCTAAAACATGTATTATCGCATATAGTTCGATCAAAATTCCTATTTTTCAAAAAGAGAAATTTCAAAATATATTTAAAGATAAAGCAATAATTGAAAAACAAAAAAAATATGAAGTCTTAAAACTTGGACCTTTTGATTTTATAAACAACACTAAAACAATGCTCATAAAAGTAAAAAAAGATTACAAAGATGCTTTCATTGTCAACTGTCAAAACAGTTTTCATAAAAACAAAAAAAAGATACAACACAATAATTTATCAATGCTAACTCCATGTCGAAAAAATTGTAAAAATTTTTCTTGCAAAAAGTGCAATGATAAGCATTATTCATGGGAAATCAACAAGTCAACCATAAAAAAGTCTGTCAAATTAAATATCAAGCCACTCATTGCATTTCCAAAAAAAATAAACTCCTATAAAGAAAACAACGAAACAAACAATACCCGTTCAGCATCATTTATCCGTTTTTATCTAAATGGAAATTTTACATATATACTTGGTCAACAGCCGATTAATTCAAATCGTCTTAGAGGAGATTATGAAAATACAAAAGTCGGTTTGCAATATGGGTATTTTACTGATAACTGGAAATTTTATACTGATGACAGAGTGATTTTATATAGAAAACATAAAAACCATACAACAAACAGTTCAATTGATTTGAATATCAAAGAGCTTTATTTGCAAAGTTACGGACTTTTTGATAATAGATTAAATATTTTGATAGGAAGAAAACAGCTTTTTGATG
>JALUBH010000019.1 GCA_027050775.1 Campylobacteraceae bacterium | reverse complement strand
TTGATTATTACCCATATGTTGCTTGAAATCTAATGTTTTTACTTGTATAATTACGGTTAAAAAGTATATATTGGGCGTTAATACTTGAATATATGCATTAAAAGGACAAAGTGTCTGTTTTAAAATTGAGGTTAAAAAATGAAAAAAAAGAAACTGCTTGATGTTGTTAGGGATAAAATTCGTTTTAAGCATTATAGTATGTCAACTGAAAAAACTTATCTGTTTTGGATAAAACAGTATATTTTCTTTCATGATAAAAAACATCCTATTGATTTAGGAAAGGAGGATATTGAGTATTTTTTGACATATCTAGCTACCAAAAGAAAAGTAGCTCCTACTACACAAAATCAAGCTTTTAGTGCATTGTTATTTTTATATAGAGAAGTTTTAGGGATTGATATGAGCGAGTGGAATATACAAGCTTTGAGAGCTCATGAGAGACATCATATACCTGTTGTGCTGACAAAAGAAGAGGTTAAGCTGATATTAGACAATCTTGATGGCATATATAAGCTCATAGTTAGTCTTATGTATGGTTGTGGGCTCAGGATGAGTGAAGCTTTGAATCTTAGGATAAAAGATATAGATTTTGGATTTGATAAGGTTTATGTCTGGGATAGTAAATCTTTAAAAGACAGAACAATTCCTCTGCCGATAAAACTCAAACAACAGCTTCTTGCACAGATTGAAGTGGTTACACAACTGCATGAAAAAGATACACAAGATGGGTATGGTAGTGTTTTTTTGCCATTTGCACTGGAGAAAAAATACCCCAAAGCAAAGTTTGAAACAAAATGGCAATACCTTTTTCCTATGAGAAATCTCTCAAAAGACCCAAGAAGCGGTGATACAAGAAGACACCATATACTACCAAAGACTTTGAGTCGAAATATCACAGCAGCTACTAAGAAATCAAAAATCAACAAAAAAGTGACTTCCCATACTTTTCGCCACTCTTATGCAACTCATCTGCTCCAAAGCGGTGTGGACATACGGACTATCCAAGAGCTTTTAGGCCATAAATCTGTTGAGACTACTATGGTCTATACGCATGTCGTAAAAGAGATGAACAGACAAGATGTCAAGTCTCCTTTGGATTTTTAGATGATTGGGGCACTATTTGGGGGGACTTTTGATCCTCCTCATGTTGGGCATGAGATGATTGTGGATGAAGTTTTGGAGGCTCTACATGTAGAGGTTGTTTTTGTTGTTCCTGCTTATCTTAATCCTTTTAAGAGCGAGTTTTATGCACCTGTTGATGTGAGATTGGGGTGGTTGCGTAAACTCTTTAGAGATAATGACAAGGTTGAGATAGTTGATTTTGAAGTGAAGCAAAAAAGAGCAGTTGCCAGCATAGAGACTGTGAAATATCTGCTTAAAAAGTATGATTTGGAAAAACTTTATCTTATCATCGGGGCTGATAACTATGCTAAGCTTCACATGTGGAGTGGATATGATGAGTTAAAAAACCTTGTTGAGTTTGTTATCGCTTCAAGAGATGGTATAATTACGCCACAAGGGTTGAAAAAAATCCAAATAAATGCTAATATCAGCTCCTCAAAACTCCGTGCTGATTTAGACATATCATTTATACCAAAGAGCATAAAAAACGAAGTTTTAGCATATTACATAAGGAATATAATGGAAAAAAGAATTGAAAATATCGTAAAGATATTGGATGAAAAAAAGGCAGAAAATATACAGTCATTTGACATGAGTGACAGGGATTACTTTGTCGAGAGTGTTGTTATCGCTACAACTTTGGGTGAAAGACACGGTCTTGCACTTTTGGACACTTTAAAGAGTGAACTCAAAAGCAGGGGTGAAAATTTTTTAAACATAGAAGAATCAGATGATTGGGTCATCATAGATATGGGTGATATTTTGATCCATCTCATGAGTGCAGAATATAGAGCCAAATACAATATAGAAGAGTTTTTGAGCGCATACAAATCGCCTGAAATCAGTATAGAAACAGAATAAGATGTTTTTACATCTTATTCTTTGCTTCAATCCCCATCAATTTTAAACCTGTCTTGATACTGAGTGCAACCATAGCAAAAATCTTCAGATATTTATCTTCATTTTCACTTCCTACGACTCTGTTTTCATTGTAAAATTTATGTAGATTTGAGGCTAGTGAGACTAGATAGTCACTTAGTCTTTGGACTTGTCTGCTTGTAAATGTATCCTCTACGACTTCGGGTAAAAGAAGTGCACTAAAGAGGAGATTTTTTGCACTCTGACTTAGATTGTCGAGCTTTATATCTTTTATATCATCTAGTTTTTTGCCGCTTTTTTCAAAGATTTGATTGACTCTTGCATGTGCATAGTTGATGTAAAATATCGGATTTGTACTGTCTTGTTTTTTCAAAGAGTCCACATCAAATTCAAGATGGGTATCTGCTTTTTTACTCAAAAATATAAATCTAAGAGCGTCTTTTCCTATCTCATCTACAACATCGCTCATCAATATAAAATTTCCGCTTCTTTTGCTCATCTTGTATGGCTCACCGCCTTTTAAGAGAGAAACCATCTGAGCTAGTATCACCTCTAGTCGCTTCTCATCGTATCCTAGAAAGTTTATGGCTGCTTTTACTCTAGCTATATACCCATGGTGATCAGCTCCCCAGATATTTATGTATTTGTCATAATCTCTTTGGTATTTATTGTCATGGTAGATGATATCGCCTGCTAAGTATGTAGCTCTGCCGTCATCTCTTACTACTACTCTGTCTTTTTCGTCTCCAAAATCACTAGATCGTATCCAGATTTTTCCATCTTTTTCGTAAGTTTTATCGTTTTTTTGTAGTTTTTCAAAGCTTTCGTTCCATTTGCCATATAGGGATTTTTCACTGACAAAATTATCAAACTCTATGCCTACATCTTTGAGATTTTCGCCTATGAGTTGAAGCATCATATCTTTACCCCAGTCCGATAAAATCTCTATATTTTTTTTGTCTTTAAAGATATCTTCGTTAAAATCAGCAGAAGCCCTCTTTGCCAAATCTACTATATATTCGCCCCTATAGTACTCATCCGGCCAGTCAACCTTTTGCTTTAAAATATGCTCTTGACCCGCTAGAAATATGGACAATCCCAAGAGGTATATCTGATTTCCTGCATCATTTACATAATATTCACTATCGACCTTATACCCTAGATGTCGCCCGAGCCTACACAGCGTATCGCCTATGACAGCTCCTCTGGCATGACCTATATGAAGAGGTCCTGTAGGATTTGCACTGACAAATTCGAGCAATATGGATTCACTGTTATCGTCCTTGGAATACTCATCTTCATGCGCCAAAGCCCATGTTGTATATTCGTCCAAAAAAGCATCACTTAATTTGAAATTAAGATATCCTTTGAGAGCATTTACCTCTTCAAACATACTGTTTTTTTCAAAATTCTCAGCTAACTCTTCAGCAATTTTTATAGGAGATTTTCGGAACTCTTTTGCAAGTGAAAAAGCAACCGGTGTCGCATAGTGGCCAAAAGAGAGTTCCTTTGGTTTTTCAAGGACAAACTCTCTTTTTAGCTCATTTTTTATACTATCAAATATCTTTTTTTTCAAAATTTTTTAGCCTTAGGCTTTTGTGTTGTCTTCGACAGGTTTTGTATCTGCGCTTTTCTCATCAACATCGATACTATCTTTGTCGTCATCCTCTCTTATCGCTTTTTTGAAATCCTTGATTCCCGTACCTAAACCTTTTGCTAAGTCTGGTATCTTTTTAGCTCCAAACAGTAAAACTACTATAGCTAAAACTACTAGCAGTTCCGGCATACTTGGCATACCCATAATTTCTCCTTGTTTTATTTTAAGATTGGCATTATACCATTATTTTTTTAATCTACCCAAGAACTTATAAACTCTTGCGTATTTATCGATGATACTTTATGTTTAGAGGCATAAGTTATCGAGACCAAGCTCTCCAAAGTTTTATCAAAGTAGTCATTTATAAGTAAAAAATCATACTCTTTTACCCTTGCCATTTCCGATATAGCATTATTTAGTCTTTTTTGTATTGATTCAGCAGAATCAGTTCCTCTTTGTACCAACCTATCTTTCAAAACCTCTTGGCTCGGAGTTGTTACAAATACTGAGGTTATTATATTGCCGAACTTCTCTTGTGCGATTTTATGACCCTGCACATCTATATCAAAGATAACAGTTTTACCGGCATTTAGCTCTTTTAAAATCTGCTTTAGAGATGTTCCGTAGTAATTATCATGCACCCTCGCCCATTCGAGAAAATTACCCTCTTCAATGCCTTGTTTAAACTCATCTTTACTGATAAAAAAATAGTCCTTGCCTTCTGTCTCACCATCTCTCTTTTGCCTTGTTGTTGTAGAAATCGAGAAGTATGTATCTTCTACTCTTTTCATCATTTCATGCATTAAAGAACTTTTGCCCGAGCCACTTGGTCCTGAAATAACTAAAATACTACCTTTCATCACTACTCTTCATCAAAAGATATGGATATATTGACTCTCAAGCCTTTTAAAGCTTCTCTTATCTCATCTTTATCTAAGACTTTTTTAACATCATTTACTATTTTTGTCTCTAATTCTTCTTTCATCTCTTCTGCATCCACATTGTGTTTTTGTTCGACGCTCACCTCTTGCTCTTCTTCAAACAATCCATCCAAATCCTCTTCAGATATATCATCTATAGATACTTTTTCTTCACTTAAAATCATAGGAGTTTCTTCGTCTTTTTCATCTTCTTGTTCTTGCACTTCTTCTTCGGTTGGCTCTTTAAATTCGAGAGTAGTTTCCTCTGTTTCCTCTTCTATTTTATCTATCTCTTTTAGTATATCTTCAGGCTCTACTAAATCTTGGCTTTCTTGAATCAAACCACCCAATACCTCACTCTCACCCGAGATATCATCCATCGCTGTTTCTATATTTGTTTCACCAACCAATACCTCATCTCCGATATCAAAATCATCTTCTAACGCATCTTCTTCTTTCTCTTCATCTTGTGCTGTCTCTTTTAATTCTGAATCTTTCACATCATCAATCTCATCAGTTGCAATCTCATCATCGAGTAACTGTTTGACCTCATCTATATCTTCACTATCCAAGATAGCAGTTCCGCTCTCTTTCTCATCTATATTTTCATCTAGTTTTAACTCTTGAGGAATATCTGAATCCGCCTCTAAATTTTCAACTTCGTTTTCTTCTTCAGGCTCTTTAGAAACATCTTCTTGATTTTCATCTGATTCTCTCAATTGCTCTTCTGATTCCATATCAAAATTTTCATCATCGCTTTCTAGCGCACTATCTTCTTTGGTTGCCTCGTCTTTTTCACCAATATCATCTTCAAGTTTCTCTTCTTCATAAAGCAAAAAATCATCATCATTTGGCATAGGCAAGTCCAAACTATCCATATTGTCCAAATCAAGAGCTATGATATTTTCTTCTTCTTTATCTGATACTTCTTTTGTATCATCTTCTATAAATGATTCTGTACTTTTGATATTTGATTGACTAGTATCTTTTTTTTCATTTGCTTTTTCTATTGTTTTAATCAGCTCTATAAAATCTGTCGGCAAAAAAGGTTTTTGCAAGAAGTGATTTGCATATATCGGCTTAGGCAATCCTTTAGGGCCTACATAGATAATCTCTCCTAGATTTCCACTCTCTCTAAGTAGTAACATCGAGTTATCACTCACGGCTTCATTGTCGGCTATGGTGATATCAAAATTTTCATTTAAGTCAAAATCATCACCCTTAAACTCTTCTATCTCATAACCATATTTTTCAGCACTCAAGTTGATGAGTCTAGAGACCGCCGGATTGTTGTTTATCAAAAGAAGACGCATGTATTACTCCTTAATTTTTTATGCAAGAGGTCTATTTTATTACAAACTTAATTACGATTGTATTAAAATCATTTAAAACAGGACAAAAAGATGCTCTAGTGCCTGCATAAACTCTCTTTTAAATATAAACATCATTGAGCTAAGAGTTGCTATCAAAACAACAAAACCAACCATAATTTTGATAGGAAAACCAACAACTAGAAGGTTAAATTGTGGCATTGTTTTCATAAGCATTCCAAAAACAAGGTCTGCTAGCAGTGAAAGTCCGATAATAGGAAAAGAGAGTATAAAACCATATACAAACATTCCAGTAGTTGCTTTAACAAGATATATCCAGATATTTCCACCCGGGTAAAATTCTCCTAAAGGCAAAAAGTGCAAAGATTTTACCAAGAAGATGATTATCAGATAGTGTGCGTTAAAAGCCAAAAGAACCACAAGTCCTAGCAAGGTAAATATTTGAGCTATGATCGGCGAAGAGATATTTGACTGTGGGTCTATCACACTTGCCATCGTGAAGCCCATGACAAAGGAAATTTCCATACCTGCCATCTGCAACATCGCAAACACAAGATTTAAGATTAAGCCGGCGATTAGTCCTAAAAAAAGTTCACTTACAATCCCCAAAGAGATGCTAAAAATATCCAGATGAATATTTGGCATGGATGCCATAGGATATAGAAGCATTACTAAAAACAGCGCAAATGCAGTTTTGATGGATACAGGTATCGACATGTGCGAGAAAAATGGGAAAAATGCAAACAGTCCCGTTACTCTAGCAAACAAAAAAAGAAACAAAATGACATGATTTTGGTTTAGAAATTCTATGAGTGTTTGCATAAGTTGCCTACAAAAGTCCCTTTATGCTCAAATCTTTACTATATTTACATCTACTTGCGAGCTCTTTTTCGTGTGTCACCAAAAAGAGTACGCCTCTTACCTCTTTGACATATTCAAAGAGTATTTTTATCACTTCATCAGCAGTTTTCTCATCAAGATTTCCTGTCGGCTCATCTGCAAATATAATTTTAGGCTTTTTTGTCAAAACCCTAGCTATCGAGACTCTTTGTTGCTGTCCACCAGAGAGCTCTCCTATCTTTTGGTTCATAGTTTTTTTAATTTTAAACTTTTCTATCAACTCTTCACTTATCTTATTTCCCGTCAAGATAGTTGAAAGTTCTAGATTTTCGTAAGCACTAAGTCCTCGAAAAAGATAGTGCGCTTGGAAAATAATTCCCACCATATCTCGTCTTATCTTTATAAGCTTCTTTTGACTCAAAGAGTATATATCTTCTCCAAAAAGCCTAATCTCTCCACTGTTTGGTTTTAACATGGTAGAACAGATATGCATAAGAGTAGATTTGCCACTACCGCTGATACCGGTGACTGACATAGTTTCAGATTCATCAAGAGAAAGATTTATATCATTAAAAAGTGGATAATCAAACGAATGGGAGATATTTTTAGCTTCTATCAGGGGCATTTTTATCCTTTATATAGGATAGGAGGGTGTGGAGCTTAAAGCCCCACTGTGTTTATGATATCGGGATTATTTTAACTGTTCTGCAACTTCGCTTGCAAAATCACAACCCTTTTTTTCTAAACCCTCTCCTAATTCAAATCTTACATAATCTACAAGTTCGATTTTGCCACCAAACTCTTTAGATTTCTCTTCTATCACTTGCTCTATAGTTTTCTTGTCGTCCATAACATAAAACTGGCTAAGAAGTGTAAATTGTTGATCTAGCTGAGTATTGTCAGCTATAAATCTTGCTATTTGACCGGGGATAATTCTATCCCAAATCTTTTCTGGTTTATTTTGAGCTTTCAATTCCGCTTCGATATTTTTCTTAGCCTCTTGCATCACTTCATCAGTAAGTTGAAGCATGCTTCCATATAATGGAACTTTTTTAAGTGGCTTTTTAAGCCTTACTAGCTCTTCATTATGCTTTTGGATATCAGCTTTTAGTGCAACTGTCTCTTTTTCTATAAATTCCGGATCTAACTCTTTATAGCTTAAGAAGTTTGGCTTCATAGCTGCTGCATGCATACAAAGTTGTCTTATAAATTCTGCACTTTTACTAGCTACTTCTTCGTTTTGACATTTTGCTGCTATCAAAACACCTACTCTTCCGTTTGAGTGAGCATAGCCATTTACCACGCCATTTTCACCGGCTTTTAGAGTCGCAAATCTTCTGAGTACAAGATTTTCACCGATTTTTGCTATGTGGGAGTTAAAATACTCTTCAAATTTTGTACCCTCTATTGTTGTGCTCATCAACTCTTCTACATCCTTAACATCGCTGTTCATGATGTGTGTTGTTGTGTTTTTTGTAAAATTTATAAAGTTTTCATTTTTTGCAACAAAATCTGTTTCAGAATTTATCTCGCTTATAGTTGCTTCTTTATGACTTGGATTTACTTCTACGCTAACCAAGCCTTCACTTGCAAGTCTGTCAGATTTTTTGGCTGCTTTTCCAAGACCTTTTTCTCTCAAAACATCTACGGCCTTTTCTATGTCACCCTCAGTCTCGCCTAGTGCCTTTTTGCAATCCATCATACCGGCACCGGTCATCTCTCTTAACTGTTTCACCATTTGTGCGCTTATAACTGCCATTATTTTTCCTCTGTCTCTTCTTTAGACTCTTCTTTAGATTTTGCAACTTCTTCGCTTACAGTTTCGCTAGTCAATGTCTCATCACTAACAGCTTCTTTTATAACTTCTGCTTTCTCTTCTTCGGTAACTTCTTGGGCTTGCACCTCTTCTGCTGCCGCATCTTGTTCTCTTATCTCTCTTCCTTCATTCATCGCTTCTGCCATCTCTTTACAGAAAAGTCTAACCGAACGAATAGCATCATCATTACCAGGAATCGGTAAATCTACGAGATCAGGATCGCAGTTTGTATCAAGTGGTGCTATAACTTTTATACCAAGTCTTCTAGCCTCTTGTACAGCGATTTTTTCTTTTACTGTATCGATTACAAAAATCATATCAGGAGTTTTTTTCATATTTCTGATGCCACCTAGATAGTCCAAAAGCTTAGCTTTTTTTCTCTTTAGCATCAAAGCTTCTTTTTTTGTTAAAAGTTCAATCTGTCCATCTTCTTCCATCTTTTCGATGATGTCAAGCTTTCTGATTGATTGTTTGATAGTTTGATAGTTAGTAAGCATCCCGCCTAACCATCTGTGATTTACATATGGCATACCGCATTTTTCAGCATACTCTTTTACTGCTTGACTAGCTTGCTTTTTAGTACCGACAAATAACATTGTCTGTCCCTCAATCGCAGCATCTTTTACTACATTGTAAGTGTATCTGAAAAAACGAAGTGTTTTTTGCAAATCTATAATATAGATATTTTTTCTCTCACCAAAGATGTATTTTTTCATCTTTGGATTCCATCTTCTAGTTTGGTGTCCGAAGTGTACACCACATTCCAACAAGTCTTTCATGGCTACCATGAAGCTCTCCTTATGTTAATTTTTTGGTTTAGCCTCCATGCCCATCAACAGTTTTACCTGCAACCTTTTAAGGATTGGCATGTGTGAGATATTAAACGAGTAAGGATTATACAGCAATTTTATTTAAATTTTGCTTCAAAATGTCGATGTAGATACTAGTCTGTTTGAAACTTTATATCGAGACTAAAATTTTAAGATTATTTCAACATAATTTTTGGTAGAGTTCTATTTCGGTAAATATAGATATTTAAAAACTTAAATGCAAGGGCGGCAATTAAATCATGAAAAGAACATACAAGATATATCTTAATATTATCATGATGTTTTTGATATTTTCCTTGCTTATTTCTGTGAACCAGGGTCCAAAAATTATCTCTTTTTCTTTACTTACATTTGTTATGCTTATATTACTTATAAATCTTATAAGGCTTTTAAGAGACAAAGAGAGCGAAGAAAAAGAAGAAAAAAATCCAAAACAAGCGTATCTTGATGCATTTGAAAACAGCTCTTCCTTGGCAAAATTTAATGAAGATTTTACGATAAATTATGTAAATAGATCTTTTTGCCAACTAACACTATGCTCAAAAGACGAATGTGTAGAAAAAAAGCTAGATGATTTTCTCATAAATCAAGCTGAAATAAAAAATGAAATTTACGAAACACTAAAATATGACCAGTCTTGGGAAGGAGTTTTGTATCTCAAGATTCCTTTTGGAGAGCAGGTTTATATCAAATGCTCTATAATTCCTATAAGAAATGATCAAAATTCGTCCAAAGAGTATCTTTTGATCGGGCATGATTTGACGGAATTGATGATAGTAAAAAAAGTGATACACGAAAACACATACATAGATTCACATACAAAATTACCAAACAGAATGCAGCTGATAAAAGATAAGCTTAACTTCAATCAAAGACAAAATCTAACTTTAATCATACTAAATATCGACTCATTTCAAGCGATAAACAGCATATACGGCAATGATTTTGGAGATGAGGTGCTCATCGCAACTGCAAAATGGTTGAAAGACAATATTCCTATCAAAAACTCCAAATTATATAAGTTTGAGGCTGATGTGTATGCGTTTTTGGTTCCATTTACTTATAGCAAAGATGAGCTGGAAACTTACCTCAAAGCCATATCCAAAAAAATCGCAAAAGATGGTTTGAGGTGTTTAAGCATAGATGTAAGTATAAGCTTTACCATTGGTGCCGCACAAGGAAAAACCAATCTTTTAAAACTCTCTTCCATAGCATACAAAGAAGCAAAGAAAAACAAAAAAACCTATGTGATTTATGATGCAACCAGCAACAAAGAAGAAGAGTATCTGCAAAACATCAAAACTATAAACATATTGAAAAAAGCACTTAAAGATGACATGATCATCCCGTATTACCAACCGATAATGGATGTCAAAACAAAAAAAATTGATAAATATGAAGCACTGATGAGAATCAAAAAAGATAATGATTCGATACTCTCGCCGGGTGAATTTCTCGAAATTGCAAAACACTCTAAATTATATCCATCTCTTTCAAGAAGTCTCATAAGAAAAGCATTTGATAATTTTCAATACTCCTCAAATGAATTTTCCATAAATCTCTCTTTTTTAGATATACTAAACCAGCATACCATGGATTTTATACTTGAAATTTTAAATGAACGAGATATAGGCTCTTGGGTTGTGTTCGAGATACTTGAAAGTGAAGGTATCGATAATTATGATATCGTGCTAGATTTTATAGAGATGGCAAAATCATACGGCGCAAAGATAGCTATAGATGATTTTGGAAGTGGATATTCTAACTTTGAACGGATAGTCAAACTTCAACCGGACTATATAAAGATTGATGGAAGTATCATAAAAAACATAGATAAAAATGAAGATATGAAGATAATCTCCCAAACGATAGTTGACTTTGCACAAAAACTTGGAGTCAAAACAGTCGCAGAGTATGTGCATTCAAAAACTATTTTAGATGGGGTTACTCGTATGGGCATAGACTATGCTCAAGGCTACTACATAGGAGAACCAACTCCTCGTCTAACCTCAAAACCAAAAAATATAATTTTTTAACCAAACTTAAGAATTTAGTGTTATAATCACCTTTTTATTGTTCAAAATGTCTTAGGGGTGCTGAAATTTCGGCTGAGAAAATACCCTCAACAATACAGTTTAAGTTACTCGCTTTTATTGTAAACCTGATCTGGATAATGCCAGCGTAGGAAAAGGAGAAAACTACATGAGTGCTACATTAGATAACCTCAAAGAGGTCAAACAAACATACATACAAAATCTGCCTAATTCAAAAAAGATTTTTGTCTCAGGAAGTCGCGAGGACATAAAAGTTCCGCTAAGAGAGATAAATCAAGCTCCAACAGCTAAAAGCGATGGCTCGCTTGAACAAAATCCACCCATATATGTCTATGACACAACAGGTTCATATACTGATCCAAATGAAAATATAAATTTGCATGTCGGTATAAAAAATATAAGAGGAAAGTGGATACAAGAAAGAGCTGATACAGAAGTATTGAGTGATTTTAGCTCAAGCTACTTTCATAAAAGAAACAAAGATGAAAAGCTAGATATCTTGAGATTTCCAAATATCTCAAAACCAAGAAAAGCCTTGAGGGGTAAAAATGTATCGCAAATGCACTATGCAAGAGAGGGCATAATCACTCCTGAGATGGAATTTGTAGCCATAAGAGAAAACTGCAAGATAGATGAGATGAAAAAAAGTGGACTTCTTTGCAAGCAACACAAAGGTGAAAGTTTCGGAGCAAATTTACCGGAATTTTATACGCCTGAATTTGTAAGAGATGAGATAGCAGCAGGCAGAGCTGTCATGCCCGCAAACATAAACCATCCGGAGATCGAACCTATGATAATAGGGCGAAACTTTATGGTAAAGATAAATGCAAACATAGGAAACTCCTCCACAACATCTTCGATAGAAGAGGAAGTAGGAAAGATGATTTGGGCCACAAGATGGGGAGGCGATACGGTGATGGATCTCTCTACGGGGGATAATATACATGAAACTAGAGAGTGGATTATACGAAACTCTGCCGTACCTATCGGCACTGTTCCAATCTACCAAGCACTAGAAAAAGTTGATGGTATAGCAGAAAATCTAACATGGGAAATATTTCGAGACACCCTGATAGAACAAGCCGAACAGGGGGTTGATTACTTCACTATTCACGCTGGCGTCAGATTGCAATATATCCCGATGACGGCAAAAAGACTCACGGGCATAGTCTCTAGAGGAGGCTCCATAGTTGCCAAATGGTGCTTGCACCATCATAAAGAGAGTTTTATATATGAACATTTTGAGGATATATGTGAGATTATGAAAGCTTACGATGTCGCTTTTTCACTAGGTGATGGACTAAGACCGGGTTCCATCTATGATGCAAATGATGAAGCCCAATTTGCTGAGCTTGAAACACTTGGAGAATTGACAAAGATAGCTTGGAAGCACGATGTGCAAGTGATGATAGAGGGCCCGGGGCATGTTCCTTTGCAGATGATAAAAGAGAATATGGATAAGGAGTTGCAAGACTGTTTCGAGGCACCTTTTTATACTTTAGGACCGCTTACTATGGATATAGCACCCGGATATGATCATATAACATCTGCCATCGGTGCTGCAAATATAGGCTGGTATGGAACATCTATGCTCTGTTATGTCACACCAAAAGAACATCTAGGACTTCCAAACAAAGATGATGTCAAAGAGGGGATAATCACCTACAAAATTGCAGCCCACGCAGCAGACTTGGCAAAAGGGTTCGCAGGAGCTCAAATACGAGACAATGCCCTTAGTAAAGCAAGGTTTGAGTTCAGATGGCATGATCAGTTCAATCTAGGATTTGATCCAGATCGTGCTTTGGAGTTTCACGACGATACCCTTCCCGCCGTGGGTGCCAAAGTAGCGCACTTTTGCTCTATGTGTGGACCAAAATTTTGCTCCATGAAGATAACGCAAGATGTCAGGGATTACGCAAAGCAAAAAGGCCTAGAAAGTATAGATGATGCTCTAAAAGAGGGGATGGACGAACAAGCCAAAAGATTTCAAGAAAAAGAAGATAAGATGGTGGGTGAAATCTACGAAAAAGTTTAAGACTTCATATACACGCAAAACCAAAGAGTTCCCTCTTTGGTTTGCAAAACTCTATGGGGAGTATTTTTGCAGATAAGCAAGAAATCTCCCTTTTTTAGGGATTTTTTTTCATCTCCCAATTCAAGTATCGCCTCCCCTTCAACCAACATCACCCACTCATCATGATTTTGATTATAGAGTTTACCATCTTGCTTGTTTGAGCTTATAATCTTCTCTATCAAGATATCTTTACTTTCAAATAATTTTTGAAAAATTTCTCCATCTTTTGGAGGCTCTATATCCTCAAAAAAATTCATAACATTATCGCTCCGCAGAATCTTCCTGTTTTACCATCTCTTCTATATGAAAAATAGCTCTCATCGCAACATGTGCATATAGGTGAAACTTCTATATTTTTAGCCTCTATACCGATACTTTGCATATCATCTACGCATTTTGAAACGATATCTATATATATCTTTTCACCCTCTACATGTAGGTATTTTTCAAAACCTTGTGTTGTATCTTCTTTTACCTCATAACAACACGATTTTATGGACGGACCTAGATATACTTTTATGTTTTGCACTTTAGAGTTAAATTGGCTTAGCATTTTTTGGATTGTTTTATTTACGATTTTTTGCTTGACTCCATTTCTGCCGGCATGCGCAACTGCTATGACGGCATTAAGCTCATCATGAAGTAAAACAGGGATACAATCAGCCACCATCACACATAACCCTATACCTTTTAGATTTGTGATGAGAGCATCAATTTGCTTTATCGTTTGATTTTTCAACTCTGTGATGACTTTGATATTTGATTTGTGAACTTGGTCCATGAAAGCTAATTTTTGCACGCCCAACATCTTGGCTAGAACTTCTCTGTTTCTCTGCACCGCCGAAGAATCATCCTCTACATGTAGAGCTAAATTCAGACTATCAAACGGAGGCTTACTTGAACCTCCAAATCTGTCGCTAAAGAGGTATTTCATCTAAAATCGCGCCATCATACCGTCTATATCTTCCCAGCTTAAGCCTTTTTCTTTACTTATCATGTGATATATATATCTTGCAAACATATCTGTCTCTATATTTACATCTTGTCCTTTTTTGTACTCGCCAAAGAGCGTTTGCGAAAGCGTATGGGGAATGATAGTGAGTCTAAAATGCTCTTTTGCTACATCATTTATGGTCAAGCTAACACCATCTATTGCAATACTTCCTTTTGGAACGATATACTTAAAAAACTCTTTTGGATAAGTGATATAAAAATCCGTAGCATTTTGGTTTTTTTCTATAGATTTGACAACTCCCACGCAATCTACATGCCCTTGCACGATATGCCCCTCTAGTCTGTCACTCAGCTTCATAGCAGGCTCTATATGAACTCTGCCTTTTAGATTTTTTACTGCCATTATACTTCTTGTTTCACTTGAAAGCTCAACCCCAAAAGAGCTCTCGCCAAGTGATATAACTGTCAAACAAACACCATTTACCGCTATGCTATCGCCGATATTTGGTCTGTATTTGGCTTTTAGGGTTAAAATACTATTTTGATAGCTAATAACTGTAGCAAATTCTCTTATAAGTCCTGTGAACATAGATACTCTTTTTTTGTATAATTATATCATAGATACCAATCCACTATATATTGCCAAGCTTCATTTGCATTTTCTACAATTTTAAATATCTCTATATCGGCTCGACTGATATACCCCTCTTCAACCAAAAAATCAAAATCAACCAACCTCTTCCAATAAGCACTAGAGACCAAAACAACCGGTATCTTTTGCATTTTTTTAGTCTCTATCAAAGTTAGGACTTCAAAAAGCTCATCAAGTGTACCAAAACCACCGGGATATGCCACAAGTGCCTTTGCTCTTTGCGCAAAATGAAGTTTTCTTATCGCAAAATAGTGGAACAAAAAACATAATTTGGGCGTTATATAAGGATTTGGATACTGCTCTTTAGGCAAATTTATATTTAATCCGATAGACTTTGCTCCAGCATCATACGCTCCTCTGTTGGCAGCTTCCATGATACCAGGACCGCCTCCTGTCATAAGAGTCACGGGGCAACCATCTAGTTTTTTACCATGCAAACCAACCAATTTACCAAACTCTCTAGCATCCTTGTAGCTAGGGTTGTTTTCATCAACTCTAGCGCTACCAAATACTACAATAGTATGATTTATATTGTGCTCCTCCATACCAAGCTCGGCTTTTAGGTAATCAAGCTCAAGTCTCATGGCTCGCGTCTCATCTGAATTTAAAAATTCACTGTCTTTAGCGGCTATTTGATAAGTCGGACTCTTTATAATATCTTTAATCAACTCTTTAGTATTCATCACTTACACCTTTATACCATTTAATCTAAGCAGACTTTGTGTTTGTGGCTCTTGACCCATCAACTCTATATACAAATCTCTCATGCTTTTACTACCGCCTTTTGCCAGTATTATATGCAGATAGTCCCTTCCTGTTTTTGTGTCAAATATACCCTCATCCACTACCTTCAAAAAAGCATCTGCACTCAAAACTTCTGCCCATTTGTAACTATAATATCCAGCCGCATAACCACCTGCAAATATATGAGCAAAACCATTTTGAAATTTATTATATGACGGAGGCTTTATCAAAGATGTCTCCTCCCTGATGCTATCTAGCAAAGCTTGCACCGAACCCTCTACATGTAGAGCTTGATGAAGCTTAAAATCAAATAGTGAAAACTCTACTTGCCTAAGCATCCCAAGGGCCGAATGAAAGTTTTTAACCTCTACTATCTTGTTTATCATCTCATCACTCAAAATTTCTTTGCTTTTGTAGTGTTTTGCAAACATCTTAAGCACCTTTGGCTCATAAGCAAAGTTTTCCAAAAACTGCGATGGAAACTCGACAGCATCCCACTCAACACCGGCTATCCCACTCACTCCATTTTCATCTACTTCGCTTAAAAGATGATGCAAGGCATGGCCCATCTCGTGAAAGAGAGTAACAACATCATCATGTCTCAAAAGAGATGGTGAATTTACAGAACTTGGAAAATTTGCTACAACAAAAGCAGATGCCAGGTGCTCCTTCCCTTTGTCATCCGCATAATGGCTCTGCCAGTTGTGCATCCAAGCCCCTCCTCTCTTGCCTTTTCTACTCTCAAGGTCAAGATAGAGTCTAGCTCTAGTTTTTCCATCAACCAACACATCATAAGAACTAGCCTTTTCATCCCAAAGGGATTCATCATTTTTCACAAACTCTATACCAAACAAAGAGTGTAAAAATCCAAAAAGTCCTTGTACTACCGAATTTTGCTCAAAATATGGACGGTAAAGCTCTTGATCAAATTTGTATTTTGATTTTTTTAGTTTTTCGGCATAAAAAGTAAGATCAAAACTCTGCAAATCAGGTAGATTAGCAAACTCTCTTAACTCTTGAAGCTCCTCCTTTGCCATAGGTTTTGCAGCTCTTGCTAACTCTTGCAAAAAATCAACCACACTCTTCTCATCTTTTGCCATCTTTGGCGCTATGGAGAGCTGTGCAAAATTCTCAAAACCCAAAATCTTAGCCTCTTCATCACGAAGTCTCATAAGCTCATCTATGATTTTTGCATTCTTTGGAGCCTTTGTCACAAAAGCTTTATACAGCTCTTCCCTCTTTTCTCTGTTTTTTCCATAAGTCATGTATGTGATATAAGGTGGCATTTGCAGGGTGAATTTGTACTTTTTAGCTCCATCAATTTCCACTTCATAGCTCTTCTTGTCTTCAGCACTCAAACCCTCAACATCTTTCTCATCCAAAATCATCTCATACTCATTTATAGCATTTATCAGATTTTGCGAAAAGTCATTTGAGAGTTCACTATTTCTTAGGTTTATCTCCTCTAATCTCTTTTTCTTTTCATCATCAAGATTTGCACCACTCAACTCAAAATTTTGAATATTGAGTTCTACCACCCTTTTTTGCTCGCCATTTAACTCTTCACTTTTTTGTATCTCTTTAAAAGCGTTATAAATATCGAGATTTTGGGATAATTTTGTCGAATACTCAGTGATTATAGGCAGAGATTTTGTATAAATATCTTGCGTCTTTTCACTATTGTTTACAGAATTCAGATGCGAAAGCGGAGTAAAAAACTCCTCCATATCTTCTCCCATCAGCTCTAACACCTTGACAAAATTTGCATAAGTTTTATCCTCTATTTTTAACAACTCTTCTATCTTTTTACTGTTTGTATCTACTTTTTTCTGAAGCTCTTCTATAAAACTTTCCAAATCAACCTTAAACTCTAAAAATCTACTCATATCTATAATTCTCCATATTTTTTTGAAATTATATCAGTTATTTTAAAACTAATGCAAAATAGGCTATAATACGCGTTTATATATACAGATAAAATGGCAAGATAAACAATCAGAGGTTATTAAATGTTTCAAAAATCATTACTTAAAAATTTTATTAAATCTTTCAATACTCCAAACAGTAATGATATTGTTAAATTAGTTACAAAAGATAAATTTATAGCAGAAGATGCAAATGGAGCTGAATTTATAACCCTTTTATCAAAAATACTAAATTGGACTAACTATATTCGAGAAGTAAAAAATACTACAGATATGAAAAAAGCAGACGGCGTAGTCTACAATAAAAACAATAACCCAATAGCAATAATAGAACTCAAATCAAGTGATAAAAAAATCTCAAACAGAGATACCATAGCCCAAGCATTTAGATATAAAAATGAAAAGCCAACTTGTAGATATGTGATAATTTCAAATTTTAAACAACTTGATATTTACTCAGACAGTAGTGATATATGTTTTAGTTTGGATATGACACAATCCCAAAATTACACTACCCTTTATGCTTTACTAAATCAATCCTCACTAGAAGCAGATGAGATAGCTAGACTAAAAAAACTCTCTAAATCTCAAGAGGATATAACAAAAGAGGTCTATAAAGAGTATAGTAGTTTTCGCTTAAAACTCTTAAATAATCTTATCAAGAACAATAAAGATCTTTCAAAAGAGAGTATATTTGCTTCGGCAAATAAATTGCTCGATAGATTTATGTTTATACTCTTTACAGAAGATAGAGGGCTCATTCCTGCCAATAGTATTGATGCCATTATTAAACAGTATGAAAGTTCTCAAGAGTGGGGTGACGATATACCACTTTATAACTACTATAAAAAGTATTTTCATTTTATAGATGTTGGAAATGTAAAGGTAAACATTCCAAAATATAATGGAAATCTTTTTAAGCCTGATGAGCTACTAGAAAATTTAATAATAGATGACCATATTATCAAAAACGACCTCTCTCATCTTTCGGCATACGATTTTAGTGATGATGTGGATGTAGAGGTTTTAGGGCATATATTTGAACAATCATTAAACGATTTGGAAAAGATTAAAGAGTCTCTCTTTGAAGAACATGAAGTAGTAGATATTAGAAAAAAAGATGGTGTCTTTTATACACCTCAATTTGTAACGCACTATATTATTGACAATACAATAGCAACGCTTTGTCATACAAAAAAAGAGGAGCTAAAACTTTTTGACGCAGTAAAAGAGAGTAAAAAAGCAAAACAGAAGAGGCGAGAAGATTTGCATAAGTATAGAGAGTATCTTGAAAACCTAAAGATAGTCGACCCTGCTTGTGGCAGTGGTGCCTTTTTAACTGCCTCATTTCGCTATCTTTTAGAGGAGCATAAATGGATACAAAGAGAGTTACGATTAGCAGATGCAGGACTCTTTGAACATCATGATATAGATAAACAAATCATAGAGAAAAATCTCTTTGGAGTAGATATCAATAGTGTAAGTGTCGGGATAGCAAAACTCTCTTTATGGTTACAAACAGCAAAAAGAGACAGACCGCTCTCAAATCTTATGGGTAACATCAAAAATGTGAACTCTCTTACTACTGATTGGTCTGAATTATTTCCTGAGATAATGGCTAATGGTGGATTTGATGTTGTTATAGGGAATCCACCGTATTTTAATATTCAAACTTTAGGAGCTAAATCAGAATTAGCAAAAGAGATACAAAATAGATTTCCGTATATTTGGCAAGATAAAAGCGATATACTTTTTTATTTTATAGCAAAAGCCATAGAAATAACAAAAAGTAAAGTGGGCTTTATAACTTCAAATGCTTTTTTACACTCTGCAAAAGCTGTAAAACTAAGAAATTATATATTAGATAATGCACCTATTTCAAAAATTGTAAATTTTGAAAAATATATGGTTTTTGAAGATGCTTCAATAACTTCTGCTATTATAGAATTTGATAAGAATAAAAAAGATAGTGAATGTTTGGCTTATAACTTTAAAGAAAAAAAATATAATTTAAGTGAAATTACTGAGAGAATCTCAGAAATAAATAATTATTTTGAAGTGACTTTAAAAAAAGATGATGTATTTGCATTGGTTAGCAAAAAAATAAGTGCAATAAATGATAAAATTGATAAGAATAATCCAAAATTAAATTCTATTTTTAAAATTGGTAAAGGAATGGAAACTGCGGCAAATAAACAATTTATTTTTAAAGAATATCCAACTGAATTTCCAAAAGAGTTTATTAAAAAAAGAATGAGTGGAGATATTATAAAAAAATATGAGATAGATACTATAAAAGAGTATGTTTTATATTTTGAAGATGTTGAAGATTTTAAAGATTTACCAATTTCAATACAAAATTATTTATTAGAAAATAGAGATTTTTTAGAGAATAGGGCTACTGTAAAAAATGAAGGTAGAATTTGGTGGAGATATAGTCGTCCAATGCATAAAAACTTTTATAACTTAAATAAAATATGGTGTTCTTATAGGGCTAAAGAAAATATATTTTGCTTTGATGATACAAAAGAGTATATAGGACTTACAAATACTACTGTTATTTTTGATACAAATGATGAGTTAGATTTAAAATATTTATTAGCATTATTAAATTCAAAAACATTAAACTTTAGATATAAAAGTATAGGTAAGCAAACAGGTAGTGGAGTGTATGAATATTTTGAAAATGGTGTTGGAAAATTACCAATCCCGAAAATACCAAAATCAATAGAAAAACACAAAGAAAACATAAACTACCTTCTTACGATGCCAAAAAAAGAGAAATACAATAAAACTACAAAATATTCTGTTGCTTCTTTTGGAGATAAAGATATTTATATGACAGAGTTTTTATATGCCAAGAACAGAGGATGGATACAAAATTTATCTGGACATAAAGAGATAGAAAAAGAGTATTTAAAATTTATTCCCTATCTTTTTAGTTTTAATCTTTTTGATGAAGTGCTTAAAAATATCAAAGATGAAAGAAATATTTATGTAATGAAAATGGATGGGCATAGATTTTTCCATGTTATCGACGAAAAAAACTTCTTAATTTCATTTTTTGTTATGGGTGATTTAAACTTTAATAAACAGTTGGATAAAAGATTTCAACATAAAAACAAATCCAAAAGGGAGGGCGGCCATTTCTCCATCCTGAGTCCAGCGAGGCCTTTCTGGCGTCATTTGGATCTGTTAGAAATATTATACCAAGATTTAGAAAAGAAAGCAATAACACAAGAGTTATTTATAAACTTAGTAGATGCCATTATAGAATCAAAAGAGAAAATAGCAAAATACAACAAACACTTTGAGAGCCTAAACGTAGTCGATAAAATAGAGATAAAAGAGGAGATAGAGAAGTTAGAGTATTTAGTAGATAATAGTATTAAAGAGATTGATAGTTTGATTTATAAACTTTATGGGCTAAGTAGTGATGAAGTTAAGATTATAGAAGCAGATATTAGATAAAATGACATAGCTAATTAAAGGAATTTAAACAGATGAAATATGATATTATCGTAGTCGGCGGTGGACACGCAGGCATCGAAGCCGCGCTTGTTAGTGCAAGACTTGGACACAAGACATTGCTTTTGACTATACTTGTAGAGCAAATTGGTGCTGCTAGTTGCAATCCGGCTGTAGGTGGACTTGCAAAAGGTCATCTTGTAAAAGAGATTGATGCACTCGGAGGTCAAATGGGACTTGCAACTGATGCTACCGGCATACAGTTTAGAATCCTAAACCAATCAAAAGGTCCGGCAGTCCAAGGAAGTAGAGCCCAGATAGATATGGATAGATACAGAATCTTCATGAGAAATATAGTCCTAAATACAGAAAATCTCACCGTATCTCAAGAGATAGCAGAAGATATACTAAGTGACGGCGAAAAAATCACGGGCATAAAAACTCACCTTGGAAATATCTATACAGCGAAAAAGATAATCATAACAACAGGAACTTTTATGAAAGGGCTTATCCACATAGGAGAGTTCAAACAAAATGCAGGTAGATTTGGTGAGTTTCCCTCTGTAAACCTATCTGATTCACTTAGAAAATTTGGCTTAAACTTAGGTCGCTTAAAAACAGGGACTTGCGCTAGAATAGACGCAAAAAGTATAGATTTTTCAAAGATGGAGAAACAAAGCGGTGATGACACGCCAAAACCATTTAGCTTCAGGACAGACGAGGAGAGTTTTCGTCCACATCAACTCCCTTGTTATATCACATATACAAATCTAAATACCCACTCTATCATCCAAAACAACTTCCACAGAGCACCACTTTTCACAGGACAGATAGAGGGAACCGGTCCTAGATACTGCCCGAGCATTGAGGATAAAGTCAACAGATTTAGCGACAAAGAGAGACACCATCTCTTTATAGAACCTCAAACAAAAGAGGCAACAGAGTACTATATAAACGGTTTGACAACATCCCTGCCGCCTGATACTCAACTCACGATGATAAGATCAATCGCAGGACTAGAAGATGCAAAGATAGTTCGTTTTGGATATGCCATCGAGTATGATTATATAGACCCTACCGAACTTACACATACGCTAGAAACCAAAAAGATGAAAGGACTCTACCTAGCCGGTCAGATAAATGGTACAACAGGCTACGAAGAAGCAGCAGCACAGGGTTTGATGGCCGGCATCAATGCAAGTCTAAGCATAGAAGACAAAGAGCCTTTTATACTAAGAAGAGATGAAGCTTATATCGGTGTTTTGATAGATGATTTGGTCACAAAAGGGACAAAAGAACCCTACAGAATGTTTACCAGTCGCGCCGAATACAGACTTTTATTAAGAGAAGATAATGCTGATTTAAGATTGAGCCATTATGGATACAAACTTGGCCTGATTGACGAAGAAACTTATGATGAAGTTGTCAAAAAACAACTCGAAACGAAAGAGGGTTTAGCCTATCTAGAAGAGACAACGCTCACTCCATCCAAAGAAAATATAGCATTTTTAGCCGATATTGACGAAGATAAAATCACAGACAAAGTCAGTCTCCAAAAGATAGTAGCAAGAAAGTCATTTGATATGCAAAAACTAGAAAAGCTCTCATCTCTGTTTTCAAATTTTTCACTGGATTCAAAGAGACAGATACTTGTAGAAGCAAAGTACAAAAATTATATAGAGAAGCAAAAAAATCAGATAGACAAGATGAAAGACATGATAAATATAAAAATCCCACCTCTCATGGATTTTAGCTCAATATCCGGCTTAAGCAACGAAGTAGTAGAAAAATTACAAAAATTCAACCCCCCAACCCTATTTGCAGCAAGCGAAATCAGCGGAATAACTCCTGCTGCTATCGATATACTACATATATATGTAAAAATGGTCGGGAAAACTTCAAAAAACTCTTGACTTTTGAACATATGTTCGATATAATTTCGCACATATGTTCAAAAAGGCTACAAAATGAACCCTTGCGGAAGAAGACGAAAAAACAGAAATATAGATGTTGACCATAGTGAAATCTGCTTTAAACCATGCGGAATTAGAGGTGATTTGCTAGAAAGCGTAATAGTATATAAAGATGAGATGGAAGCTATCAGGCTCTCTGATTTTGAATCTTTATACCAACAAGAGTGTGCAGACAAGATGCATATATCTCGTCCTACTTTCTCAAGACTCATAGAATCTGCTAGAAAAAAGATAGCTGATGCCCTTTTGAATCATAAAATTTTAGAAGTACAGGAGAGATAAATGGACAAAAAGATTTTAGCATGTAATAATGACGAATGCATAAAAAAAGACGAATGTAAAAGATACAAATTATACATAGATGGTACAACAGAGTACTCAACAAACAGTGGAACAGCTCAAAAAGGCTGTAAGAAATTTATACAAAAATAAATAATAAGGAGAATATCATGAGAGGAAACGGACAAGGTATGGGTAGAGGCAGAAATGCCGGAACAGGGGGCCCGGGACAAGGCCGAGGCATGGGAAGAGGTGCTGGAGCTAGAGGCATGGAAAACGGACAAGGAAGAGGTGCTGGGGTTGGCGGAAGAAATAGAAACAACCAAGCATGTCAAGGAAACGGCGAGGGTTTTGGAAGAGGACAAGGCAGAGGAAAAGCTCATAACAGGAGTTTTAATAACTAAGATGAAACTCACAATCGCAAGCGGAAAAGGTGGTACGGGAAAGACCACCGTCTCCGCAAATCTTACATCATATCTAGCAAATCTTGGCAAAAAAGTTGTTTTGGCTGATTTGGATGTTGAAGAGCCAAACTCTGCCCTTTTTATAGATTCTAAATTAAAGAATACGAAAATTTGCAACAAGATGGTGCCTGTTTGGGAAAGTGAAAAGTGCATACTCTGTGGCGAATGTGCCAAAGTCTGCAACTTCAATGCCATAGTAGCACTTCCAAGTGAAATCTTAGTGTTTCCCGAGTTGTGCCATAGCTGTTATGCCTGTAGTGAGCTCTGTCCGACAGATTCACTGCCGATGAATCCCATAAGAATCGGCGAGATAAAAGAGTATGAGGCAAAAAACTTCAGTTTTATAGAGGGAAGATTGGATCTTGGTCAAGAGATGGCAGTGCCTCTTATATCTCAAACCATAGAGTATGTAGATGAAAATTTTAAAGACTATGTCAAGATATTTGATGCGCCCCCGGGAACGAGTTGCCCTGTCATAGAGGCGAGTCGGGGAAGTGATTTTGTGTTGCTTATAACCGAAGCTACACCTTTTGGACTGAGCGATCTCAAACTTGCAGTTGAAACTATGAGAGTTTTAAAACAAAATTTTGGAGTGATTATCAACAGAGACGGCATAGGCGATGAGAGTGTCCAGCAGTATTGTAAAAGTGAAAATATACCAATAATCACAAAGATAAAAAACGATAAAGAGGTGGCGAAACTCTACTCAAAAGGAGAACTAATCTATCCAAAAATCTCTCACTTTAAGGAATCTCTTGATGAGATAGTAGAGTTTATAGGGGGCATAAAATGAAAGAGATCGTTATAATCTCCGGTAAGGGTGGCACTGGAAAAACCTCTTTGAGTGCTTCATTTGCTTATCTTGAGGGTAAAAATGCTCTTATTTGCGACTGCGATGTGGATGCAGCAAATATGCATCTGCTCCTAGACGCTGATTTTTCACAAAGAGAAGATTTTTTTAGTGGTGAAGTTGCTTTTATAGATGAAAATCTGTGTACAAATTGTGGCGAGTGTAAAGATGTGTGTCGATTTGATGCTATACATGTAGAGGATGCTCAACATAGAGTTGATCCTATCTCTTGCGAGGGATGTTGGTATTGCAGCAGAGTCTGTCCGACAAAAGCAATCAGCATGAATACCCAAAAAGCAGGAGACCTGTTTGTCTCAAATATAAAACAAAACTCCAAGATGGTACATGCCAAGCTTGGATTTGCGGCCGAAAACTCAGGTAAACTCGTAGCCAAAGTTAAAAAAACAGGCGCAGAGTTGTCAAAAGAGATTGGTGTGGATTATATCATCACAGATGGAAGTCCGGGGATAGGATGTCCTGTTATCTCATCTTTGAGCGGTGCAAATTTGGTTGTTTTGGTCACTGAAGCTACGGTTTCGGGCTTACACGACTTGCAAAGAGTGGAAAAACTCGTAAAGACATTTAACTTAAAAGCAGTCTGTATCATCAATAAGTTTGATCTGAACAAAGAAATGAGCCAAAATATAGAAGAGTACTTAGACAAAGAAGGCATAGAAGTGGTAGCAAAACTACCTTATGACGAAACTTTTACAAAAGCATTGGCGGTGGCCAAACCGATAGTAGAATATGACAAAAACGGGAAACTCTCAAGCCTGATCATAAAGGCATGGGAAGAGATAAAACAAAAGGCTAACTAAAAATTTTAGTGCAACATAATACCAAATTAAACCATAACTAAATACTTTAATGGTTTAATTTAGTATAAATTCTTGGCGACCGCCAAAGCTTCAGTCGCGAGGAATTTTTGCGGAATTTACTTCCGTAAAAAGGGGACAATAAAATGAAAATAATATTTACAGCAAAAGGTGAGAATTGGGATAGCCCAATGGATCCAAGATTTGGAAGAATGGATATGTTGGTAGTTTATGATGAAGATAGTGATAAACTAGAAACCATAACAAACAATGAGACAGAAGCTATGGAGCACGGAGCAGGACTTCAAACTGCCCAAAAGGTTCTAGACTTAAATCCAGATGTTATCATCACAGGAAATGGAGCAGGACAAAAAGCGCTCGAGATTCTTAAACGCTCACATGTCAAAATGTACACTGGAGCAGGAGATATGAGCCTAAAAGAGGCTTATGAAGCTTTCAAAAATGATAAATTAAATCCACAGTTTTAAGGGGCATTGATGATACTAAAAAAAAGGAGTTTATCTTGTTTTCCTGTGCAATTTTTTGCAGTATTGATGGGAATTTCAGGATTGACTATAGTATATGCTAAGGCATACCATATCTTAAATTTTTCATCAATTTGGTATTTGATTTTACTTGGCATAAACACGATTTTGTTTTTTGTCATCTTTACTATCTATCTGCTAAAATGGATAAAATACCCGCAGAAGATAAAAGAAGAGTTAAATCATCCTATAAAAAGTTCATTTGTTCCAGCTATTTCCATAAGTTTTTTACTACTTTCGATTGCATATTATGATTATGCTCCGAGCGTTTCTGTAACTTTTTGGTTTATAGGGGCACCTTTGCACCTATATTTTACGCTTCGGACTATAAAATTTTGGATGATGCATGAAAAATTAAATATCAATCATATAAATCCTGCATGGTTTATCCCGGTAGTCGGCAATCTACTTGTTCCCGTGGTAGGCATAGATGTATTGCCAATTTGGGTTTCGATATTTTACTTTTCTATAGGACTTTTCTTTTGGATTATGCTCTTTGTAATAGTAATGTACCGTATGATTTTTCACAACCCAATGGCGAGCAAACTTGTGCCGACTCTGTTCATACTGATAGCACCTCCAGCTGTTGGATTTATCAGTTATTTTAGGATTACATTTGGTAGTATTGACATGATGAGTATGTTTTTATACTCTGTAGCTTTTGCTATATTGTTTCTAATGTTTGCAAAATTAAAAGTTTTTATAAATGCAAAATTTTTCATATCTTGGTGGGCATATACATTTCCACTTGCAGCCATATCTATAGCTTCAATTTTAATGTATATGACATATCCAAATCATTTCAACCATGTTGTTTCAATACTGTTGATAAGTTTGACAACAGCAGTCGTCGCATTGGTATTTTACAAAACAATTATAGGCATCAAGGAAGAAAAATTATGTATAGAAGAGGAAGAGTAATATGAGTAAAAGAAGTTTTATAGCAGGTTTAGTTTTAGGTATAGTTATAGCCATGTTCATCATACCTTTTGGTTTTAAGATAGCATTTAAGCATATGATGTTTAAAGAGGTTCCAAGCTCTTATGGATTTGACAAAACTGTTTCATTGATATCAAACAGAATCAACCATCAAGCAGGATGGCATGTAACCAACATCATAAATCAAGAGCAAGTTTTGCTGGACAATGGCGGAAAAGAAGTTGGAAAAGTAAAAATTATAAAGTTTTGCAACGCCAAACTTTCAACTGAAATGCTAAAAGCAGATGACAGAAAATATATGTCAGTAAAGATGCCACTAAGTATCTCAGTTTATGAAAAAAGCGATGGAAAAGTATACATAGGACTAATGAACGGTTACTTGATGGCAAGGATGATGAGCGGTACCACAGAGGGTGTCATCATGGAGTCTGTCGTAAAAGATATAGAAAGTGTGATGAGTTTCTTGCACTTTAGATATACGATTTTTTAGACATGCCAAAGAGTAATCAACAACCGACATTCGCAACAGCATTTAAAAAGTCTTTGATGAGCTTCTTAGCTTTATCACCCATGATACTAGCGGTCATAGGGTTGGTTGCTCTTTTTCAAACTTATATTACACCTGATATGCTCTCAAAGTTTTTTGGACATGGCGAGAGTTTGGATATACTTGATGGCACTGTCGTAGGAGCTATATCCACAGGAAGCGGGGTCATCGGATATGTGGTTGCTGATGGATTAAAGCAGCAAGGAGTGAGTGATTATGCACTTATCTCTTTTATAATGGCTTGGACGACATTAAGTCTCACTCATTTACCGGCGGAAGCCTCAGTTTTTGGCATAAAATTTACAGCATATCGAAATATCCTAACATTTCTTTGCACACTTGTCATTGCCTATCTTTCAGTGACTACGCTGAGGCTCTTTTTATGAAAAAGCTAAAGTTCAAAGGTTTAAAATTTTTGCTCTTTGTAATAGCTTTGTTTATCCTTGTGTCTATATTTGACTTTGAAAACATAGCAAAGATTATGGATAAAATTGGTAGTATGCTGCTTAGAATATTGCCTATATTTGCACTTGTTATCACACTAACTGCAATCATAAACTACTTTTTAAAACCAGAAAAGATTATGAGGTATTTTGGTGAGAATAGCGGTATAAAAGGTATATTTTATACTTTACTTGGCGGTATCATCAGCCATGGACCCATGTATGCATGGTATCCTATGTTAGACGACATGAGAAAACATGGACTCAAGTTTGGGTTGATTGCAAATTTTATGTATGCAAGAGCTGTAAAAATTCCACTTTTACCTTTTATGGTTGGACTTTTTGGGCTACCATTTACCGTGATAGTAAATGTATATATACTTATATTTGCGATTTTACAGGGTAAAATTATAGATTTACTGATAAAAGAGAAAGAAAAATGAACATAAATTTAAGACAGATTGGCACTATTCACTCACCTTTTTGCCAACTGGAAAATATGCCCGTACAGCCAAAAGGCGCAAGAGATATGCTAGCAACTATCGAGATAAAAGAGGAGTTTGTGCAGGGCTTAAAAGACTTGGATGGGTTTAATTTTATATACCTTATCTACTATTTTCACAAAGTCAAGGAGCATAAACTGCAAGTCTTGCCTTTTAATGAAAAAACCGGGCAAAAAAGAGGAGTTTTTTCGACAAGAACGCCTATGCACCCAAACTCACTAGGTCTCTCGGTAGTAGAATTGATTAAGGTACAAGACAATATAGTAACTATAAAGGGAGTTGACATACTCGATGGCACGCCCCTCGTAGATATAAAACCGTATATAGAAAATTTTGATAAAGTTGATTTGGTGCCAACATCAGGATGGATGAAGGCTAGTTTAGAAGAGGTCAGTCACAAAAAGTCTGACGATAGATTTATAGAAAAAACTTAGGGAGAGAAGATATGAGATTGGTATTTCCAACAGATACAAATGACGGATATTTGTCAAAAAGAGGTGCTCACTTCGGTAGAGCAAATTACTATACAATCATCACACTTGATGGCGATAAGATAGTAGATGTAGAGGGTGTACAAAACCCAGGACACAGCGATGGGGGTTGCAGTAATGCCGTGACAAACATACTAAGTCTCAAGCCAAATGCACTTATAGTTGGAGGCATAGGCGGACCACCGGCTAAAGGTTTTGCACAAGCAGGACTTGATCTCTACTTTGATACTGTTTCACCAACCGTACAAGATAGCGTTAAGCTATTTTTAGAGGGAAAATTACAAAAAAGTGCCGGCGAGGGAACTTGCTCTGCGCACTAGATAATGCTTTTGGAGGCAAAAATGTATCTTAACAGAGCTCTACATGTAGAGGTAGTTTTAAGTCTGCTTTTTGCCTCCATATTGTTTGTAGGTTGCAGTGAGAAAAAGAGTCCAAATCTTGATGGGAAAAAACTCTTGAAACAAAAATGCAGCCGTTGCCATAATCTTGACATACCTCCAAAAACATTTGCAGATGAAAAAGCTCCGCCTATGATGGCAGTCAGTTTTCACATATTGGGCTTCATAAACGCTGCAACTCCGGCGGATAAACTACCAAATGCGATAGAATTTGTAACAGATTTTGTCCAAAATCCCAGCATCTCAAAATCCTTTTGCGACAAAGAGAGCCTTAAAACTTACGGACTTATGCCTTCCCTCAAAGGAAAAGTAAGTGAAGATGAAATACGAGCGATAGCTAGGTATGTTTTCACTCACTACACAAAAGATAACCTTTTGGCAAAAATGAAAAAGATACAACAAATAAGAGAAATGCCAAAAGGCAGATTGTTGGCAGGACAAAACGGTTGCCTCAGTTGTCATGCTAAAAATTTCAAAAAAGTAGGCCCATCTTTTAAGCAAATATCCAATGCAAAAAGCACGAAAGAGATAAAAAACTCCATAAAAAACGGAAGCAAGGGCAAATGGAAAGAGAGTAATAACATCCCAATGCCGGCATTTAAAAAATTACCTAACAAAGATATAGAAATTTTAGCAAAATGGATAAAAAAGAACTAATAAGTCTCCTTTAATACTATGTATTATGTATCCAAATACAATAATGGCATAGGTGAGTTAAATGAGTAGTAATACTTTAAAAAAACTATACAATATTGGCAGTAGATGATACTGTCTCAAATCTTGATATATTGTCTGAATTCTTAAAAAGTTATATTGTCATAGAAACAACCAGCGGTAAAGAAGCTTTAAATGTGCCAATTATCTTTATCACTACAAAAAATGACGAAAACAGTATTGAAAAAGCTTACGACATGGGTGGAGCTGATTATATTACGAAACCTTTTTTGCCTAAAGAGCTACTCTCAAGAGTTAAAAAAGAACTAAATATTTAAGATATGATGCATGAACTGACATTGCTAGCGGCAACTAACCCTATTGAGTCATTAAACGCAACCATAAAGAGAAAGACAAAATTCAAAGGCTCATTTCCTACTGAAGCATCAGCATTTAAGGTTATGTATCTTGCTACTCAGGAGCAACAAAATAAGTGGAATACGAACTGTATCAGGAATTGGTATGAAATTTATCCTCAACTTTGTATATTTTTCAGCGAAATTATGGCAAAATATACAAAGTGATTATTGGATAAGAGGCAGGTTTACGCAGTTTATTTTACGGTCTCGGTTTTTTTAAGTTCTGCTCTAAAAATAGATGATTTTAATCTTAATCTCTTTGTCTTGATTTAAGGGAAAACTTGCTTTTTTAAAGTTTGGCAAATGGAAGAGATTTATTGTTTGAAAGTTTGATAGCCCTACACCCTCTTTTGGAGTGAAGAGACCTTTATCAAGCTTGCTGTTGTTATTTTCATCATGAAATACATTGACAGCATATCTACCTTTTGGCAAATCTTTAAAAACTATTTTTGCTTGTCTTTTGTTTATAGATACGCGTTGCATTTTATAATATTTGTTCAGTTCTTTATCGGGAATTGTTCCATCTTTATTATAAAGAGAGAACTGTACCTCTCCCTGATTATTCTCCAAGCCT
>JALUBH010000018.1 GCA_027050775.1 Campylobacteraceae bacterium | reverse complement strand
GAAGCAAGTGATAGACTCCTTGGAGATTTAATAAAACTTTATTAAAAGTTCTATCATCGATCTAAAAAAAATGTGATCATCTTGCTTATCTCTTTATGTGTAATTATACAAAATTTATTAGTAGGAGAACACTATGTTAAAAAAATTGATAAAAATTGCCATTATATCTATGATTAGTGGTACGATTATGTTTGCAGCCAACTTTAATGCTCAAGCAGAAAAAGATAGAAAAGCTTTTGTGAACTATTTTTTAATGAAATTTAAAAATCCTGTTCTAAATAGAGCTAAATATTTTCCATATGTACCATTAAAAGAGTTGAAGAAGAATTATATATATCCTCTAAAATTTCAAGACTTTCAAAATGGATCTTTGGCTTGGTATAAACCAAGTAAGGAGCAGTTTGCAGAGATAAACGACTTCCCGCCGTATGAGATACCATTAGATGATGGAGAGGCACTATTTAAGAAACCTTTTGCAAATGGCAGAACATATTCAAGTTGTTTTCCAAATCCTGCTATAAAACAAAATTATCCGTATTATGACACTCATAGAGATGAGATAGTCACAATTGGTATGGCAGTAAATGAGTGCAGAGCGATAAATGGAGAAAAACCTCTGAAATACGGAAAGGGTGATCTTGCAAAAGTTGTTGCTTATATCGCATTTAAGTCCAGAGGTAAAAAAATCGACATTAAGATACCAAATGCAAAAGCAGCAAAAGCTTATGAAGCCGGCAAGAAGATTTTTTACAAACAAAGAGGTTATTTAACTCTTAGTTGTGCCGAGTGCCATGTTAAGAGTTCGGGCAAGAGACTAAGAGCTGAATCATTGAGTCCAGCACTAGGAGATACAACAGAAATGCCGGTATATAGGTTAAAATGGGGCGGATTAGGAACACTTCAAAGAAGACTTGCAGGCTGTATAAAGCAAACAGGTAGTGAAAAACCAAAGTTGCAAAGCAAACCACTTAAACAGTTAGCATACTTTTTAACATATATGTCAAATGGTATGAAACTTTTTGGCCCAGATACAAGAAAGTAGGGAGTTGATATGAAAAAATTAATTTTAATAAGCACTATAACAGTAGCATTTCTAGCCGGCTGTGCGATGACTAATCCATATGCAACAAATAGCGTTGATAGTGCTATAGCAAATGCACAAACAAAATACAACAAAGCTCATAGTGAAATGGTAGCCTGGAAAGGCACTAAAAAAATGCTTGAAAAAGCAAAAAAATTGGCAAAAAGTGACCCTAAAAAAGCTATAGCATTAGCAAATGAAGCTGCTTACGAAGCTAGTACGGCCTTAGCGCAATCAGCAGAGTTTGATAAAACATGGCGTTCAGCCGTGCCTCAGTGAAGAAGGTAGATTAATGAGTTCATTAAATAGAAGAGAATTTTTATATATGATGTCTGTTTTAGGGGCATCATCTCTATACGCAAAGTCACATAAAAAACTTTTTGATGTGCACAATGTAGAGGACTACTATAAGATACAAAATTTTGGTAATGCGAGATTTTTACATATGACTGACTGCCATGCTCAATTGATGCCAGTGCATTTTAGAGAGCCTAGTGTCAATCTAGGTTTTGACACAAACTATGGAAAACCTCCGCATATAGTTGGTAGCCATTTCTTGAAATACTATGGTATAAAAGAAAACACTAGGGCTGCATTTTCTATGACTTGTATGAATTATGTGGAGAATGCACATAGATTTCATAAAATCGGAGGTTTTGCCCATATAAAAACATTGACTGATCATCTAAAAGGAAATTTTGGAAAAGATAAGACTCTATTTTTAGATGGTGGCGATACTTGGCAAGGAAGCGCAACAGCTCTTTATACTCGAGGTAGAGATATGGTAGAAGCCATAAACATACTTGGTGTCGATATTTGTACCGGACACTGGGAGTTTACATATACCGAAAAGGAGATCTTAGCAAATATCAAAGCGCTAAAATCTGACTTCATAGCACAAAATGTTTTTGTGAAAGACGAATCTCTTATGAATGGAGTTGAAGCCTATAACGAAGATACGGGAAGAGCTTTTAAGCCATATGTAATGAAGAAGATGGGCGACCATATGGTAGCTGTTATAGGGCAAGCATTCCCTTACACTGCTATAGCAAATCCTCAAAGATTTATACCTGATTGGTCATTTGGTATAAGACCTGATGACATGCAAGAACTTGTTGATAAAATTCGAACAAAAGAGAAGCCGGATGCTGTGATGGTTATCTCGCATAATGGATTTGATGTGGACAAGAAGATGGCTGAGGTTGTTAGCGGTATAGATTTTATATTGGGTGGACATACCCATGATGCCATTCCTGAAGCCGTACCGGTCAAAAATTCCAAGGGTATAACACATGTTATTAACTCTGGCTCAAATGGTAAGTTTATTGGAGTTTTAGATTTAGACATTAAAGACAAAAAAGTCAGAGATTTTAGATTTACTCTTATGCCTGTTTTCTCTGATCTTCTTCCTGAAGATCCTGAAATGAAAAAGCATATAGAAAAAGTCAGAGCACCATTTATAGATAAATTGATGAAGCCTTTAGCTACGACTGACAATCTTCTATATAGAAGAGGAAATTTTAACGGAACATTTGATCAAATTATATGTGATGCTCTTCGAGAAGTAAAAGGAGCTGATATATCCTTTAGTCCTGGTTTTAGGTGGGGAACTTCAATACTCCCTGGCGAAGCTATTACTCTCGATGATGTTATGAATCAGACTGCTATAACATACCCTGAGACATATCTTAGAGATGTAAAAGGTTCTGATGTGCACAATATCTTAGAAGATGTTGCCGATAACTTGTTCAATAAAGATCCATTTTTACAACAAGGTGGAGATATGGTACGAACAGGAGGTCTTTCATATACGATAGATCCGAAAAAAGATATAGGCAAAAGAATCACAAACCTTCAGCTAAGCAGTGGTGAGAAGATAGATGCAAATAGAATCTATAAGCTCGCAGGCTGGTCAACAGTCGGTAGTGCTTCCACGGGCGAGCCTGTTTGGGAAACTGTAGAGAAGTATTTAGGAGATCACAAACATATCAAAAACTTGAAGCTCGAAACTCCGGATATCATAGGTGTTAAAAATAACCCCGGTATCGAACTCTCACTTTATAAAAACTAAATCATTTTTCAGCAGGGTTTCGCCCTGCTGAAAAGACAATGGAGCTACAATGAAAAAACTTACGCTACTTTTAATTTTACCAATTTTTTTATTTGCAAATTTTTTTGAATTTAAACCACTTAAAATCAACAAAGATATCAGCTGTTTTATAGGAGACTATAACCCCGTCCTAAAATCAAACAAAGGTTTTGTCTCTAATGTCTGCTATATAGATATGGGAAACTTTTTGGTTTTAACAGATGCAAGTGCAACATATAATTTTGCAAAAGAGCTAAATGCTTTCATAGAAAAATCTACAAATAAGAAAATAAAATTCGTAGTTATCACAAACTATCATGATGACAGACTCCTAGGAGCCTCATTTTTTAAAGAAAAAGGTGTGAAAATAATTGGTGCATCAAATTTGCCAAATCTTATAAAAACTCACCCCGATACATATAAAAGAACTATGACAACACTGCCAAAGAATTTAACGAAAAATACAAAAGCAGTTGAGCCTGATTTATTGGTCGATAAAAAACTAGAGATAAAAGGCAGTAAAAAGAGTATATTTGTCATAAAACCTTCAAAAGGTACACAAAGTGCTGCAGATTTGATTGTTTACAGTCCCAAAGACAGCTTTATCTTCACAGGAAACACCATTTTCAACGGAAGATTTGTAAACTATGCAAAAGACAGCAACATGGATGGATGGATAAAAGCTCTAAAATTCATAAAAAATAAACACGCCAAATATGTCATGGGTGGACATGGAAAAAGATTTGATAAAAACTCATACAAACCTACTTTAGAGTATCTTTTGATGTTAAGAAAACAGGTCAAAAAAGCCAATGCCGACGACATAGACCCAGCTGACTTGGAAAAGTACATACATACGGATAAGTTTAAAAACATACCTCACTATAAAGAGTTGTATCTACGAAATGCCAGACACTATTTTGACCAACTAGAGTGGCAATAAAGGGGTAAATGATGAAAAAAATATTGTTGATTATACTCATAAGTACTTTTGCTTTTGCAAAGGTGGATTTTGCTACGCCAAAGCCTAGTTTTGAAAACCCGAGGCTTTGGCTTATAAGGATCAATGAAAGCGAAACTAAAAAGGTAAATCATATACTAAATGCAGTTAACAATGTCCTAAAAGGCTATCCTGAGGAGGCTCTACATGTAGAGCTAGTTTTTTATGCAAATGGCATAAGAGCGCTTAGAAAAGACTACAATAAAAATATACTAAAAAGGATAAAATCCTTGATGGTGTATGAGAATATAGATTTTGTAGTCTGTAAAAATACGATGGACACTATGGGCTGGAAGAAAAAAGATTTTATAAGCGGAGTGAGATATGTCCAGATAGGCATAGCCGAAGCTATCGAGAGAGTTGCTGATGGCTGGATAGATGTTTCACCATATTAAGGAGATTTTTTGAAGAAGATTATCACGGTTTTATTTCTATTTTTCTCAATTGCTCTTTTTGCCGATTATAAAACCGGTAATAAAGTATTTGAACAAAAGTGCGCCTCTTGTCACACAGGATATATAGCGGGAAAAGTTCTTGAGGATAATTTTTATAAAAAAGATAATAAACTTTTGAATCTAAAAGCACCAACTGTAAATATGCTTGCATATTTTATGAAAGAGGCGCCTGAACATATAGGAGAGAAAAGTGACCCCGAGATGCAAAGAGTTGAGATAGGCGATTTTATACAAGATTATGTCTATAATCCAAACAGAAACAATAGCGTCATACCTCATAGATTCCTAAAATATTTCGATAAAAAAAAGAGTATGAAAGGCAAAGTTAGCCAAGATGAACTCTCAAATATAACAGATTATCTATTTGAGTACAAAAAGATGAGGCTCAAAAACCACCCCCGTGCCAAGAAAATTCTAAAAAATCTAAGCACAAAAGAACTCATACAAAAAGCCAAAAAAGAGCAAAAAATCATACTAGTAGAGGTGATGTCAAAGACATGCTATTACTGCAAAAAGATGGAAAAAGATGTTTTATCACTTCCTGATATACGGAAAATCATTAATAAGGATTTTGTCTTTATAAAGGTAGATGTAGATAAAACAAAACTCCCGTTAGGATTGGACAAAAAGTATAAAAAACTCACACCAACCTTTTTCACTCTAACCCCAAATGGAAAGTTTATGAACGATTACCCCGGGGCCTGGAGCAAGAGTGATTTTCTACTGATTTTGGATGAAAATATCAAGAAATAGTTTTAAAACACACCATATACACACATTGTTAAAGTAAAATTATGATATTGTAAGATAAAAACAAAAGGTCAGGATGTTAGAACTTTTCACCCTCTATACTATCGGACTTATGGGTTCTGCCATACCGGGACCAGATATACTCTATATTACTCGTACTACATTGGATCGTGGATTGATTGGGGGCTGGAGTGGGGCATCTGGTGTATTGTTCGCATCACTTTTTTATCTGAGTGCTGCTGGAATCGGACTAGGGGTTGTCGGTCAAAGTCCTTATTTTCAGCTTCCAATAGGAATTTTTGGTTCACTTTATCTACTTTGGATTGCCAAGAGTATTTGGAATGAAACGATGCATTTGGACAATCGACACGATAAAGACAAGCGAAAACTTCATATCTTTCTCAAAGGGATGGCAGTACATCTCTCAAATCCCAAAGCTATCATCTTTTTTTCTGTGATATTAGCTCCGTTTTTGAGTAGAGGAAATTTACCTTTGCAGATATTTGTCCTGACTCTAGGGCATACTACTACATTTTTTGGTACAGCATATCTGGTTTCTAGATTTAATAACTTTTTCACACCGAGCCGCACTCTCATCATCAACCGAGCTTCTGCTATACTATTTGCTTTTTTTGCTTTGGAATTGATACGAAACTCTTGGTTAGCAGTAGAGAAAATTATGATATAATAAAAATATAAATAGACAATAACTCATATCAATAGTGCGAGGAATTTTAACGGAATTCACTTTCGCAAAAAAAGGACAATAAAATGAAAACAAAATTAGAAAATTTGGAAAAAGAGATAAAGAAAACTGATAAGTTAAGTAAAGAGCATAAAGAAGAGGCTCTAGGTAAAATTAAAGAGTGGTACATAGAAGACAAAGCTGAGGGTTTGCTTGGCAAGGAACTTTTAAAAATTACCAAAGAGATAGCGCCGATGCTTGAAGAGATAGGCTTGGAGTAAGAGTGATTTAAGCTAAAACTCTACAGATTTTCGCTACCATTTCAAAAATAGATTGCATATTGCCCAAGGTTTGGGCTGACATAATGTTGCATGACCTCTACATGTAGGACTACTTCTCGTCATATTTTGCAATGAGTACCTTGCCATAATAAATGACATATTTTAATGATAAGAAAAAGGTGCAGATACAAGGCAGATTTTTGCAGGACTAGCCGTAGCTAATTCAAGAAAATCTAACGCCGTAGATGTGCCTTTTTCTTATCATTAAAATATGTCATTTATTATGGCAAGGTACTTAAAATCAAAACATTTACAAGGATACAGCTATGAAAAGAAGGGAATTTTTAGTGGGTTCTGCTTTGACAATCGGGGCTATGACTATAGTACCTAGTGAGCTATTTGCAGGAGAAAAAAGTAGAAAATTTAAGGTGATATATGACTTTGATTTAAAGTATGATGCAAAGAGTTTTCCGGCAAAACTATGGAATCCGCTTCCGTTTAACAGCGACTACCAAAAGATAAGATTTTTAAAGTTTAGTGGAAACTATGATGATTACAATATCAATTCAAACAACCCTTATGATGCAAGGGTTTTGTATGCTAGTTGGAAGAAGAGCGATAAGAAAAAGACTCTACATGTAGAGATGGAGATAGAGACAAAGACAAGAGAAGTGAGCTTGAAACTCATCAAAAAGGCTAGCAAACAAAATCTTCCATTACCAAAAGATGTCGAGTTTTATTTGAAGCCGACAGAGCATATCCCAACAGATGGAAAGATAAAAGAGATAGCTGATAAACTCACAAAAAACATAGACGATACATTCCAAAAGGTACAAGCTATTTATGATTGGGTAACAAAGACTACTTTTAGAGATCCTAAAGTCATAGGATGTGGTGTGGGAAATGCAGGAAAGATGGTTGAGAGCGGATATTTTGGCGGAAAATGTACAGATATAAGCTCGCTTTTTGTCGCACTCCTAAGAGCAGCGAGGATACCAAGTCGTGAAGTATTTGGTATAAGACTAGGACTCTCACACTTCTCAAAAGCTTTAGGAAAAGCGGATAAAAATGGCTTTGCAAACATCTCAACTTGGCAGCATTGCAGAGCCGAATACTACATCGCAGGAATCGGTTGGATACCAAGTGATCCGGCTGACATCACAAAACTTGAATTGGTAGAAAAACTAAAATATGATGACAAAAAAGTCAAAGAACTAAGAGCAAGATACATACACTCTTGGGAGATGAACTGGGTAGGATTTAACCACGCTAGAGATTTTGTGCTCTCTCCAAAACCAGAACAATTTCCTCTAAATATGCTAGGTTATCCTTATGCTGAAGTAGATGGAGATGTACTAAATTACTACTCTCCAAGAGCATTTGAGTATAAAATCACTTCGCAAGAAGTTAAATGAAATTAGATTGTAAAGATTTAGATTGCCCAAAGCCTGTCATCAGGACAAAAGAGGCATTTGAAGCTTTAGAGGATGATGATTTTTTGGATGTGGAGTTAAACTCCTATTCATCTATAGAAAATGTCAAGAGATTTGCCAAAAAACAAGGTATCTATTTTGAAGTAAAGCCAAAAGTTGATGGCATTACGACCATCACTTTGATGAAGGGTTATGAGTGCGGGCTTGAGCAAAAAAAGAGTGACAAGTCGTTTGTCGCTCTCATCGCAGGCTCACTTGTTTCTGCTTTGCTTGCAAGTACCTGCTGTTTGGCTCCATTTTTGTTTTTGGTTTTTGGGGTGAGTATGAGCTCACTCTCATTTCTGCAAATTTTTGCGCCATATACGGCTTATTTTGCGCTTTTTTCACTCGTACTTATGGCTTATCTATGGTATGATTTCTTAAAGCATAGAAAAGATAAGCTTGTATGCGAAACTTGGCTTTCAAAAAACTATAAGTCTCTTTTGATTGTTGGGACGATTTTTGTTATTATTTTTATCACTTATCCGTATTGGGTAGGTTATCTGTTGGAGTAAACTATGAGATATATTTTTCTAATTTTAGTGCTGTTTTCATTCTCTTTTGCCAAAGTTGTAGTGATACATGTAGAGGGTATGACCTGTCCGCTTTGCACTATGGCTGTAAAAAAGAGCCTAAAAAAGATAGATGGCGTGACAAAAGTAAAGGTGAGATTAAACACCAAAAAAGCCACTATAACTACGGATAAAAAGGTAGGTAAGAAGGCGTTACTAAATGCTATAAAAGATGCAGGATACAGAGGCAAGATTATATCAGGGAAAAACTAGATTTTAGACCCTTTTTTAGATATATCTTTTATGCTTGATTCCCTGAAGAGTTTTTGTATCAAGAGTTTTGGTTTCATCCATTGATCGTGCATAGCACATTTGCAGTGGGTATCGCAGGCTCCTATGCCCAGGAGGCACTGTTCCTCTTTAATAGAATCATTAAAAAGGTTAAGCACATCATCAATACTAATTTTTTCAGGGTCATCTTTCAATCTGAAACCACCGTCTCTACCTCTTACGGACTCCACAAACTCAGCCTTAACTAGTTTGGTCATAATTTTGGTTAGAAATTTATATGGAATATTGAGTGCTTCTGAAAGCTCATGGGCACTCAATATATGCTCATCTTGCTTTCGGGCTATATAGCTCAAAATTCTTATGGCATATTGAGAAGTGCTGTTTAATCGCATGTGAATACCTTCTGTATTTATTCCCATTATAATTTAAAAAAGTTAAAAGCATCTTAAATTACTACCTTTAGGTAGAATTAATATTTTTTAGATAAGATATCAATTACTACCTTTAGGTAGAATTTAAAAAAGGAGTGGAAATGACTGAGCGTATTACCAAAGATATGGCCAGAAATATCTATTTTGGCGGTGGTCTTTTTGCAATCTTGGTGTTTGTGGGATTAACATTTGATACTGTAAAACAGATTCCAAAACTGAGTCACGCAAGCAAGATAACAAAATCTGTTGCTCTTGGAAAAAAAGTATGGGAAAACAATGATTGTGTAGGTTGTCATACACTTATGGGCGAGGGTGCATATTATGCTCCTGAATTAGGAAATGCCTTTAAACGACTAGGCGGTGGAGACGAAGCGGCTTTTAAAGCTTATCTTGCAGGTTGGATGGCGGCTCAGCCTCTACATGTAAAGAACAGAAGAAAGATGCCACAATTTCATCTGACACCAACACAAGTAAATAATCTCGCAGATTTTTTAATTTGGACATCTAGGGTTAATAACCAAGACTGGCCACCAAACATACAAGGATAAGGAAAGTTTATGAAATATTCATCTCAAATGGTCGCAAAGCCATATTTTATCTTTGCATTGATTTTACTAGCTGGAGAGATTCTTTTTGGTATAACTATGAGTATCCAGTATATCTATGGTGACTTTTTGTTTCCTATGTTGCCGTTTAATGTTCTTCGTATGGTGCATGTGAATCTATTGATAGTTTTACTATTGTTTGGTTTTATGGGAGCCACTTATTATTTGATTCCTGAAGAGGCAGAGAGAGAGCTTTGGAGCCCACTTTTGGCAAAAATCACTTTTTGGGTATTTGTTGTAGCTGGTGTTCTTACAATACTAGGATATCTGTTTGTTCCGTATGCCGAACTTACAAAACTCACCATGAATGACCTTTGGCCAACCATGGGTAGAGAGTTTCTGGAGCAACCAACTATCACAAAGTTAGGTATAGTTCTTGTTGTGGTCTCGTACATATTTAATGTTACCATGACTGTTATAAAAGGCAGGACTACTACTATCTCTATTATCTTGCTTACCGGTCTTTTTGGTTTAGCATTCTTTTTCTTGTTTGCATTTGAGTTTTCAGACAATATGATAACAGATAAGTTTTTCTGGTGGTTTGTTGTTCACTTATGGGTTGAAGCAACTTGGGAGCTTATCTTGGGAGCTTTACTTGCATTTGTACTTGTTAAACTTACAGGAGTTGACAGAGAGCATATAGATAAATGGCTATATCTCATCATCGCCATGACACTTATCGCTGGACTTGCAGGGACAGGACATCACTTTTTCTATATAGGACTTCCCGGATATTGGTTGTGGATTGGGTCTATCGCTTCTGCGGCTGAACCGATTCCATTTTTCCTGATGATTCTTTTTGCATATAATATGATCAAAAATCGTCGTATCCAAGATGACAATAAGATAGCTTTGACATGGGCAAAAGGTACAGCAGTTGTTGGTTTCTTAGGTGCTGGTGTTTGGGGCTTTATGCACACTTTGGCTCCAGTTGACTATTATACACACGGTACACAACTCACAGCAGCTCATGCACACTTGTCATTTTTTGGAGCTTATGTGATGATTTGCTTTACGCTTATCTCTTATGCTATGCCAATCCTTAGAGGCAGACCTCATGGAAATTGTGCAAAAGCTCAAAAGGTAGAATTAACAAGTTTTTGGTTGATGGTGATTGGTATGATTGGTCTTACTCTTGCATTGACAGTTGCAGGTGTTATGCAAATCGAAATGCAAAGAATTCCAGATTCTGCGCATGCTATGGCATTTATGGATGTGCAGGCTAAACTTTCTACAATTTACATTATTCGTTCACTCTTTGGAGTTATGACTTTTGTTGGATTGTTGGTATATTTTTACAGCTTTTTTGTAAAAGAAGAGAGAGTAGCCATATAAATGGATGAAAAAGTCGGTAAGTTTTGGGACAGATATCTAACCAAAAAAGCATCCCGACTTTTTGAATCTAAACAGGTTTTTTTTGAAGAAAAAGAGAGATCTCTGAAGATATTTTATCACCTCTTAGGGGGTGATAAAGCAAAAGAATTGCATATAACAGACAAGAGATTTATCAAAACTTCAAGAACTATTTTGGAGAAGTTTTCTGGAAAAGGGAGGAGCTTTTTTCTTGCTTGGCAAGATGAAAAAGCACTCTACTTTCCAGGAGCTTTGTCCTATTTTGATGATAAAGAACTAAACAGTATGCACTACTATTGGCTGTGTGCCATGCTTTGTGAAGTTGATATCAAAACAGACAATATAATCCAAGAAAACAAAAGAGTAGTACAAGGTTTAATAAAAAAGTATGAGGGCTTTAGAGAGTTTTACGAAAAAGCTGAAAAATTCCTACTTGAACACTACCTTGAATTGTCATATATTGACTCCTCTATAAGTGAAGATTTACTAGATGATAATAGCTACCCAAATCCTCTTTGGATATACCCTTGTGTGTCGGGTAATTCTAAACTTTTTGATTTTAATGATGAAGAGGAGATGGGAAGAAAAGACGGCAAGGAAGATAAGACCGAAGAGCTAAAGATGAAGAAGAAGGCAAATCAGATTGACGATGAAAAAGAGACAGATGGTTTGTTGTTATTTTTGCCAGAATCTTTGATGAGCTTTATGGAACAAGTCAATGTTGATAGGCAAGAAAATGACAGTTTCGATGAAGATGCCCTATATAATGCAGCTGAACTTGATGAGATAACGCTTGGAAGAAAAGATGCAAATCTTTCATCAAGAGTGAAGATGGACTTGGATATTTCCGCTAAAGATGTAGAAGATTATCCGCTTGGAAAAGGTTTTTACAGAGATGAGTGGGATTATAGAAAAGAGAATTATCTAAAAAAATATGTCCGTATAGTTCCTCAGGTGGCCATACATGTAGAGCCTATGCGTTTGCCAAAAAGATTAAATAAAATGATGCAAAAGATTCAGACTGAGCTAGATTTGATGGAGCTAGACAGGGTAAAGATAGACAATCTGCCTTATGGTGATGAGATCAATTTTGACTCGTGGATAGAGTATAAAGGGCATAAAAACAAGTCAAATCATCCTCAAAGATTTTTTCAGAGTTTTGAGAAAAAAACAAGAGATATGTCAACGTTTCTTTTAGCAGATATTTCACTCTCGACTGAAGCTGGAGTAACGCAAGATATACGGGTGATTGATATGATAAAAGATTCTCTTATGGTTTTTTCCGAATCACTCCAAAGACTTGAAGACAAATTTGGTATTTACGCTTTTTCATCTATAAAAAATAAAAAAGTAAACTTTCACATCATCAAAAATTTCAAAGAGAGATATAGTGATTTGGTTCGTGGGCGAATCGATGTGATGAAACCGGGATATTACACTCGTTTGGGCGCTGCTATAAGAGAGAGTTCAAGGGTTTTGCAAAAACAACATAGCCAAAACAGACTGCTTTTGATACTGAGTGATGGAAAACCAAATGACACAGATAGATATGACGGGAGATACGGCATAGAAGACACTAAAAAGGCGATAGAAGAAGTAAAGCAAAAGGGGATAGTTCCGTACTGTATAACTATTGATGTTGAGGCTAGAGAGTATTTGCCGTATCTTTTTGGAAGGAACTCTTATGCTGTTATCCGTGATGCAAAGAGATTGCCAAAGGTTTTAACGCAAATCTATATGAATTTAACGAAATAAGGAAAAAATATGTCAAAAACTTACTATTTGCCACAATCAAATGAGGTTGAACTTTTTAAGGCAGCAGCTAGTATGAACCTGCCTATCTTGATAAAAGGACCTACAGGATGTGGCAAAACTAGATTTATAGAAGCTATGGGCGAAGAGCTCAAAAGAGATGTCTATACAGTAGTTTGTCACGATGATTTGAGCGCGGCAGATTTGGTTGGGCGTCACTTGATAGATGAAAATGGAACATATTGGCAAGATGGTCCATTGACAAAAGCTGTGCGAAATGGTGGTATTTGCTATCTTGATGAGATTATTGAAGCTAGAAAAGATACTACTGTTATCTTGCACTCATTGGCTGATTATCGCAGAGTCCTGCCGATAGACAGAACTGGCGAGATGATAGAAGCACATCCTGATTTTATGTTGGTCGTCTCTTATAATCCAGGTTATCAAAATGTACTCAAAGGTATGAAACCAAGCACTAAACAGAGGTTTATATCTCTTAGCTTTAACTATCCAGCGCCTGATATTGAAAAAAAGGTCATCATAAAAGAGAGCGGAGTAAACGAAGAGGTAGCTCAGAAATTGGTGAGTATAGCAGGAGAGATTCGCAGACTCGATGACAATGAAATCCAGGAAGCAGTATCGACTAGACTTTTGGTGTATGCAGGAAAATTGATAGTCAAAGGCTTTGATCCTTATCAAGCTTGTATGCACTCGATAGTAGAATCCTTAAGTGACGAACAAGATGTGTTAGAAGTACTTGAAAAGCTTGTGTCTTTACATTTTGGAGGGAGTAAACTTGCAAAGTAATCAAGTCTCAAGAGAACCATATCCTCCCGGTGATTTTGCTATTTGGATCGTTATATATGTTGAGTTAGTGACCTTTGGGCTACTCTTTGTGGGTTATGCTTTCTCAAGAAAAGCCGATATCTTAACATTTAACAACTCTCAGCTAGCACTCAATAAAACTTCAGGTTTTATAGATACGCTTATACTCATAACAAGTAGTTACTTTATAGTAAAAGCTGTTCATGCTATAAAATCTTCAAATTTAAGCCTTCAAGAAGCAAACCATATAGCTTCCAAATGGCTACTAGCAGCTATAGCTTTTGGTGGTATGTTTTTAGTAAACAAGTTTTTAGAGTTTTCAGCTATATTTGGGCAAGGTATCACTTTGAGCACAAACAAGTTTTTTATGTTTTACCTTTTGCTTACTATGTTTCACTTTATGCATGTAACACTAGGGACAGTTATACTCTTTAACATATTTAAAAAAACAAAAAAAGACGGTTATAGTAAAGAGGATCACAGAGGTCTTGAAACAGGTGCGGTGTATTGGCATCTTGTAGATTTATTGTGGATTGTGCTTTTCCCACTTGTCTATATCATCAGATGAGGTATAAAATGATAATCAAAAAAGTTGAAATAGTTTGGATAATTTTAATATTTTTTACGATATTTGCATATTTGCTTGGAAAGTTGGAGCTTATAAACACGCTGTTAGTAGGTGTTTTATTGTTTACCACTTTTATAAAAGGTCAACTTGTCATCGACTACTTTATGGGATTGAAAAATGTCAGTTATAAGTATAGGCTTATACCAACATTGTGGTTAGTTCTCGTACTTTCCTTAGTAGCTGTAGCGTATTATTAGATATTTTTAGCTATTTCGTATCCTTCTTTTGTGGCTTCAAAGATATTTTGTACCTCTTTGGCATCCCCTATGATACTAAATTTTTTATCTTTACTTTGCAAAAATCTTGCTACACTCTCATCACTCTTGAGTCCTGTAGCTATCAAAATAGTATCAAACGGTAAAAAAGTTTCCCTTTTTCCATTTTGTTTATATGTTACGCCTTTACTGCCAAACTTTAAGACTTTCGTCTTTGTCATAATTTTTAAGTTTGTGTTTTTCAATCTCATCATCATTAGTTTTTTAGTGATAGGCTCCATATCATTTCCCACCTCTTCACCTCTTTTTGCGATTACGACTTCAAAGCCTTTATTTATGAGGTTTTCAGCTGCTTCCATCCCTATCATACCGGCTCCTAAGATTAAAACTCTCTTGCCTCTTATCTCTTTTTTATCATAAAAATACTCTAAGCTTGTCACAACATATTGATTTTCTATACCCTCAAGTTTCAAAGTGTTTTGGTGTGATCCGCTTGCTACTATAAAATAGTCATATCCACTTAAATCTTCATTTTTGATATCGCAATCAAGCCTTATGTCTTTTACAACCCTTTTACATTTTGCTACCATACTCTCAAGAGGCCTTTGCATACTATTTTTCCCGATGGCTTTAGGGGCCGTTATAAAGTTACCGCCAAGTCTCTGTTCTTTTTCAAATAGTGTCACTTTATGGCCTCTTTTAGACAAGGTCATCGCTGCACTCATGCCGGCAGGCCCAGCCCCTATGACAGCTATATATTTTTTATTTTGAGCAGGCTTGAGAGGATTTTTGTCTATTTGAGGATTTATGATACATCCTAAACCTTTGCCTTTTTTGACATTGTAAAGGCACCCTTGCAAGCAGTATCCACAGTAGTCTATCTCATCAAATTTTTCATTTATAAGTTTATTTACGAGTTGATGATCAGCCACAACAGGACGACCAAAAGCTATAAAATCAGCCAAATCTTCTCTCTCATACTCTTCTAGTTTCTCAACTTCAGCCATCCTTCCCACAACAGCCAAAGGCAAAGGGCAAAGTTCTCTTATAGCTTTTACGACCTCTTTTTGTTTCTTTTGAGGTAGAGACATGTGAGAGTAGTACCAAGGGGGAGTATCACAAGCATTTCCAAAGCCACAATGTACCATATCAAAGCCATACTCTTTGGCTAAATTCATCACTACTTCATTATCTTTTGGTACCCAACCACCCTCTACAAATTCACTTCCGCTTATGCGGATTATCTTGATGATATCATCACTATCTTCAAACATACAGAGTATTTTTTTCAAAAACAGGGTTCTATCTTGACCATATATATCGCCTCTTTTATTTAATCTTTCGGATAAAAACTGGTGTACCAAAGCACCATGTCCACACTGAATCTCTATAGCTTCAAAGTCCGCTTCTTTTGCTTTTTTTATGGCTTTTCGATAATCCTCCAAAATCTCATCAATCTGCTTTAAACTCAATTCATCAGGAGTTAGTCCACTCATAGGGCACAAGATACTACTTGGAGCCAAAGGATTTATCTTTGTTGCCATTTTGTTGGCACCTCTACCTGCATGATTTAGATGAATTGCAGGGATGGAGCCATTATTTTTTATCAAAGTTGCTAATTTACTGAGGTTTTGTACACTATCTTCTCTGTCTATATTTAACTGTTTTGGATGCTCTTTTCCACTCTGCGAAACAGAGACAGGCTCAACGATGATGATAGCCGCGCCATCTTTGGATATATTTTCATAGTATCTCAAATGTCTGTCATTGACTTCACCCTCCAAAGAAGCATAAGCAGTCTTTACCGGCGCAATTATATAACGATTTTTCAACTCTCTTTTGCCAAGCTTTATAGGTTGATTATATCTCATAAGAACCTCCAATTTTATATTTTTCAAATATAACTTGATTAATTTTAACCTATTATATTTTATACTTATGTTAATTATATCTATTAATTATTATATAAACAGTAAGCCATATTTTACATTATTTTAGCTAAAATGACATCTCCCTTTGGAGGGTATATGACCCTGGTGGGCATCACGGGCTTCAAACCCGATGGGTGGCTAGTTGACTAGTTGCCGGTAGGTTCGATTCCTACACCTTCTCGCCGATATTTTTTAGTTATATTTATAAAATCATAGAATTTTATGTATTTGAATTTATACATCATGATAGGTAAGGCTCGTTATAGTGGTATGGACTTAAAGTTTATGCAGCCCCTTAAATCTACGAAAAGTAGGACTTTTTTAGAAAAAAGTGTGCTAAGTCAACTATATATTTTAAATTTTTTGAAGTGAATTTGGTGGAGTATAGCGGGTTCGAACCGCTGACCCCGACGCTGCCAGCGTCGTGCTCTCCCAGCTGAGCTAATACCCCATTTAAGTGATAAAATACTTACGCAAATCTTCCTTGTTCTTATAAGGTGACTCACTTACTATTTTTTCGCCGAGTATTATATCATATTTTTTATTTAGTTGTGTTTTTGCGAATGCCAGAGTTGCTTTTAATGCTAGATTTATATCATTTAAGCTCGCATTTGCACTGAGTAGGGATGAGGGACCCGGTATGTCTTTGGCTTTTATGAAGATGTATTTGCTACTTTTTATGCTTTCTATTCTCTCATTTTCCTCTTGATTTCTGCCAACAATCAATTTTGCTCCATCTTCTAGTCTTAATTGCCTGCCGTTTTTCAAGACATCTATATCTTTGACCTCTAAATTGTCGTATTTCACAAAATCTCTCATCTTTTTAGTAAAGTTCACATCAGTTAGCAGACATCCTCCGCCTGGTTTTTCAAAGTCATCCCAACCAAATTCTTTGGCAAGTGAGAGTTGTATATCCCTGCTTCTACCGTTTATGCCAAGCAGTTTTTCTCTCTCAACCCAGCCTTCAAGTTCTGGTTTTGTTGGTTTCATCACTTTTGCACAAAGAGGTCTAAGTATCAAGCCATCTTCATCACCCGCTAATTTTCTTACAGATTGTAGGGCATCACTTCTTTGGCTCATGGGTCTTTGCCCCACAACTTCGCCGGTAACTATGAAAGAAGCGTCATATCTTTTCATTAAGCCCATAGCAACTCTAAACATAAAGCCGTGGCAGTCTATGCAAGGATTAAAGTTTTTTCCGTATCCAAATTTTGGCTCAAATAGTATCTCTTTGATGTAGGTATCTCGCATATCGATCACTTCAAACTTGGCTCCTGCTAACTCTGCTCTTCTTCTCATAGTTTCACTAATGTCAATTTTGGAGCCAAATCCTATGTTTATATTGATAGCAATCACTTCTATGTTTTGCTCTCTCATCAGTTTTATCGCTATCATGCTATCGAGTCCACCACTGAAAAGCGATAGACATCTCATACTTTTATTGCTCATACGCTACTAATTCTCCTCTTTTAAGCTTAAATATCTTTTCTTGAAATGATCTTATGTGAAATTGTTTTTCTTTGTAATTTAATGTTTTATCACTCTTGACAAGAGAGAGTTTTTCACTATAAAATTTGATCAAAAATGTAATCATAGCAGAAAAAAGCTCATTTTCATCATAAGTTTTTATATCTTCCCAAAGCATTATTTCTCTTAGTTTTGGATGTTCCAACTGGTTTTCTAGCAATAGCCCAAACTCTTGTGTGTGAGTTTTAAACATGCTTGCATCGATGGTATCTAAGAGTGTATCTATCAAAGATGGTTTGGAGAGTATGGTTTTGATTATAGTCAACTCAAGCATATCAACAAAATTTTCTCTTTTTTGCCTTGTGTGTATATCCCTTTTGATTTTGACTAAATTTTGAGGTATGTTTAAAGCACCGCTTAAGATTCCTCTGTAACTCTCTTGTAGTGTTGCAGGCAAGCTCTGTAAGTATTCCATGCCCTCTTTTAGTGCTTTTTGTTTTTCAAGTCCATCATGTAGATTATACTTTTTGACTATTCGCTCAATCGCAAACTCTTCAAAAGGTTGAGCTTCTCCAAAGAGATGGTTTAGTTTTTGTACTTCACCGTTTTTGACCATGTCTGCCGGGTCTAAGCCCTCACCAAAAAGTATAACTCCACCCTTAAAAGAGTGGCGACTAAGAAGCATAGAAGCTTTTAATGCTGCGGCAATTCCCGCATCGTCACCATCATAAGCGAGTATTACTTCAGGCTCCATCTTTGTGATAAGAGGCAAGTGATCGTTTGTCAATGCGGTACCAAGTGTGGCTACGGCATTTGTGAAACCTGCTTGATGGAGCATAATAGTATCCATATACCCTTCTGTGATGATTATCTTTTTTTGTTTAAATATGCTATCTTTTGCAAAAAAGTATCCATATAATAACCTAGATTTGTTAAAATATTTTGTTTGTGGAGAGTTTATATACTTTGCAGGATGGTTTGTTATGGTTCTACCGCCAAAACCAACAAATTTTCCGTTGCGTGAGCGTATAGGGAACATGATTCTATCTATAAATCTACAATACGCTTTATTGTTTTTCTCTGACATGTCTGCCACGCCAAATTCTTTTGCTTCGCTTAAAGTGTAACCGTGACTTCGCAAAAAGTTTAGTGTCTCATCACTGCTTGGAGCAAACCCTATCTCAAATTTTTCTATAGTTGCCTGACCGATGCCTCGATCAACCAGATAATTTTTTGCTATTTGTTGGGCGTCAAGCTTTTTTCGAAAAAATAGTGTGAGATTGTCCATTAATTTTCTATCTTCTCTTTGATTTGTCTCGTCCGTGTAAGAGAGTGAAAAGTTGTACATGTTCGCAAGTTTTTCTATGGTTTCAGGGTAGTTTAGTTTTTCGTATTCCATAACAAATTTTATAGCGTCTCCGCCGGCACCACAGCTAAAGCAGTGATATATTTGCTTAGATGGACTGATGACTAAGCTAGGGTTGGAGTCATTGTGAAATGGGCAAACAGCCTTGAAATTTGCTCCATTTTTCCTAAGCTCAAGGTAACTTCCTACTACATCCACTATGTCTAATCTGCTCTTTAAATTTTCTATTGAATTGTTCTCTATCATCTTGCTATTATAACATTTAAAAACTAATTTGGTATAATATTCTCATATTTACCAAAGGTTGAAGATTTGAATAGTTTTTTTATCGAATATCGTGATCCGATGTTTGGGATTATCATACTTTTTGCTGTTATCTTTGTTATCTCTTTTGCAAATTATTGGTGGGGTGTTTTCAAGAGCAAAGAAGAGAAAGACAGTATAGAGAAATTTATCAAAAAATTTGAAATAGTAAGCGATGAAGAGGAGTATAAAAAATTACTCCAAAATTCAAATATTCCCATAGAATCTTTGGCTCTGCTTGCGGACGCTTATGGCAAAAGTGGAGATTATGAGAAGGCTATAAATATCTATCTCGTGGCACTAAAGAGAGTCAAAGGAAAAGATAAAAAACAGTATCTTCTCTCGAGTCTTGGCAAGACTTATTTTAAGGCTGGATTTTTAAGCAGGAGTGGAGATATATTTCTCGAATCATTAAGGTTATATCCTAGAAATGCCGAGTCTCTTAGGTACTTGATCGTTGTTTATGAGAGACTTAAAGAGTATGACAAAGCAGCAGAAGTTTTAGATGCTCTAGAGGAGTTGGGCGCAGTTGTCAAAAAGCAAAAACTCTATCTTCAAGCTTTGCAGATTAGTGAAAACAGCAAGTTAACAAATGAGAAAAAAGAGAAAAAACTAAAAGAAATATCTACTAAAGAGAGGTTTTTACAAAGAAAATATTTTGAATTTATGCAACAAAATAGACTTATTATCCCAAAAGATATGTTGTCTCAGCTCTACTTCAAAAATTTAACAGATTTGCTTTGGTTTGCAGATACTAGATGGTTGGATATATCTTTGGTTAAAGAGCCGATATTGAGGCAAATTGCTATGGCAAAAGGGCTGATTGAGTATGAGAAGATAGAAGATGGAATCTTTGCATTTGATATTTTAGGTGCTGTGAAAAAAGAGGATGATGTCAAAGCGGACCTTAGTTTTCACTATATGTGCACTGAGTGTAAAAATGTATATCCGCTATATTTTTATAGATGTCCAAATTGTCTAAATATTGGAAGTGTTAAGATACAAAGCTCAATAGTTAAAGCAAATGATGAAAAAAATATACCTTTTCTCTGATGGATCGTCACTTGGAAATCCGGGCGAAGGTGGGTATTGTGCAATCTTAAGATACAATGATACGCAAAAAATAGTCAAAGGCGGATGGAAAGTAGCCACAAACAATCAAATGGAACTTTTGGGTGTTATTGAGGGATTAAAAGCTTTAAGGGAACCTTGCAAGGTTGAGGTGGTTAGTGATTCTAGTTATGTTGTTAAGGGTATAAATGAGTGGTTAAAAAATTGGAAAAAGAAAGAGTTTAAAAAGGTAAAAAATCCGGAACTTTGGAAAGAGTATGTAGAGGTGGCAAAAATCCACAAGGTAAATGCGACTTGGGTGAGAGGACATGCCGGACACAAGGAAAATGAAATATGTGATAAAATAGCAAAAGAAGAAGCACAGAAATTAAAATAGATCTAAAAAAAGGGCACTAGATGGATAAAAATCTACAAATTTTGCAAAAGCGTTTGGATTATCAGTTTAAAGATCAAAATCTGATAATCGAAGCTCTTACACACAAAAGCTATAAAAAATCATACAATAATGAAAGACTTGAATTTTTAGGTGATGCAGTTTTAGACTTGATAGTTGGAGAGTTTTTATATCATAAATTCCCAGATGTTGCAGAGGGAGAACTCTCAAAGCTAAGGGCCTCTTTGGTCAATGAAAAGGGCTTTGAGAAACTAGCTCAGATATTAAATCTCGGAAATTGTATATACATCTCTCTTGCTGAAGAAAATAACAAAGGCAGAGAAAAATCATCTCTTTTATCAAATGCTTTTGAAGCGCTTATGGGGGCACTCTATCTTGAAGCTGGTTTGGAAAAAACCAGAAAGGCATGCATTCACCTCTTGGAATTAGCATATCCTGTCATAGATATGGAGGCGATTTTTAGGGACTTTAAGACTACACTACAAGAACTAACCCAGGCAAAGTTTGGAGATACGCCAGAGTATAGACTCATAAGAGCCTATGGGCCTGATCACAAAAAAGAGTTTGAGATGGCAGTTGTGATACAAAATAAAGAGATTTCAAGAGCCATAGGCAAAAGTAAAAAAGAGGCACAGCAAGCCTCGGCAAAACTAGCCCTAGAAGTTCTGAAAGAAGAGAGTTAAACAGTATTTCTCACAACAGAGCATAAGCTCGTGCTTTAGTGAGAGGAATTTTGCTTGGGCTTTGCCCAAACAAAAGGAGACAGTAAAATAGTATTTTTCTCGCCAAAGGCGTAGCTTTAGTCGCGAGGAATTTTTGCGGAATTCACTTCCGTAAAAAGGGGACAATAAATATGAACAAATTTGGTAGAAGATTTAGCTTTAGTACATTTGGTGAATCACACGGCAAGGCGATAGGATGCCTTATAGATGGTGTTCCAGCAGGCATAAAGCTTGATATGGAGTTTATACAGAGTGAACTAGATAGAAGAAAACCTGGCAAAAACAAGTTTGCAACTGCGAGGAAAGAGGGTGATAGAGTAGAGATTTTAAGCGGTATTTTTGAAGGCTTTAGCACAGGAACTCCGATAGAGCTCATCATATTCAACGAAGATCAAAAAAGCAGAGACTATGACAATGTCAAAGAGATTTTTCGCCCCGGACATGCTGATTTTACATACTATAAAAAGTATGGTATACGAGACTATCGAGGTGGAGGTAGAAGCAGTGCTAGAGAGACTGCTGCTAGGGTTGCAGCCGGAGCTGTGGCAAAATTGATATTAAATGAGTTGGATATAGATGTCAAAAGCGGCGTGTGTGAGATAGGGGGGCTGGAAGGTGAAGAGCTTGATTTTTCATATCCGCCAAAAAGTCCTATATATGCCCTAGATATAAGTAAAGATAAGCTTTGGCAAGATAAGATACTAGAAGCTAAAAATTCGCATAATTCCATAGGCGGAGTTGTACATGTAAAGGTTTCAAATCCTCCGATTGGTTTAGGTGAGCCGATATATTATAAATTAGATGCTGTTCTAGCAGATGCTATGATGAGCATAAACGGAGCAAAAGCCGTAGAGATAGGAGAGGGTGTAAAAGCTGCTAAAACTTTAGGGTCGCAAAATAACGACCAAATAGCAAAAGAGGGCTTTTTGAGCAACAATAGCGGCGGTATTTTAGGCGGTATATCAAATGGCGAAGATATAGATGTAAAAGTTTATTTTAAACCGACTCCGTCTATATTTATGGAGCAAAAGACGGTTGATAAAAACGGAGTGGAGAGGGATTTTTCTCTAAAAGGCAGACATGATCCCTGTATCGCTGTTCGAGGAAGCGTAGTAGCCGAAGCAATGGCAGCTATAGTGATAGTAGATATGCTACTTTTAAATATGAGCTCCAAAATGCAAAATATAAAAAAAGTGTATCTTTGATAAATTACCAACTTTGTCGGCAATTTAATTTTTTATAAATTTATCTCCGGGTTTCCAGTCGATATAAACCGAGTCTTTTTCTTCCAAATGAGGAGCTTTTATAAAAACTGATTTAAAAGGCTTGTCGCTTTCATTTCTGAAAAGATGAGCTTCGCCCGGATCACACTGCAGATAATCACCTTTTTTTATGACAACCCTTACACCGTCAAGATAGACGGCACACTTGCCCTCAAGCACAAAAAACGACTCTTCTTGTTTAGTATGCTTATGGCAGGGATGCTCTTCGCCGACACCTATGACGACCACTCCCATATCCACTTTCGGACCTTTTGTCAGATACTTGGGTCCATGAGTTTCAAATCTATATTTATGCTTGTTTTCATTGGTCAATTTCAATTGATTTCTCCTTTTTTATACTCCGGGTGCTTTCCACATTGAAGTTGTTACGCCTTCATCTACGAGCTCTAGTTGCTTGGCGTAGGCATCTTTCCACCTCTTTTTTATACTTTTATATAATTCAAAATTTTGCATATTTGGCTCATAGATTTTATCCCAGATTACCAACTCTTTTGCGGCGGTTGCCATGTCTTTATAGATGCCGACTCCGACTCCGGCTGCCATACTCGCTCCTAATGCCGTGGCTTCCGTAACTTTTGGGATTTTTATCTTGCATCCCGTTACATCAGCCAATGTTTGACTCCATAACGAGCCTTTGCTAGCACCTCCGGCAAATACTATTTCGTCAAATTTCATACCCGTAAATTTTTCTATTTTTTCCAAGTTAATTGCTGAAACTATGCAGGCATTTTCCTGTAAACTTTTGAACATGGAGTATTTGTTGCAGATGAGCGGATCTAAGCTAAGATTTAAAAAGCTTGGGCTTGCATGGTACCATTTACCATACTTCATACTGTCACTAAAGATAGGAATGATTCCGTAAGACCCGGCAGGTATATCTTTTGCTCTGTTTTCCAATAGCGCATAAGTATTAATACCCTGATTTTTTGCCTCTTGTTTCTCTAAATCACAAAAACTATCTCGAAACCATCTCATAACCAAGCCACTAAAAAAAGTGATACCCTCAGCTTGTGATTGCCCCTCTATGACATGAGGATTTACCCTTATACTCATGTTTTGCGGTGGAAGAGTTTGGCTTTTTATGTTGACTATTTGTTGCCAAAAAGAACCGCCTAAGATAGCAACTTGTCCGACATCCACCACGCCAAGTCCTGCTGAGCCAAGCTGAACATCACCGCCGCCCATGACCACTTTTGTATTTTTTCCAAGACCGCTCTTTGTGCATGTAACACTTCCCATCAATGTTCCTGTCTCTAAAGTAGGTGGAAATATATCATCTTTGAGCCCGACTTTTTTAGCCATATCAGATACCCAATCTCGATTTTTCAAAGAAAATATCCCGGTTGTGCCGCCATTGCTCGGATCGGTCGCTATGATTCCACTCAAACGAGCCAATACCCAATCCCCAATCATAGAGATTTTTGCAACTTTTTTGTAAATCTCGGGACAGTTGTTCTTTAGCCATAGGATTCTAGGCAATGCTCCAAGTGCAAATGTCTGGCCGGAGATTGTATAAAATTCCTCTTCTATGCCTTTAAAATTTTCTTTTAAAAACCTCACTTCCTTGTCTGCTCTAGCATCTACATTTGCAACTGCCCAAAGTTCAACTCCGTTTTTATCGTACAAAACTATGCCTTCTCGCATACTTGTAGCGCTAATGGCCGTTATATCTTCGCCGCGTAATGAAGCTACATGTAGAGACTCTTTTATGCATAAACATACCAAATCCCAATTTTTACGAAAATCAAAACTCATACTTGCAAAAACTCCCTCTTCTTCGAGATGAGTCCACTCTTTTTGCGAGGAGCTTATCTGGTTTCCAAATTCGTCAAATATGACAGCCCTCACACTCCCCGTTCCCGCATCTATCGCCATTAGGTATTTCATTTTAACTTTGCCTGTTCAAGTTCCCAATACTCCATATCAAAACAATCTTTCAGGCTGATACCTCGATATCCTCCAAGTTTATCTGCTCTTAAAACTGCCAGCATCGTATGTTCTACTATATCATTTAATATATTTGCCTCTTTTTCATCTTTGCCGAAAGTAACTATGCCAAAGTTTTTGATCACCGCGTAATTTGGAGCGGGATTTAGAGATATCTCGTTTTTACTAAATTCATCAAAATAGTTTATGTAGTTTTCTTTAAAATTTTCTATAGCTGACTCTAGGTTTTCATCTTCTATCACTAAAGGTACTCTTTTTGTTCTTATGATATGTTCCGGAGTCAAAATTCCGCGTGTTGCGAAAGAAGACAGATTTTGTTGCGAAGCATAAAAAAGTGCCAGAGGAGTTTGGTTGATGTATATACTAACCTTGTGTCCTTTCTCCTTTTCGATGAGTTTTTTTAGTCTTTGTATATCTGTTTTTGTGGCTACATGTAGAGGTTCTATATCGATTTTCGCATTTTTTTCTAGAAATATCTCTGCGGTATTTACAGCTTCTATCATCTTGTCATATGATTTTTTGGCATCATTATCAAATGTAAATATACCGTGATTATGTAAGATAATCCCTTTACATGTACTCCAGTCAAACTCTTTTGTCAATTCATATATAGTGCGTGCCAAGATGAAACCGGGCATAACATAAGGGACTATTAGAAAATCAGGATATAGTTGTTTTATGAGTTTACTGCCGTCTTTGGAATTTGAAATAGTAACTATCGCATCGGCATGCGTGTGATCTACAAACTTAAAAGGTATGATAGCATGAAGGATAGCTTCTACGGATGGATTTGGGGCAGATTTGTCTATCATAGCGGCTTTTTGTCTGCTTACCATGTCGCTATCACTTAGCTCTTTTTGTTCTGCCATCTCCAAAAGAGTTTTCATCTTAACCGGTGCAAATCCCTCTTTTTTGATTGAAACCAAATCCCAACCACTCCCTTTTACAAATAAAATTTCTTCACCGTCTATGAGTGATTTAAGAGATGTATTTCCACCACCGTGGAGCACAAGTTCGCTACTTTGTCCAAGTAGATTTGAAGTGAAAACTCTAAGATTTATATCATTCCAAAGATTAGTCATAATATCACTAATTCATCAGAAAATTTTTCTTGACAATATGGCTCAAAATGAGATTTATAATGCTTATAATGAGCTGATTGTTTGTGCCCGTCCAATGACTTTTTATCTTGCCATGACTCTATAACTATAAACTTTTGAGGCTCATTTACCAACTGAAAGATGTCATATAAAAGACACCCATCTTCAGCCTTTGAAGCCTCTATCATAGTCTTTAAGAGATTTTTCATCTCTTTGATATGTTTCGCATTTGCTATAAATGTTACTTTTTTGGTAATACTCATTTTTCATCTCCATAAAATTTGTCAGTATTTTATCAAGTTCTTTTTTCTAGTGCAAGTTTCAAGCCAAGTGCTATCAAAATTACCCCACTGGTTCTATGGATATATTCCAAAATCATAGGTCTTGTTTTTATCCAAAAAGATAATAGTCCTGATATAAATCCTATCGGACCTTTGATAAAAAATGTTAGTGTGGCAAATGTAAAACCGAGTATAAGCAGTTGTGTTGCCTGATTTTCGCCATTTGATATCACAAACTGCGGTAGATAAGAAAAATAAAATATGGCAACCTTTGGATTTGTTATATTTGACACAAAACCCTGCATAAACATTCTCTTGTAAGATATAGTCGGCAGATTTTTCATATCAAGCGCATGATTTTTACTTGTAAAAAGTTGATATCCTATATAGATTAAGTATCCCGCACCTATAAATTTGACGATATCAAACAGAAACTCAGATGCCAACAATAGAGCACCCAAACCCAATGTAGCCAATAGAGTGTGACCCAATAATCCGATACTAACACCAAATGCAGTTACAATCCCGGCTTTTGGTCCTTGTGCGATAGAACGAGACATAACCAAAATCATATCTTGCCCGGGCGTCAATATAAGCACAGTTGATGTGACAATAAAAACCCATGTTATAATTTCCATCTCAACCTCCTTTTGTACCACTATATCATATTTTTTTCTAAAATAGACTAGGTTCTCTTATGCTCTTAATTTTAAAGCTTTTTCTGTGCAAGCTAGAATAGCCGTACTTTTTTATCTCCTCTACATGTAGAGCTGTGCCATATCCTTTGTGATTTGCAAATGAATAGTTTGGAAATTTATAGCATATATTGTACATATAAGTATCTCTACTTACTTTTGCCAGGATGCTAGCGGCACTGACTTGCGGTATCTTGGCATCTGCTTTTACTAGCGTATCAACCCCGTCAACTCCAAAAGAGCTATTGCCGTCCATCAAGATATCACACTCTTTAAAATACTCTTTTATCTCTTTTATGGCGTAACCCAAACAGTGGCTTAGCCCTTTTTTATCTATCATATCGTTATCGCAAAACACTATCTTGTAATCCGCACTCTGCTTTATGAGTACAAAAAGCTCATCTCTTCTTTTTTCACTGAGAATTTTTGAATCTGCCAAACCGTCTATATTTTTATTTAATACAACTCCGGCGACTACCAATGGTCCTGCTATGCAACCTCTGCCGGCTTCATCTATACCACATAACATCCTAAGCCCCCAATGCCCAATCCCAAAATGAGATTTGTTTAAATTTTATATTCTCAAGCTCAAATTCGCCCTCGTTGCCTATAGTTATAATCTCTATTTTCTTTACATGTAGAGCTTTAAAATGAGAGAGATATCTGCTCATTTTACTTTTTAGACTATCTAACGGCGTGAAAGGCGAACAGATGATGCCTGTTTTTCTTGCTGGAATGAAAAAATCTATTTTTTCAGTATAGTATATATCCTTTTCTTTTTTGTAAAGTTCTAAAAAAACCATATTTTCAAATCTTTTTATAAAATCCTTTTTAAAGGTCAGACCGCTTTTAATCGCAAAATCAAAGAGATATATCTTTTTTACCGCCCTGTTTTGGGAATATTTTTTCAAAAACATAATCAGCTCTCTATCGCTTAGTTTTTGACTTAAGTTGTATAAAAAATCCTTTGAAATCTTCATTGTGCTTTTGAGTTGATTATAAATTTGAAAGAGTGAAGCTTTTGTGCTTTGGAGTTCACAAAGCTTTTTAAAGACCAAAAATTCATTTATTGATTCAAACAGTTCTCTTGATATCTTTTGAAATTCTCCTTGGTAGTTTCTTTCATTGTGTAGTACAACTTTTGGAATCCCACCTCTTTTTGAGAAGATACTGAAGAGTTGCTCAACATTGAAATGTCTTTTATCAAATGCTATAAACTCTTCAAAATCAAGCGGATAGAGGTGTAATCTGTGAAAATTTTCCAATTTTATATTTTTATTGTCAGTGCTGATGATCAACTCTTCAATATCTGGCGGGGGAAATGAAAAATTAAAATTTTCCAACACCAATACTCTTATATGATTTTTTACTATAAATTTTTCCAATTTCTTTTTATTTATCTCTTCAAAGCCAACTCTGACATCGTCAAAATCAATATAAAGATACTCATTTGAATCAAAATTTTGCAGATAATCAATAATCAAATGCGTTTTTCCTGATTTTTTTGGACCGAGCAGAAGAGTTTTTTTATTGAAAATTCTCATTTTTCTATCGTAGAAAAAACTATTTTTTAATTTTATATTATAAAGTGTCTCTAGTAAAATCATAATCTAATAGTATTATTATCCTTATTAAAAGGAAATAAAATCAATACAAAAAGAGCAAAACCCCCTAAATCATTGACTTTTAAGTAATTTTTTAGTACAATCTCGTTCCTTATTAGGTCATCACTGATGAATTTGAAAGGGACTTTGTTCCTTTTAGAGAAAACAGTTAGATAGGTGACAAGTTCTTTTTTAGGGGAAATTATGGAAAAAATACGACTTAAACTCAAGGCACATGACCATAGAGTTTTAGACAGATCTGTTGCAGCAATTGTAGAAGCTGTTAAGCGAACTGGAGCTGAGATAAAAGGCCCAATTCCTATGCCTACAAAGATAAAGCGCTATACAGTGCTTAAATCACCACATGTAAACAAAGATTCAAGAGAACAATTTGAGATAAGAATTCATGCTCGTATGATAGATATCGTATCTGCTACGACTGATACAGTCGATTCTTTGATGAAACTTGACCTTGCACCTGAGGTGAATGTCGAAGTAAGAGCCATGGGCAAATAGGGGAGTAATGATGGAATATATAGTAGAAAAAATCGGAATGAGTAGAACTATCACAGTTCCTAGCGTTCCTGTAACATTACTTAAAGTTGTAGAGGCAAAAGTTTGTGAAGTTGATACTGACAAAAAAGCAATCGTTGCTTATGCCAGTGGCAAAAAAATGAATCGCTCAATAGCCGGAAAGCAAAAAAAGTATAATTTAAGCGCACAGTTTAATCGTTTTGTAACTCTAAATGTTGCAAATGAAGAATCTGGTGATTTGGATGTATCTGTACTAAATGATGTAAAAGTTGTAAAGTCAACTTTCGATTCAAAGGGTAGAGGTTTTGCAGGTGTTATGAAGAGATATAATTTTAAAGGTGGTCCGGGAGGTCACGGTAGTCGTTTTCACAGAGCACCAGGTTCAATCGGTAATGCCGAGTGGCCAGGTCGTGTTCAAAAAGGCAGAAGAATGCCGGGACACTATGGAAATGCAAAAACAACAGTTAAAAATGAAGTTCTCTCTTTTGACGCACAAAACGGCATCTTAGCTGTTAAGGGACCGGTTCCTGGCGCAAATGGAGCACTTGGAAGAGTGAGGATAGTTAAATGAGTAGTGCAATCGTACTAAATGAAAAATTTGAGAGCGCTGGAGAGTTAGCACTCCCAAAAAAATATGAAGATATTAGCTCGCATAACCTATACCTGTATGTAAAATCATATCTAGCAAGTATTCGTGCAAATACAGCACACTCTAAAACTAGAGCTGAGGTAAGCGGTGGCGGTAAAAAACCATGGGCACAAAAAGGCAAAGGTGGCGCTCGTGCCGGATCAAATAGAAGTCCTGTTTGGGTTGGCGGTGGAGTCACATTTGGACCAAAATCAAATAGAAACTACAACCAGAAAGTTAACAAAAAGCAGAAGAAATTAGCACTTAGTTACGCTTTAAATGAAAAAGCTGCTGCAAATGCACTTTTCGTAACTGACTCTGTTAGTATAGAATCAGGCAAAGCAAAAGATGCTGCGGCATTGATAAAAACTTTAGGTGCTAGAGATGCATTGATAGTAAAAGAGTTAGTAGATGAAAAAACATTCTTAGCGTTTAGAAATCTAAAAAACTGCTATCTTATAGAATCAAATGAGTTAAATGCTTATTTGACTACTGCATACTACACGGTAGTGATTGAAAAATCAGTACTAGAAACTATAACAAAAGAGGGCTAATTATGGCAGATATAACTGATATAAAAGCAATCCTTTATACTGAAAAGAGCTTGAGCCTTCAAGAGAATGGAACAGTTGTCATTCAAACATCAACAAGAATGACAAAAAATGGTCTAAAAGAGGTATTAAGAGAGTATTTCGGTTTTACTCCACTCAAGATTAACTCTATGAGAGTTTTGGGAAAAGTAAAGAAATTTAAAGGAATTGCCGGTAAAAGAAGTGATTCTAAAAAATTCTATGTTTTGCTGCCTGAGGGTGCTAAACTAGAGAATCTGGAGGCGTAATATGGCAATAAAATCATATAAACCATATACTCCGAGTCGTAGATATGTGACCGGCTTGGATTCAAGCGATATTACAGCTAAAGCGAGCGTGCCATCTCTTCTAAAAAAACTTCCTGTAAGCGCAGGTAGAAATAATAACGGAAGAATTACATCTCGTCATAAGCAAGGTGGCGCTAAGCGTCTATATAGAATTATAGATTTTAAAAGAAGCAAGTTTGACATAGAAGGCATTGTAAGTGCTATCGAATATGATCCAAACAGAAACTGTCGTATAGCGCTAATCACATATACTGATGGTGAAAAAAGATATATAATCCAACCTTCAGGCTTAAAAGTTGGAGATAAAGTTCAAGCAGCAGAGGCAGGACTAGATATAAAACCTGGCAATGCAATGAAAATGAAAAATATCCCTGTCGGTACTATCATCCATAATATAGAGATGAAACCAGGTCGCGGTGCGCAGATGGCAAGAAGTGCCGGTGGATATGCTCAACTTATGGGTAAAGAAGAGAAGTATGTAGTTCTTAGACTTCCAAGTGGTGAGATGAGACAGGTTTTAAGTGAATGTATGGCAACTATCGGAACAGTTGGATGTGAAGACTGGGCAAATGTTGTTATCGGCAAAGCCGGTCGTAATCGTCACAGAGGAATTCGTCCTCAAACAAGAGGTAGTGCTATGAACCCGGTTGATCACCCACACGGTGGTGGTGAAGGTAAAAAGAACTCAGGTCGTCATCCTGTTACTCCTTGGGGTAAACCAACTAAGGGTGCTAAAACTCGTAGAAAAAAAGCGAGTGACAAACTGATTATTTCTAGAAGAAAAGGAAAATAGATGGGAAGAAGTCTAAAAAAAGGTCCTTTCGTAGATTCTCATTTGGTTAAAAAAGTAGATATAGCAAAAGCTGAAAAATCTAACAAGCCAATAAAAACCTGGTCAAGAAGAAGTACTATTACTCCTGACATGATCGGATTAACATTCAATGTACATAATGGAAGAAATTTTGTTCCTGTATATATAACTGAGAATCATGTTGGATATAAATTGGGTGAATTTTCTCCTACAAGAACATTTAAAGGCCATAAGGGCTCTGTTCAGAAGAAAATTGGTAAGTAGGGGTGGTTATGAGTAAAGCAATATTGAAATTTATCAGATTATCACCTACGAAAGCAAGGTTAATAGCAAGAGAAGTACAGGGTATGAACGCTGAAATTGCACTAGCAAGATTGGAGTTTACACCAAACAAGGCTGCTCGTGTCATATCAAAAGTGATAGCATCAGCTGTTGCAAATGGTGGTTTTGAACCAGAAGAAGTTATCGTATCTTCTTGTCGTGTTGACGCTGGTCCGGTACTTAAAAGATTTAGACCAAGAGCCCGTGGAAGTGCTAGTGGTATCAGAAAACCTACTTCACATGTAATGGTAGAAGTAAGCGAACCTGCAAAGAAGGAAGACTAAGATGGGTCAAAAAGTAAATCCAATTGGTTTAAGACTTGGAATCAATAGAAATTGGGATTCAAGATGGTATCCGGGTGTAAATGCGGCGGCAAATATCGGTGAAGATTATAAAATCAGAACTTTTTTAAAGAAAGAACTATATTACGCCGGTGTTAGTCAAATCATTATCGAGAGAACTGCAAAGAAACTAAGAGTGACGGTAGTTGCTGCTCGACCGGGAATCATCATAGGTAAAAAAGGTTCAGATATCGAAAAGCTTAGAGTTAAACTAAATAAGCTTGTCGGTAAAGATGTAAATGTAAATATCAAAGAAGAGAGAAAAGCTCAAGCTTCAGCTCAACTAGTAGCAGAAAATGTTGCGATGCAGTTGGAAAGAAGAGTTGCATTTAGAAGAGCTATGAAGAAAGTTATCCAAGGTGCACAAAAGTCTGGGGCAAAAGGTATTAAGATAGCAGTTGCCGGAAGACTTGGTGGTGCCGAAATGGCAAGAACCGAGTGGTACCTTGAAGGCAGAGTTCCACTTCATACACTAAGAGCCAAGATTGATTATGGTTTCGCTGAAGCACATACAACTTACGGTATCATTGGTGTAAAAGTGTGGATATTTAAGGGTGAAGTTTTAAGCAAAGGTGTTCCTGCTGAAAAAGCTGAGCCACGAGAGTCTAGAAAACCAAGAAGAAGAGGTAGAAACTAATGTTAATGCCAAAAAGAACAAAATATAAAAAGCAGATGAAAGGCCGTAATCGCGGTAAATCTTTCAGAGGTAACTCAATCGCTTTTGGAGAAATTGCACTTAAAGCTATCGAAGCCGGCAGAATTGACTCTCGCCAAATTGAAGCAGCTAGAATTGCGATGACAAGAAAAGTAAATAGACAAGCAAAAACTTGGATAAGAGTTTTTCCAGATAAACCTTTAACAGCTAAGCCATTAGAGACTAGGATGGGAAAAGGTAAGGGACCTGTTGATAGATGGGTCATGAATATCAAACCGGGTCGTATAGTTTATGAAATGGCAGGAGTTAGTGAAGAGCTTGCAAGAGAAGCTTTAACTCTAGCTATGCACAAACTTCCGTTTAAAACAAAAATTATAACTAAAGAGAGTGAAAATGAAGTATATTGATTTAAAAGAGAAAAATGCTTCAGAACTTCTGGAGTTATTGAAAGAAAAAAAGGTTCTTTTGTTCACAGTAAAACAGAAGTTAAAAACAATGCAACTAACTAATCCATGTGAATTAAGAGAAGTTAGAAGAGATATTGCGCGTATTAATACGGCTATTTCCGCTCAAAATAAGTAATTAAGGGTAAGTAATGGCTTTAAAAAGAGAGATTCAAGGCGTGGTTGTACAAAAAGCTGGTGAAAAGACAGCTACTATTTTAGTTGAAAGAAGAGTAATGCACCCGCGATATCGCAAGTTCGTTAAACGATTCAAAAAATACCTTGTACACGACGAAAAAAATCAAGTAAAAGCAGGCGATGTAATAATCGCTATTGAGTGCAGACCACTATCTAAAAACAAATCTTTTAGATTAAAAGAAATCGTATCTGTAGGAGTTGAGTAATGATTCAAAGTTTTACTAGACTCAAAGTTGCTGACAATACTGGCGCAAAAGAGATTATGTGTATAAAAGTATTGGGTGGTAGCAAGAGAAGATATGCAAGTGTTGGAGATATTATCGTAGCTTCTGTAAAGAAAGCGATACCAACTGCAAAGGTTAAAAAAGGTCAGGTTGTAAAAGCAGTTATCGTTAGAACTAAAAAAGAGATTCAAAGAGAAAACGGATCTTTGATTAGATTTGATGAAAATGCTGCAGTTTTACTTGATGCAAAAAAAGAGCCTATGGGAACAAGAATTTTTGGACCTGTAAGTCGTGAAGTAAGATATGCAAACTTTATGAAGATTGTTTCACTTGCTCCGGAGGTACTATAATGTCAGTTAAATTTAAAATCAAAAAAGGTGATGAAGTCAAAATTATTGCCGGAGATGATAAAGGCAAAGTCGCAAAAGTTACAAAAGTTCTTCCAAAGAGTTCTAAAGTGATTGTTGAGGGTTGCAAACTTGTAAAAAAGGCTGTAAAACCTAATGACGACAATCCTAAAGGTGGATTTTTAAACAAAGAGATGCCTATAAATATCTCAAATGTGAAAAAAGTCGAGGGTGAATAATGAATAGATTAAAAGCAAGATACAGTGCGGAGATTAAAGACGCATTAGTAAAAGAGTTTGATATTAAAAACCCTATGTTGATACCTGCAGTTGAAAAGATTGTTATAAGCGTTGGTGCTGGAGAAGAGGGAAAAGATAACAAGATTATACAAAATATAGTTGACACTATCTCTTTGATAGCAGGACAAAAAGCTGTGATAACAGTAGCTAAAAAATCAGTAGCGGGTTTCAAAGTTAGAGAAGGATATCCTGTTGGCGTAAAAGTTACGCTAAGAGGCGAGAATATGTATGCGTTTTTAGATAAATTAATCGCAGTTGCACTTCCTCGTGTGAAGGATTTCCGTGGTCTTCCAAGAAATGGATTTGACGGTAGAGCAAACTATAACTTTGGTTTAGATGAGCAGTTGATGTTCCCTGAGGTTGAGTATGATGATATACTTAAAACTCACGGTATGAATATCACTATTGTAACAACAGCCGCTGATGACAAGAAAGCCTTTAAGCTTCTTGAGTTAATCGGGCTACCATTCGCAAAGGGTCGTTAAGATGGCAAAAAAATCAATGATAGCTAAGGCAAAGAGAAAAGCCAAATTTAGTACAAGAGCATACACTAGATGTCAAATCTGTGGTCGTCCACACTCTGTTTACAGAGATTTCGGTATATGTAGAATTTGTCTTAGAAAAATGGCAAATGAGGGTCTGATTCCAGGACTCAAAAAAGCAAGTTGGTAAGGAAATATAATGATAAATGATCTCGTATCGGATTCTATAACAAGAATCAGAAATGCTGCCATGAGAAAGTTGGATGTTACAACTCTTATGCACTCAAAACTCGTAGAAGCAGTTATGGTTGTATTTCAGGACAAAGGCTATATAGAGAGCTTTAATGTCGTAAAAGACGGAAATAAAAAGTTCATAAAAGTTGTTATCAAGTATGACAACAATGGCAAAAGTGTCATAACTGAAGTAAAGAAAATATCAAAGCCGGGAAGAAGAGTTTATAAAGGCAAAGATGATATGAAACGCTTTAAAAACGGTTATGGAACTATAGTGGTTAGTACATCAAAAGGTGTACTTAGCAATGAAGAAGCACACAAAGCAGGGCTTGGTGGCGAACTTCTTTGTAGTATTTGGTAAGAAGTTTTCTTTTTATGGTATTCGATATCCATTTTAAGATGTAGACTTATCGTAGACAAGTAAAAGGAAAAAAATGTCTCGTATTGGAAAACAACCAGTAAATATACCAAATGGTGTTGAAGTTAAACTTAATGCTCAGGTATTGGTATTTAAAAAAGGCAGTGTTCAAAAAGAGTTGGACACTAAAGGAAATGTTGTTGTAAAAATAGAAGATGGAAATATCGTTTTTTCACCTAAAAGTGATGATAGAAAAGATAGTGCTTTTTGGGGAACTTACAGAGCACTTAGTCAAAATATCATAGTAGGATTAACTGATGGTTTTGTTAAGAAACTAGAGATTAATGGGGTTGGTTACAGAGCTGCTGTAAAAGGCAATACTCTTGAACTTCAACTTGGATTTTCTCATCCTATAAATTATGAATTTCCAAAAGATTTAAGTGTTGTAGTAGAAAAAAATCTTATAACAATCAAGGGCGATGACAAACAAGTTGTCGGTCAAGTGGCTGCAGAGGTTAGAGCTTTCAGACCACCTGAGCCATATAAAGGCAAGGGTGTTAAGTATTCTGATGAAGTTATTATCCGCAAAGCCGGAAAAACAGCTAAGAAATAGAGGTTAAAATGAGACAAAATATTTTAAAACGCAAGTTAAATTTAAGAGCTAAGCGTAAAAGAAGAGTAAGAGCTAAAATTTTCGGTACGAGTGAGTTGGTGAGAGTCTCTATATTTAAATCAAACAGAGCAGTATATGCTCAAGCGATTGATGATGTAAATGGCGTAACACTTGCAAGCGTAGATGGTAACAAATTGGGACTTAAAGCAAATAAAGAAGGAGCAAGCGAGCTTGCTAAAGTATTTGCTGAAACTTTGAAGTCTAAAGATTTGAACAAGGTAGTATTTGATAGAAATGGATACCTCTATCATGGAGTTGTGGCTGCTTTTGCACAAGGCCTTAGAGACAACGGTATTACACTGTAAATAAAGGAACGATATAATGGAAAAATATAATAGAGAAGAGTTTGAAGAAGTTATCGTGAACATTGGTCGTGTAACAAAAGTTGTCAAAGGTGGTAGAAGATTTAGATTTACTGCTCTTGTGGTAGTTGGCAACAAAAAAGGACTTGTTGGATACGGATTTGGTAAAGCCAAAGAGGTTCCAAACGCGATCAAAAAAGCCGTAGATGATGCTTTCAAAAATATTATGGAAGTAAATATCAAAGGCTCAACCATAGCACATGATGTAGAGGTTAAATTCAATGCAAGTAGAATTCTACTTAAGCCGGCAAGTGAGGGTACTGGTATCATCGCTGGTGGTGCAACTCGTCCTGTAGTTGAGCTAGCTGGAATAAAAGATATTTTGACTAAGTCATTGGGTTCAAATAATCCTTCAAATGTCGTAAGAGCAACTCTTAAAGCTCTTAGTATGTTAAAAAGTTAGAGGGGGTCTGAATTATGGCATTAGATAATTTAACACCGGCAGTTAACTCAACTCATAAAACAAAGAGAAAAGGCCGTGGCCAAGGATCTGGTATGGGTAAAACAGCAAGCAGAGGTGCAAATGGTCAAAAATCTCGTACAGGTTATAGTATAAAAAGAGGATTTGAGGGTGGACAACAACCGCTCCAAAGAAGACTTCCAAAAGTTGGATTCTATTCTGGATTAGTTAAGCCTTATGTGATAAATGTAGAAAAAATAAAAACAGTTGCTACTCTTGAAGAGATTACTATGGATACACTCAGAAGTATTCATAAGATAGCAAATTCTGTAAAACAAGTAAAGCTTATTGGTAAGGGTGCTAAAGATTTGGCATCTAAAATCAAAGACGAAAATGTAGTTTACAGCGGAATCAATAGATGAAACAACAAAATTTCAAAGATGTAAAATCTTTGAAAAGGAGACTATAAGATGAGTAAAGATCTTACTAAAAAAATTTTAATTACTTTGGGTTTCATCTTTGCATACAGGATCATGGCTTATGTGCCTGTTCCTGGTGTGAATTTAGATGTTGTAAAAGAGTTTTTTGACTCAAATAGCTCAAATGCATTAGGTATGTTTAACATGTTTAGTGGAAATGCAGCTAAGAGACTAAGTATAATATCATTAGGAATTATGCCTTATATCACCGCCTCAATCGTAATGGAACTCCTTGCAGCTACTTTTCCATCTCTAGGTAAAATGAAAAAAGAGAGAGACGGAATGACTAAGTATATGCAAATCATTCGTTATGCCACAATCGGTATCACTATCGTTCAAGCCATTGGTGTATCTATAGGACTTGGAAGTCTTACAGGTCGCGGTGGTGAGAGTGCTGTTATGATCGATAGAGGTGCATTTATGGCGATCGCAGCAGCTTCTATGCTAACTGGGACTATGCTCCTTATGTGGATAGGTGAGCAAATTACTCAAAGAGGTATAGGAAACGGTATCAGCTTAATCATTTTTGCAGGAATCGTCTCAGGTATTCCTCATGCGATAGGCGGCACTATAAATCTTGTAAATACAGGTGAACTTAACTTTTTAGTCGTAATTGCGATGCTGGTGGTGATACTGGTGACGGTGGGGGTCATCATCTATGTAGAGATGGGCGAGAGAAGAGTGCCTATTTCGTATTCAAGAAAAGTGATGATGCAAAATCAGCATAAGAGGATAATGAACTATGTTCCTATAAAAGTAAACCTAAGTGGTGTTATTCCTCCTATTTTTGCAAGTGCAATTCTAATGTTTCCATCAACCCTGCTTCAGGCTAGTACAAATCCAATAGTGCTTAGCATTAAGGACTTTTTAAGTCCAGGTAGCTATGTATTTAATGTTTTGACATTTTTATTTGTTATCTTCTTTTCATATTTTTATGCTTCCATAGTATTTAATGCAAAAGATATTTCAGAAAATTTGAAAAAACAAGGTGGTTTTATACCGGGTGTTAGACCTGGAATTCATACTGCAGATTTTTTAAATGATGTAGCAAGTAGATTGACATTTTGGGGAGCTATCTATCTTGGGCTTATCTCAACTCTGCCATGGGTTTTGGTAAAATTTATGGGAGTACCGTTCTATTTTGGTGGAACTGCTGTTTTGATTGTGGTTCAAGTCGCACTTGATACTATGAGAAAGATAGAAGCTCAGGTATATATGAGCAAATACGAAACTCTAAGCGCGGTAGGCTTGTAGTGGCAATATCTCTTAAGAGCCAAAAAGATATACAAAAATTATCAGCGGCAAATAAGATAGTAGCTAAAACATTAAACTACTTAGAAAAAGAAGTTCACTCAGGCATGTCTCTTTTGGAGATAAATGCTCTGGGTGAAGACTATATACTCTCACAAAATGCAATTCCCGCGTTTAAAGGACTCTATGGTTTTCCTGCAGGTGTATGCACCTCTGTAAATGAAGTTATTATCCATGGAATACCGACTGATTATAGGATTAAAGAGGGTGATATTTTAGGACTTGATATCGGAAGCAAGATAGATGGTTGGTATGGTGATGCCGCTATAACTATGGGTGTTGGTAAAATCTCAAGAGAGGATGAAGAGCTTATAGCTTGCTCAAAAGATGCCTTGTACCATGCGATTAGTTTGATAAAAGCCGGTATGAGATTTAAAGAGTTGAGTTATGAGCTAGAAAACTTTATACTTTCTCGAGGTTTTGTGCCACTCAGAAGTTTTTGCGGTCATGGTATAGGTAGAAAACCACATGAAGAACCAGAAATTCCAAATTACCTAGAGGGACACAACCCTAAACAGGGACCGAAGATAAAAAATGGTATGGTTTTTTGTTTAGAGCCAATGATATGCCAAAGAGAAAGCGAAGCAAAGATATTAGGTGACAAGTGGTCTGTCACATCAAGTGACGGACTAAGAGGAAGCCACTATGAACATTGTGTAGCGATAGTAAATAATAAAGCAGAGATACTCTCTGTTGAATAGTATGATAAGCAATAGAGGCATAAATTAAAGTCATGCGGCCGCAAGGTTTAGCTTTAGTAGCGTGTGAATTGTTTAGGAATTCACTTCCTAATCAAGATGACAGTTAAATAGAAGTTCTCGCTGACAAGCGAAGCTTTAGTAGCGTGTGAATTGTTTAGGAATTCACTTCCTAATCAAGATGACAGTTAAATAGGAGGTAAAATGGCGAAAGCAGATGTGATTGAGATAGATGGTAAAGTTATAGAAGCATTGCCAAATGCAACTTTTAAAGTTGAAGTTCAAAACAACCATGTGATTTTATGTCACATAGCTGGAAAGATGAGGATGCATTATATAAAGATAATGCCAGGAGACAAAGTTAAGGTTGAATTGACACCTTATAGCTTAGACAAGGGTAGAATTACATATCGATATAAGTAAATTATTAGCTTAATTTGGGTATAATTCATACCTTTTGTAAAACTGTGTGAAGAAGAATTGAAAAAAAACCACTATTTTTTCAATTGTTGGTATGGCAAAACATCGCTAAACCTGTGACAGTTTACTTGGTAACAGAGTGGAAAAAACAGACAAAGGCTGAAAAATGAAAGTACGACCTTCTGTAAAGAAGATGTGCGATAAATGCAAAGTGATCAAACGAAAAGGTGTCGTTAGAGTCATTTGTGTAAATCCAAAACATAAACAGAGACAAGGATAACCATGGCAAGAATTGCAGGTGTAGACCTTCCAAACAAAAAAAGAGTAGAGTATGCTTTAACATACATCTACGGTGTAGGCTTAACTAGCTCAAGAGCGATACTCAATGCTACAGGCATTTCTTATGACAAAAGAGCAAGTGAGTTAAGTGAAGAAGAGATAGCTTCTATCCGTAACGAATTACAAAAAAACTATGCAGTTGAGGGTGACTTAAGAAAAGAAGTTGCCATGAATATTAAAGCATTGATGGATATGGGAAGCTATAGAGGTCTAAGACATAGACGAGGACTTCCTGTTAGAGGTCAAAAAACAAAAACTAATGCGCGTACACGAAAAGGTAAGAAACGAACCGTCGGCGCAAAAGCTAATTAGAGTCTCAAAGGGAAACAGATGGCAAAAAGAAAAGTAGCTAGAAAAAAAGTCGTTAAGAAAAATATTGCTAAAGGTATAGTTTTTATATCAGCAACATTCAATAACACTGTTGTGACTGTAACTGATGAGATGGGAAATGTTATTGCTTGGAGTAGTGCCGGTAGCCTTGGTTTTAAAGGTAGCAAAAAGTCAACTCCATATGCAGCTCAACAAGCAGTTGATGATGCATTGGCAAAAGCAAAAGAACATGGAATCAAAGAGCTTGGAATCAAAGTTCAAGGTCCTGGAAGCGGTCGTGAAACTGCAGTCAAAAGTGTAGGTGCTTATGAGGGTATAAGAGTAACTTTTCTAAAAGATATAACTCCATTACCGCATAATGGTTGTAGGCCTCCAAAAAGAAGAAGAGTTTAATTCTAAAATAGAGTTACCTCATAGTATTAATTATGTATAAAATTGGGAGAAAAGATGGCAAGATATAGAGGACCAGTTGAAAAGCTTGAGAGAAGATTAGGTGTGAGCCTGGCTCTTAAAGGTGAGAGAAGACTTGCTGGCAAAAGTGCACTTGATAAGAGACCTTATGCGCCTGGACAACACGGTCAAAGAAGAACAAAAATCAGTGAATACGGATTGCAGTTAAGAGAAAAACAAAAAGCGAAATTTATGTATGGTGTTTCTGAAAAACAGTTTAGAAGACTATTTTCAGATGCTAATAAAACAGAGGGAAATACAGGTACAAATCTCATACTTTTGATCGAGAGAAGACTTGATAATGTTGCGTATCGTATGGGTTTTGCAACAACAAGAAGATTTGCTCGTCAATTAGTAACACATGGCCATGTGTTGGTTAATGGCAAAAAAGTAGATATACCTTCATACAGAGTAAAAGCTGGTGACAAGGTAGAAGTTAGAGAAAAATCAAAAAATAACCCTCAAATTGTTCGTGCATTAGAATTAACTGCACAAACAGGTATCGTACCATGGGTTGATATAGATACAAACAAAGCTTTTGGAATTTTTACAAGAATTCCCGACCGTGAAGAAGTAGTAATACCGATTGAAGAGAGATTAATCGTTGAGCTATACTCTAAATAAGTTAGGTAGGTAGCATTATGAATAGTATAAAAACATCAGCATATATGCCAACGGAGATCGAAGTAGAGAATGTCTCTAAAAATAAGATTAAAGTGATAGCATATCCATTTGAATCAGGTTTTGGAGTGACACTAGCTCATCCTTTAAGAAGACTATTGTTCAGTTCAACCGTTGGATTTGCTCCTATAGCTGTAAAAATAGAGGGTGTAACTCACGAATTTGATAGTATAAGGGGCATGTTGGAAGATGTTGCACTTTTTATCATTAATCTTAAAAATATCCGCTTCAAAATTATTAATGACGAAGATAGAGTTGTTTTAAATTACTCATTTAGCGGGCCAAAAGAGATAAGGGGGAGTGATCTTAACAACGAGCAGGTTGAGATAGTTACACCGGAAAATTACTTTTGTACTATAAATGAAGATGCAGAACTGAACTTTTCTGTTATAGTTGAAAAAGGTATAGGATATGTTCCTAGCGAAAATATTAGAGAAGATTTGGATGCGGGCTATATAGCATTGGATGGCTTTTTTACACCAGTCAAAAAAGCTGTGTACGATATAGAGAATGTACTTGTAGAAGATAATCCAAACTTTGAAAAAGTAATTTTTACAGTTGAAACTGACGGGCTTATTCCACCATTGACTGCCTTTAGAAACTCTTTGGAGGCTATGTATTCACAAATGTCTGTATTTAACGGTTTGTTGGATATCGAGGTAGCAACGGATGATGAGAGTGAAAGTATTGGTGTCGAGTTTGGCAAACTTTTACAAAGCATTGATGATTTGAATCTAAGTGCTCGTAGCTTTAACTGTTTAGATAGAGCTTCAATCAAGTATATCGGTGAATTAGCACTAATGGATGAAACTGAATTGAAAAACTTAAAAAATCTTGGAAAAAAATCTCTTGAAGAGATAAAACAAGTGATGGAAGATTTAGAATTTCCTATTGGTTTTGAATTTCAAGACGGGACAAAAGATGTGCTAAAAGAAAAAATTCAAGATTTAAAATCTGAAATGAATGAGGGCTAAAAATGAGACATAAGCATGGATATAGAAAGCTAGGCCGTACTTCTACACATAGAGGTGCGCTTTTGAAAAACCTGGCAATCGCAATTATAAAATATGAAAAAATTGAGACAACTCTACCTAAAGCAAAAGAGCTTAGAGGATTTATAGAGAAGTTAGTTACAAGAGCAGGCAAGGGTGACTCCAATGCTCACAGAGCTGTATTTGCAGCTTTACAAGACAAAGAGTGTACTAAGAAACTAGTAGAGGAGATAGCACCAAAGTATATTGAGAGAAATGGTGGCTATACAAGAATAATAAAAACAAGAAATAGAAGAGGCGATGCAGCTTCTATGGCATTTTTAGAGTTAGTATAACTTCAAAAGGAGACTGTATATTCAGTCTCCGAACCCCAAGACTTTAGTCTTTTAGATAAGATATTAATTTGTCGTGTATTTTACCATTGCTTGCAACAATACATCTGTCATTAAACATATCGTATGGTTTATTGTAAGCATTTGTAACTTTACCGCCTGCTTCTTGCAAAATCAACATTCCGGCACCAACATCCCATGGTTTTAGATTTATCTCATAGTATCCTTCATAAACTCCATTTGCCACCATACACAGGTCGATAGAAGCACTACCGAGTCTTCTTATATCTTGACATTTTGGTAAAATCTTTTTTAAGTTTTTGATAACCCAATTCAGATCATCACTATTTGTGGCAGAAGTATATGGAAATCCTGTAGATATAAGAGAAGTTTGAAAATTATCATCGTCACTAACTTCCAATAGTATATCATTGAGATATGCGCCACCTCCTGCTTCTGCTCTATAAAGTTCATTTAATACAGGATTATAGACGATACCTATATACGGTTTTTTCTCTATGTAAACACCGATTGAGATAGCACAATGTGGCACTTTGTTTACAAAATTTGTAGTTCCGTCTATCGGATCTATTATGATAGAATCTTTGAATTTTATTTTGCTATTATCCGACTCTTCCGCGATGATATTAAAATCTTTAAAAGTTGACGAGAATTGCTCTATCAAAAATTTTTCTATGTTTTTATCGTATTGTGTCACAAGGTCTTTTTTGCCCTTAAATTCTATATATTTTTTACTGTTATAACCCTCTTTAAAGATAACACCTGCATCTTTAACCATGTCTATAAGTTTGTTTATCATTTTTGCCCCAATTTATAAGTGTATAAGGTTAGTTATAAACCAAATATTTTTTTTCGTCTTTCTATTAATTTTAATTTTAAATCCTCTATCGAATTATTTGATATCGTATCTGAAAAATCCGGAGCATATATAAAAAATTTCCCTAGTATTTTCGGATCAAAGTGTGTGTTAACATGATTTTTCATAATTGTTAAAGAATCATTATACGAAAAAGCTTTTTTGTATGGACGAGTTGACATTAGAGCATCAAAAACATCAATAATGGCAAAAATACGGGCATTTAGAGGGATATTTTCTCCTTTGAGACCATATGGATAACCAGTGCCGTCAAATCTTTCATGATGGTGTATGATAACATCCATGGCATCATCAAACCAAGGCATATCTTCGATGAGTTCTTTGCCCAATATTGTATGAAGCTTCATGGTTTCCCACTCTTTATCATTAAGTGGACCATTTTTTAAAAGTATTTTATCGGGGATACCAATTTTCCCAATATCATGTAAAAATGCACCTTTCATCAATGCTTGTAATGATTTCTTCTTTAGATTTAATGCTTCACCAATAATACTTGACATATATGTCACCCTAAAATTGTGCGCACCAGTTCCATGGTCCCTGATGGCTGCCGCGTGTCCTAGAGATTGAGCGATTTTAATGTGAAAAGACAATTCTTCCCTCTTTTTATTATGGTGTGTAGCTCCCCAAAACCAAGAAGGAAGAGCTGCTCCTGCTGCACCCGCTAATAATATTGTTTCAAGCATTTTTAAGACCCCACTTAAGACTTTATATCTATGTAACTGACCTTGCACCCCTGAAGCTACGAAAAGTAAGACTTTTTGAAAAAATAGTGTGTAAAATCAATTTTACAGTCATTTTACCACAAAAAATCTTTTTCATCTATAAACCTGTTTGATATCGAGGGGAGTAAATTATTAACATTTCAGTAACACTTTTTAGATATACTTTTAACGAAATAAATCAATAAAAGGTAAAAAATGAAAAAGAAGATTTTGGCGTTATTGGCGTTACTAGTCGTTTCTAATTTAGCTTATGCTAGTAGTGGAAATGCAAACAAAGATGGAGTTAGTGTTGATACAAGTGAGGTGCAAATGGCAGATATTGCCACTAAAAATAGTGAGATGAGTCAACAAAATATGTTGCAACTTTCCAGTGATATAGGAGTAATGGCTGATAGAATTAATAAAATGGCCGATAAGATAAATCAGATGGCTGATAAAATTGTCAAAACTCAGGAGATTCAGAGTCAAAATCTACAAATCACAGAAGAAAATGCTTTGAAAGCACAAAAAGCAATAATACATGCATTAGAAAATACGAATAATACTGAAGTTATCAAACAACTAAAACTTGCAAAATCAAGTTTAGATAGTGTGATATCTATAAAAAAACAGAATGCTGTTGCAAATAATTTATCTTCGACCAAAATAGTAAATAAAGTGAAAGAACCACAGGAAATGCAAGAAAATATTGGAGGCATGAACGATGATAACATGGGTGGCATTGGCGGCATGGGTGGTGATAGTGCAGGAGGTGGTATGGGGGGTGGCGCAGGAGGTTTTTAAATTTTACTATGCATTTAGGGGTACCTTAAAGTGAGCAGATAAATCTGTACATAAAACTATCTCTCACGATTCAGTCGCTTTTAACCAAAGATTTGGTTAAATAAGAAAAAATATTAGGACATTAAATGATACCTTTTTCAGATGAGGAATTACTTCCGGCAGTAGAAAAATCTTTAGATAAAGTTAAGCCTATGTTGGCACTTGATGGTGGTGGCTTGACACTTTTAGGGATAAAAAATGGCAAAGTTTTTGTTCAGCTTCAAGGCGCCTGTCATGGCTGTGCGTCAGCTTCACAAACCCTTAAATATGGCATAGAAAGACAGCTTAGGATAGATATACACCCTGAGATAGAAGTTGTGAGTATACCACTAGGCGTAGAGTTTGATATAGAGACTTTTTCATAGAGATGAATCTACACATAACTTTAGGAATAGATAGTTTTTACAAAAAAGATTATGTTTTGGCGCTATTTTATTTTTCACTTGCACTGCAAGAAGAGCCAGACTCCAAAGATGCAAGGCTTGGTGCTATATTATCAGATATGGCGAGTGAAAAAGAGATAGAAGCCTCAGCTCTTTTTGAGTATTATCTGCTTTCAAAAGAGAGTGATGAAGAGGTCGAAGAAGGTAATATAGAAGAAATTATAGGCTTAATAGATAACAGTATAGAGTCCATCTACAGCTTAATCGAAAAGAAAGAGTTAGAATATGCCATAGCCGAAGAAAATGGTATAGAGTATGAAGACTTTAAAGAGCTCATAAAAAATAGAGGAAGTTTCAAAAAAGCATTTGAGGATATTATGTTCTCTACAAAAGTTCTGATATCTAAAAAAGAGGACTTTATAGATTTTTTAGAAAAATTGATAGAAAATGGATTTACTGAAATGTCGCTGAACTATTTAGAGAGTGCCATGAGTGTCTTCCCAAATGACAAAAAATTACTATCACTTGTAAGTAGGGCAACAAAGTATTGAAAAAAGATATAAAAAGTAATTATGATTTTTCATTTATAACCGACAACTCCTCCTTGTGCGATGAATCAAGTGCATTTTTTGTTTCAAAATTAAATGAAAGATACCTAGAGGACGCAAAAAAAAGAGGCTGCAAGCAAATACTTGGAGCAAAAGAAGTATCAAAGATACTGGGTATCGATAACACCATAAAAATCATAGGTATCACAGGAACAAATGGCAAAACAACAACTGCAGCAGCCATATACTCCATACTATTGGATTTGGATATAAAAGTTGCGCTGCAAGGCACAAGAGGTTGTTTTATAAATGAAAGACAAATCGCCCAAAAAGGCTTAACTACTCCTACTATATTTGACACGATGTTGCATATCAAAGAAGCTATAGATGATGGATGCGAGTATTTTATCATGGAAGTGAGCTCTCATGCATTGTCCCAAAACAGAATAGATGGTCTAAATTTTGAACTCAAGATTTTTACAAATGTAACCCAAGATCATCTTGATTATCACAGTAGCTTGGAAAATTATATTAGAGTAAAAAGTAGTTTTTTCCAAGATGATACTATGAAACTTATAAATAAAGATGAAAAAAAGATTGAGTTTAATCCAAAAAACTGTAGAACTTATGGTATAGAAAATTCTGCTACATATAAGATTCTTGCATACTCCTTAAATGACGGTATAAGCGCAGCTTTGGCGAAGATACAAAAGGTATACGATTTTTCTAGCCCGATGCAAGGTTTTTTTAATCTATACAATCTTTTAGCAGCAATCAGTGCAGTGGATATGCTTGAGATTGTGCCGATGGAAAAGATTTGTGAAGTAGTTGAGAATTTTGCTGGAGTTCAAGGACGCATGGAGCTAGTGAGCGATAAACCTCTTATTATAGTTGATTTTGCACATACACCAGATGGTATGGAAAAAGTTTTAGACAGCATGAAAGGCAAAGATATAGTAGTGGTTTTTGGAGCAGGTGGCGATAGAGATAAAACTAAAAGGGCAAAGATGGGCTTCATTGCTTCAAAATTTGCCAAGAAGATAATTGTCACAAGTGATAACCCAAGAAGTGAAGATCCTCAAAGTATCATAAAAGAGATATTAGGTGGGATAAAAAATCCAAAAGAGCTAAAGGTTGAAGTTAATAGGAAAAGAGCTTTGCAAATGGCGCTGGATTGGCAAAAAAATGGTGAAGTTTTATTGGTCTTAGGCAAAGGTGATGAAATATATCAGGATATAAACGGTAAAAAAATTCCATTTGATGATAGAGAGATAATAAAACAATTAATAAAAAATAGGATAAAATAGATGAAATTTGAGATGTTATACTCTAAAATACATAGAGCTGTAGTAAGTGATGCAAATCTAAACTATGTTGGTTCAATCACAATTGATGCGGAGTTGATGGATGCTGCAAATTTAAGAGTTGGACAAAAAGTTGAGATTGTAAACATCAACAATGGTGAGAGATTTAGCACTTATGCGATAGAGGGCAAAAGAGGAAACAAAGATATATGCCTAAACGGAGCAGCTGCCAGAAAAGCGGAAAAAGGAGATAGGATTATCATTATAGCCTATGCTAGCATGAGTGAAGATGAAGCAAAGTACTTTAAACCCAGTGTTGTGCTGGTAAATGAAGAGAATGATATAGAAGAAATAAGAGATTTTGTAGGATAGGTTATGTTTGAAAATATGGATTTTTCCAAAATGGGTGAAATGCTGGAGTTGGCGCAAAAACAGGCAAAAAAGATGGAAGAAGAGGCGGATAGTAAAGAGTTTACTGCTAAGAGTGGCGGCGGGCTTGTAAAGGTAAGCTTAAATGGACATGGAGAAGTGATAGACCTTGGTTTTGATGATTCACTACTTGAGGACAAAGAGTCACTGCAGATTCTTTTAATAAGCGCTATAAATGATGGTTTTAAAATGGTTGAAGAGAATAAAAAATTAGCAGCATCCCAAATGCTCGGTGGATTGGGCGGCTTCGGAAAATAAGGAGACTTATGAGATTTGTACTGATTTTACTTTTTACTGTAAATGCACTTTTTAGTGTTAGTTTTACATATCCGGACTTTAGAAAATGTTATAAAAAAGATGTAAAGTCTATGGTCTATTTTGGAGATACAAAGGCTGTAGCTATCAGTAAACATTATGCGGTTGCTTACTTGAAGAAAAAGCCAAAATATCCATTTGTCAGACATGATAAATTTTTGAATTTGTATCTTTTTCATAGCAAAAAAGTCTTACATCCCGTACACTTGAGAAATACGGATAAATTAACACTTGGTGAGTGGCTGGCGAGCATGGATGACAGCTCCATGTATACCGGTAACTTTGCACAAAGGGGAGTAGGATTAAATATATTTTTCAAACAAAACAGTAAAACCCCTCCAAATAGTATGATTACTTGTTTGTGTTGCAGTGTATATGGAATTGGTGTTGGAAATGGAAAATTTATATCTTCAAATTTTATAAAGAGATTTTTAAATTCAAAGAGTGTTGCTTATGGTGATATTGGTGTAAGATTTTTAAGAAGGGGAAAAGATGTGATAGTCTCTTCGGTAAATCCTTTATTTGCTCACCAAAAATTAAAAGTAGGTGATATCATCAAAAGAATTGACGGCAGAAGGGTAAGAAAAGTTGAAGATGTTGAAGATTATGTTCTTTTTCAAAAGGTAGGCAAGATAATAAAGCTGCAATTTGTACGAAATTATAAATTGATGACAGAAAAGATAAAAGTTCAAAAAAGATATGGTGGTGGAGAATTAAGTGACTCTTTTCTTGAAGTCAAAGGGATGTTTTTTGATAAGAAGTTGAGGATAAAAACTATAAAAAAAGGCTCATTTGCTCAAAAAAGTGGTTTGCACAGAGGAGATAAACTTCTTCAGATAAACAGAGTGAGTGTCAAAAGCGAAGATGACATAAGAAGAGTTTTGTCAAAAATTGGAAAAAAAGCGATAAATTTGCTTTTTGAGAGGAATAATTTTCAATTTTTTGTTAAGGTAAATATGTGAATATACAGAGTGATTTGCTGGAAAGATTTGACTCTTATTTGATGGAAAATACACCTAAGATAGAGGGTTTTCATCCATACTTTCAAAAAGCGTTGGATGAGATATTAAAAGCAGGAGGAAAGAGGTTCAGACCGATTTTACTTTTGAGTGTTGTTGATGCTTGCTCACCATTATTGCTCAGAAACTCCCTGCCTGTGGCTCTCGGTCTTGAGATGCTACACACCTACTCTTTGATACACGATGATTTGCCCTCTATGGACGATGCCAACCTTAGAAGAGGACATCCGACTCTACATGTAACTTATGATGAGGTTACAGCTATATTAGCAGGGGATGCTCTAAATACCGATGCTTTTTATGTGATAGCAAATGCACCGCTTAGCAGTGAGATACGAATAGAACTCGTAAAGATTTTAGCACAAAATGGTGGAAGTGGCGGTATGGTTATCGGTCAAGCTATTGATTGTGAATTTGAAGACAAAATTTTAAAACAGGATGAATTGGAATTTTTGCATTTAAACAAGACTGCCAAATTGATAGCCGCTTCTCTTCTTATGGGGGCAGTTATATGCGAATTGGATGAAAATAGTAAAAATGCCATATATAGTTTTGGTCTGAAATTGGGACTTTTATTTCAAATTCAAGATGACATTATTGACGCGACTATGAGTTCAAAAGAGGCTGGAAAACCGACAGGAAATGATGAACATAAGAATTCATTTGTAAATCTTTTAGGTCTTAAGGGTGCGCAAGAGTACAAACAAAATGCACTAAAAGCTTTACATGTGGAGTTAAATAAATTAGATAAAAATCTTGCCGTAAGGCTAGATACAATAGTAAAGGGATATTTTAATGGATGATTTAGAGATGTTGCAAAAGCAGGCTGATACTATCAGATTTTTGTGTGCCGATATGGTACAGCGTGCAAATAGCGGACACCCCGGTGCCCCTATGGGTTTGGCGGATATTGTTACGGTTTTAAGTAGGCACTTAAAACACAATCCAAAAGACCCAAAATGGTTAAATAGAGATAGATTAGTCTTTAGTGGGGGGCATGCATCTTCGCTTATCTACTCGTTTTTGCACTTAAGCGGTTATGATATCAGCTTGGATGATTTGAAAAATTTTAGACAATTAGGCTCTAAAACCCCAGGACATCCCGAATATGGTGATGTTCCAGGAGTTGAGATAACTACAGGACCTTTGGGTCAAGGCATCGCAAATGCAGTCGGTTTTGCTATGGCGGAAAAGATGGCACAAAGCAAACTAAACAGTGATACTGCAAAGATAATAGACCATAAAGTTTATGCAATTTGTGGTGATGGTGACTTAGAAGAGGGTATAAGCTATGAGGCAAGTGCACTTGCAGGACATCTTGGACTTGATAATTTAGTTCTTTTTTATGACAGTAATCACATAACTATAGAGGGCGGTACAAATCTTGCCTGGAGTGAAGATGTGAAGATGCGTTTCGAAGCACAAGGTTGGCAAGTATCTCGCATAGATGGTCACGATTTTGAAGAGATAAACGAAGTATTGGAAAATGCAAAAGAGCAGACAAAACCATACTTGATAATTGCAAACACAATCATTGGAAAAGGTGCAGTTGGATTAGAGGGCACAAGTGCCACACACGGAGCTCCTCTAGGTGAAGAAGTGATAAGAGAGTCAAAATTAAATGCAGGATTTAACCCGGATCTTGAGTTTTTCATCGATGAAGATGTAAAGGCTAGATTTGAGTGTGCAGTTGAAAAAGGAGATTTGGCTCAGCGTGAGTGGAAAAAGCTCTTAAGCGAAGCTCCTTTGATAGAGCAAAACGAAGCTCTAAAAGCACTCCTAAATCCTGATTTCTCAAAGATTTCTTGGCCTAAGTTTGAAGATAGCTCAAAAGTGGCCACTAGAGACAGTAATGGTCAAATACTAAATGCAATAGCCAGGGCAATTCCCGGATTTGTCGGTGGAAGTGCAGATTTAGCTCCTTCAAATAAAAGCAACTTAAAAGATATGGGATATTTTCCAACGGGTAGAAATATACACTTCGGTATCCGTGAGCATGCTATGGCAGCGATGACAAATGCGATCTCTTTGTACGGACTTTTTATACCGTTTAGTGCTACATTTTTTATATTTAGTGACTATTTAAAGCCTGCAGCAAGACTTTCGGCACTGATGAAAATACAAAACTTTTTTGTCTGGACGCATGATAGTATCGGTGTTGGAGAAGATGGACCGACACATCAGCCCATAGAACAGTTAAGTCAATTTAGAGCAATGCCAAACTTTTATACTTTTAGACCTGCAGATGCGAGTGAAAATGTAGAGTGTTGGAAAAAAGCCCTTAGCATGAAAAACTCACCATCAGCTTTTGTTCTCTCTCGTCAAAAACTACAAACTCTAAAAGCAGGAGAGGTAGAATTTGGAGAAGTTGCAAAGGGCGGATATTTAATCAAAAAAAGAGAAAATGCAACACTGACTATCATAGCAAGCGGAAGTGAACTTATGCCATCACTCAAAGCCGCCTGTCATTTGGAACTTGCGGGTATAAATGCAAATGTAGTAAGTGTGCCTTGTTTTGACCTCTTTGTACAGCAAGATAAAAGTTATATAGACAAAGTTATAGATCCAAATACCAAAGTTTTAGCAGTAGAAGCAGCCAGTGGAAATGAATGGTATAGATTTGCTGATGAGGTTTTAGGTATGAGTAGATTTGGTGCAAGTGCACCGGCAGGTGAGCTCTTTAGTAAGTTTGGTTTTACTATAAAAGGTATCAAGCAAAAAGCGATGAGTTTGATGGGTAAAGAGTATAAAGAGACTGAAGCAAAAGGTGAAAAACTATAAAAACCATAGGATTAATCGGTGGCATGAGCTGGGAAAGCAGTGCCACCTACTACAAAATTATAAATGAATATACAAATGAGCTTTTAGGTTCCCTAAACAATGCAAAGTCTTTGATGGTTACAGTAAACTTTGAAGAGATAGAAAAGCTGCAACACGCAAATAGATGGGATGAAGCGACCCAAATACTCATAAATGCATCCAAATCACTACAAGATGGAGGAGCTGATTTTATAGTGATTTGTACCAATACTATGCATAAACTCTTGCCGCAAATTGCTCTACATGTAGAGCTTCCTTTTTTACATATTGCCCAAGCCACCGCAAATGAGATTAAAAAAGATAAAATCAAAAGAGTCCTGCTTTTAGGCACAAAATTTACTATGCAAGAGGACTTTTATAAGCAGATACTTATAGACAATGGCATAGAAGTAATCATACCGGATTTTAACGACATGGAGATTATCCATAAAGTTATATATGGTGAACTGTGTCTAGGAGTTGTAAAAGATGACTCTAAAAGCGCTTTTATAAAGATTATAAAAAAGGCAAAAGAGGCACAAGGTGTTATACTCGGTTGTACTGAGATAGGTATGCTTATATCTGAAAATGATATAGATATAAATGTCTATGACACTACACTTATTCATGCAAAAGAGGCTGTGAGGATGGCATTATGAAAAAAAGAGCTATAATTTTTGATTTAGATGGAACCTTGCTTGATACACTTGAGGACATAGCTATAAGTGCGAATTTTGTGTTAGCAAGCTATGGAAAAAAGTCGATTGTGCTAGATGATTTTAGATATCTTGTAGGAGAGGGCGCTTTAAAATTGATGCAAAATAGTCTTGGTGTCGATAAAAATGAGGCACAAAAAGCTTTGGTACTATTTGAAAAACATTATGCAAATCAATATAATCAAAATACAAAACTTTACGATGGCATAGGTAAACTCTTAACTTTTTTAAAGAAGAAAGATTTTAAGATGGCTATTTTATCAAATAAGCCGGACAGTTTTACTAAGCTTTGCGGTATAAAATACCTAAGGAATTGGGATTTTGATGCAGTATATGGCATAAGAGAAGGAGTTCCAAGAAAGCCTGATGCTAGCGGTGCCATAGAAATATTAAAAGAGCTACATGTAGAGCCTAGAGAGTGCTTATTTATGGGTGATACCAAGATAGATATGATCACAGCTAAGAGTGCCGGCATAGATTCGATAGGTGTTTTATGGGGTTTTAGAGACAGACAAGAGTTAAAGGAAAATGGCGCAAAATACATAGTACAGACACCAATGGATGCTGTAAAATTGATAGGTGGGCTAGACTAGAGTAATCTAGCCCTATATCTTAAACTCCCACTTCTTCTCTTCTTTGAAGGAGCTCCCACTTCTCATTTACGGCTTTTTGCATCTCTTCTATGACATGCTCATTCTCTTTTTTAAACAGATGCTTAAATCTCCCTTGGACTCCTAAATAATCCCTTACAGGTACTATATTTTTAGGTCTGTAGGTGATTGTAAGCTTGGTACCGTTTTCTATCTCATATAGAGGGAAAACAAGTGAATCTGTACCCATATCACTAATATCTATGGTTTTGTCTGCTGGAAATTTCCACTCTGTTGTACAGGCGCTCATGGCATTTATATAGACAGGCCCCTTGGTAGCAAGAGCTTTTTGGTATTTTTTAACCATATCTTTCCATTTATTTGGAGCAACTTGTGCCACATAAGGCGCACCATGTGCAGCCATGATAGCTACCATATCTTTTTTGTATTTTTTATTTCCATAGCTCACTCTTCCCGCAGGTGTTGTAGTAGTGCTTGCTCCTCTTGGAGTAGAGCTGCTTCTTTGTCCACCCGTGTTTGCATAGACTTCATTGTCAAGGCAGATGTATGTGAAATCATGTCCTCTTTCAACTGCGCCGCTTAAAAATTGAAAGCCTATATCATAAGTGGCACCATCACCGCCAAATGCAACGAACTTGACAGGTTTGTTTGGATCTTTCAATCTCCCTTTTCTTTTTAGTGTTTTATACATAGCTTCTGCCCCGCTTGCGGCAGTCGCAGCATTTTCAAAGCCTATGTGTATCCATGAAGCATCCCATGAAGTGTGAGGATATACAGCCGTACAGACTTCAAGACAGCCTGTCGCATTTGCTATGACTAGATTGTCATCTGTGCAGTTTAGAAGTTCTCTTACTATGATTGAGTGCGCGCATCCCGGACATAGAAGGTGTGCGCCCTCAAATCTGTCATTGGAGGTTGAAAACTGTTTTAAATTTTTTATTATTTTACTCATCTATTTGCTCCTGATTGAAAAAAGAGAGTTTAGGGCCTCTTAATCCGCTAAACTGTTGTAATGGTGTCACAAGCTTGCCTGCCTCGGCATTTTTGACTATATCTGCATATATCTCTTTGATGTCTGCTTGAGTCATATCTCTTCCACCAAGTCCGTATATATAGTTGTTTATGACAGGTCTGTTTTTGCTTTGATATAAAGCGGCACTGACCTCATTGAAAAGCATACCAAGTGTACCACCAGGCGCACTTCTATCAAGTGTTGCTATGGCTTCAACATTTTGTAATGCCTCGGCTACTTCTTCAAATGGAAAAGGTCTTATCACTCTAGTTGCCACAACCCCAGCTTTTATGCCTTTGTTTTTTCGTAAATCTTTTGCGGCTTGAATAGCACTCTCCACAGTACTTCCAAGAGCGACGATTGCTACTTTGGCATCATCCATCAAGTAGCTTTCGACTGCTTTGTATTCTCTGTTTGTCAAGTTTTTAAACTCTTCAAAGACGCTAGAGATGACTTTGCTTGAATCCATCAAAGCTTTTTGCTGTCTTGCCTTAAATTCAAAGTGCCAATCCTCTTCAGTTTGAGCACCATAAGTCACAGGTTTACAAAAATCAAGCATAGGATTCACCTCTTTATACTCACCGATAAAATTGTATGCCACATCGTCACTCAATGGTTTGACATTTTGTGCAGTGTGTGAAGTGATGAAGCCATCTTGGTTGACCATCACAGGTAATCTTACACTTAAGTCTTCCCCAATTTTAAAGCCCATGAGCATCAAATCATAAGCCTCTTGAGCATTGAAAGCATCTACCATAATCCAGCCGGCATCTCGACCAAGGTACATGTCAGAGTGGTCACCATTAACATTTAAAGGAGATGCTAAAGCACGGTTTACTAAACCTAGAACTATGGGAAGCCTCATTCCGCTTGCTTGATATAAAACTTCTATCATTAAAGCAAAGCCCTGAGAGCTAGTGGCAGTTGCGACTCTTCCGCCTGCTGCTGCTGCACCTACGCAGCCACTCATAGCGGCATGTTCGCTCTCAACGAGAACAAATTCACCATCTATATAGCCGTCAGCTAAAAATTTTGCATATCCGTGTACTGTTGGTGTTGATGGTGTTATAGGGTAGGCTGCCACTACATCTATCTGCGCTTGTCTCATAGCTTGGGCAAAAGCCATGTTGCCATCCCAAACTTCTATATCTTGTAATTCTAATTTTTCTGCCATTACTTTTCCTTCTTCTTTTTTTCTGGCCATTGTGAAAGCACTTCTTCGTTTTCTTCGTTTTCAAAAAACATTATGAGTGATTTTGGATTTGTCGGGCAAACTTCTGCACAAATTCCACACCCTTTACAATGATCATAATCAATCCCTAGCATAGCTTTGTCTCTTGAAACAATCGCCGTATCTGGGCAAAAAACCCAACAATTTTGACAGTCTATACAAACATCTTTGTTAAATACAGGCTTGAAGACTCGCCAGTCGGAAACACTCGCTGTGTACGAATTTGTATCCGCATAATTTCTCTCTTCTTGTTTTTGGTTTACTACATCGCAACTCTTTTGGCTAAATGAAGGAAGAACTGCACCTGCTTCAACCTGATCCCATCCTTTGTATTCCATACTTCTTCCTTTCTATTTGACTTTGTTATATGCACGAGTTATCGCGGTCATATTTGCATCTATAATTTTTTGTGGAAATTTACTCAAAACTTTAAGCATTGCATTTTTAAAATACTCTATCTCGAACATTTCCGAGACTTTCATGAGGGCTCCTAGCATAGGAGTATTTGGTATGGCTCTGCCTATGGTGTCCATAGATATTTTCATACAATCGACTACATGTACGGATTTTCCTTTAAGCTTTGGAATCAATTCTAGCAACTCTTCTTTGGTGTGATGAGTAGTGATGATATACTTTGTATTTTCTTTTTCATTTGCAGTTATGTCAGCCGAAAATGCAAGAGCCGGATCAATCACAAGCACATAATCAGGCTTCATAAACTTTTCATGATTTATGATAGGTTCATCATCTATCCGGTTATAGGCTGTCATCGCAGCACCTCTTTTGGCTGAACCATAAAAAGCAAATGCCTGCACCTCTTTGCCTGTATTTGCTACAACATCACCCAAGCCTTTAGCTCCGGTAACCGCACCTTGTCCGGCACGACTATGCCATCTTATCTCTAACATACTATCTCCTTTATTATGCTCATCACAGTTTTAAATACCATAAAATAGGGATTTAAGACTCTGGAGAATATAAATAGGACGAAAATTGTCTTATTCTATGAAAAGACGGCTTAAGTTAAGCTTTAATATCATTTTTTTTGATATAATCTTGCCATTTTAAAAAAAGAGTGAGATATGATTTTTACAAAACAGATGAAAAAAGAGAGTTACTTTTTATCGCAACCGCATCAACCGTTTTTTATATTGGGCGTAATTAATGCTATAGTTTTTATGCTTATATTTATGTTGGCATATAAAGGTGTGGTTAGCTTAAAGATGCCGGTGCCTCTTTTCCACTCCTATTCACTCATCTTTTTGGTTTTTACTAACTTTTTTATAGGTTTTTTATTTACAACTTTTCCTAGATTTAACCAGAGTGAAACTGTAGCAAAAGTTTTTTATACCAGACTTTTTTATGCTAGCGTTATTGGCACTATATTATTTTTAATTTCTATGTTTATTTCTGAAATCTTTGTGGCTTTAGCCATGCTTTACAACTTTTTTGTATTTGCTTTTGTAGTTTTTCAATTACAGATGATTTATAAAAAAGGTCATTCGGTAAACAAAAAAGACTCTTTTTGGATTTTGAACGCTCTTTATTTTGGTGCTTTTGGACAGATTCTTTTTTTAGCTGTTACTCTTGGTGTTGGTGTTGGAAATTTTGCAGTTGATGTATCATTTTATCTTTACCTTACATTTTTAACTTTTAGTGTTGCTCAAAGGATGATTCCATTTTTTTCACACTCGATGGAGCCAAAAGATAGTAGATTTGTAGCTTTTGTATTTTTGTTTTTTATCTTAAAAACCACATCTTCTTTTTTTGAAAATTTTTATTTAGCGAAGATATTAGAAGCATCTTTGGATGCGCTTATCGGGGTTTATATGTTAAGAGAATTTCTAAGATGGAAACTTGTAAAACCCAGTACGCCAGCTATTTTATGGGTTTTGCACTTGGGGCTTTTTTGGTTGCCTTTAGCTTTTATGCTCTCATCAGTTAGTCTATTTGTTGAGTTTATGTATGGTTTGGATTTCTACTTTTTAGGTATACATCTTGTGGCACTGGGTTTTTTGACTACAGTTTTTATAGGTTTTGGTACCAGGGTAGTGCTTGGCCACTCAGGGCTATCACCACATGCAGATAATTTTGCTAAAAATATATTTTTATTTGTTCAATTTATTCTTATTTTAAGAACAGTTTTTAGTCTAAATGTAGCATTAAACTGGGGCATGGGTTTTGTATTTGATATATCGATTAGCGCATGGTTAGTCCTGTTTTTATTGTGGGGATATAGATATGGCAAGATATTGATTTGGGGAAATTTGGTTCGCTAAAGAAACAAAAAGTTACTTTTGGATAGAATAGAGCGAAAATTATGCAAGAAGCCTAGTTTTCCTCAAGCAAAAAGACAAGTAGGTAAGTTATGATATATGAACACGAGATACCAACGGGAAGTAAGCTCTATTTTGGAAAGAGTGCCAAGCTTAAAAGAGAGATAGAGGGTGTTGCTAGTAAAACATTTGAACAGAGGGGTTTTGAAGAGATTGTTACACCTTTTCTCTCATATCATCAACATGGCAATATAGCTGAAAAAGAGCTCATAAGATTTGCTGATGGTGCAAATCACATACTCTCTTTGAGGGCCGACAGTACGATGGATGTTGTAAGGTTGATGAATAAAAGACTCGGTCGCAGCACTACTCAAGACAAGTGGTTTTATATACAGCCTGTTTTTAAATTTCCAAGTTTTGAGATAAATCAGATTGGTGCGGAGTTTGTAGGTGCAAAAAGTCTTTCATTTGGTGTGGATATAAGTTCGATCATATTTAATGAGTTTGAACTCACTCCTTTGCTTCAAATATGTAATATAAATATACCAAATATAATAGCGAAAAAATTTGATTTAGATATTAAGATATTTGAGAGAGGTGAGATAGAAAAACTCTTCTGTTTGGGTGTGCCTTGGTTGGATGGGTTGATAAAAACACAGAGCTTGGAGCAGTTAAACTCCGTGATTAATTTGGCTCCCAAAGAGATACAAAATGAACTTCTTAAAATGCGTGAGATGGATGAAAAGATAACATACAGAAGAGTCGTTTTTTCACCTCTGTATTATGCTCGAATGAGGTATTATGATGGTTTGTTTTTTAGATTTATAGATAAAAATCTAACGCTAGGGCTTGGCGGAAACTATGAGTGTGACGGAGCAAAATCGGCAGGATTTGCCCTATATACAGATGCAGTTATAGATACAATATTAAAAAAGTAGGAAAGAGATGAAAAATCAATGTGATTTGATAGTAGGAATTCAGTGGGGAGATGAGGGAAAAGGCAAGATAGTAGATTTGATGGCTCAAAATTATGATGTTGTTTGTAGATATCAAGGCGGGCACAATGCAGGGCATACTATAGTGGTGGGAGATAAAACTTTAGCGCTTCACCTTATACCATCGGGTGTACTGAATCCGGATGCTATAAATATCATCGGAAATGGTGTAGTTATATCACCAGAAGCCTTAATAGAAGAGATGAAACAGTTTGGCGATACACTAGAGGGCAGACTTTTCATAAGTGACAAAGCACATATGATACTTGACCATCATATCTTGATAGATCAGGCAAGAGAGAGATTAAGGGGTGCAAAGGCTATTGGCACAACAGGCAGGGGAATAGGGCCGGCTTATGGAAGCAAAATAGAGAGAAGCGGACATAGAATCGGTGAATTAAGAGATACGCAAAAACTAACTCAAAATCTTATAGATTATTTTGAAACTTACAAGGCTATATTTGATGCAATGGAGATAAAAACTCCAAGTTTTGATACATTGAAAGAAGAGTTAGACGGTTTTGCAAAAGAACTTTTGCCTTTTGTTGAAGATACAACTTCTCTAGTTTGGAAATCTATAGATGAGGGAAAAAGGATTCTTTTGGAGGGTGCTCAAGGTACGCTTTTAGATATAGATCACGGAACATACCCTTTTGTTACAAGTTCTTCAACCATAAGTGCAGGAGCTTGTATAGGCTTGGGCTTAAATCCAAAAGATATAGGTAAAGTTACAGGTATTGTAAAAGCATACTGCACAAGAGTAGGAAATGGACCTTTTCCTACTGAAGATTTAGGAGAAGAAGGAAAGCTCTTAGGCAAAAATGGACACGAGTTTGGAACTACGACAGGCAGACCTAGAAGATGTGGTTGGTTTGATGCAGTTGCTGTTAGATATGCAAGTCGTATAAATGGATGTGACCAACTCTCTTTGATGAAACTTGATGTTTTAGACGGGTTTGAAAAAGTAAAGATATGTGTTGCTTATGAGATAGATGGCAAAAGAGTAGATACTCTGCCTCAATCCTTAGAAAATATCACTCCTATATACGAAGAATTTGATGGGTGGAGTGACTCAAAAGGCGTGAGTAAATACGAAGAATTACCTGCAAATGCAAAAGCATATGTAGATAAAATTGAAGAGTTAACAGGTACAAAAGTCGGACTTATCTCAACGGGACCACAAAGAGATGAGAGTATAATTCTTTAGAATAAGTATGCCGATAATTTACTCTAAGATATGTAAGATAAATAAGCAAAAACTAGATAAGATAGAGAGCGAACTTTTTATTATTAAATCCGAGATAAAAAGGATAGAAAGAGAGATATCAGAGATATATCGCGATATAGGTGTTTTGGTTATTCCTCAAAACGGGACTATCAAGGAGTTTAATGTCTATACGCAAAAAAGAAGTGTGCTAAATCTTCAAAAAGATAGACAAAGAAGTGATTTAAATAAGAAAAATTTGGAATTATCGCAAAAATATGATGAATATAAAAAGGCAAAATTAGAGCACGAAAAGATGAAATATCTTGAAGAACAAGAGATAAGTAAAAAACTAAAAAAGATAAAAAAAGATGAACAAAAAGAGTTAGATGAAGTGTCAACTCTACTCTTTAAAAGGAATAAACGATGAGAAGCATTTTTTTTATACTATTATTAGCCCTCTCTTCTTATGCAAGTAGTGTAGATTGTAATCAAATATTTGAAAGTAGAAAATCAGAAATACTCAAAGACATAGAGAAAGTGGATGATGCAAGACAATCTTTTGAAGCCTTAAAAGCAGCAACAAATGCTTTATTTGATAAGCAAAAAGCTCATATAGAGGGAGAAAATAGAAAACTAGATGACAAAAAAGCCCAACTTGAGAAGAAGCAAAAGCATATTGAAGAGCTAATAGCCCAAAATAAAAAACTTTTAAATCTTATAAAAAGTGCAAAAAATAATAAACTCAGCGAAACATATAGTAAAATGAAAGATTCGGCAGCTGCTGGTGTTTTTGAAGATATGGATACTGTTCAGGCAACTTCTATTATATTTACACTTTCGGCTAAGAAAATATCAAAGATATTGGCCAAAATGGATCCTATGAAAGCTTCAAAGATAACATTAAGGCTAAAGCAGGGGCCACCTTTTATTATAAAGAAAAAAGGGAAATAGTATGGAAAATTATAATGATATTATTCACTCTATATCGCTTGCAATGGGGGCATCTTGGGCTAGTGGTATAAACCTATATGCTACCATATTTATACTTGGTTTTAGTGCTCTCAACGGAGCTTTCGTATTACCTCCCGAGTTACATGTTTTAAGCAATCCATTAGTGATAGGTGCTGCAGGGTTTATGTATTGTGTAGAGTTTTTTGCAGATAAAATACCAGGTGTCGATACAGGCTGGGATGCCATTCATACTTTTGTCAGGATTCCTGCAGGCGCACTTTTAGCCGCCGGTGCTATGGGGGACATGGGTAGTGCTGCGCAGATTAGTGCTGCGATTCTTGGTGGAGGACTTGCTGCCACAACTCATGCCACAAAAGCAGGTAGTAGAGTGCTCATAAACACCTCTCCCGAACCATTTACAAACTGGGGCGCGAGTATAGCGGAAGATTTATCGGTTTTTGCAGGTCTTTGGGCAGCATTGAATCACCCGATATTTTTTCTAGTGGCACTGATTGTTTTTATCTTGTTTGCTGCTTGGCTTCTTCCTAAGCTATGGAGGGGCATAAAAAGAGTTTTTGGGTTTATCGGCAGAATTTTTAGCTCCAAAAAAGACTCAAACCATTCGATGCAAATAGACGAGATACCAAAAGAATAAAATTTGAATTTATTTAGCATCTTAACTTTTATCGGTGTTTTATTTATCTTTATGGCAACACCGGGACCAGGTGTTTTGGCTATTGTTTCAAGAGCCCTTAGTTCTGGCTTTTCACATGCTGTGATTATGTCTGTGGGCATGGTTTTGGGAGATGTGACCTTTTTACTCCTTGCAATTTTCGGTTTGAGTATTATCGCCTCAAATTTTTCAACAGTTTTTACCGTCATAAAAATCTTAGGAGGTATCTATCTTATATATCTAGGACTTAAAATATATATGTCAAAAACTTCATATTTTGATACAAATATAAAAAAAAGTAACAGTTTTGTTGGAGATTTTTTTGCTGGATTGTTTATCTCTCTTAGCAATCCAAAAGTGATAGCTTTTTATGTAGGATTTTTGCCGACTTTTATCGATTTATCTAACCTAGCTTTTGAAGATATAATTTTGGTCTCTTTTTTAGTGCTAGGCACCCTTCTGTGTGTGCTCACACTATATGCTTATTTTGCCTCAAAAGCAAAAGAATCTATAAAGAAAAAAAGAACACAAAATATCATAAATATAGCAGCAGGAAGTGTTATGGTATTTATAGGTGGTTTTTTGATTTTAAGAAGATAAACAGGCATAGCCGGTAAAAAATATTTTTGTGACAAATTTGCACATAAACAGATATTTACCTAACTTTAGATAAAATGTAAAAAATCTAAAATAATAAGGTTGATTGATGAAAGTCAGATTACCTCATGCACCCTATATTGCAAATAAAATAGCGATTGATATGTTAAATAGCGGTTTTATAAAGTTGTTGCAAGGACTAGAGCCGGTTGCCAAAGTTTCAAACGATATACTGAATGAAAATATAGAAAAAGAGATTGCTCTTGAAGAGCGAGTTGATGATATACTCGATGATAATGATGATGAGATAGAGTTTCGTCAAGTTGACAGGCGAAGTATGTTTTGGCTTGTAAAAAAGAAACTAGCTAAAGAGTATGGCGTAATTTTATCCTACGAGGATAGATTTAGCGAAGTTTCTCACAAGATACTTGAGACTCTTTGGAAAGAAAACTTAATAGATTACTCGGTTTCAGAAAATAGAGTAAAAAATGTTATTTATACCTCAATAGAGAACTATCTTGAGAATTTTGAAGGCATAGAAGATGCTGTTGCCGATCAAATAGATAATTATAAAAGAAAACTTATACCAGGTTCAGCAGAGTATGATCTTGTTTTTGAAAAACTCTATGAAGAGGAACTGAAAAGAAGAGGCATGGCGCTATGAGCTTAAAGCCTGTTTGGATATATATCGAAAGTGGTATATTTTTAGAAGCGAAGAGCTTTGGTAGTGATGGTACAAGAGTGGGCGAGATAGTTTTTAATACCTCTATGAGCGGTTATCAAGAGATTATGAGTGATCCTAGCTATGCCGGGCAGTATGTTGTTTTTACTATGCCGGAGATTGGTATAGTTGGTGTTAATGATGATGATATGGAGAGCAAAGCCGTACATGCAAGCGGCATGATAGTGCGAAACTACAATAAAGAATTTTCAAACTTTAGAGCACAAGGTTCTTTAGATGAATTTATTTTGAAAAATGAAGCCATAGGTATTTGCGATATAGATACGAGATTTTTAACAAAGCAGATACGAGATTTTGGAGCTAAGATGATGATAGCTTCTACTGAGATTTCAGATAAGAATGAGCTCAAAAAGATACTCGAATCTTTTCCTAGGATAGAAGAGGTTGATTTCATACAAGAGGTTAGCACTGATGAGAGATACATGCACACAAGTGGTGCTTGGGACAATATTGGGCAAAAGTACAATGAACTAAAAGATGATGCAAAGAAGAAAATCGTAGTGATTGATTTTGGTGTAAAAAGAAATATACTAAATGAACTTTGCGAAGCAGGCTTGAGCGTTGAAGTTGTTCCAAGCGATTTTAATCCAGATGATTTGATAAAAAGGTATGAAGATAGCAACATAGATGGTGTTTTTCTATCAAATGGGCCTGGTGATCCTATGTTTTATAAAAAAGAAGTGGAAAAAATCAAAAAGCTGATAGATGCCGATATACCAATGTTTGCCATCTGCTTGGGTCACCAGCTTTTAAGTATAGCGCATGGACATCCAACATATAAGTTGGCTTTTGGACAGCATGGAGGAAATCATCCCGTTAGAAATGAGAACAACAAAATAGTTGAGATAACAGCACAAAATCACAACTATAATGTACCTGAGTCTATCTGTTCTATTGCAAAGATTACACATAAAAATCTATTTGATAATACTATAGAGGGTGTTGATTATAATGATGAACCTATTTTTTCAGTGCAACACCATCCTGAAGCTAGTCCTGGACCGCATGACAGTAAGTACATATTTAGAGAATTTGTGCAGAGATTATAAGAGGATAATCACATAGATACTATAAATATTTCTACCATAGTGATAGTAGCCTTTTTAGGAAGCCTTGGTCATTGTATAGGTATGTGTGGTGGTTTTATAGTCGCATACAGTAGCTCAAAAATAGATGCTAAATCTTCAAAATTCAGACAATTTACCTCCCATGCTTTTTATAGTTTGGGCAGAATTACATCCTATATACTCATAGGTATGGCTTCAGGAGCTTTGGGGAGTGTAGTTGCATTTTCTACAACATCTATGGGGTACTTCTACTTCTTTATCGGTATATTTATGGTTTTTATGGGCTTTTCGCTGATGGGAAAAATAAGATTTTTAACTTCACTCGAATCTTCACTTGCCACAAATGATTTTGTAAAAAATATCTTTTCACATTTGATTCACTCTAAGAGCATATATAGTTTTTATGGTTTAGGTATGTTAAACGGCTTTTTGCCTTGTGGGCTGGTTTACTTTTTTGCAGTATCTGCTGCAACAACAGGCTCAATCCTCTGGGGTGGTTTTACGATGTTGATATTTGGACTCTCTACTATGCCGGCACTCTTGGGTTTTGGATATATCGTAGGATTTTTAAAGGGAAGTGGTTTTAGAGAAATCATGATAAAGATAGCTTCTATTGTAATTATTTTGTATGGAATATATATGTCGTATCTTGGATATATGTCAGTTGTTAGTGGACTAAAATGACTTTAGCTCAATATAAAGATGCCATAGAACAGAGTAATATAGTTTCAAAAACAGACATAAATGGTATTATAACTTTTGCAAATGATGAGTTTTGTAAAATATTTGAGTATTCAAGAGAAGAACTTATAGGTAAAAACCATAATATCGTCAGACATCCTGATGTTCCAAAAGAGATTTTTAAAAGTCTTTGGGATACTATTTTAGCTAAAAAGACATATAAAGCGATGGTAAAAAACCTCTCAAAAAACGGTAAAACGCTCTATGTTAACACAACTGTGATACCCATTTTAGATAAAAAAGGCGACATAGAGGAGTTTATAGCTATAAGGTATGATGTGACTGAGAGTGTAGAGTTGGCTCGCGAGATGCAAGAAAAAGACAGGTTCCTTTTTCAGCAATCAAGACTTGCTGCTATGGGAGAGATGATAGGCAATATCGCGCACCAGTGGCGCCAACCTCTAAATGAGCTCGGTATTACTGTTTATCAGATGAAAAAACTCTTCTTATCAGACAAATCGCAGAATGATTTTCTTGAGAGTTATGAGCATTCAAAAGATGTGATAAAAAAGATGTCGAGTACCATTGAGGATTTTAGGAATTTTTTTAGTCCAAATAAGGAAAAAGAGAGATTTTCGGTGCAAAATGCAGTAGATAAGCTCCTAAGAATGATGCAAGGAACCATACAGCAGCACTCTCTACATGTAGAGGTAAAAAGTAAAAAAAATGCTCTTGTATGTGGATATTTCAATGAATTTAATCAAGTTATATTAAATTTAATAAATAATTCGAAAGATGCTTTTAACCAAAGAAAAATCAAAAAAAGAGAGATTTTGATTGTAATTGAGACAGACGAGAGGCAAAATATGGTTGTGACTTATAGTGACAACGCTAAAGGTATAGATGAAAATATTATAGACAAGGTATTTGATCCATATTTTACCACGAAGCACTCAAGTGAGGGGACAGGATTGGGACTATATATGAGTGAAATGATAATAAAAAAAAGTATGGGTGGAAGTATAAAAGTCTATAATAATAAAAATGGTGCAACTTTTGAAATTAAAATACCCGCACTAAAGGAGACAATAATATGAAATATTCTATGCAAAGCATAAGCTTTAGTGAGAGGAATTTAACTTGGGCTTTGCTCAAGTCAAAGGAGACAATAATATGAATAATTTAAAAAGTCTTACGATTTTATTTGTAGAAGATGAAAATAGTATAAGACTGGCGTTAAAAAGAGCCATAAGTGATGAATTTAAAAATTTTATTTTGGCAAGAGATGGTAGTGAAGGGTTAAAAAAATTTCAAAAATACAAACCCGATATAGTTATAACTGATATTATGATGCCTATCTTGGATGGCCTCGAGATGTCTAAAGAGATCAAAAAAATATCTAGAGATACACCTATCGTGGTATTGAGTGCTTTTGATGAAAAACAGAGGCTAATGAGTGCCATAAATATAGGTATAGATAAGTACTTGATGAAACCTATAGATACCGATGAGCTTTTAGATACGCTTGAACATATCTCAAAAGACATACTCTCTCTTGGTGATACGATTGATCTTGGAAATGGGTATTATTTTGATAAAATAGCAAGAGTTTTGATAAAAGAGGGTAAAACTATACCTCTTACCAAAAAAGAGTTGCTTTTTATCTCTATTTTAGTAAAAAATCTTGGTACTTATGTACTTCATGAAGAGTTAAAAAAGTATGTATGGACAAATAAAAATGTCAGTGATGCAGCCATAAGAACATTTGTAAAGCGAGTTAGAGGAAAAACTGATAAAAATTTCATAGAAAACATACCGGGTCTTGGATATAAAATTAATTTGAAAATTTAATAATCATTTAATACAAATTTAATCTTATTAAGCTTTATCGTATTAAGTTTGTACTATAATTCTGATAATTATGTGATAAATGTGTGACATAAAAATATATTTTAGGAGGAATTGATGCAGTCTAGTAATGCAATTAACTATGACTATACAGTTGCAAAATACTTTACAGTTTCCGCTATTGTGCTGGGCATTGTGGGTATGAGTGTGGGTGTTATCATCGCATTTCAATTGGCTTTCCCTGAGTTAAATAACTTTTTTGGAGAGTATGGGACATTTGGAAGGCTAAGACCAATACACACTGATGGAGTTGCTTTTGGTTTTACGGTCAGTGGTATAATGGCCACTTGGTACTATATAGGGCAAAGAGTTTTGAAAGTCTCTATGGCAGAATCAAAATTTTTGATGTTCATAGGAAAACTACAATTTTGGCTATATATCATAGTTGTAGCAGTAGCCGTTGTTTCGCTACTTATGGGAGAAACAAGTTCAAAAGAGTATGCAGAGTTTGAATGGCCTGTAGATATAGGTATCGTAATCGTGTGGGTTTTATGGGGAGTTAGTATCTTCGGACTTATAGGTATAAGGAGAGAGAAAGTCTTATATATATCCGTATGGTATTACATAGCAACATTTTTAGGTGTGGCTATGCTTTATGTATTTAATAACATGGAAGTACCTACTTACTTTGTATCCGGCATGGGTGATTGGTTTCACTCAGTTTCGATGTATGCAGGAAGTAATGATGCTATGGTGCAGTGGTGGTATGGACACAATGCAGTCGCATTTGTCTTTACAGTGCCTATTATCGCTATGATTTACTACTTTTTACCAAAAGAGTCAGGTCAACCTATATTTTCATATAAATTATCACTTTTATCATTTTGGGGCTTGATGTTTGTCTATCTTTGGGCAGGTGGACACCACCTTCTTTACTCAACAGTTCCTGATTGGGTTCAGACTATGGCTTCAATCTTTTCTATTATATTGATTTTACCATCTTGGGGAAGTGCTATCAATATTCTACTTACCATGAAAGGTGAGTGGGGACAGTTGAAGGATAACCCTTTGATTAAATTTTATGTACTAGCTTCAACCTTCTATATGTTAAGTACTCTTGAGGGCCCTATTCAGGCTATAAAATCAGTAAATGCTCTTGCGCACTTTACAGATTGGATTCCAGGACATGTCCATGATGGTACTCTAGGATGGGTTGGATTTATGATTATCGGTGGTATATTTCATATGGCTCCTAGAATGTTTAAAAGAGAGATATTTAGTAAAAAACTTGTTGAAGCTCAATTTTGGCTTCAAACAACAGGTATTGTCATGTACTTTACAAGTATGTGGATAGCTGGTATTACTCAAGGTATGATGTGGAGAGCAACTGATCAGTATGGTAACTTAGCTTACTCATTTATTGATACGGTTGAAGTTCTTCATCCATATTGGACATTAAGAGCAGTTGGTGGTTCGTTTTATCTGATAGGTGTATTTATGTGGGCGTATAACATCTATAAAACAGCTACTTCAAGCAAAGCGATTGAGAAAGAACCTCAATATGCTTCACCTATGGCGTAAGGGGGTATAAGATGTTTCATTGGTTAGAAAAAAATCCATTCTTTTTTGCAGTAGGTGTATTTTTGGTCATCGCATATGCTGGTATAGTTACAATTCTTCCTGATTTCATGGAGAGTGCTAGACCTCTTAAGGGAACAAAACCATATACAGTGCTACAGCTTGCAGGAAGACAAGTTTATATACGAAATGGTTGCAATACTTGCCATTCACAGTTGATTCGTCCATTTAAATCTGAGACAGATAGATATGGAAAATATTCACTTAGTGGAGAGTATGCTTATGATAGACCTTTCCTTTGGGGAAGTAGAAGAATAGGTCCGGATCTTCATAGAGTTGGAAACTACAGAACTACAGATTGGCATGAAAATCATATGCTAAATCCACAAGCTGTTGTGCCTGGTTCTATCATGCCAAAATATGGTTTTATGTTTAAAAAGAGTGCCGATTTAAAGACTGCCTATGCAGAAGCATATACAGTCAAGAAAGTTTTTGATGTTCCTTATAACCAGCCGGGTATGCCAAAACTTGGTACTTATGATCAGGCTAAAAAAGCTGCTTTTATACAAGCAGGCAAGATAGTAGCCGGTATGAAAAACCAAGGTGTTAAAGATGCATATAAAAATGGTGACATTAAAGAGATAGTTGCGTTAATCGCATACTTAAATGGTCTAAAATAAGGAATTTATTGTGGATATGGAATTTATCAGGAATCTTCAAGGTTGGGGATATGTAAGTATGATTTTTTTTCTTACTATAGGGTTTTATATCTATATATATTATCTCTATAAATCTCAAAAAGGTGGCAAAAAGGATTATGAAAAATACTCTGATATGGCACTAAATGACGATATAGATGATACCTTGGTTGAAGGAAAACATCCACAAGAGAACAAAAAAGATAATGAGGAGCGTTAAAAATGAATTGGCTGAATGATAATATTAACGTGCTGACACTAATAGGTGCAGCAGTAATTATAATTCTCACCGTGGGCATTGCTGGAAAATACATCAAACAGATGAAAACAGACAAGGCTACTGGTGAGTTGACGGGGGATAATTGGGACGGTATAGGTGAATTTTCTAATCCATTACCTACAGGTTGGTCGCTTGCCTTTTTAGGAACAATTGTATGGGGTTTATGGTACTTCTTCCTAGGGTACCCTGTGGCTACTTTTTCACAAATAGGACAGTATAACCAAGAAGTAAGCGATTACACTAAAAGATTTGAGAGTAAATGGGCAAATCCGGATCATGAAACTTTGATGGGTATGGGTGAAGGAGTATTCTTGGTTCAATGCTCGCCTTGTCATGGCATCACTGGAGACGGTATGGATGGAAAAGCTAGAGATCTTACTACTTGGGGTGGAGAAAATCACATAGTAAATACTGTTTTGAAAGGCTCGAAAGGACAAGGTTATCCTCTAGGTCAGATGCCTGCAGGTCTTATGGATAAGGCAAGTGCGCAGGCTGTTGCGGCTTATATCGTACAAGATTTGTCAAAAAGTGGCAAAAGCAAGCATCCTGAGCTTATAGCAAAAGGCAAAAAACTTTTTGCAACTTGTGGAGGTTGTCATGGTATGGATGGAAAAGGTATGGGTGGAAGTGCACCGGCTTTGGTAAATTATGGTAAGGCTCAATTTGTTGTAGCTGTCCTAAATCATGGCAAAAAAGGCAACATTGGTGTAATGCCTAAGTTCAATGACGGAAGATTGACAGACATTCAAAAAACTGCAGTTGGCACTTATGTTGACTCTTTAGGTGAGGAATAAAATATGGAAAATACAAATAGAGGTGTTTTTACACTGAGTGGAGTAACAGGTATGTTAATTGCAACTGTGTTGTTGCTTAGTATTTTAGCTGTTTTTACGGTTTGGGGCATAAAAGCTCAACAAGAAGTAGCAAATAAACCTTATACCTTAACTAATCCAACAACTATTAAAATGAGAGATAGAAATGCCGAGAAGCATATATCTATCACAAAATAAGGGGATATCATGGCAGATAAAATGGATGTAATAATAACCTGGGGTTTAATTATAATGGCAGTAGTTTCTGCGTATTTGGTATTGACACCAAATCACTTATATGTCGGTTGATGATAAGTAGTACTTTGCAAAAGCACAAGAAGATATTTACTCTTCTTGTGCTTCTTTTATTTACTGTGACACTACAGGCAAAGAAGTTTGTCTATAATAATGGTGTTATACTAAATAAAACTGAAGCAAAAATAGAACAGATGGCAAATGAGCTCTACAGTAAAACAGGTATTAGCGCTTATCTTTTGACAAAAAAGAAGCTCAATGGTGAGTCAATAGTGGAGTATGAAAAAGATTTTGCTAAAAAGCTAAAACCTCCGTATGCTATACTTTCAATTGTATTAAATGAGCAAAAAGTTGATATTTATAACTCATCGGATTTGAAAGATACTTTTGATAAAAGCGCTATACTCTCTCCATATCCTTGGGAGGGAACTATCATACCTCTTTTGACGCTCAAAAAAAAGTATGTTAGTGTTAGTGCAGCTATGTTAAATGGCTATGCAGATATGGTTGAGCGAATTGCAGAATCAAAAGATATAAAATTAAAAAGTGGAATTGGAAGCACAAATCGAGATATATATTTTTCTCTTCAACTCTCCATATTTTTATTTTTAATTGCAGTTATCGGTTGGTATTTTATAAGAAGATTAAAAAAGAGTAGATAATGAGTGAAAAAAAAGAGAGAAACTATTGGCCTCATGGTATTTTGGCTATTATAATAGCAGTTGTGATAGGTGGCGCTCTTAGTGTAAAAGAGGCTTTAGAGCATCCTGTGCAAGAGTCAACTTATTTTATGAAACACTATCAAGGCGTTGAAGACAATGCTTATGAGCTGGAAAAACAAAAAGATGCATTTGATAAGCATTTTGTTATAAGCTATAGTACGGCAAAGTTTAGGATAGGCAAAAACAAGTTTTCAATCAAAATAGTCGATAAAATTACTAATAAGCCCATAAATAATGCAGATATAGAGATGTTGCTAACAAGATTTGAGACTAACGACCTTAATAAAAAACTCAAACCCTTAAAAGTTAAAAATGGAACATATATCTTTGAAGATTTAGATATACAAAAACTTGGTCGTTGGAAAGTACTAACAACCACAAAGATAGAAAAATACAGGGGTTTCAACTCTTACGAAGTAAATGCTACTAGGAAATGACAAGAGTATTTTCAACCAATAGAGCTATAAGAGAGTTTTATAGTGGTTTTGTAACTCAAAATACACTACTACCCAAAGCTATCACTATAGCGGAGTTTGAATTTAAAGCTATCTTGGTCGATGATAGAGTTTTTATAGACGAAGATAGTAGGTTTTTACTTTTAAGAGAGGCGTCAAAATTTGATGATTTTTCTATTTTGCAATTTGATTCAGAATTTTTGACATTTATAAACCATTCTGCATATATATTTAAATTTTTTGACGAGCTTGCAAGTGAAGCTATAGAGATAAATGATTTGAGAAAATTTGATACTTATGCTCTTTATGATGATCACCTAGCTGCCCTTGAAATCTTAAAAAAAAGATATGTAGAGCTGTTGGATAAAAATAACTATATAGATAGAGTTAATCTTAGTTCACACTATCGACTAAATGTTGATTATCTCAAAAATCTGGAAAAAGTCGAGATTAAACTAGATGGTTTTTTGAGTAATTTTGAGATGAAACTCATCGAAGAGTGTTCTAAAATTGTACCTTTGTATGTTATTTTAGAATTAAACAGATATAACAAAAAAGTAAAAGAGATATTTGAAGATATAGGCTTTGATCTTAAGAAAAACTACAGTTATAAACTAGATATTTCATCTGGAAATATTATTTCCCAAGAGCCGATAGGACATAAAAAATTAAAAGCAGATGTAAAGACATTTGATACAAGAATTTCACAAGTCGGATCTATCTTTTTTGCTATTGACGAGTTCATAAAAAATGGTATAAGGCCTCAAAATATAGTTGTTGTTTTGCCTGATGAAAGTATTGCAACTTTTTTAAAAGAGTTTGATACGCATAAAAACCTAAATTTTGCTATGGGTTTTTCTTTGGCAAATTCAAATATATATAGAACGATTGAAGCCATAGAGCTTTATCTGAATTCAGATAAAAATGAACATAAAACAAGAGTAAAAAAATTAGATATGCCACAAATCCTACTTAAAAACATAACAGATAAATTTAGAGCCAAGATCGATCCAAATTCGGCTATAAAAATCTTGGAAGAGCTTTTGAATTTGGATAAAAATGAGAGCAATAGTGATGTGTATAAAGAAGAGATTTTTCGTTTTCGTACATTTTTGTTAAATCTAGATTTTTTAAGTTTGGAGCAGATTTTCAGACTCTTTTTAAAAAGAATCAAATTAAAAAGTGAAGATGATGTAAGAGGTGGCATGATCACCGTGATGGGGCTGTTGGAGACGAGAGGTTGTAGCTTTGAGGGTGTGATTGTGCCTGATTTCAGCGATGAATATGTACCTAGACGCAGTCAAAAAGATCTGTTTTTAAATACCCAAATTAGAAAAAATGCAGGTTTGCCTACCAAGAAAGATAGAGAGAGTTTGCAAAAGTACTACTATTTTCATCTCTTTAAAAATGCAAAAAAAGTTCTCATAACTTCTGTACAAAACGAGACAACTATGCCATCTCGCTTTTTGGATGAGTTAGGCTTGTCTTATGCTAAGAGTGATACATCTCAAAACTACAATCACATACTTTTTAAAAAAAGAGAAAATTTTACACCGAAAGTTGAAGTAGTGGAGGATTTAAGCTATGATTTGACCAAATATAGCCTAAGTGCAACAAAGCTCAATACGCTCCTTACATGTAGAAGAAAATTTTACTTTAAATATATCAAGAAGCTTCAAGAGCCACAAAATTCTCTAACATCATCCAACGCTACTTTGGGTTTGGATTTACATAAAGCATTGCAAAAGGTATTTTCAGAAAATTTTGTCTTTGATGATGAGAAAAATATCAAAAAACTTCTTCAAAAAGAGTTGTTGAGTTTTTGTAAAGATGATTTATATGAGTTTGAGCTGCAAGGTTGGCTTGTGACGTTAGATAAATTTATCCAAAATGAGAAAAAAAGATATGCAAATGGATATAGAGTCTTTGGTGTAGAAAGAGAATTAAGTCTTAATTTTGAGGGTTTTGGCATACAAGGAAAGATAGACAGATTAGATAAAAAAGATGGAAAACTGTATGTCATTGACTATAAAAGTGGAGATATAGGAAAATTAGTTAAGCAAAAGATAGAGTATATGACAAATTTTCAACTAGAATTTTATTATCTTCTAGCGAGTGACATCGGAGATGTTCAAGAAACTTGTTATTACGACTTAAAAAGCGGTTCTTTGGTAAATGAGCCGGGATTGGCTCTAAAAACCGACAAGCTAAAAGAGGTCCTAGAAGAGTTCAGAGAGCCTATAAAATCATTTCAACTGTGTGAAAAGCATAGTAATTGTCTGTACTGTCCATACAAAAAGTTGTGTTTGAGATGATTAAAAATTTAGCCCTAGAGGCGAGTGCCGGAAGCGGAAAGACCTATGCACTTAGCGTCAGGTATCTTTCATTGATGTTTTTGGGGTCAATCCCCGAAGAGATTTTAACACTTACTTTTACAAACAAAGCAGCTCAAGAGATGAAAAAGAGAATTTTTGATACTCTAAAGGAACTTGGAACAAAGAGCGAGCTAGATGACATCTGCGAGCTGACTAGGAAGAGTAGGGCTGAAATACTTTTGCTTAAACCAAAGATAGAGTTACTTTTTCTAAGAAGTGATTTAAAAATCTCAACTATAGACTCCTTTTTTTCATCAATCTTGAGAAAATTTTCTTTCAATGTTGGGCTAATGCCTGACTTTGGACTTGAAGAGAGTATGCTTAGTGATGATTTGATACAGAGATTTTTGAAGATATCAAAAAATGCCAAACTCTATAAATCTTTGGTTCTATTTTCTGTAAATGAAAAGAGAAAACTTTCGGATATATTTTTGTTATTTTCAATGCTTTTTGAAAAGCATAGTGAGTTAAATCTGGAATCATTTGCCAAAAAAAGTTTTGAATTTCCAAATGAACAAGGGATTTTAGAAGTTGTAGATGAGATAAGAAGAAGATTTAAAGAAAAAGGCTTGGGAGAAAGTGCTCTTAAGACTCTTCAAGTCTCAAATATTAAATCTCTACTTGAGAAAAAGTTTTTAGCTAGATCTGATTTTGGATACTGGAGTTATAAAAAATATACAGATGAAAAGATAAATACTCTGTTAGATGATCTGAAAAAGAGACTTTTTGAGTTTACACAGGCTAAAGAAAATTATCTTTTTTCACAAATCTCGAAGTTGTATGAGTCCTTTGAAAAGGCACTCAAAGTTGAGTCTAAACTAAGAGGAGCGCTAAGCTTTTCACAGATGACAAATAGGCTTTTTGATATATTGGGCGATGAAATTGGGAGGGATTTTCTCTACTTTAGACTTGATGGGAGCTTTAAACATCTGCTGATAGATGAATTTCAAGATACAAGCATAGTGCAGTATAAAATCTTAGAGCCTTTTATGCAAGAGATTGTAGCAGGAGTTGGAGTAAAAGAGAAAAGAAGCCTTTTTTTAGTAGGTGATACCAAACAATCCATCTATAGATTTAGAGGAGGAGCAAAGGAGCTTTTTTCTTATGCAAGTAAGATTCTAAATTTGGACAAAGGCGTTTTAAAGACAAACTATAGAAGCTCTGTAAGTATTGTAAACTTTATAAATGAGACATTTAAGGGCAAGATAGAGGGCTATAAAGAGCAAACTCCTAAAGATGGTGCTCTAGATGGAGCCGTGAGAGTATATAAAAATGAAGAGATAAGTGACTCTTTGTTGGAGTGCGTAAAAGAGCTTTTAGGGCTTGGAATTGCACAAAATGATATAGCGGTTTTATGTTACACAAACCAAGAGGCACTACTGCTCAAAGAGTTGATAGAAGATGAGATAGCGGGTGCAAAAGTTACGATGGAAGCCACTAGAAAACTCATAGATATACCTATCATATCAGCTATTATAGACTTTATCCACTATTTGTATTTTAAAGATGAGTTGTATCTTGAGAATTTTAGGGTAGAGAGCGGAAGAGACTATAGAGGTGATGGAGCAGAGTTTGATACAAGAGAACAGATGCAAAGTTTGGTGGTGAAAATTATTCGACATTTTGATATATTTGATTTTGAGGATGATTTGCTTCTTTTTATCCAAAGTTGTGCAAAATTTAGAGATATAGAAGAGTTTTTATTTAACTATCAAGATATCTCATCTAGTTCTGTATCTAAAGAGAGCGAGGGTATTAGAGTCCTAACTATACACAAATCAAAAGGTTTGGAATTTTCGAATGTCTTGGTGATGGACAGGCTAAAAAGAGCAAGAAGTGGTGGTGAAACTTTTATATTTGAGTACGATGACATAAGATTAGAAAACATGTTTTTAAAGGTAAAGGGTAGAGAATTTTTTGATGCTAAATATAAAGAGGCAAAAGACAAAGAGAGTATAAAAAAGTATGAAGATGCTATGAACACTCAGTATGTCGCGATGACAAGAGCTAGAGACAATCTTTTTGTATTTGCCAAAGAGAAGAGTTCAGCCTTTTGTGATCTATATCTAAAGAGTTATAAAAAAGGTGAGATTTATGTTAAAGATGAGATTAAACCTGACAAAAAAGAGCTCATATATACTATTGCGCTTAGAAAATATGGGATACAAGAGATAGATAAGATGGAAGATGAAAGTTCAGATGCAGGTGATTTTAGAGCTGTCGATTTTGGTTTGGCACTTCACTATATGCTAGAGATGTTGGGTGAATTTAATATAAACTTTATGCAAAGTGCTTATAAAGCTATGAAAAATAGATACAGTACTATTTTGGGTGAAGATGATTTAATAGATATTAAAAAAAGAGTGCTAAAATTAATAGAGAATGATGAGTTTTTAACATTGGTAAAGGGTGCAAAACTCTTAAGGGAGCAACCGATTTTTTACAATGCTAAAAGAAAACAGCTAGATTTGTTGGCTGAGTTTGAAGATAGGGTGGTTGTGATAGACTACAAAAGTTCACCTCTTTTGCACCCTTCGCATGTAAGGCAAATAAGTCTGTATAAAAAGGCTCTTAAACGTATATATGATAAAGAGTGTGAGGCTTATCTGTGCTACTTAAAAGAAGATGATATAAAGTTGATAAAGGTTTAGTATGAAAAGTGTTTTGATTTTTATAGTGGTTTTGTTAGTGGCGATTCAATTTATACCTGCGAAGGTTGTGAATCCAAAGAGTAATGTAAGCTTGGAGATAAAAGCTCCAAAAAAGGTGATGAAGATTTTGAAAAAATCTTGTTATGATTGTCATTCAAATGAGGTAAAACTCCCATGGTATGCGAGTATAGCTCCGGCATCATTTTTCATAAAAAGACATGTCAGTTTAGGTAGAGAATGGGTAAATTTTTCTATTTGGAATAGCTACACCGCCAAACAAAAAGATAAAAAGTTAGAGCAAATCTTCAGATCGGTCTATCATGCGATGCCATTGCCGGATTATCTAAAATTACACAAAGATGCGAGATTGACACAAAAACAAAAAAATATTATCCGTAATTGGACAGGTAAAACACCATACTAAGGTATCAGTTTTTATCATATAAAGGTAGTCTTGGAACTTTAAAATACTAAATCTTATGGTTTAATTTGGCGTAAAATGTGTGTATGTGGTAGTTGAATGGTAAATTTATTAACAAATATTAGAATTTAAGTAATAATTAATATCAGAAGTTGTAACATTTTTATTGATATTTCAAAATTGTTTGTTTTTTTGTTGTTTCTTGGTGAAATTATATTGAAAAAAGATATCTTAATCCGACAAATTTGATTTAGAAAAATAAATAGCTTTTTACGAGCGTCAAACCCTTTTTGGGTAAAATTCTTTTATCAGGTTGGAATGAGATGAACAATATGGGCATACGAGCTATACTGCTTAGCGCTTTTTCGGTTATGATTATCGCATTGGTTGCGATATTTGGTTTGGGTTTTACTGCCCTTGAGACTTCTGCAGATGGTGTAGTAGAGATTGTGCGGACAAACTCTTTAGTAGAAGATATCGCTACAACAGAAAAACATGTGCTAGAGAGTGTAGTTTTTTCACTCGATTTTAGCAGAACAAAAGATAAATCTAAACTTTTAATGTATCAAAATATTTCCAAAAAAGTTATGAAAAAGATAAATAGCATAGCAAAAAAGATAAAAAACAATGAGTTAAAAAAACTTTTGTTTAAAATAAAAGAAAATTTAAAGCAGTACGACAAAGCTGTTGCGATGAGCAGCTCAAATATAAGCGCAACCCAAAAATCTTTGTTGTCAAAACTAGATAGTTTACACCAAAAAATCATAGCTTTACAAGCCAAAAGAATAAAACAAGACGAAAACGAAATTTTTACTTATAAATCAATAATGAGCATTGTAGGTGGCATCGCTATCTTGATTGCACTTTTATTGGCATTTTTTGTCTCTTCATTTATAGTAAGAAATCTCCTTAGCATACAAGATGCTGCAGAGGATCTTGCTTCTAGCGAGGGTGATTTAACAAAAAGAATGCCGGTTATCGGTAAAAATGAGATAGGACAATTAGCTGTACAGATAAACAGCTTTATAGCAAAAGTCCAAGATACCGTCAAATCCTCGAAAAAAGGAGGTGAAGAAAATGCCTCTGTTTCAGCTGAACTCTCTGCAACTGCTTTAGAAGTAGGAAAGCGTGCCGAAAATGAATCAGCACTTGTCTCAAATACTACATCAAGAGCCAATGATGCATTTGAGAGTTTGAAAAGCACAGTTGAAGTTGTAAATAAAAGTGCAGAGGATATAAAACACACGATGACAACTCTAAATAAAACACAAGAGAGTATAAAAGAGCTTCTTTCCACTACAAATATCATCGGAGAAAAAGAGATTGATTTAGCTCAAAATATGGAACATTTACAAGAAGAAGTTACTTCAGTCAAGGAAGTGTTGTCCATCATCGGAGATATAGCGGACCAGACAAATTTACTTGCACTAAACGCAGCCATAGAAGCAGCAAGGGCGGGAGAGCACGGAAGAGGATTTGCCGTGGTGGCTGATGAGGTGAGAAAACTAGCTGAGAGAACACAAAAAAGCTTGACGGAGATAACAGGCACTATAAATCTAGTTATCCAATCAGTAAGTGATGCCGCATCAAACATCCAAAGTAATTCACATGATTTTACCAATGCTATGGATAAAGTAGCCGAGGTAGATGAACAAATTGAAAGTGTCAACAATGCCTTAAATGGTGCTGTTGATGCAAGCACTGCATCGGCAGAAGATTCAAATAAAATCTCAAAAGAGATGGAAATTGTTATGCAAAATATGACAGAGATTTCCTCTATATCAACCGACAATGCTAGAAGCGTTGAAGAGATTGCCGGAGCAGCCGAATACCTAAGCAAAGTTACCGAGGAGTTGCGTCATACGCTTGAGCTCTTCAAAGCCTGATAAGATAGTCCTCATAGGCTCTTCGACAGGGGGGCCGGGACTTTTAGAGTCAATACTGACATCTTTAAAACAGAGCATAGATTTTACTATCGTCATCATACAGCATATGGATGTCTTGTCATTGTCATCATTTTCAAAAAGATTAAATCGGATAAACCCTAGTGAAGTTATTTTTGCAAATAAAAATATGCCCATAAAAAACGGCAAGATCTATCTGCTCGAAGACAGCTCTTTTTTGTGCCAAAATCAAAATGGATACCATATAGAGTTGGATACAATAAAAAAGAGTTTTTATCACCCTGAGGTAGATAGATTTTTTTCATCAGCAGCAAAACTCAAGGGTGTCGAAATCATCACATATCTACTAAGCGGAATAGGAGCCGATGGAGCAAAAGGGATGTTGGACCTTAAAAATGCTGGCTTCAAGACTGTAGCACAAGATGAAGAGACTTCTATAGTATATGGGATGCCAAAAAGCGCTTATGAACTTGGAGCAAGCACACATGTGATGAGTATAGATGAAATCATAAGAGATATAAAAAACTTAGGAAACAAAAATAATACTTATATTTAACTGAAATTCAGCTATATTTAATGATTATTCCACTACAATTTGCCTTTCAAAAACAGATATAAAGGTTTCAAAATGAAGGCTACAAGAGCTATTAAGCCTAATGAGGTAAAAAGAGATTGGATTGTTGTGGATGCTGCAGGTAAAAAATTTGGTAGAGTTTTGACTGAAGTAGCAACACTTTTAAGAGGTAAGCATAAGCCTTACTTTACTCCAAATGTTGATTGTGGTGACTTTGTAGTCATCATCAATGCAGAAAAAGTCGAGTTTAGCGGAAATAAACTAAGTACTAAGCTTTATCATAGGCACACAGGATACTTTGGTGGAGTCAAGAGTGATAAACTCGAAGATTTACTAAAAAATAATCCTGCTAAATTGTATAGACTTGGTATTAGGGGTATGTTGCCAAAAACAAACCTTGCTAAAAGTATGATAAAAAAACTAAAAGTATATGCTGGCAGTGAGCATCCTCACACAGCGCAAATAAGCAAAGTGGAGGAGAAATAAGATGGCAAAAGTATATGCAACCGGAAAAAGAAAAACTGCAATCGCAAAAGTATGGGTAGCAGCAGGTAGCGGAAATATAGTGGTAAACGGTATAGATTTTGAAGCTTGGCTTGGCGGTCATGAGACTATCAAAAAAAGAGTCAGACAACCACTAGAACTTACTAAACAACTTGAAAGCCTAGATATAAAAGCTACAACTTTTGGTGGTGGATACTCAGCTCAAGCAGATGCATTGCGTCATGGTATTTCAAAAGCATTGGCTAGTATGGATGAAGATTATAGAGCAGTTTTGAAGCCTTACGGACTTCTTACGAGAGATTCAAGAATCGTCGAAAGAAAGAAATTTGGTAGAAGAAAAGCAAGAAGAAGCCCTCAGTTCTCTAAGAGATAATCACAAACAAACAAAAGAGGGGCTAGTCCCCTCAAAACCCATGAAAAAAGTCCTCATAAGCTCCTGCTTGCTTGGTGAAAATGTTAAGTATGACGGTGGTAATAACTCTATTGCAAATAATCCTTTTATAAAAAAACTTCAAAATTTGAATCTCTTAGTACTTACTTGCCCTGAGACGGAGGGTGGTTTGCCAACTCCTAGAATTCCTGTTGAGTTGATAGGCAAAAAAGCCATAAACAAAGATGGGGAAGATAAAACAAAAGAGTTTAGCCAAGGTGCAAAATCAGCTCTAAAAAAAGCTTTGGAAAATGGTATTGATATGGCTATCTTAAAGTCAAAAAGTCCATCTTGTGGAAGAGGGGAGATATATGATGGTTCATTCTCTAAAAGGCTTATAAAAAAAGACGGTATAAGTGCAAAATTACTCAAAAAGTATAGCATAAAGATTTTTACTGAAGATGAGCTTGATAAAGCTAGAAAATATTGGGAGCGATAAACATACAAAAAGTCTAATAGACTCTTTATTAAACTTATAATATAATACCCAACTTCTAAGTAGGAGGTTGCTGTATGATTCAGGCTTTTAAATATGTGGACAATCACATTCAAATCATAAAGACAAAAAATGAGCAAAATTTAAAAGATGCTATATGGATAGATATAAACGAACCTTCAAAAAAGGAGATGAAGCTTATATCTCAAATCAGTTCACTTCCTGTGCCTACTCTTGAAGAGATACAGGAGATTGAGTCTAGTTCTCACTATGAGTCTTACGAGGGTGGTTTTCAGCTAAATTGTCTTTTTTTGCAACTCATAGGAAGAGATGATAATTCCAATGCAAATGTACTTTTTCTCGTGAGTTATGATGACCAGATTATTACTATATGTCAAGATGAAGTACCTGAGTTGAGACTTCTTAGAACATACCTGAAAAAAAATCTTCTAAATCTTTCAACTCCTAAAGAGATATTTCTAAAATTGATGGAGATGAAGATAGATAGAATTGCTGATACGCTAGAGGATTCATACAAGAGACTAAACAAGATAGGCAAAAATGTACTTTCCGTAAATAGTGACAATATCGAAGAGGGCATAGAGGATCTAGCCCAAGAAGACGATACTTTAGGTATGATTCGCCTATGTCTTATGGATACCCAAAGAGATATGCTTATGCTTCAAAAGAGAAAATCAAGATGGCTTCAAGATGATAAAGAAGAGATAAGCGATATATTGATAGATATAGATACGCTTATGCCTCACAATACATTTCTTTCTGAAAAGACAGATTTTTTGATGAATGCTGCTCAGGGGTTTATCAATATTCAGCAAAACAAAATCATAAAGATATTTTCTATAGCTTCAGTCGTGTTTTTACCACCAACTATGATAGCTAGTATATATGGTATGAATTTTAGGTTTATGCCTGAACTTCACTGGTCGATAGGTTATCCTTTTGCCTTGGTTCTCATTGCTATATCGGGAGTTGCACCATATCTATTCTTTAAGAAGAAAGGCTGGTTATAATAGGACAATATTACTCTTATTTACTTTTTATTTATAAAAGGTTATTTTTTATTTAACATATAATCCTATACTTTCATTACCAAGACGCAACCCTCCTTTTTAGAAAACGAATATATTTTTTAAAATCAGCGTTCGAGATGCCCACCTCGAACGCTTTTTTTATGCCCAAAATTTCACCAAATATTTTATATTATTTATGTTGTCGCTAAGGCTTCACACTATGGGTACCCCAAAATCAAAGATTTTGACCCATTGGTTGCAGAGTCGCTCTAACATAAATAATATAAAATATTTACTCTACAAATATCAAAAAGAAAAAAACTATAAATAATATGAAATTCAAAAATCCCTCTAGTATATTTGTTTCGCCATCGTTGAAGTGCACAATGCTTACTACTAAAGTTATGCCTATCATAGTCATTTGAAGTGGTGTTAAGGCTAAATCAATACTAAAGTGCATAATTTCGGCTACTATTATTACGCTAGGGACTGTTAAAAGAAGAGTTGCCAGGCTCGCACCTAAAGCTATATTTATAACGGTTTGCATATTGTTATTTGAGGCTGATTTTATAGCGGTTATTAGTTCCGGTGAAGCTGATATAACAGCTACGGTAAAAGCCCCAAGTGCCATAGGAAGCCCTATGGATTCGATACTATTGTCCATAAATAGTGCTAGAAGCTCAGACAATAATCCTATGATGATGATGGAAACACTGAGTATTGTCGAGTGATAAAGACCATTGATTTTTTGAGTATCGATATGCTCTTGCTCGGTTTTTTCGTTTTTATGATAATTATATGTGAAAAAATACTTGTGATTCTTGAGCTGTATTTTTGTAAACAAGGCATAAAGCAATATGAAAGCCACGACTGTAAAATTTTCGTACATTATCAGATTTTTATCCGGTATAAAATGAGGTAAAACCATGGCTACTAAAAACGCAACCAAAAGCATGGATATGTAAGAGTTTGAAGAGTCCATATTGTACTTTTGTTCGCCATATTTTATACCACCTATGAAAGCACAAATACCTAAGAGACCATTTATATCGAGCATAACGGCTGAGTATATAGTGTCTCTTGCTAGTGTGGGACTATGAGCATTTGTCATCATGATGACGATGATGACTATCTCAACTATAACTGCAGAGATCGTCAATATAAGAGTTCCATAAGGTTCCCCATATTTTTGTGCAAGTTTTTCAGCATGATGGGCAACATTGATAGCAGAGTATATAATAACAAAAAAAATAATTATAAAGCCAACAACATTCCCTTGCAAACTGCTTTCAAGCGTATGTTCAAGTAAAAATAGTCCCAAAAGGCAAAATAGCGATAACCACAGAGCTTTTTCAGCCAATAGTTTATCTGTATTCATCTTCTATGAGCATCTTGAAATTTCTACATGTAAAGAGTTTGAGAGTTTCATTTTTCATTGACTTCAATTCGCTCGTATACCCCTTTTTTGCAAAAAGTAGAAAAAGATCTGGCTTACTTTTTAAGATTTTACAACTCTCTTTCAATTTAGTAAATTCACTTTTTTTTACTTTAGAACTTATATATCTACAACTTCCTGCGATGATTTTCCCTGCTTTGGTTTTGGCTAGTAGATTTATCTCTCTTTTTTCATCCCAATATCTTCCGATATTGTATATCTTTTCATCTGCAAAGTGTAGTTTTACAAACTCAAAACAGAGTTGTTCAAATATAAGTTGATTAAATTCCATTTTCCTATTGTTAAAATTCTCGTAAAATTCACTATAATTACCCTCTTTTATGCCTCTAAAAAGGGGAGAAATAAAAGCAAACCAAAAACGCACAAAAGGTGAAGTAAATAAAATCCTATCAGATATAAAATTTTGCTCAAACGATGATTCAAGCTTTATAACCCCCAAATCAAGCAGATCTTCAATGCAGTCCATACCGTCATTGTAAGCAACTTTAGCTCGCTTAAAAGAGGAATTGGTCCTGCGATCTCCGGTAGCTGCTCCGGTTAGAACACAGGGGAGAAGCTCATCTTTTGTGATATATGCGCTTATATCGTTTCTTAGATATTTATATCTGTCCAAGATATGTTTTTGTATGAGCTCAACTAGAGGTATTGTCGTATCTATTTCAATTCCAAGACCTCCAAAAACAGCAAAATACTCTACAGCACTCTCCATATTTTCTATTCTATTTATTTTGCAAAAGTTGCTAAATTGCTCTTTTAGTGAAAGTTTATCTATATCTATAATAAATCCTTTAAAATTTACACAAATTATACCATATTGTTTACTTTATGTTTGATGTGTGTTGGAAACTATTTAATATAAACTCCTATAATTCCATTACCAAGACGCAACCCTCCTTTTAAAACGAATATGTTTTTAAGATTAGCGTCCGAGATGCCCACCTCGGACGCTTTTTTTATGCTATAATTATCCACTCATTAGAACGCAAAAGGATAATTACTTGAACAAAAAAATAAAAGTTTTAATTTTTCTAGCCATAATAGTCGCACTTATACCGCTAGGATACAAACAGTACATAGATAAAACGATAATCTCCAAGATAAATAGCCTCAACAACAAAGGTTTTGCCATCTCAAAGCAAAAAGACACGAGCGGATACTTATCTGTTGTTCAGAGTTACAAGCTAGTTATATCAAATCCTGATACAATATACGATGTTTTTTTGTCTAAATTGTTCAATCCAGGTCAAGAGATGATGATAAAAAAGGTTCTATCGTCTTTCAACGGCAGTGAAATGAGGGTAGATTTAAATATACTAAACTTTCCAACTTCTCACCAAGATGCCATAAAGATATACCTGACATCTTTACCGCCAAATCTTATGTTAAGGGGCAAGTCAGATCAGCTTTTACAGCAAATTTCTAAATTTTTAAAAGACAAAGGAGTTGGTGAGAGCATAAGTATAAATGCTCTTGGCAAGATGACATCTATAAAACTAAAAAATATAGATAAACAGTTTGATATCAAAAATGACAATATAGAAATTAAACTTAAAGATTATCTAACAAGTATAAAAAGATTTGATTTATATCATGATAATTATGCCTTTAAAACGACAAATAAACTGTTTAATTTTAAGGTTGTTTCAAATGCAAGCAATAAATTTTCCATAGGATATAAAAATTTAAAGTGTAGTGTGGATAGGAAAGATATATACAACTATAATGTGCTCTGTAATCTAGATAAGTTTTATCTAAAATCCAAGAAATACAAGGAGCAAACTCTAGTGCTTGATGATATTTTTGGCTCATCTAGTTCATCTCTTGAGAAAAATAGCATCAATTACACATTTAAGTATAAAATCAAAGATATAAATTTTAACTTATCTTCAAAATATAAAAAAGGTGGAGTATCGGTAAAAAATCTAGTATATAAGGGCAGTATATCGGGTATTGATAAAAAACTAGTTGATGAAATTGGTAAGTTGTCATATATAAATTCCAAGCCGAATCTTAATGGAAAATATCGAAGTATCATACAAAAAATCTTAAATCATGGTTTTGTTTTTGATATAACCAAACTAGGTACAAGCTCTATAGAGGCTTTAATAAACAAAAAAACTACCTCCATAGGGGCAGTTAAGATGGATATGAATTTAAAGCTTAATAAAAACGATATACGATTTTTCAACAAAACAAAACCAATCAAGATATTAAAATATATAACTATGCGTGTGAATATACATATGAAAAAGAAGGATTATGAGTTTTTAAATAGTCTTGATAAGAGAAAAAGAGCGGGTCGCATAAGTAAACTAGTAAAATACCAAGGCGATGATGCTGTATTTGTTATCAAGTTTTCAAATGGCAAATTATCAATTAATGATAAAAGAGTTTTTTGACAAAACGGTAATGTAAAGATGAAATTTTTAATAATTTTTTTAACTCTTTTTGCCTCTGTTTTTGCTTCAACGCTTAGACTCTCTATCAGTGCAAATCCTAGTCGTATAAATCCTATACTCTCAACCGATAGCTCTAGCAGTGAGATAACGCAGTGGATATTTAACTCCCTTATCACTTATGATAAGAATGCTAAAATTAAGATGATGCTAGCTAGTAGTTATGAGTTTAAAAATGACACTACGCTGATTTTTCATCTAAGGCATGGTGTGAAGTGGAGTGATGGAGCACCATTTAGCGCTAAAGATGTACTTTTTACTTATAAAACTATCATTTCACCTCGTATCTTCACGCCTTACTCGTCGAGTTTTAAGCACATAAAGAGTGTTACGGCATTGGATGACTATACGGTAAAAGTGGTATATAAATATCCGTATTTCAAAGCACTTGAAACTTGGATGATGGAGATTTTACCGGAACATTTGCTAAAAAATGAAAAAAATATGATGACGAGTAAATTTAATCAAGCACCCATCGGTACAGGACCTTATATACTCAAAAAATTTTCCATATCAAGCGATATAGTTTTAAAAGCAAATCCAAATTACTTTATACATAAACCATATATTGATGAGATAGTTTATCATTATCTACCGGATAGTTCAGCAAATTTTTTGATGCTAAAATCCGGTCTTTTAGATGTGGGCTCGCTTACACCTTTGCAGCTTGAAAGGCAGATAGATAGTGATTTTAAAAAAAAATTTAGTATATATGAGTCGCCCTCTCACTCATACTCGTATCTAGGTTTTAATCTCAAAAATCCAAAGTTTCAAAATCCTATTGTGCGCAAAGCCCTCTCTTTAGCTATAAATAGACAAGAGTTGGCAAAGGTTATGTTTTTTGGACACGCAAGAGTTTGCACGGGACCATTTCTGCCGGGGACCGGAGCATTTAATCCAAGTGTCAAAGCACCAAAACAAGATATCAAAAAAGCAAAAGAGTTGTTAAAAAAAGCTGGGTATGACAAGCATCACCCTTTGACATTTGAGCTCTCGACAAATACAGGCTCAACTAGAACTTATATGGCTCAGATTCTTCAATCACAACTAAGAAAAGCAGGAGTCATAGTAAAACTTCGCATTATGGAGTGGCAGGCATTTTTAAATACAGTAGTGATGCCCAAAAGATTTGAAACGGTACTTTTGGCTTGGTCGGTAGGTCTCAAGCCAGACGCCTATAGTATATGGGATAGTAAATCATACAAAAAAGGTGGTTTTAACTTTGTAGGATACAAAAACAAAGAAGTTGACAGACTCATAAAAAAGGCGGAAAGAACGGTAGATAACAAAAAATTCAATACGATTTATAGAAAAATCTTCAAACTTATAGTAGATGACAATCCGTATCTTTTTTTAGTGATACCAAACTCTATAACAGTGGTAAATAAAAAAATTCACCCAGTTAGCCCCTCAATCATAGGAGTAATGCACAACGAAATAGAGTGGAAAAAATAGAGAGGGCATGAAGCCCTTCTCATTTTAATATGTGAGTATTTTTCTATTATCTTCTAAAATCATAGCAGCCATTTTTCCTGGATTTGCTACACCTACACCCTTGATAAGGTCAGCTTTTGTCTTGCCTTTGTTTGGAAGATAGAGAGGGCATACTTTTACGCTCACACCTTTTTTAATCATCTTTTTCAAGAGCATTTGAGCAGACATATTTTTTGGTTTTAATCTGACTTCTTTAGAGCCTTTTGTTGCTATATCACCCGCAGGACCACAAAGCAAGATATTGACTTTAGCGCCTTTCATCATGGACTTTACAGATAGTACCATAGACATCAGCTGAGTCTGAGGATTTGGCGAAGTAACGATAGTCATAAGTGATTTGCCTGAAGCAAAACTAAGAGCCGGCACGCATAAAAGTGCAACAAGTGCAATTTTTGTAACTGTTTTTTTCATGTTTTATCCTTTAACTTAAATAAGACTAATTTTATCTTAAATTGTATTAATTATCGCTAAAACCAAAGTTGAGCATAGACAAATACCAAAATTTAACTCAGCCACTTTTCGTAGCTTTAAGTGCTTGTAGGGGACTTTAGCCCCTGCAATTTTTGAGAGCTCTGCTCATTTTAGTGCGCTAGGTCAATAAAATAATAAACTTTTCAATAGTTGAGAAAGCTTACTTCGCCTTCTTATTTTGCTTCCTTTTTTTGATAGTTGCTTTTTTCTTTCTCATTCCAACAACACTATTTGCAGTTGTACTTCTCTTTTTCTGGTCACGCTCAATTTTTGCTTTGATTGTATGTTTGTTGGCTTCTTTTTTAAGCCATTCTTTTGGCTCGTAACCTTCAAAAAATTCTACTTTAAGTGCATATTTGAGTAGTCTTTCAATATCCTTTAAAATACTCCTCTCCTCTTTGCAAACTAAAGAGATAGCCTCGCCCTCATTTCCTGCACGCCCCGTTCTTCCGATGCGATGAATGTAGTCTCCAGCGTCTCCAGGTAGTTCATAGTTGATGACATGAGGGAGATCTTCTATATCTAGACCCCTTGAAGCGATATCCGTAGCCACAAGAACACGAATTGTTCCAGCTTTAAAATCTCTAAGTGCTTTAGTTCGCTTAGAATGGGCTTTTTCACCATGTAAAATTAGTGTTTTTAATCCACTTGCTTCCAAGTATGCTCCCACTTCATCTGCTCGTTGTCTAGTTTTTGTAAAAACCAATACTTGATTCCAATTGCGTGAACCTATCATGTAAGATAGTAGTGCTGTTTTTTTATCTTGGTCGCATATATAGATGGTTTGTCTAACTTTTTTTGCCAAATCACCTTGATTGTTTATCACAATTTTTACAGGTTTTATCACAGTTAGTTTAGAAAAACGCTTGACGGATTTACTTTGCTCAACGGAAAAAAGTAATGTTTGTCGCTTTTTAGGAATCATAGACGAAAGTATTTCTACTTCTTCCCAAAACCCCATATCTAAAATTCTATCTGATTCATCAAATACGAGTATTTCTACTTTAGAAAGATTAAGATTCTCTTGTTTGATGTGTTCTAGTAAACGCCCGGGAGTTGCTATCAAAATATCAATACCACGGGAGAGTTTTTTGGTTTGCGGGGTAAATTTAACACCACCATAAATTGCACAACTCTTCAATGCAAAGTTCTTACCATAAGTTTCAATGCTTTTTTCAACCTGTGCTGCAAGCTCTCTAGTGGGGACCAAGATAAGTGCTCTCACCACTTTTTCTGTTTTTTGTTTTGTATCTTTTTTACTCAATAATTGTAAAATAGGAAGTGCGTATGCAGCTGTTTTTCCTGTTCCTGTTTGTGCTGTTGCCATCACATCTTTTCCATCCAATATCAAAGGGATAACTCTCTTTTGCACAGGTGTTGCTTTTGTATAGCCTAATTCACTGACCGCAGAGGTTAGTTCAGATACTAAGCCTAGTTTTTCAAACGACATAAATATTTCCTTGTTTTTTTTCATTTATTTTTTTCATTGTATCTAAAAAATAATATTCACTAGTATAAATCATCAATATCATAGAAATAAAACAAAAACAAAGCATATATACATTAAACTACTTTTTTGAGATAAAAGGTATAGCTATATGAATAGAGATTTGCAATCTATCAAACCAAATAGACCAGATATTATAACTAAACAGGTTAAAACTATAAGTTTCTTTCCTTCAACGAAGACAAAAGTGGCTGTTATTGATATGATTGCGGGTAAGTATGTTCTCGTTGAAAAACTTTATAGCAACGGTTTAGAAGTTTTAGTCGAACTAAAAAGAAATCTTTCGCGTAAATACAATGATAAAAGTTTTCAAGGACAACGCGAATATCGTTCTGCATATAGAGAAGCTTCGCATAGATTATTATTGAAAGTAAAAGACAATAAACTGCTTGTTAAGAAATGTCCAGATATTGGTTGGTTAAAATTGTTGTATCCAGATATATCAGAGTTTTATATCCCTTTTCCCCAATTGCAAGGCATGAACAGTTCATGGCAGTGGCATAAAAGAGGAATTGAGATTAAAACTTTAAATTTAACTCTTCACCCCTTTTATGGAACATATTTTCCAACAAGATTTGATCACTTAAAACTATTTGATAAATACTTAAAAAAATACGAAGGCTCAAAAGATAAGGTTATAGAGATTGGAGTAGGGAGTGGTATTTTGTCATTTCAGCTTATTCAAAATGGTTTTGGGGATATTTTTGCAACAGATACAAATAAAAACGCGATTATTGGTGTTTATCAAGATAGCAAAAGATTAGGGTTTGAAGACAAGATAACACTAAATCATGGTGATCTGTTTGAGAATTGTGATGTTAAAGCTAATTTGATCGTTTTTAATCCTCCTTGGATGAAAGCAAAACATAAGTTAGAGGAGGGCATTGATAAGGCTATATATTATGAAGAAGAACTATTTCCAAGATTTTTTGAGCAGGCACAAAAACACTTAGCTCCTAATGGAAAAATAGTTCTAATATTCTCAAACTTGGCACAAGTAGTTAATGAGCAAAGCACGCATCCAATAATAGAAGAATTACGCAATAACGACCGTTTTAGAAAAGACCTGCATCTTAGACGCGAGGTAAAAGCGTCTTCGAGAAGAACAAAACGAACAAATTTTAGAGATAATGAAAAAGTAGAGTTGTGGGTCTTAGCGCCCAAGGTAAAGAAATAATTTTTTAGTAAATACAAGTTTTTATATATTGATAACCTTTATTTTGATAGGATACAGAATCATTCTTGCAACTAAAGGAAAAAGATATCAAATCAATTTTAGAAAAAAGCTTTGGCTTTAATGACTTTAAGCCACTTCAAAAAGAGAGTATAGAGACCATAATCTCCAACAAAGATTTATTGACAATACTGCCGACAGGTGGGGGGAAATCTCTATGTTATCAGCTTCCTGCACTCTACTTTAAAGATAAGATTACGATAGTTATATCTCCGCTTATCGCTCTTATCAACGATCAAGTGATAAATCTGCGTTTAAACAGTATAAAAGCTGAAAAACTTACAAGTGAATTAACTGCTCAAGAAACGAGTGAAGTTTATACAAAGATATATGATGGTTCCATCTCGCTTCTATATGTTTCACCGGAGAGAGCCGTGACGGACAGTTTTAAAAATCTACTTAGACAGATAGATGTGAGCTTTATCGTGATTGATGAGGCGCACTGCGTGAGTGAGTGGGGGCACGAGTTTAGGCCTGATTATAGAAAATTGCACTTCTTAAAAGAGGAGTTTCCTCATATACCTATAGCTGCTTTTACGGCAACTGCTACAAAGAAAGTATCTGATGACATAGTAAAATCGTTGAAACTAAACAACCCAACTATACTCAGAGGTAGTTTTTTTAGGAAAAATCTTATACTAAATATCCAAAAAAGAGCAGGAAACGGTAGAGACAAATTGTTAAAATTTTTGAAAAACTATGAGGATGAGAGTGGAATCGTCTATACTTTTACAAGAAAAGAGAGTGAAGAGACAGCCCGCTTTTTACAAAGTAAAAACTTTAAAGCACTCGCTTATCATGCAGGTTTGAGTGCACAAAAAAGAAAATCGACCCAAGAGAGTTTTATAAAAGATGAGGCAAAAATCATAGTGGCAACCATAGCTTTTGGTATGGGTATAGACAAGAGCAATGTCAGATTTGTTGTGCATATGGATCTTCCAAAGAGTATGGAGAGTTATTATCAAGAGATAGGAAGAGCCGGCAGAGATGGGCTTAAGAGCGAATGTTTACTTCTGTACTCTATGAATGATGTGATGAGAAAAGGAGAACTTTTAAACTCCATAGAAGATGATATATATAGAAACAATGCAAAAAATAAGATAGAAGAGATGTATAACTATGCAAATGGCTCTACATGTAGACATCAAGCTCTTGTAGGGTATTTTGAGGAGGAGATAGATGTATGTCAAGACTCTTGTGATAATTGCAAAAGAGGTGAGATAGCACAGATAGAGATAACAAAAGAGGCAAGGATGTTGCTCTCAGCCATATACAGAACAAATCAAAGTTTTGGTGCGAATTATATAATCGATATTTTACGAGGCAGCAAGGGTAAAAAAATCCTAGATAATTCTCACGATAAATTGAGTGTTTATGGCATAGGAGAGGATATTTCAAAATCTAGTTGGGAGCTAATAGTAGATAAACTTTTTGAAAAAAGAGCCATAAAAAGAGGTGATTATAGGGAACTTTTGATTACGAATTTTGGAAATGAATTGTTAAAAGGCAAGGAGAAGCTTTTTGGGAGTGAGGAGATATTTCAAAAGTTAGATAAAGTTTCACTGGAAGTTGATGAAGTAGTGAAGGATGAAAATTTTGAAGCACTAAGGTCGCTTAGGGCAGAGTTGGCAAAAAAAGAGGGTGTTCCGGCTTATGTAGTATTTTCAGATGCATCGCTTAAAGAGATGTCCAAAAAATTGCCAAATAACAAAGAGAGTTTTTTGGAGATAAACGGAGTAGGAGAGGTTAAACTTGAAAAATATGGAGAGATATTTTTAGAGAAACTAAAAGATATGAAGCAAAATACGCTGAGTAAAACAGTGCAAGAAACATTAGATTTAATCATGAAAGAAAAGAGTATTAAAGAGATAGCAGACATAAGAGAAATCAGGGCTGCTACAGTTATAAATCATCTTAAGACCATATCAGAAGCAAATAAAATAGACAAAACACTCAAAGAAAAACTCATAGATGATTATTTGCAAACCATACCTGAAAAATTCCAAGATTGGTATAAAGAAGGAGTAGAAGATATTGGCGATTTTGAACTTTTTAAATCCTATATATACTCTCTCAATAATATAGCTTTACTGTAAGTATCACAAAAAAATAATTATTATTTATTGAGGATTATGATACAATATTGACAAATTTTTTTATAGGAGAAGATTATGAAAAAGATGCTTATGTTGTTTGCATTACTTAGCAGCTTGGTTTTTGCTAGTAATTACAAATATGAAATAACACCAACCATTGGCGGTGTGCTACCGGAAGGCAATCTTGATCTAAATGACCAACTAACTTATGGATTAAGATTTGGAATCAATGTGAATTCTATATTTGATCAAGTTGAATTTGGAATCGACAGAAGTGATAATGTTGATTATGATAATTCTACACGAAGTACTGATATAACCAGATATTTTGTAAATATTATAAAATCATATCCGCTTAGAGATAAACTATCATTGTACTCACTTATTGGCTTGGGTTATGAAAATTTATCAAATGAATTTGCCGGTAATAATGACAGCGGATTTTTTAACTATGGTTTGGGGCTAAAATACAAAGTGACTGATCACTTCTCTTTGAGAGCAGAAGTAAGACATGCTATAAAATTTGACCATGGTGACAATAATCTTTTTTATACAGTAGGATTTGTAATTCCTTTTGGAAAAAAAGCTGAGCCTATGGCTGTGGCACCAGTAGCAAAACCAATCCCTGTACCAAAACCAAAACCTGTGGTTGTGGTTGGAGATGATGATCATGACGGTGTAAACAATAATCAGGATTTATGTCCAAATACTCCTGCAGGTGTAAAAGTAGACAAGAAAGGTTGTGAACTAGACAGCGACAATGACGGTGTGGTAGATAGCAAAGACATGTGTCCAAATACCCCGCAAGGTGTCAAAGTTAACTCAAAAGGCTGTGAGCTAGACAGTGACCATGATGGTGTAGTCAATTCTGAAGATTTGTGTCCAAATACCCCGGCAGGAAATGTTGTAAACAGCGATGGTTGCGTAAAAGTTATACACTTGCATGTAACATTTGCTACAAATGATGCCGATATTTCTAAAAAATACATGGCAGATATAAAAAAAGTTGCAAATTTTATGAATCTTAATCCGGACTATAAAGTGATTTTAGAAGGAAATACAGACTCAGTTGGAAGTGAAAAATACAATATGAAACTATCCTTAATGAGAGCAAATGCTGTTTCAGACGCACTAGAGGCTTTAAAGATTGACCCAAGTAGAATTAGCATTAAAGGTTTTGGTGAGTTAAATCCGATAGCAAGCAATAAAACAAAAGAAGGTAGAGCTAAAAATAGAAGAGTTGATGCAAAGTTTATAAAATAAGGGCTAAATGATGAATTTTAATTTAGATACAGTGATAGCATTTATAAGCCTATATGGATTTAGGCTTATCGGTGCAATACTTATATTTTATATAGGTAAGATAATCGCAAGATTTCTAACAAATCTCATAAAAAAAGCTATGAGAAAAGCAAATCTTGACGAGACGATAACAAAATTTGGTGGCAATGTGATATATGGTGGCTTAATGCTATTTATTATTTTGGCAGCTTTGAGTAAACTTGGTATAAACACCAACTCATTTATAGCAGTACTCGGTGCAGCAGGCTTGGCTGTCGGTTTGGCGTTTCAAGGCACACTTTCAAATGTTGGTGCAGGAGTTTTGCTTGTATTTTTCAGACCCTTTAATGTTGGAGATTTTATTAATGCAGCAGGAGAGAGTGGAGCGGTAGAGGAGATAAATCTTTTTAGCACTCTTTTGAAAACCGGCGATAACAAACAAATTATCATACCAAATTCAGCCATTATAGGTGGAAATATCACAAACTTTTCAAAAAAAGAGACAAGAAGAGTCGATTTTGTTTTTGGCATAGGATATGATGATGATCTTAAACTTGCAAAAACAACTCTTGAGGAGATTATAAATGCAGATGAGAGAGTTCTTGAAGATCCTGCTGCCTTTGTGGCAGTTAGCGAATTAGCAGACAGTAGCGTAAACTTTGTGGTTCGTGCATGGGTAAAAAGTGGGGATTATTGGGGAGTAAAATTTGATACCATAGAAAAAGTCAAGTTAACTTTCGATGAAAAAAATATCTCTATACCATATCCACAGATGGATGTGCATAACGACAAATAAATCTCAAGGAGAGGGTATCAACCTCTCCTTTTTATATATCAATCACCTTTTTTTCAGTTAGGCACATGGCGAACCCTTTTTCGTAATATGCCGCCTCATTTATAAAAAGGGCATATGCCTCTTTATCTTCTTTATATTTTATGATCTCACCCTCAAGTGTTACAAAAAGAGGATCACCTTTTGTTAGTTTAAAGTATCCATTGTCTTGAAGATTTGGATGTACTGTTGCATTTATATCTCCATCTTCACCTCTTGGAAAGTCGAGTAGTTTTATGTGGTCGTAGATCTCAATAGTTTTGTATTTTTTTCCCAGTTTGCCGGCGTTTAGTTTTTCAAAATAATCAAGTATATATCCCACTAGTTTTTCGGTTTCAAAAAATAGATCGGCCCTTAAAACCCCCTGAGGTATCGGCCCTACTTCTATAGCGAAGCCATCTTTTGTGATAGAGTTTACGAAAGAGACCTCTTTTGTATCTCCTTTCCACCTAAATATGTGAAGATTCGGTTCGATCTCTTTTAGATATGCTACTACTTGCCAAGTGAGTTTGTTATCATTGTCTATAACTATAGAAAGTCCCATATCAGAAGTAGTAGAGTGTAGATCAACTATAAAATCAACTGCTGTTTTTTCACTTCCTTTGGGCCCTAGTTTAGCATTTATATTTTTTGCAAGGATATCTTCATAGCTGTATAGCATGTCATTTGCTAAATCATTCTTGATAAATGTTCTATTTAAATCTTTGTCCACATATCTAGTGCATTTTTCCATAGCACCAACATTTGTATGCATAAAAACAGTTTCAAACCCCTCTCTCTTTACTAAATCAGGATTTTTTTTATACTTGTTAATCAGATAAACACCTGTTAGTTCGTTTCCATGTGTGCCGCCCGTGATTGCTACTTTGTTAATTTTATTTGACATAAGCATCCTTTGATCTTTTATAAAATTATAGCGTAAAAAAGAAACACAAGTTTCATTAAAGTTGTATTTCAATTTCTAATTTAGAGAATTTAAGTCAATTTTTACGATATTTAAGTCATAATCAGGCAGTGTTGTTGATAAAAGGTTGAGCAAGTGATAAGAAAATTAGATTATATTTTGGATGATATAAGCTTTCAAATTTATGATGATTTTAAAAATATCGTAAATATAAATAGTTTTACATCTAATCTCGAGGGCATAGAAAAAGTTTCAAAAAAATTAATCCAAATAGGTGAAAAGCTTGGAGTTCCTCTTGAGAGTATATACTCAAGCAAAGAGGTCAGGCCTCACCTTATGTATGGAAGAGACAAAAAAGAGGATTATTATGCTTTTATAGGTCATTTTGATACGGTTCACCCGCCACAGAGTGATTTTCAAACCATGAGTGAGGTTGATGGGCTTTTAAAAGGTCCGGGAACAAATGATATGAAAGCCGGCCTCATCGTATCTTTGTATTCGTTTTATATACTCAAAAAACTCTATCCAAACAGAGACTTGCCTTTTAAAATTTTATTTAATTCGGATGAAGAGGTGGGTTCGCTTGACTCTCAAGAGATTTTAGAGAGTGAATTTAAAGGCGCAAAAGCTGCTTTTATATTTGAGCCCGGTCGTCCAAATGGAGAGATTGTTACAAGTAGAAAAGGAGTAGGAAGCTTAGAGATAGAGGTTATTGGAAAACCAGCACATTCAGGGGTAGAGCCTTGGAATGGCGTAAACTCATTGCTTGCTGCTTGTGAAATTATCCAAAAACTAGAAGCCTTAAATGACTATGAAAAAGGCGTGATAGTCGGGTGTAATGAGATAAATGGTGGAGTTGCTAAAAATGTAGTGCCGGCATATACAAAAATCATAGTCGATATAAGATTTGCTACGATAGAACAGCAAAAAAAGCTTTTCAACGATATAGAGGCGATATTAACTTCCAAAAATAGTGTTGGTGCTACCATAAAGTACGATTTGGAACTCAACAGACCACCACTGCAAAAGAGTAAAGAGAGTGGCAGATTTGCAAAATTATATATGGATATAGCACATGGTTTGGGTATAAAATGTGAAGAGATTGCGACAGGTGGCGGATCAGACGGAAATTTTTTAAGTGCCATGGGCATACCGGTCGTCGATGGAATGGGAGCAGTTGGAAATTTTAGTCATACAAAAAAAGAGTTTATATACAAAGAGTCGCTTATATATAGGATAAAAATTTTTGTTCTATATATGAGTCAATTACTAGATAACAAGGATACTATTTCAAAGGAGAAAACATGAAAAAATTAACAGTTGCAATTGCTGCCTTGGCGCTTGTTGGTACTATGGGGGTTGCAAAGACTCTAAGGGTTGGCTTGGCATCAGGTGCATACACTATGGATCCTCAAGCTTTTAATGAAACAGCTACAAACTCTATCTTGTCAAATATATTTGATACTTTGGTAAGATTTGATGAGAATATAAAGGTTCATCCTGATTTAGCAGTATCATGGACTAATCCTGAACCTACTGTTTGGATTATGAAGTTAAGAAAAGGTGTTAAATTCCATAATGGCAATACTTTTAATGCGGATGATGTTGTTTTTACTTTCAATAGAATTAAAAATTGGAAGAAATCAGGCTTTAAGGGTAAAGTCTCTATGATTGACAAAGTTGAAAAAATAAATGACTATACGGTAAAATTTATCACAAAAAAAGCTTTTCCGGTATTTTTAAGAAAATTGACTTATGTAGATATACTAGATAAAGAGACTGTGAAAGGAAAAAGTGATGAGTGGATAGGACTGCACCCTATAGGAACAGGTCCGTATGAGTTTGTTTTCTGGAGAAAAGGTGATCAGATAAAGTTTAAAGCAAATCCAAATTATTGGGCCGGTAAAGCAAAATTTGATAATTTGATTTTTAGAGTCTTATCTAATAACGCTACAAGAACAGCTGCTATACTAAGTGGTGAGGTAGATCTTATAAACAGAGTTCCTGTGGTAGATGTAAAGAGAATCAAAAACAATAGCAAGCTAAATACTTTTGTAAAACCGGGTCTTAGACTTATATACTTACAGATGGATCAGTTTAGAAAAAAATCGCCTTATATCAAGAGCCCAACAGGTATAAACCCTTTTTTGGATGTGAGAGTTAGAAGAGCGCTCTATTATGGTATAAATGAAGATGCTATCGTTAAATATATAATGAAAAGTTTTGCTGTGCCTGCTGCTCAGTTTAGCCCAAGTGTTGTTGTGGGATATGACCCAAGCATTAAAAGAGTTAAATATGATCCAGCAAAAGCTAAAAAATTATTAGCCGAAGCTGGATATCCAAATGGTTTCTCAGTAGTTCTTGATGCACCGAACAACAGATATATCAATGATGCACAAATCGCCCAAGCAGTTGCTTCATCTATGGCAAAAATAGGCATAAAAGTTAAAGTAAATGCGACTCCAAAATCAACTTTTTTCCCAAAAACAGCTAAACAAGATACAAGTTTCTTTCTTATCGGATGGGCTAGCAGTGATGGCGATGGAAGCTCCATATTAGATGGCGTTATTCACTCAAAAGATGATGTAAGAGGATATGGAAGATACAATAACGGAAAGTACTCGAATCCTAAAGTTGACAAGCTTATAGAAGAGAGCGATGCCAATATGAATCCTACTTCTAGAGTAAAAGAGATGAGAGAAGCTCAGCAAATAGCATTGGTTCAAGATCAAAATATCATACCACTTCACTTTCAAGTTGACATCTATGCCAGCAGTAAAAAGATAAAATTTACACCAAGGACAGATAGTAGAATCTGGGCTTACGATATAAGATAAACCATATTCGCCTCCTTTTTAGGGGGCGATACTTTTACAGAGGATAGAGATGTTAAAGTATATATTAAATAGACTATTTCACTCAGTTATAGTCATGTTTGTTATAAGTTTCATAGTGTTTTTTATAATGTTTAAAGCGGGTGACCCGGTGCAACTACTCTTGCCACCTGATGCCACTCAACAAGATGTCATAGAGATGAGACATGCTTTAGGGCTTGACCAGTCATTTATAAAACAGTATGAAGCTTTTTTGAAAAATGTAGCCAAAGGAAACTTAGGTACATCTTTTGTTTATGGACAACCTGCACTTAATGTTGTATTTGAAAGACTACCGGCGACTTTGGAGCTTTCGATTTTAGCCATGATATTTTCCATACTTTTTGGTGTTCCCCTGGGTATTATAGCCTCTATTAAGCCTAAAGCTTGGTATAGCAAAGCGATTATGTTCCTTTCTTTGAGCGGGATATCTGTGCCCGTTTTTTGGACGGGCATGGTGCTTGTGCTTGTTTTTTCGGTGATTTTAGGTTGGCTTCCGAGTTCAGGAAGAGGGACGGTATATCTCTTTACAAGTGCATTTACATGGGATGGAATCAAACATCTTATCATGCCTGTGCTTACACTTTCGTTTTTTCAATTGGCTTTGATTCTAAGGTTGACAAGAACCGGCATGATGGAAGTTATGATGCAAGATTATATCAAGCTTGCTAGAGCCAAAGGTGTTCCAAGAAGAGTGATTGTGTACTATCATGCTTTAAAAAACAGTCTTATACCTCTTATCACTGTCATCGGTATACAATTTGGTCAACTTGTTGCTTTTACGATTGTAACGGAGACCATATTTGCGTGGCCGGGAACTGGAAAACTTATCATTGATTCTATTCAAAATCTTGACAGGCCTGTTGTTGTGGCATATTTGCTAGTTATCTCTTTTATATTTGTAGCTATAAATTTTATGGTTGATGTTCTTTACACTTTTATTGACCCAAGAGTGAGAATGTGATATGAAATTTTTTAAAAATGAGGTAGTAGTAGAGTTTTTAGAAGATAAATTGGCGGTTGGTGGGTTGATTATATTTTTAATTTTGTGCGTTTTTGCACTCTTTCCTTCACTGTTTTCATACCAAAATCCTTATGATTTAACTCAACTCTTTTTAAAAAACAGTTTTCAGCCTCCAAATCACAACTTTTGGCTAGGTACCGATGAACAGGGGAGAGATATATATTCAGCCATGGTATATGGTCTTAGAATCTCCTTATATGTAGGTCTTACGAGCACTATATTCTCTGTAATAATCGGATATACTCTCGGTTTGATTTCAGGGTTTTACGGAGGATGGGTCGATACTATTATCATGAGAATAGCAGATATTCAGCTCTCGTTTCCTGCTATCTTGATAGCTCTTATTATAATGGCACTTTGGGGCGAGGGAATTGGAAAAGTAGTTATAGCTATCACAATAGTAAATTGGGTATATTATGCAAGAACAGCAAGAGGAGTCGTGCTTTCAGAGAAAGAAAAAGACTACGCCCAATCGGCCAAAGCACTTGGGATGAGCAATTTTGGTATCATATTTGGTGAGATTTTGCCAAACACAACAGCCCCAATTATCGTTATAGCAACCGTAAGAATAGCAAATGCAATCATACTTGAAGCGACACTTAGTTTTTTGGGTTTGGGCGTTCCTATCACCCAGCCCTCATTGGGTTCTTTGATAGCAAATGGTTATCAAGTGCTATTTAGCGGGTATTGGTGGGCTTCTGTGTTTCCAGGAGTTTTACTTATGGTGTTGATTATATCTATCAATCTTATAGGCGACAGGATGAGAGATATTATGAATCCGAGGTTAAAAAGATAATGGCATTATTAGAGATTAAAAATTTAAAAACATATTTTTTTACAAGAAATGGTGTTGTAAAGTCTGTTGACGGTACAAGTTTTTCGATAGAAAAAGGTGAGATTTTAGGAATTGTCGGTGAGAGTGGAGCGGGAAAATCAATCACAGCATTTTCTATTTTAGGTTTGATTGATCCCCCTGGAAAAATAGTTGAAGGGGAGATAATATTTAACGGGCGAGATTTGGTAAAATTAGATGATGATGAACTCCAAAAGATAAGAGGAGATGAGATTTCTATGATCTTTCAAGATCCTCAGACATCGCTAAACCCTGTCATCAGCATTGGTGAACAGATGATGGAAGCGATACTTTATCATAAAAAAGGTGTATCGAAAAAAGAAGCTTATAGTGCCTGTGTAGAGATACTGAAAACCGTAGGATTACCGGCAGCGCAAAAGAGGATGAAAAGCTATCCGCATCAATTATCAGGCGGTATGAAGCAAAGAGTTGTGATAGCTATGGCACTTTTAAATAACCCGAAACTTCTTGTTGCAGATGAGCCAACAACCGCACTAGATGTGACTATACAAGCGCAAATCTTATACTTGATGAAAAAACTCAGCCAAGAGTTTCATTCGGCACTCATACTCATAACTCACGATATAGCAGTAGTTTCACAGCTTTGTGATAAAATAGCCGTTATGTACGCAGGTAGAATCGTGGAGTACGGTAAAAAAGAAGATATCATTTTTAACCCTTTGCATCCGTACACAAAAGGCTTAATCGAGTGTTTGCCGAAGTTAAATGACGATAGAAAGAGACTTTATCAGATACCCGGAATCATGCCATCGCTCTTAGGATTGCCCAAAGGTTGTTATTTTAAAGACAGATGCGAATTAGCAGATGAGCAGTGTGATATCTATCCACCGCGACAAGAGATAGATAAAAGGATTGTATTTTGCCACAAAGTGAAGTAAAGCTTTTAGAAGTAAAGGAAGTAGAGAAAATTTTTAGTGTAAAAGTTGGTGCTTTTGAAAAAAAAGATTTACATGCACTAAATAGAGTAAGCTTTGATATATATAAGGGAAAAACCCTCTCTTTGGTTGGAGAGAGTGGCTGTGGTAAGACTACTGTTGGAAAAGTTATTTTGGGGCTTTATCAAGCAACAAAAGGAGAAGTTATATTTAGAGATGAAGATATAGCGGAGTTGGCGCCAAGCAAGAGAGGCGATATACAAAAAGATATACAGATGATTTTTCAAGACCCTTACTCTTCACTAAATCCAAGGAAAAAGATAAAAACCATACTTGAGCAACCTTTGAGAATCCATACAAATATGAATAAAAGCGAAAGGCGAGAGGCACTCTTGTCTCTTTGTGATGATGTAGGGATTGATTATAGCTATCTTGAGCGTTATCCACACCAATTTTCAGGAGGTCAGCGACAAAGAATAGCAATAGCTAGAGCGATGATTTTAAAACCCGAACTTATATTGGCAGATGAGCCTATTTCGGCGCTAGATGTCTCTATACAAGCTCAAATCTTAAATCTAATGATGGATTTACAAGAAAAATTTCACTCAACAATGCTCTTCATCACCCATGATATAAGCGTAGTTAAACACATAAGTGACTATATAGCCGTGATGTATCTAGGTGAGATTGTAGAGTATGCTAGTAAAAAAGAGCTTTTTAAAGAGCCAAAACATCCGTACACTAAGATGCTTTTCTCTACAGTACCTGACATTCACACACCTCTTGCAACCGAAAGTGTGCTAAAAACAGGTGAAATTCAAAGTCCAATAGATTTGCCAAAGGGATGTTTTTTTCAAAATAGATGTATATACAAAAAAGAAAGCTGTACTTTGAGCCATCCTGAGTTAGTTGATAGTGGTAATAACCATATGGTTAGATGCCCGGTAGTTTTAAAGTGAATAAGAAAAATAAGGCAACCATACTTTTTGATTTGGACGGTACTCTCATAGACTCAACTGAGGCTATCTTGGAGAGTTTTGATGAGAGCTTTAAAGTATTTGGCATAAAAACACCAAGTGATAACTTGATAAAGTCTCTCATAGGGCATCCTTTGGAAATCATGTATGATGGACTAGGCGTGCCTGAGGAAAATATACAAGAAATTATAAAAAATTATAAAGAGCACTATCGGAAAATTTCAAGAAAAAAGACTATACTTTTGCCTTATGCCAAAGAAGCTTTGGAAGAAGCGAGTAGATTTGCAACTCTTGGTATTGTAACTACAAAAACAAAAAGGTATTCAATAGAATTATTAGAACATATGGAAATTTTGAGATACTTTGCTGTACTTGTCGGAAGAGAAGATGTGCAAAATCCAAAACCTCATGCTGAACCGATACTAAAAGCAATGACTAAACTAAAAGTAAAAAATGAAGATACATGGATGATAGGAGATACTGTAATGGACCTCCAAAGTGCAAAAAATGCAGAAGTAAATTGTGTTGGAGTAACTTGCGGCTATGGAGAGAGAAAAGAACTTGAAAGTTTAAGCGAGAATATATTTTCAAACTCTCTTGATGCAGTGAAATTTATTTTAAGCGTATAAGATGTTTTTTTATGAAATTGTCATATCAATATGTTAAGATTTCCCATATACAAATTAATATAAATTTTTTTATTTAATGCGCACATGAATAATTAATTTAATCTAATTTATAATATTATTACACATTAATAGGTTATTAAGATAATGCTATGTAAAATAGTATGATTTTAATAACTCTACTAAAATTATAAAAATAAAACTTAATAAAGGGGATAGATTATGGCAAAAGTAATGAAGACTATGGATGGAAATGAAGCTGCAGCTCACTCAGCATACGCTTTTACAGAAGTTGCGGGTATATATCCGATAACACCTTCTTCGCCTATGGCAGAGCACACTGATATGTGGGCTAGTAAAGGTAAAAAGAACTTGTTCGGTATGCCTGTGAAATTGGTTGAAATGCAAAGTGAAGGCGGAGCTGCCGGAGCTGTCCACGGTTCACTTCAATCAGGCGCACTTACTACGACATATACAGCATCTCAAGGATTGCTTCTTAAGATACCAAATATGTACAAGATGGCAGGACAACTTTTGCCCGCAGTCATACATGTAGCTGCAAGATCCCTAGCTACCCAAGCACTCTCTATCTTCGGAGATCACCAAGATGTGTATGCAACAAGACAAACCGGATTTGCTATTTTGGCTTCAGGTTCAGTTCAAGAGGCTATGGATTTAGCAGGTGTTGCGCATCTTTCAGCCATAAGGGGAAGAGTGCCATTTTTGCATTTTTTTGATGGTTTTAGAACTTCGCACGAGATTCAAAAAATCGAAGTGATGGATTATGCAGTATGGGACAGATTGCTAGACAAAGAAGCGGTGGCAAAGTTTAGAGCAGATGCACTAAGTCCAGAAGATCCAAAAACTAGAGGTACTGCACAAAATGATGATATTTATTTTCAAGGAAGAGAGGCTCAAAACAAGTTTTATGATGCACTTCCTGATGTAGTGGCGGATTATATGGCTGAGATTTCAAAAGAGACAGGTAGAGATTATAAGCCATTTACCTACTATGGAGATCCTGAAGCTACACGAATTATCGTAGCTATGGGTTCTGTGACTGAAACCATCAAAGAAACAGTTGATTTCTTAAGAGAAAAAGGTGAAAAAGTTGGTTTGGTTGTTGTTCACTTGTATCGTCCGTTTAGCTTAAAATACTTTTTTGATGTAGTACCTACAACCGTAGAAAAAGTAGCAGTACTTGATAGGACAAAAGAGCCGGGAAGCATCGGAGAACCACTATTTTTAGATATCCGAGCAGCATACTATGGAAAGAAAAATGCTCCTATTGTAGTTGGCGGCAGATATGGATTGTCTTCAAAAGACACAAATCCTGCACAAATCATAGCAACTTTCCAAAATCTTGAAGCGGATGAACCAAAGAATGATTTTACAATCGGAATTATAGATGATGTTACATTTAAATCATTGCCGTTAGGAGAAAATATCTCACTAGGTGGAGAAGGTGTAAAAGAGTGTCTATTTTATGGAATAGGAGCTGATGGTACAGTCGGTGCAAATAAAAACTCTGTTAAGATTATAGGTGATAAAACTGACCTTTACGCTCAGGCATATTTTGCTTATGATTCTAAAAAATCAGGTGGTTATACAAGAAGTCACCTAAGATTCGGACCAAATCCAATCCGTTCGACTTACCTTGTAACAAGACCGGATTTTGTGGCTTGTTCAGTTGCGGCTTATATGGATGTATATGATATGATTGGCGGACTAAAAGACGGCGGTACATTCTTGCTTAACTCCATTTGGGATGCAGCGGAAACTGCCAAAAGAGTACCAAACAAATTTAAAAAAACATTGGCCGAAAAACATGCTAAATTTTATGTTATAAACGCTACAAAAATAGCAAGAGATATCGGATTAGGAAATAGAACCAACACTATCATGCAAGCAGCTTTCTTTAAACTAGCAGATATCATCGAGTTTGAAAAAGCAAAAGAGTTTATGAAAGAGTTTGCTCACAAATCATATATCAAAAAAGGTGAGTATATAGTAGAGATGAACTACAAAGCCATAGATAGTGGAGAAGCAGGACTTGAAGAAGTGACAGTTGATCCTGCATGGGCAGATTTGAGTGAGGAGATTTCACTCGCTGTTCCTGAAAAATATCCGGGAGATCATTTTATAGAATCAATCTGTAAACCGATGAATAAGGCACTTGGAGATGAACTGCCTGTTTCTGTATTTATGAATCATGTAGATGGTTCAGCAGAAAATGGCTCAACAGCATATGAGAAAAGAGGCGTAGCTACAATGGTTCCTACATGGAATGAAGATACATGTATCCAGTGTAACCAGTGTTCATTTGTCTGCCCTCACTCAGTAATCAGACCATTTTTGATAAATGATGAAGAGTTAGAAAGTGCACCACAGGGAGTTAAAAACCATGTTCTTGACGCTAAAGGCAAAGAGTTAAAAGGTAAAGGCTTAAAATACAAAATCCAAGTCTCTACCCTTGATTGTACCGGATGTGAACTTTGTGCAGAAATTTGCCCTACAAAAGAAAAATCTCTTGTGATGGTTCCAATAAATCAAGAATTAGACAATAATGAGCAAGAAAATGCTGATTATCTCTTCCAAAAAGTAACATACAAAGATGATTTTGTTAAGAAAACAACTGTAAAAGGTTCACAATTTGCCAAGCCGTTGTTTGAATTCCATGGTGCATGTCCGGGATGTGGTGAAACTCCATATATCTCTTTGGCAACTCAGCTTTATGGTGAACATATGATGATAGCAAATGCAACAGGTTGTTCTTCTATCTATGGTGCTTCAATGCCATCAACTCCATATACCAAAAACGCAGAAGGTCATGGACCTGCTTGGGCAAATTCACTTTTTGAAGACAATGCTGAGTTTGGTATGGGTATGCATATAGCAAATGAAACTATAAGAAACAGAGCAGCAAATATCATGGCAAACTCTATGGATGAAGTTCCAAATGCGTTAGTTGCACTATATAAGGATTTCTTAGAGTATAAAAATGACAGAGTGAAAACAGCAGAGATACGAGACAGAATGGTTCCACTTTTGGAAGAAAACCTTGACATCCCTAGTGTCGCAGAACTTTATACAATCAAAAGATATATAGCTAAAAAATCACAATGGATCATCGGTGGAGACGGCTGGGCTTATGATATAGGCTATGGCGGATTGGATCATGTAAGTGCTAGCGGTGAAGATGTAAATATTTTAGTAGTTGATACGGAAGTTTACTCAAACACAGGTGGACAAAGTTCAAAAGCATCGCATAGAGGATCAGTTGCAGAATTTACAGCTTCAGGAAAAGCTGTTATGAAAAAAGATTTAGGACAGATAGCTATGACTTACGGCAACATATATGTAGCAAGTATTAACTCAAATGCTTCTCAGGCACATACGCTAAAAGTGATGAAAGATGCTGAGGATTATCCTGGAGTTTCAGTTATAATCGCTTACTCTCCTTGTATAGCGCATGGTGTAAAGGGTGGAATGGGACAATCAGGTAATCAAGCAGCTCTTGCTACGACTTGTGGATACTGGCCAACTTACACTTATGATCCAAGACTCATGAAAGAGGGTAAAAGCCCAATGAAATTAGCTTGTAAAGAGCCCGATTGGGATAGATATGAAGAATTCTTACTACACGAAGTAAGATATAATGCTTTGAAAAAATCTAATCCTGAACATGCACAAGAGCTATTTGATAAAAATAGAAAAGATGCCCAATTTAGATGGAGACAACTAAAGAGATTGGCAGATGGAGACTACTCTAACGAAGTAGAATAGTCCTAATTTAACGGAGAGTCTGAACTCTCCGTTAATCTTTTTATAAACCTAAAACTTTTTCCACTTCAGCATTGCTTTTTACAGCATTTGCACTTTCATGTATAACAGTTGGAAGACAAGCAGTACATACAAATACCTCTTCATTATCGCAAATAGCTTTTACATATACTCTTTTTTGACCGTCATTACTTGCCTTGAGGCAAACATTACATACTTGAACGCCATTTTTTTCCATTTTTTATCCTTTAATAAAGTTTTTTGAATTTGTATTATAGTGAAAATATATTAATATCAAATTGAGTTAAATTAATAGTTACAATTTTTAGATATAATTTCACTAACTGACCTTACGCACTAAGCACATATCTGGGGTTAAAAAATAAAAAGGAAAAATATCATGCCATTATTAGATAGTTTTAAAGTTGACCATACAAAGATGCCGGCACCCGCAGTTAGAGTTGCCAAAAATATGAAAACACCTTGTGGGGACGATATCACCGTTTTTGATCTTCGTTTTTGCAGACCAAACAAAGAGATGCTGAGCGAAAAAGGTATTCATACGCTAGAGCATCTGTTTGCAGGATTTATGAGAGAGCATCTAAATGGTGATGGAGTTGAGATTATAGATATTTCACCGATGGGCTGCAGGACGGGCTTTTATATGAGTCTTTTAGGAACACCGAAAGAGGAGGTTGTTGCTAAAGCTTGGAAAAGTTCTATGGAAGATATACTAAAGGTAAAATCACAAGAAGATATACCGGAGCTAAATAAATACCAGTGCGGTTCATATATGATGCACTCCTTAAAAGAGGCAAAAGAGATAGCTAAAAAAATCATAGAACAAGATATTGGTGTGATGAGCAATGTTGAGTTGAAGCTAGATATTTCTAAACTCTAGTTTCTTGCCAAAGCCTAGAGTGTTGTCTGTAAATTTTATATACTCTATCAAAATACACCATAGTTTTGGATTTAGTGCTATGGCGTATGGGTACCTTTTTAGGTAGGCTTTTTTTTCACTGTCTTTTGCTTCATTCCAGCTGCCGTTAAACTGTATGCCCTGTATTTTACCGATTTTTTTGGTTTCTAAGTGTATTGTGCCAGATACTTTTGGGTTTTTTGTGGCAAGCTCTACATGTAGAGTGTCTTGATTTGAAGCTACTACAAATCTAGAGGGATTCTCTAAAAAGATATAAAAACAACTAGCACTGTGAATTTTTTCTGTAGCGAAAAATGAACAAGAGAGGACATGGTGTTTTTGTATAAAGTTGATTATCTTTCTATCCACTGATACTTTGCCCCCACGATATGATAGCGCTTATATTGGTAATTATAAGATATATAGCTACGCACCAGATAGCTAAGATACCAAGTTCAACAAGCAAAAAATTTCTACTTTTGAGTTTATGCCTAAACAACACAACACCCAATAGAATTCCAACAATTCCTCCGATGAGTGAAAAGAAGTGAAAAGTGAGCTCGGGAACTCTTTTTCTATCCTTTGTAGAATTTAGCTTGTCTATGCCAAAAAGTATAAACGAAAAGAGATTTATGGATCCAAAATACCAAGCTATGACAGGTATAGTCGGTATAAAGGTATTTAGGGCAAATGCGCCAAAGGTAAAAAGGAACATAATCAAAATTCTAAAGCTATTGCAATACATAAAAACTCCTTTAAGCTTCTGTTGTTGGTGTTACTTGCGGTTAAAAACTTTTGTATTTTACCATTTTGTAACAAAAAAATGGTATAATCTCCCCTTACATATAGAGGAGAAGATAGCATGACAAATTTAGAGTATATAAGAGAGATGCTTTTACTGCAACAAAAATTAAATGATGAGACAAATGGAATCGGCTGGGAAAATGGATATACTAAAAACGATAAGATTATCAACTGGAAAAGATGTATATATATGGAGTGTGCCGAGCTGATAGACAGTTTTAACTGGAAACACTGGAAAGATATAGAAAAACCGATAGACTGGGAAAATGCAGTCATAGAGATAGTCGATATATGGCATTTTGTTATGAGTTTGATACTGGAAGATGGAAAAATAAGAAGAGGCAAAGGCATAGACAGGATGGCGCGAGATGTGACTGATGTGCAAGGATTTGAGAGATTTACCAAAGAACCTAACAGTATCAAAGATGCACCTTCTGCCGAAATTATAAACGACATAGAAAAAATCATGCATGAAACTACTGGTTTTCAGGTAGAGATATATAATAGTTTATTGAAAAACTATTTTTCTTTGACACTGAAGTGTGGAGTGAATCTAAAGATACTTTATAAATACTATATCGCAAAAAATGTCTTAAACGGTTTTAGACAAAATCATGGATATAAAGACGGAAGCTACAAGAAAGTATGGGATGGCAAAGAGGACAATATCGTCATGCTCGAAATCATGGATGCCAAGATTTTGGGTGCAGATGAGTTATATAAAGAGCTAGATAAAGCTTATGCCATAATCAAATAGTTTGAGACCGTAAAATAAACTGTGTAAACCCACCTCTTATCCAATAATCACTTTGTATATTTTGCCATAATTTCACTGAAAAATATACAAAGTTGAGGATAAATTTCATACCAATTCCTGATACAGTTC